>PLXW01000048.1 GCA_003151595.1 Myxococcales bacterium
TGCGGTAGGTGCCGGCGCTGTGCCATGCCATGCGGATGAAGAATGGGCCGTAGTGACCGAAGTCCGCCGGCCACCAGTCCTGTGACGCGGTCATCAGCGCGGCGAGGTCTTTCTTCAGCGCCACGAAGTCGAGGCTCCGGAACTCCCCGGCGTAGTCGAAGCGCTCGCCCATCGGATTGGACCTGGAGGAGTGCTGGTGAAGCAGGTCCACCCGCAGCTGGTTCGGCCACCAGTCACGGTTCGAGGTCCCGCCGCCGATGGAATGATTGAACGGGCACTTGGTTTCGTTTGTCATGGCTCTCGACTCTTGAGTTCGGTCGCCCGATCCGAACGGGCGTGCGCTTGCCGCAAGGCTCACGCGGTCGAACGTTATCCCGTCGGTCGTCCGTTGGACGATGCGGTTCGTGCATGAGCCGCGCAGGCGCTGCGCCGTGGCTCGCCTTTCTGCGGCGGAGGCACGGGGCACGTCGGCTCGCCGATCCGTGCGACAATCACACGCGCACCGTCATGAGCGCGAGAGATAGCAAGAAGGCGTCACCCACGGGCAAGACGGCAGCGCAGGTCCTCGACGGCTGCCTCGACGAGCACGATCCCGCGATCGCCAGGCTTGGCCGCGCCGCGCTACGCAAGCTGCGCCAGCAGATCAAGCACGCGATCGAGATGGTGTACGACAACTACAACTTTCTCGTCGTCGGCTTCGGTCCCAACGAGCGGCCGTCGCAGGCGATCGTGTCGCTGGTGATCTTCTCGACGTATGTCTCGATCTGTTTCTTGCACGGCAAGAAGCTGGTCGAGGGCAAGCAGGACCCGCTCAAGATCTTGCGCGGCACCGGCAACCAGGTGAGAACGGTGCGCCTCGAGAGCGCAGGTACGCTCGACGAGCCGGCGGTGGTGGCGCTCATCAAGAGCGCGATCGCTCGTGCGCCGGCGCCGTTCGATCCGAACCAGCGGCGCATGCTCATCGTCAAGTCGATCTCGCCCAAGAAGCGCCCGCGTCGCCCGGTCGCGAAGGCCTGAGGCGGGGAGGATCACGGGGCTCGATTCCCCGCGCCGGTCCCCCTGGAAAGCACCGTGATATACGCACCGCGTGCTCCTCCCCCTCCTCCTCGCCGCCGCTCTCGAAGCAGATCCCGCCGCGACGCCTCCTTCCGCGGAGACGACCCGCTTCGCGCTCGCCGTCGAAGGCAACGCGGCCGTCCAATCCGACACCTACGGGAACGCGGCCAACGACAGCAACGCGAACGGGCAGCGCGCAGGGGGGAACCTCGATTTCACGTTCTATCTCGGTCACCCGCTCGTCGATGACGATGCGCCCCGCTCGCTCCAACCGTTCCTCCAGCGCACCTCGACGCTCGCTCTTCACGGCGGCGGCCTCTACGAGCACGTCGACTACTCGCTCAGGGCGAACGGCGGGGCCTACCGGCAGGACTACACCGACGAGTCGATCGCGACGCGCGTCTTCATCCTCGACAACGTCGCCCTCCTCGGGTCACTCGGCGTCAACTACTTGCACGACGCTCGGGTGCCGGACGTCGCTCTCCCGACGTCGCGGAACGTCTTGGAGCCGGAAGGATCGATCGGGGTCGACGTTCGGTCCGGCGATTCGAGTCTCGCGCTCAGCTGGCAGCTCGTGGGCGTCCATCAAGAGTCCACCCAGATCCCGGCGGGCGCATGGCGTGACGTGTTCTGGCCGCGCCTGTCGCTGGCGGGGCGCACGGTGCTCGGGCACCAGTACGATCTCACCGCCAGCATCGTCGCCATTCCCGACGGGATCGAGGCGCGCGCGGGGCTCGGCATCTATCCGACGAAGGATCTCGGCTTCTCCGCTGCGCTCGAAGTCGATCACGGCCAGATCTATCTGGATAACGCGACGGACTACGATCGCGTGTTCGGCAACCTCGGCGTCTCCTACTGGATTCTCCCCCGCGTGAACGCAGGGCTGACGTACACACCCACGCGGGTGAGCTGGGCGACGAATGACCAGTGGTCTCAGCAGCTCAGCGTTTCGCTGACGGCGCGCCTCCCCTGACCTCGAACCCCCGCGCCGGTGTCTTCCTCCGCAGCCAGTTCGTCTCGGGGTACGCGGCTTCCCCGGAGACGACGTGCAGCGTGTACGCGTGCCGTGATCTCTCGGAGTAGTTCTGCTTGCTCATGTGCGGCACGAGCCCGTCGAGGACGATGAGCGCGCCTTTCTTCACGGGAAGCGGCACGAGCTCCGCGTCCGGCCACGTCACGTCCCCGAGCGTGCGCATCGTCGTCGTGTCGTCGGCGTTTCGCACGAAGAGCGACTGGAGTCCCGCGCGATGTCCGCCCGGCGCCGCCCAGAGGCAGCCGTTCTCCTCGGTCGCATCCTCGAGCGCGAACCAGAGCCCGACGATCGGTTTCGCGGAGTGGAGGAACGTCGCGTCCTGGTGACAGCGCACCTCGCCGCCGATGCGCGGCTGCTTGAAGATGTACATCGACTGCAACAGCATCGGCGCCGGGACCGCGAGCGCGGCGACGAGCTGCGCGATGCGAGGCGCGCGCGAGAAGCGATCGAAGAGCGGATCGAGATCGTGGAGCGCGTGTCCGATCTTGTTGATCGACCGCTCCTTCGCGACGAGGAGCTCGCCGTCGGCACCGAGCGCCAGGCTCTCGAAGAAGAAGCGAATCGCTTCGCCGGAGTCGAGAAAGTAGTCGTCCGTGCGGCGCGCTTGCTCGTCGGTGGTGAAGATAGAGCGGTGAAGGGCGGGATCGAACGACGCGACGAGCGCGTCGGCGCGATCGCGCAGGGCATCGCACTCCGCGTCAGGGACGAAGCCTTCGAGGACGAGATAGCCGTCGCGGTGGAAGCGCTCTGTGTCGATCGAATGCATCAGAAAAACCCTCTCACGGACACTTCACCGGCAACCCCATCAGCTTCCCCTCGAGCGCCCCGTACACGACACCCGACTCCATCAGATCGATGGCCTTCCCCGTCTCGTCCGTCTTCACGCACAGCACCGCGAGGTCCGCCGCCGTGTCGCCCGTGGCGAGATCGAAGTCGAGCTTCGTCGACGCGCCGCCGAGGTCGACGTTCTTCCCCGCGCCGAGCACGTTGAGCGCCTCGAAGATGTTCGCGGGTCCGACGTCGACGGCCTCGCCGGGAGGAACGAGCCGCGCAATCGCGCGTGCGAGGGTCGCGCCTGTGAGCGGCGCTTGTGCCCCTTGCCCTCCTTGCTCCGCGGCGTACGCCGCGTACGCGAGGACATAGAACGCGTCGTACACGGAGCCCGGCCCGTACGTCAGCGAGACCTTCGGCGTGTACGTCTCGTTGTAATGCATCGTGAGCTTCGCGTTCGCGACGGTGGTCGCCGGCGGATTCACGCCCAGAAAACGCCCGCGCAAGTCCGCGCTCTTCCCCACGAAGGCATAGAACTCGTCGCCTCCCGCGAGATACCCGTCGAGGAGATACCGCGGACGGAAGCGCTCCTGCCGCGGCCAGCCCGCTTCGATCGGCGCGAGGAGCGCTTTCGTGATCCCGTCGAACGACACGTAGATGATCACGTGCGGCCGGAACGCGAGCACGTCGGCGACGACCTTCGCGAACGCAGGCGGCGCCTCGACGCTGGTCTGATCGCCGTAGAGGAACTCGCGGTAGCTGTCGCCGTTCTCGAGCGCCGACTTTCCGTTGAACGTGAGGTGCTTGAAGAGCGCATCGGAGACGCTGAGCCCCGCGGTCGTCGTGTTGCGGAGGAGCGCGACGCGGAGCGGCTCCCCCTTCGCGAGGGCGAAGGGGAGCGCACGCACCGCGGGCTCGAGGATGTTCGCGACCACGCTCGCCACGGGCGCGCCGGTCTGCGCGCTGCTGATCGTCGTTCGCCATACGAAGCGCGGCGAGCCGGGAGGGTGGGGGAGCGTCGTGATGAGCGCGCTGCGGTTCTGCGTCGCGAGGGCGAGCACGCCGCGCGGAATGAAGAGCGACGAGGCGAGGTCGATCACCTCCTGGCTCGAACGAAAGCCGATGACCGCGGGGACGCGCACGTCGTCGACCAGGTGCTTCGCCGCGCGCGCGGGATCTCCGGAGTCGTCGCACGCGAGGATGGCGAGGGGGCGCGGCGGTTCGCCGGCGCGCGTCGACGGGAGGCCGCGCGAAATCTTGGCGAAGTCCTGGCGCGCGAGGTCGAGCGCCTGGATGCTCTCGGTCCCGAAGGCCACGGCGTCGTCGCCGGTCGTCGGGAACATCGCGCCGAGCCAGATCGTGGCGTCGTTCGCGGCGTCGCCGCTCCCCGCGAGCACTTTGCACTCGGGCGACTCGAGCGCGACGCACGCGCCGTCGTCGTGCCTGCATAGAAACGCGCGGTCGCCGTTCTTCGCGCTGCACTCGCGATTCGTCTCGCACTCGCGGTGCACCGCGCCCGTCGCGGAGCCAGGCGCGTGCTTCGCTGCGCGCAAGGCGAGCGCGCCCACGCCGGCGGCGAGGGCGGCGACGACGATCGCGCTCCCCACGAGGAGCGAGCGCCGACTCGCGTTCGCGTCAGGCTGCTCCAAAGCCCGCGACTTCGTCTCCGTCGACATGCCCGCCACGGTCGATCCGCGCGGCATGCTCGCGGTCCCCTCCGAGGCGATGACGCCGCTCGCTTCATGGCCGAGCGCCGGGAGCGAGACGACCGCGCCGCTCGCGGTCCCCTCCTTGAGACGCGCGTCGATCTGCGCGCGTGCGCGCGTGCGCGTGTCCGCGAACAGATCGTCCAGCGTCTTCGCGACCGTGCGCGCCGTCACTCGTCCGTGCTCGCCGCTCCTGTCGAGGCTCTCGAGGTACGCCTCGAGCGCCGCCTGCATCGAAGCGGCGGTCGCGAAGCGCGCGTCGGGATCGACCGCGAGCGCGCGCCGGCAGATCGCGTCGAGCGCCGGCGGCACCTCCGGCGCGATCGCGCGCGGCGGCGTGATGTCGCCCGACTCGAGACGGTCGAAGATCAGCGCTTGCGACGTGTCGGCCCACAGGCGCTTCCCCGTGAGCGCCTCCCACAGCATGACGCCGACCGAGAAGATGTCCGCTCTCCGGTCGACCGCGCGCCGCGCCGCCTGCTCCGGCGCCATGTACGTGAGCTTCCCTTTGACCACGCCGGTCGACGTGTCGGACGACGAGTCGGCCGCCTTGGCGATCCCGAAGTCGAGGACCTTCACCGTCCCGTCGTAGGTGACGAAGACGTTGTGCGGCGAGACGTCGCGGTGAACCACGCGCAGCGGAGTGCCGTCGAGATCCGCGAGCTCGTGCGCGTAGTGGAGACCGGAGAGCGTCTCGGCGAGGAGGAAGACGGAGATCGCGATCGGCAGTCCGCTGAGGAGCCCGGCGCGGCGCTGCACGTTGACGAGCGACTGCCCCTCGAGGAACTCCATCTCGATGAAGTAGTGCTCGCCGTCGAAGCCGACGTCGGTCGTCTGCACGACGTTCGGGTGGTTGAGACGCGCGGAGAGGCGAGCCTCGTCGAGGAACATCGTGAGGAACGCGGGGTCCGACGCGAGGTCCCCGTGCAGGTGCTTCACGACCTTGAGCTTGTTGAACCCGCCCGGCCCCTCAGAAACCGCGAGGAAGACCGTCCCCATGCCGCCGCGACCCAGCTCGAGGAGCAAGCGATGCCGGGTCGGGCCCGGTGCGCTTGGTCGCGTCGATTGCCGCTCGGTCATGATCGGCGACGACTCTCACCTCTTTCGCGGGCGCGCAAGACCGAACGCTTCGAGTCGATTCATGAGCGTGTAACGGGAGAAGCCGAGGATTTTTGCAGCGTCGGTCTGGTTTCCGCCCGCCTTGCCAAGGGCGTCCAGGATTCGCTGCTTTTCGAGGTCGCGTAGCTCCTCTTTCAGCGTGGCTCCCTGAACACTGGCCGGAGCGGTGCCTGCGCGCTGCGACGCGGGAGGGGGCGCGTCCACCGGGGAGACCTGCACGTGCGGCGCGTCGAGCTCCGCACGTTCCAGATCGGCGAGGTCGATCACCGCGCCGGTCGAGAGGAGAACGACGCGCTCCATCACGCTCTTCAGCTCGCGCACGTTCCCCGGCCAGGCGTGCGCTTCGAGACGCGCGAGCGCGCGAGGGGTGAGGCGGGGCGCGCGCTTCTTCATCGAGGCCGCGGCGCGCGCGAGGAAGTGCTCGGCGAGCGGCGCGATGTCGGCCGTGCGAGCGCGCAGCTCGGGGAGCGTGATGCTCATGCCGTTGAGGCGAAAGAAGAGATCCGCCCGGAAGGCGCGCTCCGCGACGAGCGCGCGGAGATCGCGGTTGGTCGCCGAGACGAAGCGCGCGTCGACGTGCTGCGCCTTGACGCTCCCGAGGCGCGTCACCTTTCCGGTCTCGATCACGCGAAGGAGCTTGGCCTGCATCGCGAGCGGGATCTCCCCCACCTCGTCGAGAAAGACCGTCCCGCCGCGCGCCGCTTCGAAGAGCCCGGGCTTGGCCTGCACCGCGCCGGAGAAGGCGCCTCGCTCGAAGCCGAAGAGCTCCGCCTCGAGCATCGACTCGGGGAGCGCGGCGCAGTTGATCGCCAGGAACGGTTTGGCGGCGCGAGGCGATTGGCGATGGATCGCCTCCGCGTAGACCTCTTTCCCGACGCCCGTCTCGCCGAGGACCAGGACACTCACGTTGCTGGGGGCGACGACGTCGAGCAGCGCGTAGAGGTTCTTCATGCGCGCGTCGCGCACGACGGGGCCCTCCGCGCCGTTCGCGGCGAGGATCTTCGGGTGCGACGGCGCGGTCAGCTTGGACGCCGATGCCGGGACCCCCCTTCGTCCGCGCTGGAGGATGACCGTCGCCGACCCGAGCTCGACGACGACTCCGATCGCCAGCGGAACGCGCTCGCGCGCGGCGATCTTCGCTCCGCCGACCGTCGTGCCGTTCTTGCTCCGCAGATCTTCGAGCGTCATGCTCGCGCCGAGCGAGAGCCGCGCGTGGCGGCGCGACACCGACTCGTCGAGGATCGGCACGTCGCTCGACGCGTCACGTCCGAGAATGAGCTCTTCGCGATCGGGGAGCTTGATCTCGGCGACGCCCGAAGCGCAGCTCACGAGGAGCGAGAAACCGTCGCGCTCCTGGTGCGCCGTCTTCGTGCGGCGCCGATGACCAGTCGTCTCCTCCGGCGCGCCTGAAGAAGACGGCGCCTTGGGGGGCATCGCGGGACCCTAGCACGAGCCCGCGCTCGCGACGGCGCGCGCCGTGGTGTCAGGTCAGTCCTTGGCCACGTGGGAGTTGCAGTTGCCGCACGGCTCGATCAGGAACAGGCAAATATTCTGGCCGGTGCAGACGGTCTTCGGCTCGGTGCACGGCTCGGTGGCGGAGCACGCGCAACCGAAAGACCCGGGACAGCCGGCGCCCGCGTCGATGACGGGGACAGGGAGGACCGTGATCGGCTGGGTGGTCGCATCGTTGCCGGAGTCGGCGCTGCATCCGAGGACTCCGAGCCCGACGGCCGACATCGCGAACAGACTCCACACCACCTTCTTCAACGACCTCATTCGACTTCCTCTTTTGGTTTTCACGCGTCGATCGGGATTGGACCGGCGCTGCGCGGCGGGACTTACGCCATTGCGCGCCTCCCATGTCAAGGCGCGACTTCGCGAGAGCACGCACCGTGCCGCGCGTCGTACTCGGGTTTTGCGGCTCGTATCTGCGGGGCTCGCGAAGCGACCTTCCACTCGAAGTTGAAACACTTCCACTCGAAGTCGCGGCCCCTCGCACGCGCCGACGCGCGAGTCGGCGCTCGTCGGCCGCGCGTCCGTTGCGCGAAACGAAGCTCGGGCTGCGCTTCGATCGCGCGGCCTGACCGACACGGCCCGCCCCTTGCTGAGCGCGGCGCGGAACCGGCGATCGCGCCGACCGACAGTCAGCTCTGAAAACCCGCCTCTGAAAACCGCCGGCGCCCCCGGCTCTGAAAGACCCTCATGAAGAAGATCTCGACTCTCTGTCTCGTCGCGCTCACCGGCTTGTTCGCGCTCGCCTGTGGCAGTGAACCCGGATCCGCGGAAGCGGAAGGCGCCAGTGGCGCGGACCTCAGCAAGGTAGGGGTGCCCGTGTTGCCGCGTCCCAACCTGGGGGTATGCCCGCCCGCCGGACCGGGAGCCGCGCAATGCCAGGCGCTCATCGTCACGACGCCCGACGGCACGGCGGCCCGGACCAGCTCGACGCCGTACGGCTGGTCGCCCGCGCAGCTCGCGAGCGCGTACCGCATTCCCGCCGGCTCCGGCGGCATCGTGGCCATCGTCGACGCGTACGACAACCCGAACGCCGAGGCCGACCTCGCGGTGTACCGCTCGTACTTCGGTCTCCCCCCCTGCCACAGCAACGGGACCACCACGACCGGGTGCTTCACGAAGGTGAACCAGCTCGGCTCCACCGCCGTGAGCACGCTCCCGATCGCCGATCAGGGGTGGGCGCCGGAGATCGCGCTCGACGTCGACATGGCCAGCGCGGGCTGCCCCAGCTGCAAGATCCTCCTCGTCGAGGCGAACACCAACAACTGGAGCGACCTTGGCGCCGCCGTGAACATGGCGGCCGCGATGGGCGCCACGGTCATCTCCAACAGCTACGCCGGCGCCGAGAACGCCGGTTATGCATCGTACGACACGCTCTATTACAACCACCCCGGCATCGCGATCACCGCGAGCACCGGCGACAGCGGGAGCCAGGCCGGCATCACGCCGAATTATCCGGCTGTGAGCCCGCACGTGATCGGAGTGGGCGGGACCAGTCTCACAGTGGATACGAGCGGGCGCGGATGGCACGAGAATGCGTGGACCCAGGCGGGGGCCGGGTGCAGTCAATTCGAGCCCAAGCCGAGCTGGCAGACGGAGCCCGGCTGCTCCGGGCGCGCGATCGCCGATGTCTCTGCGGTCGCCGATCAGAATACGCCCGTCGCCGTCTACGACACGTACAACGGCTACCCCGGATGGACCGCCTTCGGAGGCACGAGCGTCTCCTCTCCTCTCGTCGCGGCGATCATGGCGGCCACCGGCCGTGGCAGCAACGACGCGAGCTGGTTCTACGCGCACCCGGGCGTGCTCTACGACGTCACGTCGGGTTGCAGCGGCACCGTGAACTCGATCTTCACCTGCGCGGGACCCGGGTGGGACGGCCCGACGGGACTCGGCACGCTGGACGGCGATGCGATGGCTGCGCCGCCGAACTGCGGGTTCCTCACCGCCGGCCAGTACCTGTCACCCGGTCAGAGCCTGTACTCGTGCGACGGCGGCCACGTCCTCGTCCAGCAGACGGACGGCAACGTCGTCCTCTACAACACGGCGAAGCCGGGCGGTTGGGTTCCGACCTGGTCGGCGGCGGGCGCGTGGGGCCACGGGCACTTCACCTCCATCGGTACCGACGGAAACTTCGTGGTCTACAACGCCGCGTGGCAAGGCATCTGGCAGGCGGGCACCTGGGGTCACCCGGGCTCGCTGCTCTCGGTGCAGGACGACGGCAACATGGTCGTCTATTCGCCGTCGTGGGCGCCGCTCTGGGCGAGCAACACCTGGAACCTGTGAGGTCACAGGATCGCGCGCTCTGTCAGTGAAAGAGTGTTCCTCAGCGATCTCCCGGGAACCCTCACCCCCGGCCCCTCTCCCGCAAGGGGAGAGGGGAGGAGATCACGCTCTGGCTCCCCCTCTCCCCTTGCGGGAGAGGGGGGTGGGGGGTGAGGGTGCGCGAGGGACGAGGAGAAAGGTGGCTTGGCTCTCACGGCGCGCTCGCCGGCACGGCGCGAAAGGCGATCGTCTGGTTCGAAGGCCGTGAGGGGACGACGTACGCCCACGTTGGTGCGCTCGCAGTGAACGTGACCTTCGTGGCGGCCTGGCTCGCGTGCGCGTTGAAGTCTGCCGTAGGGATCGGGAGCGCGGCGGCCGAGCCGATCCCGCTCACGCTGGCGAAGTCGTACTCGTACAGGTTGTAGGAGGTGCCGGCCGTGAGCCCGCTCACAGTGACCTCGAGGGAGAGCGTCATCCACGACGACGGAGGGCTGTTGGTGCAGCTCGTGCCGTCGTCCTTCGCGCCGATGTGCGGCGCTTCGTAGTTGTAGCCGACGAGCGGGGAGTCGGTGTTGGTCGCGCCGCCGGTGGTCGAGGAGAGAATCGCGAGCGTCACCGGAAGCGGGCCGGCTCCGGCGTTCGCGACGAGAGGGCCCGACACGGCGAAGCCGTAGTTGCTGGCGTTCGTCGTGGGGATGACGATCGCGTACGCCTTCGCGGTGCCGGCGTGCGCGGCGGTGGCCGTCTGCGCGAGCGTGCTGAACGCGTATCCGAAGACGTAGGGGGTGCACCCGCTCGTGTCGGTCCCCGTCCCCGGGGGGATCGCCGGGTTGCCGGTGTTGGCGCCGTTCTCGAAGGTGAGGAGGCCGTGGTCGTCGAAGTAGAGGACGTCGTCGTCGTAGTACGTGGCGTCGCTCGCCGCGTGGTTCGTGCCGATCTTCACCACCGAGACGATGTGATCGTATTCGCTGTCGCTCCCGTTCGAGTCGAGGACGCCGACCGTGACGTTGTCGCCGGCGATCGTTCGCGCCTTCACCCACGAGAGGAAGCTCTGGTAGCCCGCCGTCCCGGAGGCTTCGTTCGCGTAGCCGAACAGCTGGCTGGCGAGGCCGAAGTTCGAGAGGCAGGTCGACGCGCTGTCCGACGAGCCCGTGTCGAGGAGCAGCTGGGCGTTCGGGTCGCAGCTCGCGTCAGGCCCGGATTGCTGGAGCGGGGTGCCGGGCGTTCCGCTGGCCTGCCCGCCGCAAAGAAGGCGCGCGTTGTACTGCGACGCCCACTGGCCGTTGTTCATCCCGGCCTGGATCATCGACACTTCGCCGCAATATCCGTTGTTGTCGATCCATTGGTAGAACGGCGTGATGCGACGGGACGGGTAGATGAAGGCCGTGGTGGCCGGCGGGGTCGTGCCGTCCGCGAGGCTCTGGGTGCAAGTTGGTGAGAGGGGAGGAGGGGTGACGGGCGGGGCGTCGGTCGTTCCGAGGATCGATCCGTCGGTGATGGGCGCGGCGTCTCCATCCGTGAGACCTGGCGAGCCGTCGGGCGCGGGGCCCGCGGAGCCGTCCGCGGTGGTGGCGTCGGGAGATGCGAGGTCGCCGGCGTCGTTCGCGTCCGCGGGGGAGGCGGAGCTCGTGCCGCACGCGGCGGATGCGCATGCGGCGGCGAGTAACAGTACGGTGTGGCGGATCATGGGCGAGCCTCGCTGACGCGCGAAGCATGGCAGCACGGCGGAGGGGGCGCCGCTATCCTCTCGATTCAGCGCTTCCCTGTCCTTGGCAGATACAACCCCGCCATTCGCTCTGGCTTTCGCGCCCCCTCGGCCTCGAGCTGCGCGCTGGCTTCGCGGATCAAGCGCTCTCCCTCACCGCCGGCTCCGAGCTCCCCTCGACGGAGACGGCACGCGGCGGCGTGCAGTCGCATGTCCACCGCGGTCAGCTGCGCCTCGGCATCTTCCAGCGTCTTCGACGCGCCGGCGTCGTCCCCGCGCGCTGCGGCGAGCCCTCCCCGGAACATGGTCGCCAGGGCGCGCGCCCACGGGACTCTCTCGCCTTCGAGCTGGACCACGGTCTTGTCCACGCTCACCAGAAGCTCGCTGCGGGCCGACGTGCGCGAGAGAGCCGCCGCGAGCGCTGCCCGCGCGCGCGCTTCGAGGATCTGAACGCGGATCGTCTGAACGCGAAGGAGGAGCGAGCGCCGGAGCGCGGGGTATGCCGCCTGCAGCCTGCCCAGCGCCGCTGCCCCGTCGCGGGCGTAGAGGTCGAGCTGACACTCGGCGAGGAGCGCGTAGTAGTGCTGCACCAGGAACGCGTCGCGCGGAAGGCGCGCGTTGGCCTCGTCGAGCTGCTCGCGCGCGCTCGCGGGCTCGTCGTCGCGAAGCCCCAGGACGACCATCGGTCCGGATCGGACGTTGGCGATGGCGAACAGGTCGGCTTGCTTCTCCGCGTCGCGCAGGACCGGCGGCACGCGCGTCGCGAGCTCGTTCAAGTGCCCGACCAGCGCGAGGGCGCGATACAGCATCGAACGCACGGAGTTGATCTGGAACGTCACACCGACGCAGCGGTCGCGGAAAGTCGACTCCGCGCGCGAGAGCGCGGAGACCGCGCCGGGCCAGCGCCCCAGCATGAAGAGGTGATAGCCCTCGGCGGCGTCCATCATCGCCGACACCTCCGGATCGCCGAGCTCGGCGGCCATCTTGCGCGCCGTGGCCAGGAGAGAAGCGGCCTGCGCCTCCGATCGGTTGCCGCCGCTGGATCGAAAACAGACCTCCATCGCCAGAGCGCGCGAGACGCGAACGCGGTCCCCGAGCTTCAGGCACAGGTGGAGGTTGCGCGTCTGGAAGTAGGCGCCGCGCACGTTGTCCGTCATCGCGAAACCGGATCCCGCGGACCAGGCCGCGTCCGCGCGGACGCGGGCTGCCAGGCTCGTGTTCGGAGTCGCTTCGTGGCGCATCGCGAGCCCGCGAACGGCGAGGAGGAAGCGGTAGAAGATCAGCGACAGGATGACCATCGTCGGCGCCTTCGGGAAATAGAGCTTCACGGCATCGAGCACGCCGCGGAGAACGACCAGCCCCGGCTCGAAGCGCCCCGAGCAGAGGAGCTGCTCGGCGGCGCGACGTCGCAGATCGATCGCCTCGTCCCCGTGCGCGCGTTCGGCGAGCGCCAGGTTGACCTCTCCTGCTTCGGCCACGTACCCCGCATTCAGAAGTGCCTCGGCGAGTCTGCTCTCGAGCGAGCGCGCGGCGTCGTCGTCGCCGCGGGGGTGCATCGCGATCGCGGAGCGATAGAGCCGCGCCGCGCGTTCGAAGGCGAGCGTCCGCATCGCCACATCGGCCGCACGCTCGGCGTACGTCGAAGCGCGCGCGAGATCGCCGACCCCCTGCCAGTGAACCGACAGCGACTCGGCGTCGTCGCTCCCGACCCGCTCGAGCGCCGCCGCGAGTCGCCCGTGCCACAGCGAGCGCGTCTCCGGCTCGAGGTGCCCGAGGACCGCTTGTCGCACTCGGTCGTGATAGATCTCGATGACGTCTTCGCGTTTGGCGCCGCTCGTCTTCGCGAGGTGCGCGCCGCGAAGCTCGGCGGTCAGTTCGGCGAGCTCTCCGAGCTCGACGCCGACCGATTCCGCGGCGAGCCCCTGCGTGATGGGGAGCCCGGCGACGGCCAGGAGCTCGAGCAGCCGCTGGACCTGCCGTTCGAGGTGCGTCACGCGTGACCACAGTGCGTCGTCGAGCCGGAGAGCTCGGGTGCTCTGAGTCGACGCGCGCTGCCGCACGAGCTCGTCGATGAAGAGCGGATGCCCGTTCGACTCGGAGACGATCTCCTCGATCGTCGACTCGTCGGTCCCCGCGCTAACGAGCGATCGCGCGAGGGTCCGCGCCTCCTCCTGTGCGAGCTGATGGACTTGCACGTGGCGGACGTCGCCGACGACCTCGAGCGCCCCGGCCCGCCCGCTCACGCTGCGCGGCACCCTCTCGCTGGTCATGCGGATCGTCGCCACCAGCAGCAGGCGCGGCGCATCGGGCGGGCGCGTGAGCTCGGCGATGAGCTCGAGGCTGTCCTTGTCGGCCCACTGGAGGTCGTCGATCGAGAGGACCAGGTGGCAGCGTGCGCCCATGCGCTCGAAGAGCTTGCGGAGCGCGAGGAACATGCGCGCGCGAAGCGTCTGGGGGTTGGCGGTGGGATCGACGAGAGCCGGGTCGCGCTTCGTGACGACGTCGCCGAGCACGGGGAAGGCGCGCGTCAGCAGAGGGGCGTCGTGCGGGAGCACGTCCGCGAGCTCCGCCTCGGTCATCGCCGCGAGATGCTCGCGCAGCTGATCGACGATTCCGTCGAGCGCCTTGTAGGGGACCGACTCGCGCTCGAAGCAGCGTCCCGCGAGGACGAGCGTTCGGCCGTCCTCGTTTGCCAGGTTCGCGAGGAACTCGCGCACGAGGAAGCTCTTGCCGACGCCCGACTCGCCGTCGACGAGCATGGTGATCGTCGCACCGTCACGGACGTCGGCGAAGGCTCGTTCGAGCGCCCCGAGCTCGATGGCTCGTCCGACGAAGGGCGCGGCCTTCGTCGCGCCGGAGCTGGGCTCTTGCCTCGCTGCGACCCCGAGTCGCGCGAGGATCTCACGGCCGCTCGGACGATCGTCTGGCGTCACGCGGAGCAGATCGACGCAGAGCGCGCGCAGATCGTCGGGCAACCCCGAGACGAGGGTCGCCGGATCGGGCGGCGGCGCGCGAAGCTTCCTGGCCAGGACGTCGTGCATCTGGCCGTAGAAGGGGAGCCGACCGGTGAGCGCTTCGTAGAGGATGACGCCCACCGCGTACCAGTCGGCCGCCGGCCCGATGGTCTCGGACAGCGCTTGCTCCGGCGCCATGTACGCGACCGTGCCCACCAGATCGCCCGCCGCGTCGTCGAGATCGCGCCCCAGGTCGAAGGCCACGCCGAAGTCGAGCAGCACCAGCCGCCCGGAGTCAGTGACGAGGACGTTGGACGGCTTGACGTCGCGGTGAATCTTGCCGTGGTCGTGCAGCGCGCTCAGGCCCTCGACGAGCTGAGGCAACACCGCTCGCACGCGCGCCTCGTCGTAGTGCGGTGCGCTCGTGAGCGGAGTGGGCGCTTCGAAGGGGACGATCGACGGGCGGCTCCCGTCGATGGGGCGGACGTATCGACGGAGGGGGAGACCGTCCACGAACTCCATCGTGAAGAACCACGTCCCGCCCTCCTCGACGAGCTCCCCCATTTTCACGAGGTTCGGATGCCGGATGTCGTGAACGGCCCGGAAGTCCTTCTTCAGCGAGAGGAGCGCGTCGGGGCCGACGGCCCGAAGCGTCTTGAGCGCGATGCGGGCGTGCAGGTCGTCGTCCCACGCTTCGTACACGACGCCGACGGCGCCTTGTCCGACTCGTCGTCGAAGATGGAAGCGGCGCGTCCCTTGGAACAGCGGGAGGGCGCCACTCTGCATCCCTTCGATTACGCGCGCATGAGTGCTGCTCGTCAATGCGGGGCGATGCGGAGGAGGAGCGGGCGAGAGGGCGGCGATGTCGCACGACCGCGCGGTCCTGTGAGAGGAGACGGTTCCGGCAAGGACGAGTTTGCTCCGCGCGCGTAGGGGTTCGTCTCCGTTCGCTCAGATCCCACCGCCGTCCGCAGACGCCCCCGCGCAAGCCGTGGGAGCGGGGAATGCGCTCGTCACGGCGGTCGCGGTCGTTGCGCCGATGCACGCCGCGAACGGATCGATGCATCCCAGCTGCGAGCCTGCGTCGAGCTCCGGAATGCAGCTCGTGTCCACGAGACCGACGATCGCGTCGGAGTAGGCGAGCGCGCCGTACCCGATCCCGGCGAGGATCGTTCCGGCGTCGGCGTCGAGGCCCCAAAATGCCCCTTCGCACGTCGCGAGGGAGAGGCCCGCGGTCCCGGCGCAGACGGCGCAGTAGTCGCTGGCCAGCTTGGTCTGCGCGGCCGATAGCGCAGCGCGGGCGGCGGTCTCCCCGCAGCTCGTGAGGAGTACGTCGACGGCGCCGCACGGCAGGCTCGGGCCGCACGTGGTGTACGCGCTCTTCATCGCCGTGGAATAGGTCGACGCGACCTGAGCGCACTTGTCGCTCCAATCCGCGAGCTCCGCGTTCTTGCACGCACCGGCGTCGCCGCTGGCCTGGCAGCGGTTGTTCGAGGAGATGACGGCGTCGCAGAACTGCGTGTCGGGGGAGGCGCTGCTCGCGGGAGAAGCCGCATTCGAGGAGGAGCACGCGGGGAGCGAGCCCGTTGCGAGGAGAGCGGCGAGGAAGGACTGACGAAGAGGGGAGAAGGAGCGGTTCATGGGGCGCGGAAGTGCAAGGGGTGCGCCGGGGCCGCAGCGCGAGCATCGGGCGCGAACTGACGCGCGTGCCAGGGGCGGCTCACTCTGCCCAGCATGCCGCAGGGAAATTCCGCTGCATTGCCGCGGCACGCGGGTTGCGATGTCCTTCGGTCATGAACGCTCGCTTGCGTGGAACGATCTTGGTCGTCTTGGCCGTGGCGGCGCACGTCGCTTGCGGCGGCGTGAGTGAAACCTCGATCGGTTCGTCCGACGCCGGCGACGGGGGCAAGACGTCGAGCTCCTCGGGCGGCTCATCGAGCGGGTCATCGAGTGGAAGCTCCTCGGGTGGCTCGTCGAGTGGGAGCTCTTCGGGCGGGTCGTCGAGTGGCTCGTCGAGCGGAAGCTCGTCGGGCGGCTCCGCGCGCATCCCCATCAACCATCGACCGAGCGACGCGCAGTGCGCCGCGCCGGCCCCGGCCGGGACCTGCAACGGTCCCGGTCCGACCCCCGGCGGATGCACCGCCGACAGCCAGTGCACCGCCGGCACGAACGGGCGCTGCCTCAACCCGGGCGGCGGGCCGGCCGCCGATTGCGGCTGTAGCTACGACACGTGCAGCTCCGACGCGAACTGCGCGACCGGCAAGACCTGCGCGTGCCACGGCGCGCCGTACACCGACGGCGCGGGGAGCGCGTGCGTGCCGGGCAACTGCCGCGTCGACTCGGACTGCGGCGTGGTAGGGGGGTACTGCTCCCCGTCGGCCGAGACGTCGTTCTGCGGCGACAGTCTCGCGGGCTACTACTGTCACACGCCCCAAGACACGTGTGTCGATGACAGTGACTGCGCGCAGGCCATCTCAGGGCCCGCGGGGCTACCTGCGTGCGTGTATTCGAGCGCAGATGCGCTTTGGGAGTGCATCTCGCAGCCGGTCTGTCTCTAAGGGCGGCATTTCCCCGAGAGGCGAGTACTTCATGTCCGAGCGCGCTCAGTTCGACGGGCAGCTCGTCACCACCACCCCGCCGCCGTAGACCGCGGCCCCGCCGTCCGGCAGCCCTTGGTCCTGGGTGATCGAGCAGCTCGAGCCGCTCGTCGTGACCGTGATCGGCGGAGTGACGCTTGGGGGCGACGTGCACGTGCACGTGAAGAAGGCGCCGGCGTTGCCGCCATCGACATTGCAGCACGGGCCCGTCGAGACGTTCTGTTCGCCCGAGGTCGTCGTCGACGAGCACCCGTGAATCGAGACGAGGGCGAAGCACGCGGATGCGACGAGACCGGAGAGCACGACGAACGAACGCTGGATCATCATTCCCTCCCTGAGGCTTGCGGCTGTCAGACTAGACCGGTCTCTTCATCTCGAACAGCGCGGGGCGCCGAAGAAGCCTTCGACTTCGTCGAGCCACGAAGCGCTCGTCGGCGAAGACAGCGCCCTCGGACGTGGAACAAGCACTGCTCTCGAAAGCAATGAAAATACAGATCAACGGCAAGACAACGCTCATCGCACTCATTTGTGGGTCACGATTTCCATGTTGGTCAAAGCTGCCTCACAACTAGCATCTCGACGCCGGTTCCAAGGAAAAGCCGCTCGACGCCCTTGCCTCGATCGAGTTCACCCGGACGAACATGTCGGCAGCTGCGCTGGCCCGATGCACTGCCACAGGCCGATTTCCGTCATCGCGCAGTACGCCCCCGTCCCGCACGGCGCGCAATCGGAGTCGTTGGTGCAAGCGTCCTTCGGCGAATGGCAGTAGTACCCAGCGGCGCTCTGGAGACCGCCGCCACCGTAGCCGCCGCTGCTGGAGCCGCCGCGGGAGCAATCGACTTCGGGCGAGAGTGAGCAAAAGCCACCCGAGGCGCAGTCAGCGTCCGTGTGGCAGTTGCCGGGGGAGCAGCGGTTGAGTACCCCGACTGCCGCGGCGAGCGAGCACTCGCAGGGGCCGAGGTTTGGGCAGTCGTCGTCCGTGAAGCACTTGTCTGCGGTACAGAACGTCGCTCCGCCGGCGTCCGGGTAGGGGCGGCACGCTTTCGCAGAGGGAACCGCGTCGCATCCCGCGTCCGAGGTGCACGACTCATTGCTCGCGCTGAGGCCACAAGCGACGGCGGAAGCTCGATGTTGCAGCGGCGGGCCGGCGGGTCTCGTGAGGCACCCACTGTCGGCAGCTCCGGGGCTGCCCGCGTCGCTTACGCTTCCTCCATCGAACGATGTCGCGCTCGTGAGGAGGCGCCCCGAACATGCGTACGTCGCCAGCCCTCCGATCGCGGCGAGAAGCACCCCGAGATTCCGCGCGCGCGACCACGCCATCGTTTCAATCCTAGCAGACACGGTGCACGCGCCTCGGGTCTCGACGCTGGACCGCTGGACCCATCCGGGCGACTCTTGGCGGAATCATGCGCCGCCTGATCACCGCCGTTGGACTTGCTGCATCCCTGTCCGGCTGCACTCCGCAATGGAGCGCGCATTTCGAGCCCCGCTCCGTCATGGTCGATACGATCCCTGTCGTCGAGCAGGCTGTCGTGCTCTATGCCGACGACGTCGCAATCATGCGCGGGATCATGTCCGCCCAGGAACTAGGGACTGTCGAACTCGACGGAACCCGAATGACACCCCAGCAGGTCAACTACTACGCTGCGCGATTCGCGGCGAAGAACGGGGCCACGCACATCGTTCGCGTGGAGCACCGGAACGGGAAAGAATACGCAGGCAGCACGCCGGTTACCGTGACGATGGTAGGAAAAACGGCCTACGCTTCGGGCGGACAGGCGCAGTACCGCTCGACGCAGAGCGCTGTGTTCCTCTCCTTCAAGGTGCCAGTCGCGGACTGGTCGCAGCTTCCGCCCGCGCTCGTCCCCCAGCTTCCAGCGACACCGGTTCGCTCCGAGGTGGCGTCGCCGCCGCCGCGCCCCGAACCGACGCCTTCACTACCGACGCCCACGTGCGCGACCGCATTCGCGAACTTGAAGGATCTCGCTGACACGTTCGTTCTGTTCAATCCGGGGCGGCAACCCGTCGCTGATCTACCCGAGCGAAGTACGTTCTATGCAGTGTGCGCACGTCTGCCCGAGCCAGCGCAAGCCTGCCTCTGGCAAGAGTCCGTCAAGAAGCACGGGCCCAATTGCGAGGCGATCACCCCGACGCGGGACTGGCTGCTGATGGAGCGACTGTTCCTCCTGCCGCCCGCCGAAGCAGCGGCCCCCGCAGCGATCCCGTCGCCTCGGGCTGCCGACGCGCTGATACCGCAACGATAGCGCCACGCGCCCTCACCCTGCGCACGGCGGATACTGCAACGCGGGCGCGCACGACCAGGCGCCGACCTCCGACGAATAGGTGCAGTACGAAGCTGCGCCACACGACGCGCAGTCGGAATCGTTCGCGCATTGGTCCTTCGCCGTGTGGCAGTAGAACCCTGTCACTGCGGGCGTCGTCGTATTGCAAACGCCGGTGCGTGCCGGCGAGCAGAATCCCGCGTCGCCACAATCCGAATCGACCTGGCAGTTGCCACCATAGCAATAGTTACCGGCGCCCTGATTCGTGGCCTCGCATGCGCAGGGGCCGCCACCGACGTTACGGCAGTCGCTGTCGACGTGGCAGGTGTCGTAGTTGCAGAACATCGTTCCGCCCGCGTCCTCGTAAGGAATGCACGTCGCCGGTAGTCCCTGTGGCATTCCGATGTTCATGCAGTCCGCTACCGTCGCGCACGCGCCGCCGTCGACCCCGTAGACGCCGACCGGGGGGCTCACCGGGCATGAGATCGGCGACGGGCGATGTTGCGTCGGCGGGCCCGCAGGGCTCACGGCGCCGCATGCTTCACATTTTCCGGGAGCGCGCTCTCCGCTGCATACGAGTCCGGGCGCGCAGCCCCCTCCGAACGGATCGTTGTCGACAGGGCTGCACGGCTCGCCAACCCCCGCCGCGTCCTGCGCGACGACCGCCCTGTCGTTCGATGTCGAGCACGCTCCGAGCAGGGACGAGAAGACGAACGCGGGTACGGCGAGCGAGCGCATGCCAGCCAGGCTACTCCTCGTTCGCGTTCGCGTTCGCGCGCCCCGCGAGGGGCACGCGTGCTCTCGAGTTGATCGCCCGCGTTCTCCCTCAGCCACCGCGCGCGCCCCGCGGGGCACGCGCGGCCTCGCGCTCCGCGCACGTGCCCCTCACGAACACACGCGCGTTCTCCTCTTCGCCGCACGTGCCCCGCGCGTGACCATGCGTGCCCCTCGCGACACCATGCGTGCCCCTCACGACACCAT
Organism: Myxococcales bacterium; assembly: GCA_003151595.1. The sequence goes on from PLXW01000048.1 coordinate 19,982, forward strand.
GCGCGCACTCCTCGTGATCGCCCATGCCCCTCGCGAAACCCCGCGTGCCCCGCACGTGTCCACGCGCGCTCTCCTCGTCCTTGCACGCGCCCCGCACGTGCCCTACTGCGCTCCCGTGCTCTCCGCCTTGCCCCTCCCGGTGCTCTCGTCCGTCCGCGTCGACACCTGGTTCGCCCTCTTCGAGGCCCACGGCTATCCCGCGGGGATCACGCGTGCCCACGCGCGCACCCTGTCCGCCCCCGACGTGACCGCGCGCGTCTCCGCGGAGGCCGAGCGCCTCCCTCGCGCGCTCGCGCGTGCCCTCGTCACGATGCTCGCCTTCTCTACAGAGGACGCGCGTTCCGACGTCTACAACGCCGCCGAGGCGCTCGCGTACCCGCGTCGCTGGCCGGAGAGCACGTCGCCCGCCGATCTTGTCGCGCACTTGCTCGCGCAGGCCCCCGGCGATCCCGACGTCGCCCTGCTCCTCGACGCAGCGCAGATCCTCCGCGATCGATCGTTCCGCCCGCGCGCGAAGCTCGTCTACCTCGGCCCCGCGAAGCGCGGCGCCGCTCCCGTCGTCCCCGTCGCCGCCGAGGTGCAAGCACGCTTCGCCGAGTGGTGCGCGTCGCGCGACTGCGGCGACGTCGTGTCCGTCACCGAGCGGTCCGGCAGCGGCGTCGTCTCCTGGGAGATCGTCCACGAGGACCGCACCTGCACGGACGTGGTCACGTCCCGCGCCGCGCGCGCCTCCAAGATCGCGCCCGTCTCCCGCCGCCCGCTCCGATCGCACTTCGTCGCCTACGCACACGCGCACAGGCGCCTCGAGATCACGACCGACTGCCTCGAAGCGGCGACGCCGCTCGCGCGGATCTTCGGCCTCGCGCTCGGGGGTTCCGCACGTCACTTCCTCGAGCAGCCGGCCCTCGACCTCTGGAAGCTCCAGGAGCTCGGCGCCGCGTCGCTCCAGGTTCCCGAGCTCGCGAGCAAGCTGTCGGTGAGCGCGATCGGCGGCACGTGGCACTCCGGCAAGAGCCACGCGATCACGCCGCGCGGGCGCGATCTGTTCAAGGCGCTGTCGCGCTACAAGATCCGCATCGAGGGGGGCCGGCTCGATCTGGTCACGCTCCGCGCGAAGGTCGCCTCCAAGGACGGCGCTCCCACGCAGTGCGACGTGGCGCTGCGCCCTCCTCATCTGTGCACGGTGTCGGAGCCGGAGCTCGAGCCGCTGCTCGGCGACTTCCTCGACCGCGCGAAGATCACCGCGCCCGAGCCGCGCCCGCGCGACTTCATCTCGATGCAGCCGTGGAACGACTCGGCCGCGAGCTGGACGGCCGCGGAAGGGGAGGCGGGCTTCGCGTCGCTCGTGGCGTCGGGAATCTTGAAGGCGAACCCGGAGAACCGCGCGGTGACGTCACCCGAGCACCCGCACGCCGGGCCGACGGCGACGGCATACCCGCTGCGCGGCACGAAGTACCTGGCGTGGAGCCCGGACGCGACGGTGGCGCCGTTCGTCGTCGAAGAGAAAGACCTCGTCGCCTACGCGCTGCAGTTCGATCAGCTCGCCCGCACGATCGCGAGCGCGCTCGGCCTCGAGGCGCCGGCCGCGAAGCTCGACGAGGACGGCGTCTTGTACTGCGGGCGCGGCACGCTCGGGCCCACGCACGTCCTCGTCTTCCTCGCGACGCGCCCGGTTCGCGCCACGACCGTCGAGAGGCTGCGCGACGCCGCGGGTCACGGCCACGCCGTGCTCGTCGTCCCCGAGGGGCGCATGCAGCCCAACGGTCTACGCCAGATCGCGATGCCGAAGCTCGCCGGACCGTGGCCTCCGGTGCTCGCCGAGATCGCGCGGGTGCTCAAGCTGGAGTCGTTCGTCGACGCGATTGCGCTCGCGCCGGCCGACGCGCGCTTCGTCCTTCATCGTGCGACAGAGCGCGTGTGGCTCGACGGGGTCGCGTGCGCCGTGACAGCGCGTCACTTCCGCTTGCTCGAGATCCTCATCCAGCACGAGGGCCACGAGCTGTACACGAAGGACCTCGCCGAGCACGTGGCGCAGGGGCACGCGCACGAGGACACGACGCGCAAGCAGATCGAGTCGCTCGTCGCCGCGATCGAGAAGAGCTTCAAGGCCGCGAAGCGGAAGCCGCCGAAGGATCTGCGCGCGCTCATCGCGATGCCGCGCCTCGGTCACTACGTGTTGCGCGCGAAGGGCTTCGTCGTCTGAACGATTCTTCGCTTCGCGGGCCCGAATAGTCGCCCGCGAGAACCTCTCTTCTTCCCGACACTTCCGCCCGACTCCGGACGCACTCCGGACGCGAGACAGCTGCGCGCGCGCTTGCGCGTCCGGCTGCGGTCCGGGGTTTTCCGAGCCCGCTTGGATACGAAAGGCGAGTCCGAAGACGGACGCAGTCACCGCGAGCCAATCACGGCGCGCGCGACTGGGCCTCGAATCGTCGAACGCGGGAGAATGATCATGAAGAAGATTTCAAGCAGTGCGGTGGTGAGTGCGTGCTCGCAGCGTGTGAGCGCGATCAAGAAGCACCTGGGCGCCAAGGACGTGATCTTCGTCGATGGCGAGCAGGTGAAGGCGAGCGACCTCGCTCAGGTGTTCCAGGACGCTCTGGATACGCGGGCGGCGGCCGTCACCGCGAAGGGGGGCTACGTGTCCGCCCTCGCGGCGCGCGACGTGACGGAGGCGAAGCGGTTGAACGCCGACGCGGCGCTCCAGCCGTATGTCCTTCAACGCTTCGGTGCCACCAGCACCGAGGCGCACGACTTCGGCTTCACGCCGAGGAAGGTGACGGACAAGACGGCCGTGAGCAAGGCGAAGGCGGTGGCGCTCAGCAAGGCCACGCGCGAGGCGCGGGGCACGATGGGGAAGAAGGCGAAGCAGGGCATCAAGGGGACGCTGAGCCCCGAGACCTCGGCTGCGCTGGACGTTCTGTCGGGCTCGGCGTCGGGCTCGGCGTCGGGCGCGGCGTCGGCCTCGGCGGCGTCCGCGGGGACGGCGGCGACGCCCGCGGCTTCGACTGCGGCGGCTCCGGCTGTCGCCTCTACGCCGGTCGCGCCTGTGGCGACGAACGGCGCGGCTCTCAACGGCTCGGCGCACAGCTAGCCATGATGGCCGTGAGCGGAGAGCCCGCCCAGCGCAGTCGGCTGGGCGGGCTTCGGTCTGAGGAAGAGCGAGCCATCGCCCGCGCGCGCGGGCGGCGGAGCGAAGAGCGCGCCCTCGCGGCGTGCCGGAGCGCGGCGCGGCCCTCGTGGATCAAGACGGCGCGGCCGGCGGCGCACGACGAGGATCACGCGGGCATCGATCTCGTGCTCGAGACGGACGTCGGGCGGTTGTTCGTGCAGGTGAAGAGCTCGATGACCGGCAAGGCGAAGTTCGAATCGGTCAGACGCAAGCACCGCATCGCGGTCGTCGTCGTGCGCGACGGCGACTCGGACGCGAGGCTGCTCGCGCAGGTGAGCGCCTCGGTGGGTGCGCTGCGCGCGCCCTGGCTGGAGCGGCGCGCGTTTCTGGCGCGGCTCTACGGATCGGAGGCGGGCGCGCCGTGACTCGAGAGCTCGACCGGCGGCTCAGACCCAGGCGACCCGTATCACGAACAACCCCTGATCCGTGGCTCCCGGCGGCGAGATCTCCGTGACGTACAGCTTCTCGCAGAAGAGCTCCCCCGCGCTCACGAACATTCCGCGCCACGAGTTGCGAAAGTACGCCCACGTCACGAGCGGGTTGCCGTGCGCCTCGACGCGCGCCTCCTTCGGACCGACGCGGTACACGGCGCCGGAGCCGCCCGACATCACGCGGTCCCACATTCGCTGGAAGTGCTCGAGGCCCGCCCACGGAGTCACGTTTCCGAGCGTCTTGGCGGTGCGCGCGAGCACTCGGAGCATCGCGTTCTGAACGCGCGCCGAGACCTCGCGACCGTTGTTGAACTGCTCGAGCGCGGTCAGCCCGATCGCCTCGCACGCCGCGTAGTGCGCCATCCCGATCTCGATCGGCATCCACGAGCCAGCGACCGCGCCGAGGACCTCGGCGTGAAGGGGCTTCGGTAGCGCGGCGAGGTAGGCGTCGAGATGCGATTTCGCGCGCAGCGTCTGCACCGAGCCCGCCAGGAGCGTGCTCCGGATCTGCGTCACCGGCGAGACGCGGCCGCCCACAGCGCGGAGCGGCACGACGGGGTCTCCGAGAGTTCTGTGCGGCGGCACGGGTGCATGGATCTTAGCGCGCCGCCGGGTCGCCTGCTCGGGTCGTGACACGTACGGCGCCGCCCACTCCCTGCTCGGCTGCACTCAGCTCGCGCGCAGCCGCCCGATCTTCAAGAGCAAGTAATCCCGCTCCGGAACGCTCGCCGTCTTCTCCGCCGCCGCCTCGTAGTAGCGAAGCGCCTCCGCGACCTTCCCCGAGCGCTCCAGCAGATGCCCGCGCACGGCATCGAGCCGATAGTGATCCTTGATACGCGGATCCCGATCGAGCTTCTCGAGCAGCGCGAGCCCTTCGCTCGGTCCACGCGCCATGGCGACGGCGACCGCATGGTTCAACGCGACCATCGGGTTATCGCCCATGCGCATCAACTCGCCGTAGAGCGCGACGATCTGCGGCCAGTCCGTCTCGTCGGCCCGCGTCGCATCGTCGTGCACCGCCGCGATCGCGGCCTGCAGCAGATACGAGCCCGCCGCGCCGCGCGTCATCGCGTCCGTCACGAGCTGCACGCCTTCCGCGATCGCTTCCTTGTCCCAGAGCGATCGATCCTGCTCGTCGAGCGGGATGATCTCGCCGTTCGGCCCCGTGCGCGCGGCGCGCCGCGCGTCGGTGAGGAGCATGAGCGCGAGGAGGCCGCTCACCTCGTCGCTGTGCGGGAGGCGCTCGTGCGTCGCGCGCGCGAGTCGAATCGCTTCACGCGAGAGATCGACACGCACGTGCGCCTCCCCTGCGCTCGTGGCGTAGCCCTCGTTGAAGACGAGATAGAGGACGTGGAGGACGGCGGAGAGGCTCGCGTCTCGCGCTTCCGGTGGCGGCATCACGAAGCCGACGCCGGAGCTCTTGATGCTCTGCTTCGCGCGGCTGATTCGCTGCGCCATCGTCGCCTCCGGGACGAGGAACGCGCTCGCGATCTCCGTCGTCGTGAGACCACCCACCGCGCGCAACGTCAGCGCGATGGCCGAAGGACGCGTCAGCGCCGGATGGCAGCACATGAAGAGAAGAACGAGCGCGTCGTCCTCTTGCATGCCTGCTTCACCTGCTTCGTCGGGCGGCGGTACCACGTTCTCTTCCGGTGGTGTCTCGAGGACGATCTTCCTCTCCCGTCGCCTTCGCGCAGACTCCGACCGGATATGATCGGTGAGCTTTCGCGCGGCGACCTGGATGAGCCAGGCGCGAGGATTCTCGGGCACACCGGTGCGAGGCCACTGGAACGCAGCCGCGGTGAGCGCCTCTTGCACCGCGTCCTCCGCGGCCCCGAAGTCGCCGTAGCGACGAACGACGGCGCCGAGCACCTGCGGTGCGAGCGCACGGAGCAGGTGCTCGCCGGTCGTCGTCATCGGTTCGTGTCGGTCCTTCCTATTGGGGGGGCGGTGCGCCCATCACCTGACGCACTTCGATCGTGAGGCCGAGCGGCTTTCCACCCGGGCCCGGGGCGGTCGATGCCTTGCCGGCGATCGCATACGCGCGCTCCGCGTTTTCGACGTCGACGATCCAGTAGCCCACGAGGAACTCCTTCGACTCGGCGAAGGGGCCGTCCGTCACCTCGGGCGCGCCTTCGCTCTTCGCGCGGACGATGCGCGCCTGGCCTGGAGGCGCGAGCCCCTCCGCGCCTACGAGCTCGCCGGCTTCACGGAGCCCCTTGTTGAGGTCTTTCATGAACTGGATGTGGGCCCGGAACTCCTCGGGCTTCCACGAGTTGATCTGATAGTCGCCGGTGCCGCGGGGCGCATGCATCATGAGCATGAATTTCATCGTCGTTTCCTTCCGCGATCCTCACACGCCGTCGAACGCGGCCTGAAGCTTCGCGAGGTCGAGCTTCCGCATTCCCATCATCGCTTGCATCGCGCGGCTCGACTTCGCGCTGTCCTTGTTGGAGAGCATTCCCATCAGCTGCTTCGGAACGATCTGCCAGGACACGCCGAACGTGTCGGTGAGCCAGCCGCACTGCACTTCCTTGCCGCCGTTCTCGGTCAGCTTCGTCCAGAGGCGATCGATCTCCGCCTGGGTGTCGACCTGCACCATGAGCGAGAACCCATGCCCGAACGTGAACGTGGAGCCGCCGTTCAGCGCGATGTACGTCTGCCCCAGGAGCTGGAACGTCACCGAGAGGACCGACCCCTCCGGCCTCGGCCCTCCGGCCGGGTAGCGCATCGTCTCCTTGATCGTCCCGTCGAAGAGCGAGGTGTAGAGCTTCGCGGCATCTTCGGCCTGGGTGTCGTAGGTGAGGAACGTCGTGATCGAGGTGGTCATGGTCGGTCTCCGTGGTTTCGGCCGGGGCTATCCCGGCGTTACCCCGAGGTCGAAGCCGACGGGCAACTCTCGACATGAGCCGATACGATTTTTTTCGATCGCTCACGGCCCCGACTGCGTCGACACTCCTCCTCCTCTTCTTGCCGGAGGACGAGATGCCGATCGAGATTGGACAGATTGAGGCGATCTTCCGCTATCCGGTGAAGTCCATGCGCGGCGAGCCGCTCGACGCTGCCACCCTGGGCTGGCACGGCATCGAGGGCGATCGGCGCTTCGCGTTTCGTCGGCGCGGCGAGCGCGGAGGGTTCCCATGGCTGACCGCGAGCAAGCTCCCGGAGCTCGTCCTCTTCACTCCGCTCCGGCGTGAAGACGCGAAGGGCGAAGCGCCGCCGACCCACGTTCGTACGCCGGAGGGGGAGGAGATGCCGTTGTTCGGAGACGCGCTCGCCGCCGACGTCGAGCGCCGCCACGGGGCCCCCGTGGAGATGATGCAGTTGACTCACGGCATCTTCGACGAAGCGAGCGTCTCGGTGATCACCTCCGAGACCGTTCGCGAGATCGGCAGGCTCGCGGGGAAGCGCGCCGACGTCAGACGGTTTCGTCCGAACATCGTCGTCCGGTCCACGCGCGCGGTCCTCTTCGAGGAGGATCAATGGCTGGGCGGCGTGCTCACGTTCGGCGACGCGGACGACGCGCCCGCCGTCACCGTCACGCTGCGCGACGTCCGCTGCGTGATGGTGAACGTCGATCCCGACGGCGGGAGCCACGCCCCCGAAGTTCTGAAGGCCGTGGTCCGCGCCAACCAGAACAACGCGGGGATCTACGCCACGGTCACGCGCGTCGGGCGACTGGCCGTCGGGCAGACGATCGTCCTTCACCCGAGGTAGCGCGCGTCACGGCTCGTCCGTGCGCGACCGAGAGCGACTTGCGCCCACCTCGAGCGGGTAGGGCGGCTCAGCTCTCCCTCTCTCGTGAGGCTGACGTTGAACCGGGGTTGGCCGGTGGTAACGGTACGCAGTGGTCTGACACCAGGAGGTTCACGATGAGCACGCAAGACGTCGCCAAGTCGTTCACCGCGCTGTGCCGAGCGGGAAAGTTCGACGAAGCCGGTCACAAGTTCTGGTCGGACAAGGTCGTCAGCATCGAGCCGATGACAGGAGAGATGGCCCGGATGGAGGGGGTGAAGGCCCTTGAAAAGAAGGGCAAGTGGTGGGCGGAGAACAACGAGGTCCACGGCGTCAGGGTCGAGGGGCCGTTCGTGAACGGAGACGAGTTCACGCTCCGCTTCGAGATGGACGTCACGCCCAAAGGGAAGGAGCGCACGAAGATGATCGAGATGGCGCTCTACAAGGTGAAGAACGACAAGGTCGTGGAGGAGAAGTTCTATTCCGGCAGCAACTGAGCGCGGCCGGCGCTAGAGGCCCGGACGCCGCAGGGAGGGATCACGCCGGCGCCGCCGCCCCGCGGCGCGGAGTCGTTGCAGCCCTGCGGCGTCGGTTTGGGGTCGCGGCGGACGCCTCATCCGGGTTGCGCCGCGCGCGCGCGCGTGCTTCATCGCTCTGTCATGCCGACCGCCGCCATCACCGGGACGGGCCTCTTTGCGCCGCCGGACGTGATCTCGAACGACGAGCTCGTCGCCTGCTTCAACACGTACGTCGCGAGCTTCAACGCGGCGAACGCCGGCGCCATCGCGCGCGGAGAGTGCGCGGCGCTCGAGCCGTCGAGCGCGGAGTTCATCTTCAAGGCGTCGGGGATCGCGCGCCGCCACGTCGTCGATCGCAACGGGATCCTCGATCCGGCGATCATGGCGCCGCGCATCGCCGATCGGCCGAGCGGCGAGCGGTCGCTCCAGTGCGAGATGAGCCTGAAGGCCATCGAAGGCGCGCTCGGGCAGGCGGGCATCGAGCCCGGCTCGGTGGACGGCGTGATCGTCGCCTGCTCGAACCATCAGCGCGCGTACCCCGCGATCGCCGTGGAGGTGCAGCACGCGCTCGGAGCTTCGGGCGTCGCGTTCGACATGAACGTCGCGTGCTCGTCGGCGACCTTCGGCATCGCCGTCGCGCGCGACATGGTGGGGCAGGGGAGCGCGCGTCGCGTGCTCGTCGTGAGCCCGGAGATCTGCACGGGTCACCTGAACTTCCGCGACCGTGAGAGCCACTTCATCTTCGGCGACGCCTGCACGGCCGTGGTCGTCGAAGCACTCGAGACGACCGCTGCGCCGGAGGCCTTCGAGATCCTCGGCACGCGCCTCAAGACCAGCTTCTCGAACGCGATCCGCAACAACGCGGGCTTCCTCGATCGCTGCGCCCCCGAGGTGCGCGACCAGCCCGATCGTCTGTTCGTGCAACAGGGGCGCAAGGTCTTCAAGGACGTGTCGCCGATGGTCGCGGAGCTCATCTCCGGTCACCTCGATCAGCTCGGCCTCTCGCCTTCGCAGGTGCGCCGCCTCTGGCTACACCAGGCGAACCAGACGATGAACCAGTGGATCGCCGCGAAGGTGCTCGGCCACGACGCGACGGAAGACGAGTCTCCCAGCGTGCTCGCCGAGTACGGCAACACGAGCTCGTGCGGATCGATCCTCGTGTTCCACGAGCGCCGGCAAGGCATGAACGTGGGCGACGTCGGCGTCGTGACGTCGTTCGGCGCGGGCTACTCGGCAGGGTGCCTCGTGCTCCGGAAAGCGCGGGGATAGCGACCGCGCCGCAGGAGAGTATTCTGCGCCCCCATGGCCCCTTCGATCGACCCCCGCGTTCAAGACGTCCTCGACGAATACCATCGACGCATCGAGGTCGAGCGGCCCCGCATGAAGCGCGCGAGCGAGGAGGGGACGTTCGCGCAGATCATCGACGAGCTGCTCTTGCCCGTCGGGCCCGAGAGCGGACGCCTCATCAACATTCTCGCCAAGAGCCTGAAGGCCCCGACCATCCTCGAGCTGGGGACGTCGTTCGGATACTCCGGAATCTGGCTCGGCGAGGCCGCGCGCGCGACCGGGGGGCGCCTCGTGACGATGGAGCTCTCAGCGACCAAATCGGCGTACGCGCGCGAGATGTCGACGAGAGCCGGGCTCGCGGAGCACGTCGACTTCAAGGTCGGCGACGCGGTCGCGATGATCGAGGCGATGCCGCACGGGATCGACTTCGTCCTCGTCGATCTCTGGAAGAAGCTCTACGTCCCTTGCCTGGAGGCGTTCTATCCGAAGCTCAATCCCGGCGCGATCATCGTCAGCGACAACATGATCGAGCCCGTGCAAGAGCACGCCGAGGTGATGCGCTACCAGCAGGCGGTCCGCGCGCTCCCCAAGATCACGAGCATCCTCGTCCCGGTCGGATCGGGCCTCGAGATCAGCCGCTTCGACGCCTGAGCGTCGGAGGTCGCGCCTGCTCCGCGAGGTATAGTCGCCGACCATGACGATCACGGACCAGGAGCACGCGCTTCGTGTCGATCTCGCGGCGTGCTACCGGCTCATCGCCTTCCACCGCTGGGACGACCTGGTCTTCACGCACATCTCTGCGCGCGTGCCCGGGCCCGAGCACCATTTTCTCATCAACCCGTACGGGATGTCGTTCGACGAGATCACGGCGTCGAGCCTGGTGAAGGTCGACGGCGCCGGCAACAAGGTGTCCGAGAGTCCGTATCCGGTGAACCCTGCGGGCTTCGTCATTCACAGCGCCGTGCACGCCGCGCGGCACGACGTGCAATGCGTGCTGCACACGCACACGGCGGCCGGCATCGCCGTGTCGATCCAGAAGCAAGGGCTCCTCCCGATCTCGCAGCAGGCCACGATCGCTCTCGCGTCGCTCGGCTACCACGACTACGAGGGCATCGCCCTGCACGACGACGAGAAGCCGCGGCTGCAGGCCGACCTCGGGCAACACATCGGGCTGATCCTTCGAAACCACGGCCTCCTCACGGTGGGCCCCACGGTCGCCGACGCGTTTCTCGCGATGTACACGCTGCAACGCGCCTGCGAGGTGCAGGTCGCGGCGCAGCACGGCGGCGCCGAGCTGGTGCAAGTCGACCCGCGCATCGTCGCCGGCGTCAAAGCCAACGTCGAGGTGGTGCTCAAGGGGGCGGGAGGCGCGCTCGTGTGGCCGTCGCTGTTACGGAAGCTCGACCGGCTCGACCCTTCCTTTCGCACGTAGCGGAGGTTCACAGAGCCGCTCCAGCTCCGGCGGCTTGCCCCGCTTCTTGCACGAGCACGGCACATGGGTGGCAAACGCAAACAGAGTCGACCGAAGCGAAAGACCAAGTCCAAGAAAGCCCATCCCGCGATGGCGGTGCGCTCCGCCGCCACTGCGGAGCAAGTGGTCGGCGCGGTCATCGCGTCGATCGCACCCTCGCTCTTCGACGCCGCGTCGGGCGATGCGCCGAGCGCGACGTCGGGCGTCCATGCCATCTCGCCTCTATGGGGCGAAGAGCACCGCGCTCATCCGCGCTTCGCGGTCGCGGTCGCGATCGGTCTGGAGACGGAGTCGCATTTCTTCTCCGGCTTGTCGGGCGACGTCTCCGAAGGGGGAGTGTTCGTGCAGACGTACCGTGACCTGCCGGTGGGGAGCGACGTCGAAGTCCGCTTCGAGCTCCCCGACGGCAAGCTCACAGCGCACGGGCGCGTGCGGTGGCATCGCTCGAACTCGGACTCGTCGCCGCCCGGGGTGGGGATCGCGTTCGAGGAGCTCGGCGAGGAGAATCGCGAGGTCATCCACCGCTTCTGCGAGCAGCGCGCGCCGCTCTACTACGAGGTCGAGCACGGGTAGCCGCGGAGTGCCGCCAGTCCGCGCGAGCCTGCGCCGAGGTGAGCGCTACGGCCCGCCGTCGGCCGCGCTCGCCCGCTTGCGCGCGCGGAGCCACGCCAGACCGTGCGCGAGGAACACGTCGTCGACGAGGTGCCCCACGTCGCGCTCTTCGACGCGGTACGGCCAGTGGAGCGCGGCGAGCGTGCCGGCGAACGACCGCGCGTGCGATGCCGTCTGCCGATCGGAGGCCGACACGCCCACGAACACAGGCGCCCTCTTCGCCTTCGCGTCCGCCGGCCGCGCCCACGACGAGCCGCCGGCCAGCACGATGTACCCGTCGACGTCGATCGCGCTCCGCACGGCGAGCGAGCTCGCGTAGTAAGCGCCGCTCGAGAAGCCGACCACGAACGTCTCGTCGAACGGCCGCCCGAGACGCTCGGTGAGCGAGGCGCGCGCCTGCGCGATGCCCGCGAGCACGGCTGGCTCTTGCTCCTTCTGCGACGCGCCCGACGTCGGCCAGTAGTACCCGTAGTCCACCCGCGGCGACGTCGGGAACAGCACCGTGAAGCCGCGCGCCTTCGCCTCTCTCGCGAGCGCGCGCTGCTGCACGTACTGAAAGCCCGGCGTCGTCGCCAGCATGCCGTGCAAGTAGAGGACGAGCGTGCGTCGCCCGCCATCGGTCGGTGCGCCGTCGAAGTAGCAGACGTGAAAGGAGAGCTCGACCACCTCGGGCGCGCACCACGGCTTGATCGCGGGCTCGCTCGCGTCGAGCCGCGGCGGGGAGGCGAGGATCGCCGCGGCGAGGACGGCGGCGGCGAAGAGGGAGCGCACGGGGTTCGCGTAGCACCCCAAGCGCGCCTCAGCCCGGAAACATCGTCAGGTACGGCTTCGCCTCGTCCAGCGCGCGCGCGAACGACGGTCGCTCCGAGAGTCGCGCGAAGTACGCCGCGAGGTGCGTCCGTCCGTCGCCGAACGGCACGACCTTCTTCGCGTAGAACAGCGCCGGCCCCGCCGCGCAGTCGGCCATCGTGAACGCGTCACCCACCGCCCACGGACCGGAGGCGCGCATCCATTCGTCGGCGACACCGTACGCCGTCTGCAGCTGCGCCTTCGCCTCCGCGACGCCGTACGGATCGCGCTGGCCTTCCGGCCGCAGCCTGTCGCTCACGATCTTCCCCACGGGGACGTTCACGTAGAGATCGTAGAAGCGGTCGCGCAGTCGACACTCGCGCGCGACGTCGGGGTCGGATGGAACGAGCCGCGCCGGTCGCGCGAAGCGCTGGTCGATGTACTCGAGGATGATGCTCGTCTCCACCACCGTGAGGGCGCGCGCCTCGTCGCGGAGCACCGGGAATTTCCCCATCGGCCAGAGCCGGAGGAGCGCGGCGCGCTCGGCTTCGTTCCCTAGATCGACGAGGTTCTTGGTGAACGGGACATCGAGCTCATAGAGCCCAACGAGCACCTTCTGGCAGAACGACGACAGCGGATGAAAGTGGAGCGTGAGTGACATGGCGATCCTTCGATCGGGGATGAGAGACGCAACGTGGCGAAAAGATACGGAGGGTGCTCGTCGACTCTAAAATTCGTGCCCCGTCGCGCACCACACGGCGTGAAAGCTCCCCTTCGCGCTCCCCGCGGGGAACGTGAGGTCCACCGTGCCATCGACAGCCGAGTCCTTCGTGTACGCGGTCAAGGTCACGCCGCCGGAGGTCGCGCGCGTCTCGGCGGCCGCTCCGCCGGCGGCGTAGTTGGCCTCGACCACGTTCGCCGCGGCGTGTGCCGCAGCGGGCACCGCGGTCGCGAGGCTCGTCGTGCCGATGAGCAGCTCGGTGACCTGAGTGCCGGCGGGGATCGTCGTGACCCAACCCGACGCGGCCGAGATGTCGGCGCAAGCGACGGGCCCCGAGAAGAGATAGACGAACGGGCCCCCTCCCGTCTCCGCGGCGTTGTCCGGCACGCCGATCCAGTACGCGGCGACGATCGGCTTGATGGGGTCGCCCCCGTACGTGCCGGAGAGGCTCCCGCTCCCCGTCGCGCCGCCGTCAGCGACGGCGCCGGCCGCGTCGCTCACCGCAGGAGCGCCGTCGGTCGCGCCGGTGGCGTCGGCGTCGCTCGCCGTCGCGCCGTCGGCCACGCTCCCGGCGTCGCCGCTCGACGTCGGGGAGCTGGCTGAGCTCGAGCTGCATGCGCTCCCGAGGAGACACAATGCGAGTGGCGAAAGCGACAGCCAGTACGATCTCATGGAAGCCTCGCGGGATTGAGTCGAGCGCGCGACCGCACGTACCTCGGGCCGCGACGTGGAGCAATCGGCGTTGCCTCGGTGCGATGCCGTGGCGGTGGCGCGCCAACTTGGGCCACGTGGGGCGGGAGGATCGTGCGACGAGGCCCGCGCGAGACCGGCCGCTCGCGGACTCCGTGGCGCGCGCTCGCATCGCCAGCGTGATTCGCGCACGCGGCACGCGGTCTGCACTGCGCGCCGGCATGCTGACGGCGAACGTACGGACGCTCTGCTCGCTGGTGTTCCTCTCCATGGCCGCGGCGTGCGGCGGCTCCGGCGCCACGGTCGGAAGCCTCGACGCCGGCAACCCGCCGGACTGCCCCGCGACGAGCCCGTCGAGCGGTGCGCCGTGCAACCTCGCGGCAGGGGCGCGCTGTGACTACGGGTGCTCCGACGGTGGACCTTCGATCGCGACGTGCACTGGGTCCGTGTGGTCGGTCGCCGTGCTCGAGATTGCGTGCATCGCGCCCAGCGACGCCGGGAGCGACGCCGCGCCGCCGCCCGCGAACGCTCCCTTTGCCTGCGGGAAGGAGACCTGCGGCGTGACGCAATACTGCGAGCAGCCGTGCTGTGGCGGGGTCGCTCCCCCGTGCGAAGCGATGCCGGATTCAGGTGCCTGCGAGCAGGGGTGGCACTCCGCGTCGTGTACGGCCCCGGGCGCCTTCGTGTCCGGGAACAACTGTCAGGAGGACCCGTGCGTGCCGCCGCCGCCGACGTGCATCGACGACCCGAGCTCGGAGGTTTGGTGCACGCCCTCGCCCGCCAGCTCGCGCTACCTCTCGTGCGTTTGCGGGTGACGTGGACGAACCCTTCAGAGCGCGGTCGCGTTGAACGTGTCGCAGCTCTCGATCTTCCCGCTGTCGTAGCCGCGCGTGAACCATCGCTTCCGCTCTTCTGACGACCCGTGCGTCCACGACTCCGGGCTCACCGTGCCGGTCGTCATGCGCTGGAGGCGATCGTCGCCCACGGCGGCCGCGGCTCCCAGCGCCGAGTCGATGTCGCCCGCTTCGAGGAGATTTCTCGCGTTCGTGGAGTGCGCCCAGATGCCGGCGTAGCAGTCGGCCTGGAGCTCGAGCTTCACCGAGCCGCTCGTCGCGCCGCGCGCGCTCCCGCCGGGTCGGCCCGTGACGCCGAGGAGCTTCTGCACGTGGTGCCCGAGCTCGTGCGCGATGACGTACGCCTCGGCGAATTGCCCGCGCGCCCCGAGCTTCCCCGAGAGCTCGCGGAAGAAGCCGAGGTCGAGATACACCTGCTGATCCTGGGGGCAGTAGAACGGTCCGGTGGCGGCGCTCCCTTCGCCGCAGCCGGTCTGCGTCTCGTCGGTGTAGAGAACCAGCTTCGCGTGCGTGTACGCGCGCCCGCGCTCGGCGAAGATCGTGGTCCAGGTGCTCTGCACGTCGTCGAGCACGAAGCCCGCGAAGTGGACCTCGGGCGACTCGCGATCGGCCGGAACGCCGGTCGTGGTCCCGCCGGAGTGGAGCCCGCGCGAGTCGTCGCCGTTGTTCCCGCCGAAGCCGCGAAGGAGGGCGTACCCGATCCCGCCGATGAGGAGCACGACCCAGCCCCATGGGCGCCGGAGGAGCCAGAAGACGAGATAGAAGAGGCCGATGTTGCCGCCGCCCGAGCGCTCCTCGCCGCGGCGATCGACGATGTCCGGGCTCTCGTGCGAGTCATCCCAGCGCATGGGGTCCTCCGTGAGGTCTCAGTCCTTCGACGAGCGCGTGGCCTTCTTGGCTGCGACCGTCTTCTTCGCCGCAGTCTTCTTCGCAGGCGTCTTCTTCGCCGCTGTCTTCTTCGCGGGCGCTTTCTTCGCGGCGGTCTTCTTCGCAGGCGCCTTCTTGGCTGCGACCGTCTTCTTCGCAGGCGCCTTCTTCGCGGCGGTCTTTCTTGCAGGAGCCTTCTTCACCGCGGTCTTCACGCGCGCGGCGCTCGGCTTCACGATCCGCAAGGTGGCCGGCGCTTCTTCTTCTTCTTCTTCTTCTTCTTCTTCTTCTTCTTCTTCTTCTTCCGGCATGGCAGCCGGCGCTTCCGGCGTGGCCGCCGCGTATTCCGTCGTGACCACGACGATACTGGATGGAGGCGTGGCTGCCACCTTCGCAACGACCGCTTCGGGTGCGGCGACCGCTTCCTCGATCGCGACGCGCATGCGGCGGTCGCGCAGCTCGACCTTCCGGTACGCGATCAGCGCGACGATGTTCGTCGTCCCCGCGGCGAACACGACGCCGGAGTCTTCGGCGAAGAGCATCACATCGAAGAGCGGGACGTCGCCCGGCGCGTCGGCGTCGGCGAGGACGCGCCGCTCGAGCGTTCCCGCGAACGAGCCATCGAGCTCGCCGTCGAGGCGATCTTCGGCGGAAAGATCGGCGCCGTCCCAGCTCTTGCCCGCGAGGCGAAGCTGCTCCTCGGCGAGCGGGCCGAGGTCGAGGATGTCGGCGTCCGTCGCGACCGAGAGCGCGCGCAGCCGAACGGGACGGAGCGGCAGGCCGTGCGCGACGCGCGTCGCCGGGTCGAGCCGATCGAGGTCGGGGAGCGGCCCGGTCCATGCCGCGAGCGCTTCGCGCACGTCGTCGACCGGAAGCCTGTCGAGCTCCCAGAAGGCATCGAACGCATCGGCGGGGTCGTCGCTCCGCAGAGACGCGACGATCTCGCGCGCCCGTCGAGCGCCGGCGTCGAGCGCGCGCGCAGTTTTCACGAGGTCAGGAGTCTTCTCGGGAGGCACGACGGGGCTTGTAGCAGTGCGACGCCCCTCCGGCGACACGAGACGTCGTCCGCGTGCGGTATGCTCCCGCGCATGACCCTTGAGCCAGGCGTAGTCGTCGGCGGCGACTTTCGCGTCGAGGCGCGGCTCGGTGAAGGCGGGATGGGCGAAGTCTGGATCGCCGAGCAGATCAGCGTCGGGCGCAAGCGCGCGCTCAAGGTGATGCGACGCGAGCTCGTCGGCGACGCGAAGCTGCGCGAGCGCTTCGCGCTGGAAGCCCGGATCGGGGCGACGATCGCCAGCGATCACGTGGTGGAGGTGGTCGGCGCGGGGGTCGACGAAGCGCTGCGCGTGCCGTGGATCGCGATGGAGCTGCTCGAAGGCGAGAGCCTCGAGAGCGCGATCGCGAAACAAGGAGGGCTCGCGCGCGCCGACGTGGCGGCGATGCTCGATCAGCTCGGGCACGCGCTGGCAGCGGCGCACGCGGCCGGCGTGGTGCATCGCGATCTGAAGCCGGAGAACGTGTTCCTCGCGCGGCCACGGCGAAGCGGCGCAGGCCCGTTCGTGGTCAAGGTGCTCGATTTCGGGATCGCCAAGCTCGTCGAAGGGGCTCAGGCGGCGACGTCGGGGCAGTCGCTCCTCGTCGGGACGCCGCTGTTCATGGCGCCCGAGCAGACCGAGCCCCGGGTCCCGTGCATGCCGGCGACTGACGTGTGGGCGTTGGGGCTCATCGCGTACCGCGCGCTCACCGGGCGCTTCTTCTGGCGCGCGACCGGCGAGACCGGGATGACGATCACGTCGGTGCTGCGACAGGTGCTGGTCGATCCGATCCCGCCGGCTTCCACGCGCGCCGCCGAGGACGGCGACGCGTCGGCGCTGCCGCCCGGGTTCGACGAGTGGTTCGTGCGGTGCGTGGCGCGCGCGCCCGAGGCTCGCTACGCGGAGGCCGGCGTGGCGTGCGAGGCGCTCTCGCGCATGCTCGTCGGCGCCGGCCCATCGCAGCCCCCCGCGACCACCGCTCGCGCGGATCTCGAGCTCGCGGAGACGACCGTGAGCGTTCGCCATCCGATCGACCGCGCGCGCGCGCCGGGAGCGCTCGCCGTGGAGCTCCTGCACACGAGCGATCATTTCTCGTACGGACGCCTCGATCCCTTCCTCGTCGTCCGCTGGTGGCGCCCTATCACGGTCGCGTCGCTCGAAGAGATGGGGCGCGTGACGGGGCGCGCGCTCGCAACTGGGCCCGGGCAGTTCTTCGTGATCCCGGTGGTCGACAAATCGTTGAAGCGCCCCGAGGACGGCGCGGCGGACGCGCTCGACTTCGTCATGAAGACGTACGAGCACCGTATCGACGGCGTGGCGAACGTCGTGCTCGGGACCGGCTTTCACTCGGCGATGGTGCGCGCGCTCATCACGGGCATGACGCTCGCGCGGCGTCCCCGCCATCCGGTGAAGATCGTGGCGACGATCGCCGCGGCCGTCGATACGTTCGGGACGGTTCCGAAACGCGACGCGATCGTGGAAGCCATCGAGCGGTTCGCGCTGGTGGACCCGCCGAAGGGGGCCGCGGAGTGAGCTGACGGTCGCGCGGCGCCGCGCCTCGGCCTGGCCAACTCACGCGTTCGGCACTACGCCACGCGTCCCAACGATGGATCCCGTCGACTCGTATCAAGGTCTCTTCCGGCGCATCGCGCCCGAGCGCGAACGACTCCTCGCCCACGCGGTCTACGGCGCCGTCGCCGCCCCCGAGGCGCTGCGGACGTTCATGGAGGCGCACGTCTTCGCCGTCTGGGACTTCATGAGCCTCCTCAAAGCGCTCCAGCGCGCGCTCACGTGCGTGGAGGTCCCGTGGACGCCGCCGAGGTCGCGCGTCGCGGCGAGGCTCATCAACGAGGTCGTGCTCGGTGAAGAGAGCGACGAAGTCCGTCCGGGCGAGACGATGAGTCACTTCGAGCTCTACGTGGAGGCGATGCGCGAGGTCGGCGCCGATACCGGACCGATCACACGGTTCGTCGCCTCCGTCGGCCGAGGCACCTCCGTCGGCGCCGCGCTCGACGCCGCGCGACTTCCGCTTCACGTGCGGGCCTTCGTCGAGCACACGCTGGCGACCGCGGCGTGCGGCGAAGAGGAGCGCATCGCGGCGTCGTTCCTCATCGGCCGCGAAGATCTCGTTCCGGCGATGTTCCGCAAGATGCTGCCGAGCGTCGAGAAGACCGGCCGCGCGGTCTCGCTTCGCCTCTACCTCGTGCGGCACATCGAGGTCGACGAAGGGGAGCACGGCCCGCTCGCGCGACGGTTGCTGAGTGAGCTCTGCGCGGGCGACGAGTCGCGCTGGCGGCGCGCGACCGAGGCGGCGCGTAGCGCGATCCACGCGAGGCTCGGTCTCTGGGACGGAGTCGTCGAATCGCTGCGCGCGCCGCGTCTGGGGTTCGAGGCGTCGCCACCGAGCTGAGTCGCGACGCGGCGACGCTGCAGGGAAGATTCGCGCGCGCGGCGTCGTAGGGTCGGGATGGTGAAAGCTTCGTTCTCCTCTCCCGTCGCGTGGCTCGCGCTCGGCGCCGCGGCCCTCGTCGCGGTGTGCGCGTGCTCGTCGGTGTCGGCGTCCGCGCCTCTCGACGGCGGGAGCGCGGGGAGCGGAGCGAACGACGGCGGATCCGGCGGAAGCGCGAACGACGGCGGCGGCGCGAGCACCGATGGCGGCGAAGGGATCGCGACCGACGGCGCGAGCGGCGCGCTCGATTCCGGCGCCACGAGCGACGGCGCGCCGGCGTCCGACGGCGGAAGCTCGGGGAGCGCGTCGTCGAAGCTCTACCCCCTCGCCGTGGGCTTTTCGTGGACCTACGACGTCGAGCCCGTGGGCGCCGGATCGGTCTGCGCGAGCGGCACGCACGTGCAGCAAGTCACCGGCACGCAGACGGTCGACGGCAGGCTCGCGTTCGACCTCGTCTCCTTCTGCGCCGCCGCCGGCACGAGCGAAGTGGCGCCCGTCGGGACCGGCGACGAGGTCGACCTCGACTATCAGGGGAGCTGGCTCGTCATGATCGACCCGACGCTCACCGACGGTCACTCGTGGCCCTACTTCAACTCCAGCTACACCTGGCACCGCGAGACGAGCGTCACCGTCCCCGCCGGGACGTACACCGACTGCTGGACCGCGCAGCAGAACGTCACGTACACGGCGTACATGACGTACTGCCGTGGCGTCGGGATGGTGCGGAGCTACTCGTCGGATCTCACCGGGGCCGGCTGGGACGCGAAGCTGACCGGCGAGAGCTTCTAGATCGTCATCGCCGCAGCACGCGGAAGTTTCCCCAGTCGCTCGTCGGATCCGCCTCGCGCACCTGGAGCTGCGCGCGCTGCACGGCGGTCGTGAGATCCGCGCGGGGGTCTCTCTCGAGCTCCGCGTAGAGCGCTTCGACGAACGTCACCGACAGCGCATCGGCGACGTCGCGCGTCGGGGCGACGACGGCGTCGCTCCCCGCCACGAGAAACGCCTGTGCGATCCCGAGCGTCTCGCCGGGAGCGGCGCTCGCCGTGCGCGCGGCGCTGCATCCGGAGACCACTACGCGCGCCGGCGCGTCGTGGAGCGCGAGGACGTCGGTGGCGAGCAGGCGACCCCCCGCGGCGAGCGGGAGCGCGCTGTCCCAGCCGTCTTCTCCGCCATACGTGGCGTGGCCGGCGTAGTGAAAGAACGTCGCCGTGCCCAGCGCGGTCGTCACCGCGGCGTGCGTCGCCGCGCGCCCCTCGAGCAGCGCGACCCGTTCGCCCGAGCGACCGAGCGCCCGTTCGACGGCGTGGGTCTCGCGTCGCGCCTGCGGGAGATCGCGCAGCGGATCGCCGACGACGAGCGCGAGCGGCCCATCGGATCCGGACGCGCGTTCGGAGCGCGCCGGCGGGACCTCGGCGAGATCGATCCCGTACTCCACCGCGAGTCGCGCCACGAGCGGCGCGCCGTCGAACGGGAGCGCGTGGAAATCGATCGGCGCGAGCGCGCCGCTCACCAGCAGGCGAAGGCGCGACGCCCGCGCGATCCGTTCGTGCGCCGGGGCGATCAAGAGACGCGAGGTTTCTTCAGGCGTCGCGTGCGGGTCGAGCGGCGGAACGTGGAACACGGAGACGCCCGAGGCGTCGGCGGCCATCGCCGTCCAGCCGTCGATCGCCGGGTGATAGAGGAGCGCCAGCTCGCCGGGCCCCGGCGACCAGTCCGTCGCCGCAGGGGGCGCGCCGCCGTCTTCGCCGCCGAGGCCGAGGACCTTCTCGATCGCCGCGCGCAGCGTGAGCTCGCGCGCGGCGCGACGCGCCTGCGCCGGGCCGAGCGCGGCCAGGGGGAGCTTCCAGTCGAGCGCCGCGTCCTCGTCGATCGACGCGCGTTCGCGCGCGTAGGCATCGACCGCCGCGTCCCACCGCGCGCGCTGGCCTGCGTCGCGTCGCGCGAGGCGCCGCGCGTCTTCCAGACCGGCGAGGAGGCGACGCCGCGCGCGCCGCGCCGATCGAAATGCGGCGTCGCGATCTCCGGACGCGACCTCGAGCGCGATCGCCGCCGTCGCGCTCCGTCCCCGCTCGACGAGAAACCGCGCGCGCCCTTCGCCGATCGGGATCGCGAGCTCGGCGTCGTCGAGCGTGTCTTCGGCCCGCTCGTACGCAGAGCGCGCATCGCGCGGGCGTGAGAGCGCTTCGAGCGCGGCGCCGCGACCGACGAGCGCGCTCCAGGCGTGCTCGGCGAGGAGCGCGGCGCGCGCGCGTCGCTCCATCTCGTCGTAGATCGTGAGCGCGCGCGCCGGAGCCCCGCGCGCGAGCGCGATGCGGCCGTCGAGATCGATCCAGAAGAAGCTCTCGCTGAGGGGCGGGTCGGTGGCGAGCGCGCGCGCTTCGGCGAGCGTCGATGCCGCGTCCGCGGCGCGACCGTCGAGGAGCGCGGCGTAGGCCAGGTTGCCCAGCGTGACCGCGCGCAGATAGACGTCGGTGCACGCCGTCTCCCCGCGCGCGAGCTCCAGCACCCGCGTGGCCTCGGCGACGCGCGCGCGATCGCCGCCCGCGCGCACCGCGATCAAGAGCAGCCCGAACCCCATCCCGGCGCGCGCGACCACGCGATCGCACGGCTTGGCGTCCGCGCCGAGCTCGCGCTCCACGCCGCGTCGAATCTCCAGCGCGTCGTCGAAGCGTCCGAGCAGGTCGAGCTCCGTCGCCAGCGACGAGCGCACGGTCTGCGCGAGGCGCGAAAGGCCGAGCCGCCGCGCGTCCTCTTCGGCGCGATGAAAGAGCGCGAGCGCTTCACGCCGGTCACCGACCTCGCTGACGGCGACGGCGCGGTAGTACGGCTCGCGCGCCCGTCCGTCGGGGTAGCGGTCGAGGAGATCATGCACGCCGTCGAGCGCCGCCACCGCTTCTGCCGTGTGGTGACTCCGCTGCGCGAGAACGAACGCGAGCGCCATCGCGTCGTCGACCGCGCGCGAGAGCCGACCTGCGGCGCGCTCCTTCGCGATCGCGCGCCGAAAGAGCTCGGCGGCGGCGTCGGCGTGGTCCTTCGCCAGCTCGATGCGCGCCGCTTCCGACGCCGCGACGCCGGCTTCCGCGTCGTCGTCGTCGGCGGTGAAGTGCTCGCGGTACACGGACAGCGCGCCGTCCGCGTCGTCGCGATCCGCGCGCGCGTGTGCTTCGGTGAGCCACGCCCAGGGCTCCTCCACCGCCAGCGCGATGCGCGCCACCGCGTCCGCCGACGCGCCGTCGAGCGATCGATGCGTCACCACACGAAGCTCGCGCGCCTCGCGCGGCGCGTGCACTTCGTAGAGCCTCCCCCGGTCCGATGCGCCGAGCGCCCGCGCGACGACCGAGCCCGCGTCGTTCTCGAACGTCGCGTCCGCCGGCGACGCGACGAACACGCGGAACGCCCCGTCCGGGCGCGTGACGCACGCGTCGCTTCCGGTGATCGCCGCGCATCCCGTGACCTCCACCGCGAGCATCGACGGCGAGGCCTGCGGAGGCGCGCGACGCGTGCACGCGACGCTCGCGAGATCGAGCAAGAAGCCGATCGTCAGCAGCCCGGGGCGAAGCGTCGGCAAGGGGTCAGAGTCTCATTACGGCGCGCGTGTGACGCACTTCAAGTCGCCACTTTGGGTGGCTTGACTCGGGTCGATGCGGTGGTACGTGGGGTGCGCTCATGAGCCTCGTTCATCGCCTCGCCTCGGTCGTGCTCGTGCTTGGCGTCGTCCTTCCGAGCTTCGCGTCGTGCGCGGCCCCGGTCGCAGGAGACGACGGCGCCCCCAGCGCGTCGACGGATCAGGCGCTTCGTGGCGGTGGGAGCCAGGCCGGCTGTCCGGTCTCGACGACCTACTACGTCGTCGAGCCCACCGAGGCCGGCGTCGCCCCCGCGTGCGCCACGGTTTCGGGGAGACGAGGCGAGTGGGATTACACCGGCGGGTCGACCATCCAGCCGTGCTTCTCGAAGGCCGATGCGAGCGTGACCTCGTTCCTCTGCGCCTACGCCTGGACGTCGCCCACCGGCGCGGCGCCCGACGTCGCGGCGCTGAGCGCGCTCCCCGGCATTTCGCTCGCTCCGCGCGGCGGCGGTGACGGATCGAACTGCGCCGACTCGTCGCCGTTGCCGTACGTCGCGCTCCTCGACGACGCGGCGGTGACCTGCCCTCCTGTCCCCGGCGGCCCCGGAATCAACGGCCCCAAGGGGTGCGAAGTCTGCGGCACGGGGCTCGGTCCCGGCGTGATCGGCAATCACCTCTACCTCTCTTCGTCCACGACGCTGCACACCGTCGCCGTGAGCCTCTCCAACGGCACGAAGGAGATCGTGACCCTCGGCGATCTTCACGCGCGCGGGCGGTTCGTCGAGGTCGCGCTCCCGCCGCTGCCTCGCGGCGTCGACTACGAAGAGGGCCCGGCGCTCGGGTACTCGTACGACCCGACTGCCCACTGATCGACACCACGCGATCGACGCTCCCATGATCGACGCTTCCACGACCGACGCGAAGGACACGGAGCTCGTCGCGTCCGCGCTCGACGGGAACGCCGTTTCCACGCGCGCGCTCGTCGCGCGCCTGTTGCCGGCGATCGAAGCACGCGTGACGCACGCGCTCCTTCGCTACAAGCGCAAGGAGCAGGTCGCGCAGGTCGTGCCCGATCTCACGCAGCACGTGTTCCTGATGCTCTTCGAGCAGAGCGGGCGGCGCCTTCGCGCGTGGCAGTCGGAGCTGGGCGCGTCGCTCCCGACGTTCGTGGGGTTGATCGCCGAGCGCGAGGTCATCGCCGTGCTTCGGCGCCAGCGCCGCAACCCGTGGACCGAAGCGCCGACCGATCACGACGAGCTCGCGCGGTGTGCCGGCGGCGGTGGCGATGAAGAAACGCACCTCACCAACCGACAGCTCCTCGACGCCGTGCTCGATCGCGCGCTGGCGACGCTCGACGAGCGCGGTCTCGCGCTCTTTCAGCGCCTCGTGGTGGACGAAGCCGACTGCGGCGTCGTCGCCGGCGAGATGAAGACCACGCTCGGCGCGCTCTACATGTGGAAGAGCCGGTTCGCGAAGCTCGTTCAAGAGATCGCGCAGGAGATGGATCACGAGCCATCGCGCGCGCGCCCGTCGGTTGGCCTGCAACCGGCATGGAGGGTCCGATGAATCACGACCTCCTCCGGCAAGTCGGGGCGCGGGCTCGGGCGCGCGAGGCCGGCGCGCGACGCATCGAAGAGTCGTGCGTGAACGGGGCGCGCGCCGCCGATCACGATCGGATCCTCTCGGCGCTCGACGCGCAGCGATCCGCCGAGCTCCGAGCCGAGGCTCCTTGCAGCGCGCGCGTGCGACGGTTCGCGGTGCCGACGAAGGGGTGGGTCGCCGCGACCGCCGCCACCTTCGCCGCGGCCGCCGCGGTCGTGCTTGCGATCCGCGTGGGCCCGGCGAGCGAAGCCGGTCCGATGGATTACACGGTCTCGGTGACCGGGCGAGTGGAGGCGACGCGCTCCGCGCCGGCCGTACCGCACACGACGCTCGAGGCGCGCGACGACGCGATGCAAGAGGTCGTCGTCCGTCCGCGCGAAGCCAACCACGCGAAGGTCGTCGCCAGCGTGCTCGTCGATCGCGCAGGCTCGCGCGTCCCGAGCGGCATCGCTCCCGAGATCTCGGAGCTCGGCGCCGTCCGCTTCGACGTCCCGGGGCCCATGCTTCACGGCGCGACGGCGCTGATCGTCGTCCTCGCGTCGCCCGAGAACGGGCGTGATGCCGCGGAGATCCGCATTCCGGTGGAACGCGGCGCAGAAAAAAACTGAGACGCCGTTAGGTTCGGGCGCCCGCGTCGTATGAGCGGGTACATCGTGCGAGGGGTCAGCATTCGCGCCCTCCCCGCCTCGAAACACACTCCACACCATCGACCTCGCGCCAGGCGAAGGAACTAGAGGGCACCATCATGAACAAGATCTTCTTTGCAGCAGCGTCCGTCGTCGCCATGGGTCTCTTCGGATGTGCGGCCGACACGACGTCGTCCGACGCGGAGTCGACGTCGTCGGCCCTCAAGAGCCAGGCGCCGGTCGTCGGCGAGTTCGCCCACTGCGGCGGCAACATCAAGAACGCGCCGGTCTGTGCGACGGGCCTCAAGTGTGATCTCAACCTCATCGCCGACACCGGCGGGATCTGCGTCAAGAACGGCTGGGGCAATCACTGCGGCGGCAACATCAAGAACGCGCCGACGTGCGACCCCGGTCTCGAGTGCGTGCTGAACCCGAGCCGACCCGACGTAGGCGGCACGTGCGACTACGCGCAGTACGGCCAGTCGTGCGGTGGCTTCATCGCCTCGGCGGTCGAGTGCGGCGCGGGGCTCCAGTGCTCGCATGTCACGGCCGACGGCACGCGCATCAACCCGGACCTCCCGGGCGTTTGCCTCGAAGGGCCCGGACAGGCGTGCGGCGGCAACATGACGACGGCGAAGGCCTGCGCGGGCGGGCTGACCTGCACGGGTCGCCAGCCGGTGGGCGACGTCGGCGGCACCTGTCAGTGACGGTCTGAAGGCCGCGTTCGCACAGTGCGCGTCGAGGTCTACGTCACGCCGAGCGCGACGAGCGCCGGCTCGGTCAACGGCTCGATGGAGCGCATCGCGGTTTCGACTGCGAGGCGCTCGTCGGCCGTGAGCCGTGCGACGCCCACGCGCGCGCGGATGGCGTCGAGGCGCGCCGCGATCTCGGCGGCGTGCGCGTAGCCCGAGACGAACGGACCGCGCGCGAGCTCGCGTAGGAAGTGGTCCATGCGCGCGGCGAAGTCCGCGGGGACCTCGCGATCGCGCGTGCGGAAGTGGAGGCGCGCGGCCTCCTGGGTCGCGTCGTCGCGCGTCGCTTCGTCGAGGTCGGCGCGCAAAGAAGACAGCAGTGCACCATCGCCGCGTCGCACGAGGGCGCCGTCGAGCGCCATCTCCCACGCGACGTGCGCGAAGAGCGTGATCCGCGGAGCGCCGACGGTCGCCAGCGCGTCGCGCGTCGTTCGCTCTCCCTCCGTGAACGCCGACGACGCGTGGAACGACGCATCGAACGCGGCGTGATGCGCGATGCCCGCGAGCACGCGCTCCACTCGCGGCTCTTCGCTCGCGACGGGCGTGAGCGCGGGGCGCGCGCGACGATTCGCCATGCGCCAGAGATCCGGCAGCATCGCGCCCACGGCGGCGAGGTCGCTCGCGAGATCGCGCTTCGCGACGACGTAGTGAAGGACGAAGTTCGCGATGGGAGGAAGGTAGCGCAACGGTCTACTCTGCGGGCCGTGCGCCGCCGAATCCCGCTCGCTTCCGTCATCTCTCTCCTCCTTGCGTCGTGTGCCGGGTCGAACCCCTCGGCGCCGTCACCCGTCGTGCCCGCTCCGCCGCCCGCCGCCGCGCCCCGCGTCGTCGCGCCGCCCGTCGCGCGATCGCTGACCGGCATCTGGCTTGGGACGCTCCCCACGGGAGGCAAAGGGTTGCGCCTCCAGCTCCATCTCGATCTCGCGCAGACGCCGCCGACGTGCGCGCTCGACAGTCTGGATCAGCATGCGCTCGGCATTCCGTGCGGTGACGTCCTCGCTTCCTCGACGTCGCTCGCGCTGAACGTGCCCGACGTCCACGGCACGCTGAAGGGGACGGTCTCCGCCGACGGCGACACGGTGGACGCGACCTGGTCTCAAGGCGGACGCGATCTGGCGTTCGCGCTCACGCGGCAAGCGGCGGCGATCGACGCGCCCAAGGAGGCGATCGATCCGGCCATTCCCCCCGTCGAGGTCGCGAAGCTCGACGCCGTGCTCGACGCGGATCTCGCGAAGGCGCTGGCCAGCGGCGAACTCGCTCCGGCGACGGGCGGCGGCGTGACGATCGGCGTCTTCTCGCACGGTGCGCGGCGCATCCTGAGCTACGGCGCGGCGAAGCCCGACTCGGTCTTCGAGATCGGGTCGATCACCAAGACGTTCACGGGCCTCGTCCTCGCTCAGATGGTCGCGCAGGAGAAAGCGAAGCTCGACGAGCCGGTGCGCGCGCTCCTTCCGCCGGGCACGGTCGCCGCTCCCGCGTCGGGCGCCGAGATCACGCTGCTCGATCTCAGCGCGCAACGCTCGGGCCTCCCACGCCTCCCCGACAACCACAAGCCCGCCGACGAGACCAACCCGTACGCCGACTACGACGTGAAGGCGCTCTATGCCTACGTGGCGAAGCACGGGGTCGCGCTCCCGGCCAAACCGGAGTTCGGATACAGCAACCTGGGGGTAGGCCTCTTGGGTCAGGCCCTCGCCGAGCGCGCACACACGACGTACGAGGCGCTCCTGCGGAGAGAGGTCACGGGGCCTCTCGGAATGCGCGAGACGGCCATCACGCTTTCTCCCTCCATGACCGCGCGGTTCATTCCCGGTCACGACGGGAGCCACAAGCCGGCGCGCGCGTGGGACATCGTGGCGCTCGCCGGCGCCGGCGCGATCCGGTCGACCGCGAGCGACATGCTGATCTACCTCGAGGCACAGCTCCACCCCGATCACTTGCCTGCGACCACGCGCGCGACTCCCGAAGGAAAGACGCTCGCGGCCTCCATCGCCGCCTCGCACGAGCCGCGGGGCGACGTCGGCGACGGGATGCACATCGCGCTCAACTGGTTCCGCATCGACGAGACGGGGAGCTACTGGCACAACGGCGCGACGGGCGGGTACAGCGCCTTTGCCATCTTCAACCCGGAGAACGATTTCGCGGTGGTGGTGCTGAGCAACACCTCGGTCAGCGATGACAGCTTCGCGGACACGCTCGGCAAGCACGTCGCTCAGCGACTCACAGGGAAACCCGCGGTGTCGCTGGCGCCCTGAGGCGCGTTCAGTACGGATTCGCCGGCAGCGCGCCCGGTGACTCGGGCGGCTCGCCGTGTCGTCGTCCGCTCTTCTTCGGCGTAGGCGTCGATTCGTTCAGCCACACATCGACAGCGGCGGGCGCGCTCTCGTCGATCGTCACCGTCTCGTCGTCGTAGCCGTCGGCGTGCACCGTGATCGTCTGGAGCGTGCCGCGGGGCGGACGCGGGATCGCGCGAACGCCTGGGAGGAGAGCGATTCCGTTCACGACGAGCACGGCCTTGTCAGGGATCACCTTGAAGAGGATGGAGGGAGCCGCGGCGTTCACTGTGGCCGTCGCGCGCGGCGGCGGCGGTGAGAGAACCTTCGCGGGCGGACTGGCCACGATCGCCGACGTCGTCCGGGTCAGCGGCTGCATCGACTTCCAGACCCAGAAGCCCCCCGTCCCGAGCGCGACGGCCGCGATCACGCCGAGCGCCGCGGCCACCGCGTAATGCGATCCCGACGGAGCGCGCGGCGCAGGAGCGACGACGACGGCGGGCGCGCGCGGCGGCGCCACTCGGAGCGCGCGCGACGACTCGTAGGGGGCCGCGGATCCGTGCCCCATCGACTTGATGCCGCTCGGCGTGGGGCTGGGCGACGACCGCACCGAGCTCTCCGCCGGCAGCAGGCGATCGCTCGTCTCTCCGCGCTGGAGGATCGCCATGGTCGCGCGCCGGATCTTCTCGCGCCGCTTCTCGACGTCTACGCCGATTCGCTCGCGCACGATCTCGGCGACGTGCGATTGCGTCACCACCGCGCCCCCTTTGGCGAGCCACTCCTCGAGCGCCAGTCGCATCTGGTCCATCGTCTGGTAGCGGTGCAGTGGCTGCGGGGCCATCGCGCGAAGGACGATGCGCTCGAGATCGTGCGCGTAGCCGCGGACCACGCGCGACGGAGGCGCGAACGTCCCCTTGATGAGCTCCTGCATCACCTGGTGCTCCCCTTCGCCGCGGAACGGTTGCCTACCCGTGGTCACCTCGTAGAGCACGCAGCCGAGCGAGAACACGTCGCTCCGGCGATCGATGCCCCCGCCGGTGACCTGCTCCGGCGCCATGTACGCGACCTTCCCTTTGAGCTGGCCCGCGGAGGTCGCCTGATGCGACGCGCCGATCGCCTTCGCGACTCCGAAGTCGGTGACCTTCACGTTGCCGTCGAGCGCGAGGAGCAAATTGTGCGGCGAGACGTCGCGGTGCACGACGTCGAGCGATCGCCCTTCATCGTCGGTGAGGTTGTGCGCGGCGTGGAGCCCGGCGGCGGCGTCGGCCACGATGCGCGCCGCGACGCGCGCCTCGAGTGACGGGACGATCCCTCCCGCTTTCGAGATCTGGGAGAGCGAGTCGCCGTACACCCACTCCATCGCGATGTAGACGACGCCGCGTTCCTCGCCGAGATCGTAGATCTCGACCACGTTCGGATGGCGTGCGCGCGACGCGATCCGCGCTTCGTCGACGAGCATTCGTTCGAACTCGGGATCGCTCGCGAGGTGCGGGAGGATCGTCTTGATGGCGACGAGCTTGGTGAACCCGTGCTGTCCGTTCAGCCGCGCGGCCCACACCCGCGCCATGCCGCCGACCGCGATGGGGGCCAGCAGCTCGTAGCGACCGAGGCAGGTGCCGCGCGCGAGCAGCTCGGACGCGAAGGGGTCGCGCTCACCGGCGTGAGGATCGGCGGCGCGCGATTCATCCATTCCTTCGGAGGAAGTTACACGCGTGCCTCGGCGTTTCCACGCGAGGCGCCATCGGTCCGTCGTATGGCGCGTTCGGTCCATGCGCCGGCGCACGCGAGCGCCTCGGATGCGCAGCGTGGTTCAGCGCTCGTCGGCGTCGATGAGGTGCTGCGCTTCCGCGCGCCGGAGGCCTTCGGGATAGGCCCGAAGGTACTTCACTGCGAGGGTGGCGGCGCCCTCGGTGTCCCCGAGTTGCGACCGCGCCACGGCCCGAAGGAACGCGGCGTCCTCGCAGCGTGAGTCGGTGGGGTAGTCGTGGATGAACGATGCGAACCGCGTGTCGGCGTCGCCGAACTGACCGGCGCTGAAGCGCGACATTGCATCGTCGAAGCGCTCCGCGGCGCCCGCCACGATCGGACGTTGCAGTGTCGCGTGCGTCGGGTGGCTCGCGATCGAAGCGGCTTCGCGCGACCCGCCGTCCGGTACAGCGGGCTCATCGATCACCGGTGACGTCCACCGATCGCCGGCGAGCAACATCAGCTCGTTCTGCCCGCCGAGTCGTAGCGCGACGGTTCCCGAAGAGACGGTCACGCTCTTGGTGCGGTTCACAGCCACGTCGACCACGAATTGCGTCCCGTGCACTTCGACTTCACCGTCCGGGAGCGCAACGGAGAAACGCTGACCCGGCTCGAGGTGGGCCACCTTGAACGCCACGCGTCCCTCTTCGAGCGCGACGACGGTCGCGGCGCCGCTCGCGCGGATGTTCCAGCGCGCGGCCGCTTCGGGGGCGACGTGAAAGAGCGGACCCGCGGCGATGCTCGCGCTCGGGGGCGCCGGCGTGCTCGGCTTGGCCCGCCAGTGAGACGCGAGGAGGAGCGCTCCGACTCCGAGCAGAGCCACGGCTGCGAACATCGGGGCGCGACGCGCGAGGGGGGCGTGGGTCACGTGTCGATTCGCTTCGCGCAGGATCGAGGCGCGCACGCGATGTCGTGCGATCGGCGTCTGCGACCGAACCGGCAGCGCGCGCATCGTCTCGCGGACCGCTTCCAGATCCGAGAGCGCACGGCGGCATTCGAGGCAGCGCGTCAGATGACGCTCGAACGATTCCCGATCGGCGTCTCCCAGGCGCCGATCCTCCAGCGCCTCCGCTTCCCACACTCGAGGGCAAACGGGGGGCTTCATTCGTGCTCCTCGAGCGCGTGCCGGAGCTCGCGACGCGCGTGATGGACGCGTGTCCAGACGGTCGCCACGGGAATCGCCAGAGCGGCCGCGGCGTCGTCGCCGCTCAACCCTTCGAGCACCACCAGCACGAAGGCCTCGCGCTTGCGCGGCGAGAGATCGTCGAGCGCGCGCTGCGCACGGAGCCCTTGAACGTTGAGGTCGAAGCACTCCGCGGGAGTCGGCGGCTCCTCCTCGATCCGTTCGTTCGTCCAGCGCAGCAACCGTTCGAGCGTACGTCCCACCCCGCGCCGATGGCGCCGCGCCACCATCGCTGCGAGCCCGAACAGCCAGGGCCTCACCGCGCTGTCTTCCCGGAACCGACGCGCGGCCTGCAGCACGTCGAGGAACGTCTGCTGCACGAGGTCGTCGACGTCGCCCGCGGGGATGCCCAGACGAACGAGGAAGCGATGCACTTCGTCCCCGTGACGATCGAAGAGGACGCCGAGCCCGCTCAGATCGCCGCGCTGGATCGCGGCGATCGGAGACGTCCCTGCGAGGGCGAACAGGTCGCGACGAGCCACCGGCGTCACGGCACGAACCCAGTCTCGGCGCCCAGGGAGAAGGCGATCGTGAAACGTGGGAACGGCGCCAGGTCCGCGTACTCGGGTGTGTGACCGGCGAGACCGACCTGCGCGTCGATCTGACCACGGAAACGAAGAGGACCAATACGCGGCGCAATGCATCCCAGCATCGCGCCCAGCCGCGGATCGACGGACGAGTCGGTATGGCGAAGGACACCATCGACGCTCGGGCGAGGTCCTTCTTCGGACGCGTAGAAGACCCCGATCGTCCCACCGAACATGACCGTGACCGGCCCCCACGGCGCGCGGCGCGCCGCGAGCACGCTCACGCCGCTGGCACTGAGACTGGAATGCACCGTCGCCCCCGCCGCGTCGTGCTCGGGCTCGACGCGCCCCACCAACGCGAGCTCCCATCCGCGCGTGAGATAGCCCGCTTCGAGCTGAGCTACACCACCCGGACCTCCGGCTCCGGCCGTCACACCTGCGCCGAGGGCGACGATCGGACCGGCTGCGTCGTCGACCTTGCGAGGCAGTTGGTCCACGGGCAAGTCCGGGGGCAGATCCGCAGGGTCGTCGTTTTTCCAGGCCGTGGGCTCCGCGCGCGCAGAAACCGTGGGCGCGGCCGCGAGGGGCGGACGTGACGCCGCTGCCGCGAGCGGTTCATCCGGCGCGGGCACAGTTACGAGGAGCGCTTGCACGACGGACTTCAGCTCCACCGGACTCGTGATCCGGCGCGTGGCCGTTCGATCATCAGGCGTCGTGAACGTGACGTCCGCGCCGCGCTCGTCGGCGTCGACCACGATCTCGCGACAGTCGTCGCCGGGGCGTGATCGCGCAGCGACGAGATGGTCGACGTCGCTGACTGCCCCGCGCCACGACGCGGCTCCGTCGGCCATCGCCGTACGCAGTCGCACCACGCATCGCGGCTCAGCCGATGCGACCGCGCAGGTCGTCACGATCGCGAAAGCCCCGAAGGCCGCCGACAATCCATGCAGACAGGTGTTCGTCGCGCGCATCGCTTCACTGTCTATCCCCCGCTGGAGCGGGAAACCTTCATGAACAAAAGTAAAAAAAAGAAATGAAGCTTTGAGTCCTCAGCGGCGGACACGTTCCGAAAGGCAATTCCTTCGCCGATGCTCACCGCGCATACCACGCACCTTCGTCGTCCGCCCGCTGTCGTCAAAGAGACACAACTCGGACGAGCACCGCTCGCGGCGTCCGGAGTCTGATGCGCAGTCCGCTCAAGGCTCTCGCACTGTTCGTCTTGCCACGCGTGCCACCGGGGCGAATGCTCGCCCGCCGAGAGCTGCGTACGCTCGAGCGCGTTGCCGAGACACTCCTCGATGGCGCTCCTACCGGCGTCACGTCGTCTCAGGTCGCGAGCAACGTCGAGGAGTTCCTCGTGCGCGGGCGATCGCGGCGCGCGTGGCGCGTTCGCGTCCTGCTCACGGTGATCGAGCTGGCGCCGCTCGCGGCGTATCGCAGGACGTTCAGCGCCATGACGCTCGAGGAC
Source organism: Myxococcales bacterium (assembly GCA_003151595.1). The sequence goes on from PLXW01000048.1 coordinate 52,354, forward strand.
CGCGCCGCGCTCGTGCGGACGAAGTGGACGACCGGGCGCCACGTCTGGCGAATCTGCGCGAAGGTTCGCAACCTCGTCATCCTCGGCGCCTACGGTGATCGCGCCGCTGCCGCGAGCACCGGCTACGTGCCCGTCACGTCGCGCCCGCGCTTTCGAAGCGTCGTCACACTCCAGCACCCGAGAGAGGTCGCGTGAGGACGGAGAGCGTCGACGTCTGCGTCATCGGATCCGGAGCCGGCGGCGCCGTGATCGCGCACGAGGCGGCAACGCGCGGACTCCGCACGCTCGTGCTCGAGCGCGGGCCGTATTGCCGCACCGAAGCCATGAGCGTCCACGAGCCGGAGATGATCCCGCGTCTCTACAAAGACGGAGGGATGCAGCTCAACACGTCGCTCGACTTCTTCATCCTGCAGGGGTCGTGCGTCGGTGGGTCGACCGTCGTGTCGAACATGGTGCTCATGCGCGCCGACGACGGCGTCCTCGGCTCGTGGGCGCAACGCGGAGCGCACCTCGATCTCACGGAGATGCGTCGCTCCTACGACGTGATCGAAAAGCTCCTCGACGCGAGGCGCCCCGACGCCGCGTCGGACTCGCTCAGCACCAAGCGCTTCACGCAAGGCGCCCGCAGTCTCGGGCTCTCGCCGCAGCGGATGCTCAAGGCCCTCGGCGACTGCCACGCGTGCGGCAACTGCAACATCGGCTGTTCGTTCGGCGTGAAGAAGAGCGCGCTCACGACGTTCATTCGCTGGGCGGAAGAGGCCGGCGCGCGCGTCCTCGCCGACACGAACGTCGAGCGCATCGTCCTGCACCGGGGCCGCGTTACACACGTCGAAGCCAGGACGGGCGCCGAGGGCGAGCTCGTCCGCATCGAAGCGCGGAAGGTCGTGGTCAGCGCCGGAGCGATCGGGTCGAGCGCCGTTCTCCTCGCGAGCGGCGTGCGACCCAACGTCGGTACACGTCTCTCGTTCAACGCGGGGGCCATGATGGTCGCCGACTTCGACGAGCCGCTCGACTCGTACGACGCCGATCAGATGACCACCTACCTCAAGAAGGATGGGTATCTCATCGAGCCGACCCACAACCCGTTGATGAGCGCCGCGTTGACGACGCCGGGCTGGATGGGAGAGCACGCGGCGCTGATGCGCCGTTCGCGTCACCTCGCGTACGCCGGCGCGATGGTCGGGACCGAGCCGACCGGGCGAGTCGTCATGAGCCGATGGACGGGGCACGAAGAGACGCGCTTCACCGCGACTCCTCGCGACATGCACTCGCTTCGTGAAGGGCTGAAGACGATCGCGGAGGTCTTCTTCGCGGCGGGAGCGAAGCGCGTCTTCTTGCCGACCGAGACGTTCACGGCGCTCGATTCGGTGCGTGACATCGCTCGGATCGACGAGCGCATTCGCACCATGCGCGACGTTCAGTGCGGTTCGTCGCACCCGCAGGGCGGCAACCCGATGTCAGACGACCCCGAGCTCGGCGTCGTCGACACCCGGTTCGCGGTCCATGGAACCGAGGGGCTGTTCGTCTGCGACGCGAGCGTCTTCCCCGACTCGATCGGGGTGAACCCGATGCACACCATCATGGCGCTCGCGCATCAGGGCGCGCCGAGCATTCTCGCGAACGCGTGAGTCGAGCCATGATGCAGCAAGAACGACACTCGACCCTCGAAGTCTCGCCGCCGAGCGCGCCGCCCGTGAGCGAGCGTGTCGCGCTTCGCGCGTCTCCGTATCCGGCCGTGCTCGGCAAGGCGCTGCGCGCGGCTGCGCAGGTGCAGGTCGCGCGCTGGGACTGGGCGCTCGAGCGGCTCGAACGAGAGCAGGAGCGGGCGCTCGCGGCGATCGTCCGTCACGCGGCTCGCACCGAGTTCGGGCGCCGTCACGACTTTCGGAGCGTGCGTCGCTACGAAGACTTCGCCTCCCGCGTCCCGGTCGGCGACTACGACGCCTTCTCGCCGTTCATCGAGCGCATGCGCCGTGGCGAGCAGAACCTCCTCGTGCCGGAGCGCGTGAGGTACTTCGGAAATTCTTCGGGGAGCTCCACGCAGGGGAGACCCAAGTTCCTCCCCATCACCGAACGGCAGATCGCTCACCAACGGCGCTCCGGCGCCGACACGCTCATGCGCTACCTGGCGTGGGCCAAGGACGACGCATTTCTCTCGGGCTTCACCCTCGGTCTGTTCCCGCCAACGACGATGCGCGAGGAGGGGCCGGTCCTCATCACGTCGAATCCGGCGTTGATGGTCACGCGCATCCCTGCGTTCACGCGCCCCGTGTACCTGCCGCACGAGGACATCAAGCGAATGACGGACTACGAGCAGAAGCTCGTCGCCATCGCCGAGCGCTACCTCGACTACGACGTGCGCGCGGTCACCGGCACGACATGCTGGTTCACGCTTCTCTTCGAGCGCGTGCTCGAAGCGGCGGCGCGGCGCGGGCGGCGCGCGCGCGACGTGTCCGACGTCTGGCCGAACCTGAAGCTCCTCATCGGCGGTGGAGTCTCTGCCGATCCGTATCTCCCGGTGTTGCGCAGGCTCCTCGGTCGCGACGACTTCTCCCTCGTCGACACGTACAACGCGACCGAGGGGGGCATCTACGGCGCCAGCGATTTCTCGGGCGCGCGTGGAATGCTCATGCTCCCGCATCGCGGGACGTTCTTCGAGTTCGTGCCGCTCGACGAGCGCGATCGCAGCTCGCCGTCGCGCGTCCCGCTCTGGGGCGTCGAGCGCGATCGCCCCTATTCGATCGTCGTCACCACCGTGTCGGGTCTGTACGCGTACGAGATCGGCGACATCGTTCGTTTCCCGTCGATCGACCCGCCGCGGATCGAGTTCATGGGGCGGCTCTCGGGCTGTCTGTCGGTGACGCAGGAGCTGACGACGCACGTCGAGATCGAGCGCGCCGTCGCCCACGCGATCGCGCAAGTTCCTTGTCGCACGCTCGACTTCGGCGCTGCCGCCGACGTGGGGGTCGATGGGACGGCGAAGGTTCGCTACGTGCTATTCGCCGAGTTCGACGAGGGCGGAGCGCCCGGATCACTCGCCGCGTTCGCCGCCGCGTTCGACGCCGGCATGTGCGAGCAGAATCGCGTTTACCGCGAGCACCGCGCCGTCGCGATCCTCCCGGCGCGCGTGGTCCCGCTCGTTCGCGGCGGGGCCAAGCGCTTCCTCGACGAGATCACGAACGGCAACGTCCAAGGCAAGTTTCCACGAATCCTCGACGACGCGCGCAAGACGAAGCTCCTTTCGTACGCGCACCCTTCGTCGCCGCTGCACCCGAACTGAGAACACACCATGAGCAAACTCGGAGTCGTCATCGTCGGAGTCAACGGAGCGGTCGCAACGACGCTCATCGCCGGCGTGGAGCTGATGGTTCGCGGGCTCGCGCCGCGCCTCGGCATGGTCACCGAGCGAACCGACGCGCGCATCGCCGAGCCGCTCACCGAGCTCCTGGAGTTCGCGCCGCTGAAGGACCTGGTGTTCGCCGGCTGGGACGTCCGTTTCGCGAACGCCTACGAAGGCGCGCTTCACCACAAGGTGCTGCCGCGCGAGCAGCTCGAAGCGGTGAGAGACGCGCTCACGGCGCAGAAGTCGTGGCCCGGCGTCTTCTCGCGCGCCTACGCGACGAACGTCGTCGGCGAGAACACGGTCGGCGTGAGCGGGTATCGCGAAGAGATCGCGACGCTCGTTCGAAACGTCGAGGAGTTCAAGCGCGCGCGCGGCCTCGACCGCGTCGTCATGGTGAACCTGGCTTCGACCGAGACCTTCCTCGAGGCCGCGCCCGAGCACGCCACGCTCGCTGCGTTCGAGGCCGGGCTCGACGCGAGATCGCCGGCGATCTCGCCCGCTATGCGTTACTTCTACGCCGCCACGCGCCTCGGCATCCCGTACTGCAACTTCACGCCGAGCCTCACCAACGTTCCGGCGCTCGCCGACCTCGCCGTGCGGAGCGGTACGCCGTTCGCCGGGATGGACGGCAAGACGGGGCAGACGTTGCTCAAGACCGCGCTCGCGGCGATGTTCCGCGTTCGCAGGCTTCACATCGAGGGGTGGTATTCGACCAACGTCCTCGGAAACAACGACGGCCTGGTGCTCGACGCGCCGGGGTCGAACAAGACCAAGGTGCTCTCCAAGGCGTCGGTGCTCGACTCGATCGTCGGCTACCACGTCGAGAACCACCAGGTTCACATCCACTACTACAAGCCGCGCGGCGACAACAAAGAGGCCTGGGACAACATCGACCTCGTCGGCTTCGCCGGCGTGCCGATGCAGATGAAGGTCAATTTCCTGTGCCAGGACTCGGCGCTCGCGGCGCCGCTCGTCATCGATCTCGTGCGCCTGCTCGACGTCGCCAAGAGCGCGGGGGAGAGCGGAATCCAGCGCCAGCTCTCTCTCTTCTTCAAGTCGCCGTACCACGCCGAAGGAGAGACCCCGGTGCACGACTTGTTCAAGCAGGAGCAGCTGCTGCTCAAGTGGGCCCGCGACAGGAACGCGAAGCTGCATGCGACGAACGGGCACGCGGTCGCCGCGCTGAACGGTGGACGGGAACACGCCGAGGCGGGTGAATGACGATCGCGGTCTTCGGCGGCGCGCCGTCGATCACGCTGGGTGAGCACGGCGCGTGGCCGGTGATAGCCGGGCCCGATCGGGCAGCGATCGCGCGCGTGCTCGACCGAGGCGTGCTCTCGGGCGCCACCGCACCGGAGTGCGTGGCGTTCGAGCGCGAGATCGCGAGCTTCGTCGGAGCAAAACACGCGCTGCTCACGCACTCGGGGACGAGCGCGCTGCACCTCGCGCTGGCGGCTGCGGGCGTCGGCGCGGGCGATCACGTCCTCGTCCCGGCCTACAGCTTCGTCGCGACGCCGCTGGCGGTCCTCCACGCCGGCGCGATCCCGATCTTCGTCGACGTCGACGAAGCGACCGGCCTCATGGATGCGCGATCGGCCGAAGAGGCGCTCACGTCGCGGACGCGCGCGATGATGCCAGTGCACGTGCACGGGTGCGCGCTGGAGCTGGGGCCGTTGCTCGATCTCGCCGAGCGCCGTCGCGTGATCTTGCTCGAAGACGCGGCGCAGGCGCACGGCGCGACCTGGAACGGTCGCCCTGTGGGTGCGATCGGACGCGCGGGCGGATTCTCGCTGCAGTCGAGCAAGAACCTGGGCATCGGTGAGGGGGGCGTGCTCGTCACGAACGACGACGCGCTCGCCGAGGAAGCGAACCGCGTCCGCAACTTCGGCCAAGACGTCGCGCTCTCCGATCGTGACGCGTTCGATCCGGCCCGTCCGCTCGACGCGGGTCGATCGCTGGACTCGGGGCGACTCGGTTGGATGTACCGCGGCAACGAGCTCGCCGCGGCGCTGGGCCGCGCGGCGCTCGCGTCGCTTTCGATGCGGACCGAGGCCTGCCGCACGAACGCCGAGTGGTTGACGGAGGCGCTGTCGACCCTCCCCGGGGTGCTGCCGCCGAGCGTGCCGCGCGGGTCGACGTCGGTGCATCACAAGTTCCGCGTGCGACTCGATCCGCGAGCGGCGGGGGTCGGCCTCTCGCCGCGCGCGCTCCGCGACGCGACGATGCGCGCGCTCCGCGCCGAGGGGCTCGAGGTCGTCCTGTGGCAGACCACGCCACTCCCCGCGCAGCGCGTGTTTCAGACGCGCGCGGGCTTCGGCGGCGGCTGGCCGTGGAGCGCGGATCGCGAGACGGACTTCGCGGCGCTCTATGACCCGGCGCGGTTCGCGCGCACGCAGCGAATGCTCGACGGATCGTTCCTGCTCTTCTCGCAGTCGCACCCGCTCATCGCGCAGACACGTGAAGTCGTCGAGCGATACGCGGAGGCGTTCGCGCGCGTCTGGCGTGAGCGCCACGCGATCGCCGCGCAGGCGAACCGCGAGGGCATCGACGGACGATGAGCTGGCGCGGCCGCCTCCTGCGGCTCGCTGCGTTCGCCGCGGGGGTCGCTCTCGTCGCGTGGTTGGTTCGCGATGCCGGGCCGCGCCGCGTCCTGTCGGCGATGGATCACGCGCTGGCATGGTTCCCGATCCTCGTGCTCCTCGAGATCGTGATCGTCGCCGCCGACTTCTGGGCGTCACGCGCTCTCGCGGGGAAGTCGGGCGCGCACGCGAACGCGGCGGTCTGGTTGCGCGCGACGGCGCTGGCCTACGCGTCGTCCATCCTGCTTCCGGCGGGGCGCGCCGCGGGCGAGGCCACGCGCGCGGCGCTGCTCTCGCCGGCCGTCGGGCTGGGGCACGCGTCGGGGACGTGCACGCGCTTGCAAGCCGCCGCGCTCTTCGCCAACGCCATCGCGTCGACGGCGATCGCGCTCACCCTCGCGCTCGTCGCGCCACCGGAGCGCATCCTGGCGTGGGCGCTGGTCGCCAATGCGGTCGCGTGCGCGCTCGGCGGCCTCGTGCTCGTCTTGCTGCTGCGGAACGCGCGGTTCCAGGCGTGGCTATGGCGTCGGTTCCCGCGCCTCCTTCGCGCGCGCGCCCCCGAGGCGTTCTCGCCGGAGCGTCCCCCCTTCGGCTTCGCCGTGGTCCTCGCGCTCTTCGCGCAGACCGTGCAGACGGTGCAGTACGGCGTCGTCGCCCGCGCCGTGGGGGGCGCCCTCGCGCTGCGCGTGGCGATGACCGCGCAAGGCATTCACCTGGTCGGTGCGCTGGTCGGGGACGCCGTCCCCAACCAGATGGGCGCGACCGAAGGCGCGTACCGAGTGTTCGCCCACGCGCTCGGGATGGAGGTGCCGCAAGCGTTGTCGATCGCGCTGGTGGCGCGCGCCGCCCAGCTCGTGCTGGCGTGTGCAGGCCTCGGCGTCGGCTTTCTCGTCGCGCGTCAGCCCCGTGACGCGGTGGCCCGATGAAGTGGCGCGAGCCGGCCGACGAGATCGGCGTGCAGCGAGACGGACGCCGCGGCGAGCACGTCGCCGCTCAAGTGTTCCACGACGCCGTCGGTGCGCGTGACGACGCCGCCCGCTTCGCGCACGAGGAGCGCGCCGGCCGCCACGTCCCACGCCGCGAGCCCCGTCTCGAAGAACGCCTCGAAGCGCCCGGCGGCGACGTACGCCAGATCGAGCGCCGCCGCGCCGAGCCGACGGATGCCGGCCACGTCGCGCATGATCGACGCCAGCGCCTCGAGGTACGCCGGGTGATCGCCGCGCGCGTGGTGGGGGATCCCGGTGCCGATGATGCTGCGGTCGAGCACGCGCTCCGACGACACTGCGAGCCTTCGCTCACCGAGCCACGCTCCGCGTTCGCGCTCGGCCCAGAAGACCTCGCCCTTCGCCGCGTCGATCACGACGCCGGCGACGACGGCCCCTTCGACCTCCTCGGCGATGGACACCGCGAAGTGAGGAATGCCGTGGAGGAAGTTCGTCGTCCCGTCGAGCGGGTCGACGATGAACCGCGGCGCACCGCGCGCCGCCGCGCGGTCGTCCCCCTCTTCGAGCGTCAGTCCGTGATCAGGAAACGCCGCCGAGAGCTCGGCCCGCAGGATCGCCTGCGCGCGCAGATCGGCGTTCGAGACGAAGTCGCTGGCGCCCTTCTCGCGCACGTCGAGCGACTCGGGGCGCGCGAAGTCCGCGCGCAGACCCTCGGCGGCCAAGAGCCCAGCGCGGATCATGGCATCAACCACTGCGGAGCGAGTGCTCATGGCGCGGCTCATAGCACGCAGAGTGATTGAACGACGCGTCGCGCACGCGGCTCCGCCGCGCGCGATGGCGCGATGGGCGGGCGTGTGCGCGCTCGTCGCGAGCACGGCGAGCCTGAGCGCGGTCGCGCGCGCCGAGCCTCCCATCGCGCCTCTCGACGCGCCCCCCGAGAAGCTCGAGTCCTCCCGCTACGAGCTCGCCGGCTTTCCCATCGTCGGCGGTAGCAGCGACATCGGCGTTCAGTTCGGCGGCGCGGTGACGTTCACGCGCTTCCAGGACAAGGTCTTCCCGTATTTCTGGAACATCGATCTGCTCCTGTCGGCGAGCGCCAAGGACGACTCGAACGGCCTGCGCCTCGTTCAACAGAGCCACGTGCTCCGCCTCGATGCGCCGGACCTGCTCCACAATCGTCTGCGCCTCGACACGCGCGCCAGCTTTCTCCGCACGATCAACGCCGGCTACTACGGAATCGGAGATGCGTCGCAAGCGACTCTCCCCCCCGGGCAAACGACCCTGGGCAGCCGCTTTCAATCCTTGCAACAGGAGGGGCGCGTGCGCGCCATCGCGCGCGTCCATACCGGCACCATGGTCGACATCGCCTTCGGTGCGAACCTCCGCTACGAGTCGCCCCAGCTCTACGCCGGCTCGAAGCTCGCGGAGGACGCGGCGCTACGCAACGCCGACGGCTCCGCGTCCGTCGTCGGCACCCAGCCCACGGCGCTCGGCGGGCTGGCCGCCGGCTTCATGCTCGACACGCGCGACAGCGAGTTCGTGACGAGGCAGGGGATCTTCTATCAAGTCGGCGTGGGCGGCACGATCGGGTCGACGCAGTCGATCTCCTATGGCGAGGCGTCAGCGGTGCTTTCTCACTACGCGCCGATCGGAGGTCCGTTCATCTTCACCTCGCGGGTGGTCGCTTCGTTCCAGTTCGGCCGCGTCCCCTTCTACGACCAACAACAGGCCGGTGTCTTCGAGCCCTTCTACGTCCTGGGGAGCGAGTGGGGCGTCCGCGGCGTGCCACAAGGGCGTTACGCCGGTCCGATCAAGGTGATCACCAACGTCGAGATTCGATCGACGCCGTTCCCGCGTTTTCGCTTCCTGGGGCAGCGCCTGCGAGTCGGTACGACGACGTTCGTCGACGCCGGGCGCGCGTGGGGCGGATACGGCATCGATCCGGCGCGCGACGGAACGAAGCTCGGTTTGAAGTTCGGCGTCGGAGGCGGCCTGTTCATTCAATGGGGCGAGGCTGCGATCTTCCGCGTCGAAGCGGCCTACTCGCCGGATGCCGAGTCGGAGAACCCGGGGTTTCCGATCGGGATCTACGTCTCCGACGGGTTGATGTTTTGACTCTCCATCACACGAGCCTGGTGTCCCCGCCGCGCAGCCGGGTGACCGCCGAAGAGCTCTACGAGGAAGTGGGCGAGTACTTCTCGCTCGGCCTGCGCGTCCGGCCCGGCGACACCATCCTCGACGTCGGAGCCAACATCGGGGCCTTCGCCGCGCGCGTCGCGGCCATGTGCGACGGCGACCTTCGCATCCTGGCCTTCGAGCCTTCGCCCGAGACGTTCGAGGCCCTCACGGTGAACTTCGAGCAGAACGCGCTGCTGCGAAAGACAAGACACCGGCTCTTCCAGCTCGGGCTCTCGTCCACGCACGACGCGGGCGAGACGCTGCGCTTCTACGACTTCGCCCGGTTCCCGACGAACAGCACGTTCCACCTCGAAGAGAAGCGCCGCGAGTTCGAGATCTTCTTCGAAGATCGCGGACGGCGCATGGCCTCGAGCATCGAGATGCACCTCGGTCGCGGCGTAGGGCGTGGCCTCGGCGGCGTGGTCGAGCGCGTCGTGGCGTCGTTGCCGAAGGGGCCGCTGGGGTGGTGGGTTGCGCGACGGATCATGGGACTGCGCGAGCACGCGGTGCCGGTCGACACGCTGGCGCACGTGCTCGTCGAGGAGCGAGTCGATCGGATCGACGTGCTCAAGATCGACGTCGAGGGGCCCGAGCTCGAGATCCTCCGTGGTCTCGACGAAGTCAGCTGGAAGAAAGTCCGGCAAGTGGTGATGGAGACCCACGACCGCGACGGCCGGCTGGCGGAGATCGTCGCTCTCTTCCGTGCACACGAGCTCGACGAGATTCAGGTGGTCGCTCAGAAGACCACCGACAACGGGCTGGAGAGCGTGCTCGTTTACGCGCGTCGAAGCGCGCGGCACGACGAAGCGTGAGTGGGAGTTGACCACCCGAAGTAACCGCGACGCGCACCTCGATCGCGTGACGCGCTCGCGTGGCTGTCGAGGGATGCGATACTCGGGGAAGTGACCCGAGACTCGTCTCGCCCGTCGGGGCTCGTTCCGGGCTACCGGCTCGATCGGTACGAGCTTCTGTGTCCGATCGCCGAAGGGGGGATGGCGTCGGTCTGGGTCGCGCGGCTCCGGGCCAAGCACGGCTTCGAGAAGCTCGTGGCCATCAAGACGATCCTCCCGAAGCTCGCGGACGACCCGCGCTTCCAGCAGATGTTCCTCGACGAGGCGCGCATCGCCTCGAAGATCGATCACGGCAACGTGGCGCACGTGCTCGACCTCGGCGACGAGCACGGTGTGCTCTACCTCGTCATGGAGTGGGTCGATGGCGACTCGCTCTCGAAGCTGCAGCGCGCCGTGAAGGCCAGCGGCGGGAGCATCCCGCTCGCCGTGGCGCTCCGCATCGTGGCCGACGCCTGCGCCGGGTTGCACGCGGCGCACGAGCTGCGCGACGTCGATGGTCACACGCTCGGCGTGGTGCATCGCGACGTGTCGCCGCAGAACATCCTGGTCGCGTCGGCCGGCGTGGTGAAGGTGATCGATTTCGGGATCGCCAAGGCGCGCGATCGCGCGGCGGGAGAGACGAGCACCGGGTCGCTGAAGGGCAAGATCCAGTTCATGGCGCCGGAGCAGGCCGTGGGGCAGCCCATCGACCGCCGGGCCGACGTCTGGTCGACCGGGTGCGTGCTCTACGCGCTCCTGGGGGGCGATTCGCCGTACGACGACAAGAACCAGTACGCGACGCTCCATCTCATCGCCTCGGGCGCACGCCCGGCGCCGCTGCCGGAGAGCGTTCCGAAAGAGGTGCTGGCGATCGTCGACAAGGCGCTCTCGTTCGACGCCAAGGATCGCTTCGCGACGATGGCCGAGATGCAGCGCGCGCTCGAGACCGTGATGTCCGATCTCGACGCGACGGCCACCTCGCACGAGGTCGCCGAGTTCGTGGCGCTGCACCTCGCGCCGCGCGCCGATCAGCGCCGGAAGGCGATCGATCTCGCGCTGCGGGCCGCGGCCGAGCGCGATCGCGTGCAGCAGGTCCTGTCTTTGCCGCTCTCCGACTCGTCGCCGCGCGAGATGCTGGCGACCGTGCCCGAGCGCGAGAAGACGAACCCGTCGATCGCGACGCTCGGCGCGTCGGCCCTCTCGTCGCTGCCGTTCGCGCGGCCGCGCCGGCTGCAGAAGCGGGTCGTGCTCGGCGTCGTCGGCGTGTCGGCGGCGATCGTTCTATTCGCGCTCGGTCGCGTGACGACGACGACGCACGACGCGCCTGTGAGCGCGCACGCGGCTCCTGCCGCCACGAGCGACATCGCGTCGGCGTCCGCGCCATCCGCCGCTCTGCCGCCGGTACCGATCGCTTCGGCCTTCGCGATCGCGTCGTCAGCGCCGAGCGCGACGGCCTCGGCGCGTCCCGCGAGCGCGCCGCATCCCATCGCGCGTCCGCGACCGCCGCAGAGCAGCGCCACCGCGGCGCCGCCCGCGAAGAAGAGGCCCGTCGACGATGGCTTCTAGGCATCGCATCGCCGCGTCGCTCGTCACGGTGCTCGCGCTGCTCGCGAGCGCGCCCGCGCGCGCCGATGCCACGCCGACCCCCGCCGAGAAGGAGACCGCGCGCAGCCTCATGACCCAGGGGCGCGAGCGGCGCGAGCACAACGATCTGCGCGGCGCGCTCGAAGCGTTCAAGAGCGCGGACGCGCTCATGCACGTGCCGACCACCGGCTTCGAGCTGGCGCGCGCGCAGGTCGCGCTCGGGCAGCTCGTGGAAGCGCGCGAGACGATCGGACAGCTGTTGCGGCGCGCCGCACGCCCCGACGATCCGAAGCCGTTCGTCGAAGCGCGCGCGAACGCCGAGACGCTCGACGACGATCTGGTGAAGCGCATTCCGACGCTCCACATCGATCTGCGCAACGCCACGCAACCGGCGGCGGTGTCGCTCGACGGCGTCGTCCTCCCGGCGGAGGCGGCGAGCGCGCCGCTCAAGGTCGACCCGGGCAACCACGTGGTCCTGGCGGGCGAGGGGAGCGCGCGCGCGCGCGCAGAGGTCTCGATCGCCGAGCGCGAGACCAAGACCGTGACCCTCACGCTCTCGCCGTCGACGGACGCGTCGAACGTCACCGAGCCGTCTGCGCCTGCCGCCTCCGGCCATTCGCACGCGCTGCTCTTCACGGGCATCGCCGTCGCGGGCGCGGGTGTCGCCGTCGGCACGATCACGGGCGTGATGTCGCTCTCGAAGACGAGCGCGATCAAGCAGTCGTGCGCCGGCAACGTCTGCCCCGCCACGAGCTCCGATTCGCTCGCCAGCGCGCACACGACGGCGACGGTCTCCACGATCGCGTTCGCCGTCGCCGGTGCCGGCGCGCTCGTCGCGATCGGCTCGCTCCTCTTCGCGCCGAGCGATCCACCAGCGGCGAGCGCCGGGCTGCACGTCGCGCCGTGGATCGGCGTCGGAAGCGCCGGGCTTCACGGCTCCTTCTAGAACGGCGCTAACGCGGAGAGCGCGTTCCAGAACCGTGCGAGACCGAGCGATGCCGAGGAGCGGGTGAGGAGACGTACTTCCTGTACGTTGACGATCCCCGACGACGGCAGCGCGATGGGATCGCGCGGTTATGGAATGCGCTCCTAGTTGCTACAGCAGCGGAAGCCCGTGTCGTTGAACGTGTTCGATCGCTCGACCACGTAGTCGTTGAAGTACGTGTTGCAGCCGCCGTACTGCGCGCCGCTGAAGTTCCAGCTCCCGCCGCGGATGATGCACGAGTCGCTCGCGCCCGCGGACACGTCGCAGGCGTCTTCCCATTCGTAGGCGTTGCCGTTCATGTCGAAGATGCCGGTGTAGCCCCCTTCGCATCCGGTGAAGCTGGCGACGGGGCGCGTGCCTTTCGCCAGCGACTCGGAGTCGTTGCACGCGCCTTGCTGGTACGTGTTGCCGCCGTACGGGTAGACGTTGGCGCCGTCCTTCGAGCAGGCGATGTACCACTCGTCGATCGTCTTGTCGGCGACCGCGGCCTTGGAGCTCGCGCCGCCGCCGACCGCGCCGCACAGGTGCTTGCCGGCCCAGGCGCAGTACGCGTACGCGTCGCACCAGTCGACGTAGACGACGGGGTTCGTCGCCTTGTTCGGCGTCGCGGGCCACGAGGCGGACGGCGTGAAGTTGCTCTTGTAGGAGCACGCCGGCGATGGGGCGAGCGAGGTGGTGGGGCTCGCCGCGAGGAAGGCGGCGTAGTTGTCGTTGGTGACCTCGGTGGCGTCGATGCAGAACGCGCCCACTTGCACGAGCGCTGGGCCCGCCGTGCCGGAGCAGGGTTTCGGGGTGCCGCCGCTGTCGCTCCCGTCGGGGACGGACGTAGGCGCGTCGGTGGTCGCGGCGTCGTCGGCGGGCGAGGACGAGTCCGCTCCGGGCTGCGCGCCATCGCCGGGCCCGCCTGCAGATCCATCCGTGCCGGGGACGACTACGCCGCCGTCGACGTTGCCAATGCCGAGATCAGCGAGGCCGCTGAGCTGCGCGCAGGCCGACGCCCATCCGAGGAGCAAGAGCGCGGCGAAAGGTAACGAAGCGGATCGCACCAAGCATCGATTCTGCCGTTCGCCGCGCGAACCGCAATCACCCATCGCGTGAGGCGCATCGAAAGGTGCGCGTCCTACGACAGCGCACGCACAGGTGGCTGCCGCGGGACGGCGAAGCCCATCGTGTAGCGCGCGTTTATTTCGCTGCGCGGTTGGAGCGCGACGCCGAAATCGCCGGCGTCACGACGCACGCGGTACGTGTACGCGTCGACGCCGAACGGTCCGAAGTAACCCGCCGTGGTCAGCGCCGTTGCCACGCGCGACGCTTCCGGAGCGAGGCTTGCGGGTGCGTCGTCGGGAGGGAGTCGCTCGCTCGCGATCCACGCGCCGCGCGCATCGCATCGCTGCTTCACGACGGGACCGAGCGTGAGCGCGCCGTCGGGTTCGAGCATCCCGTGAATCGCAAACTCGTGGACGATCGTCACGTCGGGCTCGATCTGGACGCCCCCTTCCGCGAGCCCCGCGCGAAGGAACGCGAGGTCGTGCGCGGTGAGCGTGGGCGGGGCGACGATGCGTTGGCCGCGACCGGTCATTCCGAAGTTTCGCTTCACGCGCCACGCTTCGGCGAGCTCACGCGGCGGTGACGTCGCGAGCAGCGCGCAGGCCTCCGCTTCACTCGCGACGAACCGTGCGCCGGGCAACGTCGTTCCCAGCGAAGACGCGAACGCGCGCGCGTTCACGCGCACGAGCACATCAGGCTCGGGGTGAAGCTCCGGTTCGGCCCCTGCGCGACGCAGGATGCGAAGCGCTCGCGGCGTCGGACAGAACGCGCGACCCACGAGCCCACGCGCCACGAGCGGCGGCGAGTCCTCGTCGACGAGCACGTCTTCCTCGGGATCGAGCAGCGACGCCGCCAGCCTCGGCGCGAACGCGCGCGTCGCCTCGATGACGCTCCGCTTCGGCGCGTACGTGCGGGCTCCCGACGCGATCGCCGCGAGCTCGACGTCGGCGTCGAGGTTCAGGACCCAGGCGAAACAGGCTGCCATGCTTCGAGCTCGTCGAGGAACTGCTCGGTCTGCCCCGCGCTGCGTCGCGCCTCGCGATGGAGCGGCGTGCCGCGCATGAGCATCGGCGACAACGGCGGAGGGAGCGCCAGGCGCCACGGCTCGAACGCGAGCGGCGATCGAAACGTCTCGAACCAGCGCGCGCCGAAGCGAACGTGGCCGATCTCCTCGCGACCGATCACCTCCTGCACGCGCGCCCCTTCCTCGTCGCCCGCTTCGCGAAAGCGCGCCGCGAACGACGCGGTGTGCTCGAGGTTCGCGCTCTCGACGCCCAGGCCCATCGTGGCCACGAACGACGCCGCGTCGGCGCATCGCGGGACGCGCTCCCAGAACCAGTCGCGCACCGTGAAGTCGCCGATGCCGAGCCCGAGCCGCGCGATCTGACCGGCGTAGAGATGCATGTGTCGGATCTCGTCGAGCGCGATCCGCGCGAGGCCGATGCGAAACTCGCGCGGCGTCTCCGGGAACGCGAGCACCGCCCACGCCATCAGCTCGGCGGCCTGAAGCTCGTGATGAAAGAACGTGTGGAGCGCGCGTGCTCTCCCGCTCGGCGCGGCGAGCCCGCGCGTCTTGCCCGCCTTCGCCACGACGCGCAGCTCGGGCGGGCGCCCCGGCGCATCGAGTCGACGAACGGGCGCGACGTCGGGCTCCCACGCCTCGGGGATCGGAGGCGGAGACAGCTTCGCCGAGAGCGAATCGGCGAGCACGTAGTCCCAGGCCCACCGCTCGACGGTGCCGGCGAGAGGCTCAGTCGTGCGAGGGGTGCCCTTCACGCGCGAACCTCTCCAGCGCCGCCAGGATCTCCGGCGTCGGCTTCAACACCTGCATCTTCCCGTCCGGCCCGGCGATCTTCCACCCCCACGAGTCGGGGGCGTCATCGAGCGGGATGCGCTCCGCCTCGCCTCGCTCCTCGGCGTGCATCATGAAGTGCGCGATCTGCTCGGGCGTGTGGCGAGGCGCTCCGCCCGTGAGCTTCCGACTGGCGGCCGCGGCGAGCGGGTTGTTCTTCTTCTTCTTCGTCTTCGCGGCTTTGGACACGGTGGTTCCTCTGCGACACCGAGTAGCCGAAGCCCGCCTCGTCGTCGAGGTCGGGGCCTAAATCGCCGAGCCGATTCGCGCGGAATCGCGGTCGGCGATTTAGGTGAAGAACAGATAGTTGAAGAGGTGCACGCGCGGCCTACGGCGCGCTACGTAGGTCGCGGAAGCGTCCGTGCACGTGACCTTCGCGTCGTCCACGGTCTGCGGGCTGTAGAACCACTCGGTCGTCGTCCCCACGTTGCCGAAGGTCTGCTGGCAGCCAACGGCCGGCGCCCGGAAGCCCGTCGCGCTCGTCTTCATCTCGCCCTCGCCTCGTGATGCCGTGTTTTCGCGCGGGAGAAGTACCAGCTTCGCGTCGGGGGGACGAGCGACCCCGACATTTCAGGCGCCCAGCGCCCAACGACCCAATTCGTCCCCCAAATGGGGCCTTGTGTCCCGCATGGCTGTTTGAGCGATGCTTCCGGGTTCGGCGACACGATCGTCGCCGCAGGGGAGGGACACACATGATTTTCAATGTTCGCTTCGCATGCCTTGCGCTCGTCGTGAGCGCGGCTCTGACCACCGGTTGCAGTACGTCGAGCAGCAACGGCCCAGGTACGACGACGCCGAGTCCGACCGTGACGACGCACATCTCTGCCGCAGCCGGCGGCACGGTCGCGGACGCGGCGGGGACCGCGACGCTGACGATCCCCGGCGGTGCGCTCGCCGGTGATCTCGACATCACGCTCGCCACGACCGCCGCCGAGAGCGGCACCGCCACCAGCGTCGTCTACAACTTCGGCCCCGAGGGGACGAAGTTCTCCACGCCGGCCACGCTCGTGCTCAAGCTCCCGTCGAGCTCGGCGGTTCCGAGCGGCATGACCCCGTCGCTCGCGACGTACGACGGAACGAAGTGGGCGCCCATCACCGGCTCGACGTTCGCGAACGGCGCGGTGTCAGGCCCGGTCGCGCACTTCTCGAAGTTCACGATCGTGTTCATCAACGGACAGGTCGTGCTCCAGAGCTCGTGCGGCGACGTGGTCGCGAACTTCGTGAAGTGCGGCGGCGACGTCACCGGGACCTGGGGGTTCACGGACTACTGCATCGAGAACACCACGATCGGCGCGGACCCGACCGACGGCGGATGTCCGGGCTTCTTGTATGCCTCCACCATCACGCCGAGCGGCACGTTCACCTTCAACACCGGCGGGACGTACTCGAGCAGCACGCTCGCGCTCTCGCAGGACGTGACCGAGACGATCCCGACGACTTGCCTCGGAGGCGAGGTGTGCGTTTCGGACGGGGGGATCCTCAAGGGGGGAACTTGCGCGACGACGGGCGCGAACTGCGTGTGCACGCTGAGTCAGTCGGGATCGAGCGCCGCCAAGACCGGGTCGTATTCGGTCGACTCGACCGGCGACACGATCACGATCGATACCGGCAGCACGCCCGCCGAGTATTGCATCAAGGGGAACACCCTCACGATCGCGGGGCGTGACACCTCCGACGGCGGTACGGGGCAGATCGCGCAAGCGTTCGTCCTGACCAAGCAGTAACCGACGCTCTCGCTCGTTCTCCTCGACGCCCCTCGACTTCACGCAAGTCGAGGGGCGTTCGAGTGTCTTTCCCGACCGAGGTTCGCTAAGACAACCGCGCTTCGATGAGCGATACGCGCACTGTGGACATCGTCCTGTCGCCGGCGGCGGCGGCCGATCCGGCTCGGGTTCGCGAAGCGGCCGAGGCGGCGGCCGGGCTTGGTGCGGGCGAGTCGCGCGGCGTGCGGATCGTGAAGCGATCGATCGACGGGCGCGCGCGCGAGCCGAGGATCCAGCTTCGCGTCGAGATCGCGCGCGAGGACTTCGCGCCCGACGTCGTCGTACCGACCGAGCTCCCGGACGTGAGCGGCCGTCCGATCGTCGTCATCGTCGGGAGCGGTCCCGCGGGCCTCTTCGCCGCGCTTCGCAGCATCGCGCTCGGCTTCCGGCCCGTGGTGCTCGAGCGCGGCAAGGACGTCCGCGCGCGCCGGCACGACCTCGCGGCCATCACCCAGCATCACGTGGTCGACCCCGACAGCAACTACTGCTTCGGCGAAGGGGGCGCGGGGACGTACAGCGACGGGAAGCTCTACACGCGCAGCGGCAAGCGCGGCGACATCGTGGAGATCCTCCGGACCTTCGTGGCCTACGGCGCGAGCCCCGAGATCCTCGTCGACGCGCACCCGCACATCGGCACGAACAAGCTGCCGGCGATCATCGCCGCGATGCGCACGGCGATCGTGGCGGCGGGCGGCGAGGTTCGCTTCGGCGCGCGGATGACCGATCTCGTGGTCGCGACCGAGGGGCCGCGTCGCGTGACCGCCGTGCGGCTGGCGGACGGCGAGGAGATCACGACCACGCGCGTGATCCTCGCGACCGGTCACTCGGCGCGCGACGTCTTCGCGCTGCTCGACGCGCGCGCGATCCGGATCGAGCGAAAGGACTTCGCGCTCGGCGTTCGGCTCGAGCACCCGCAGTCGATCATCGACGCCATCCGCTACCACACCGCCACGCGCGATCCGCTGCTGCCACCGGCGAGCTACAGCGCGGTCGAGCAGGTGGACGGGCTCGGCGTCTACTCGTTCTGCATGTGCCCGGGCGGCATCATCGCGCCGTGCGCCACCGCGCCCGGTGAAGTGGTCACCAACGGGTGGAGCCCGAGCAAGCGGAACAATCCGTACGCGAACAGCGGGATCGTCGTCGAGGTGCGCGGGCCGCAAGGCGACGGCGGGACGTTGAGCGGCGTCGCCTATCAGCGCGACATCGAGCAGCGCGCGTGGCGGGCAGGGGGGGAGACTCAGGCGGCGCCGGCGCAGCGGATGGTCGACTTCATGGAAGGGCGACTGTCGGCGTCACTCCCGGGCTGCAGCTATCCGCCGGGCATCGTGAGTCATCGCGTCGACGAGCTCTTGCCACGCGAGATCGCCAGGCGTCTCCAGCTCGGGCTTCGCGCGTTCGGGCGGAAGATGCGCGGCTACGTCACCAACGAAGCGGTCGTCGTCGCGGTCGAGTCGCGAACGTCGACCCCCGTGCGCATCCCGCGCGACTCCGAGAGGCTCGAGCATCCCGATGTCATGGGTCTGTTCCCATGCGGCGAGGGTGCGGGGTACGCAGGCGGAATCGTCTCCGCCGCGATCGACGGCGTGAGATGCGCCGAGGCGTGCGCGGCGCTTCATCCTGCGTGAACGCCGTCGCGGGTGTGATCGAGCTCGGGAACGAAAACGCAAAGGAGCGAATCATGAGTGAGCACAAGGGGAGCTGTTTCTGTGGAGCCGTGGAGGTCACGTTGACCGGTGAGCCGGTGGCGATGGGTTATTGCCATTGCACCTCGTGCCGGCATTGGTCGGCGGGGCCCATCAATGCGTTCACGCTGTGGAAGCCGGAGTCCGTGAAGGTCACCAAGGGGAAGGAAAACCTGGGTACCTACAACAAGACCGAAAATAGCTTCCGTAAATGGTGCAAGACCTGCGGCGGGCACGTCTTGACCGAGCATCCTGGCATGGGGCTCACAGACGTGTACGCCGCCGTCATCGGGGACTTCGCGTTCAAGCCTGGCGTGCACGTCAATTACGGCGAGTCGGTCGTTCACGTTCACGACGGGCTCCCGAAGCAGAAGGACTTCCCGAAGGAGATGGGCGGGTCGGGGGCACTCCTTCCGGAGTAACGCGCGCTCTCGAGTGCGTGAGTCACTTACGCGTCGCGCAAGTGACTCACGCATTCTGTGTTCATAAAATCGACTGCGGTCTTCACACACGCAGTCAGACCTTCACGCACGCCGGCCAACTCCTGATGCCGGGCGGAAATGACCGCCCCCTCAAGGAGATGACCTCATCATGCGTATTCACCGTCTTGGCGCGTCGCGCCCCGTGCTCGCTCTTCTCATTTCGTCGTGCCTCCTCGCCGCGGCTTGCACAGCCGAGGTCGGTGCCGGGGACGAGGGTGCCGCCAGCACGCAGTCCGCGATCACCAAGGGTGTGCGCGGCGACGTGAACGGCGACGGACGCGCGGACATCGCGCTCACCGGCGGCGTGATCGCGGGGACGTACAACCCGTGGAACACGATCCCGGTCGCGTTCTCGAGCGGCAACGGCACCTTCACCGTCACGAACAAGACCGTCGCGAACTTCTCGACGTACGCCACGCAGGGCGGCAAGGCCGTCATGGGCGACTTCGACGGCGACGGCCGCGCCGATCTCGCGCTCACCGGCGGGCTCATCCCCAGCACCGGCAAGCCGTGGAACACGATCCCGGTCGCGTTCTCCAACGGCGACGGCTCGTTCCGCGTGACCAACGACGTCGTGTCCGGCTTCCCGGTCTACGCGACGCAGACCACGCTCGCGCCCGTCGTCGGCGACTTCAACAACGACGGCCGCGACGACATCGCGCTCGCCGGCGGGTCGGCGTGGAACACCGTGCCGGTCGCGTTCTCGAACGGCGACGGCACGTTCACCGTCACGAACAAGACGGTCGCCAGCTTCCCGATCTTCGCGACGCAGGGCGCGCGCCTCATCGCCGCCGACTTCGACGGCGACGGCAAGAGCGATCTCGCGCTCACCGGCGGCTCCACGTGGACGGCCGGCGGGCTCCTCGGGACGTACACGCCGTGGAACACGCTCCCGGTCGCGTTCTCGAACGGCGACGGAACGTTCCGCGTCACCAACAGCACGATCGCCAACTTCGCGACGTTCGCGACGCAGGGCGCGCTCCCCGTCACGGGCGACTTCGACGGCGACGGCCGCGGCGACGTGGCGCTCACCGGCGGAAAGATTCCGGGGAGCGGCGCGGCGTGGAACACGATCCCGGTCGCGTTCTCGAACGGCAACGGCACCTTCCGCGTCACGAACCTCAACGTCGCCAACTTCCCCGGCTACGCCGCGCAGTATGGCGTGCAGGCCGTGGCCGCCGACTACAACGGCGACGGGCGCGCGGACCTCGCGCTCACCGGCGGCGCTGGTTGGAACACGATCCCGGTCGCGTTCTCGAACGGCAACGGCACGTTCAGCGTGACGAACGACTACGTCTCGTCGTTCCCCACGTTCGCCACGCAGTCGGTCTACCCGTACCAGGCGACCGCCGTGTCCGGCAGCGAAGCGCTCTGGCCGCTCCCCGAGCCGATTCAGTGATCGGCCCCGATCGCTCGACCCTCGCTGCAGCACATGCGGCCGAGGGTCGGGCGATCACCCATTCGGGTGACGTGTACCCGCGCCTCTGCGTGGGTACGCCTCTCACTCTCTTCCTCTTGGCTCTCCTGGCTCGCGACGAAAACGAAGCGAACGAAAGAAGGCAGCGCTCATGACTCGGTTCTCGACGACGGCGGCAAACAGGAAGCGCATCACGTTCGTTCTCGCAGGCGCGGCGCTCGCCGTCGCGTGCTCCGCAGAGAGCACGCCGGACGGAGTCGGGACGACCACGAGCGCCATGTCGATCGCGCACAGGCACGTGCCGGGCGACGTCAACGGCGACGGTCGCGCCGACGTCGCGCTCACGGGTGGATGGATTCCGCCGGGCGGGGCGCCGTGGACCACGGTGCCGGTCGCGTTCTCGAACGGCGACGGCACGTTCAACGTGACCAACTCCGTCGTCACCGACTTTCCGACCTTCGCCACGCAGAACGGCGCCAGCGCCGTCGGCGGCGACTTCAACGGCGACGGCTACGCCGACGTCGCGCTCACCGGCGGATGGATTCCGACGAGCCTCGCGCCGTGGAACACGATCCCGGTCGCGTTCTCGAACGGCAACGGGACCTTCCGCGTGACGAACCAGAACGTCTCGCTCTTCCCGACCGCCGCGACCCAGACGGCGGGCCGCCCGGTGTCGGGGGACTTCAACGGCGACGGCCTGGCCGACCTCGCGATCACCGGCGGCACCGGCTGGAACACGCAGCCGATCGCGTTCTCGAACGGCGACGGAACGTTCCGCGTGACCAACGCGCCGATCGCGAACTTCGCGCTCTACGCCACGCAGGTCTCGGCGCACGGCGTGCCGCCGACGCTCGTGGCGGCCGACTTCAACGGCGACGGGCGGAGCGACCTCGCGCTCGTCGGCGGATGGTCCTCGCCCACGACGCCGTGGACCACGGTCCCCGTCGCGTTCTCGAACGGCGACGGCACGTTCAACGTGACGAACCTGCCGTCCGCGACCTTCGAGCTCTACGCGACGCAGACCGTGCTCGCGGTCGGCGGCGACTTCGACGGCGACGGTCGGGGCGACATCGCGCTCACCGGCGGCACCGGATGGAACACGGTGCCAATCGCGTTCTCGAACGGCGACGGAACGTTCCGCGTGACCAACACGAACATCGCGAATTTTTCGATCTACGCGACGCAAGCGGCGCAGGTCGTGGCCGGCGACTTCGACGCCGACGGACGCACCGACCTCGCGCTCACCGGCGGCGGCATCCCGCATGCCTGCACGCCGTGGAACACGCTCCCGGTCGCGTTCTCGAACGGCGACGGAACGTTCCGCGTGACCAACGATCTCGTCTCGAACTTCGGCACGTACGCCGTGCAAGACGGACCGATCGCGGTCTCCGCGAGCCAGGCCAGGCCCGAGGTGCGGCGATCGATCTGCACGCTGATCTCCGAGCCGCCGTGCCCGTCGTGCTGCCCGTACAAGTAAGACGGGGGCAAGTGAAGAGGCTCACCTGACGAACGCCCGGAACGCGCTCCAGTCCGACGACGGGAGCGCGCTCCGGGTCTCGAGTTGTGCGCGGCGGAGCGCGGAGGCGACGTCGTCCGGACTGTCGGCGAGCGCGGCGGTGAGCGCTCGCACGAGGACGTCGGTCGCTCTGTCGTCCACGACTCGCGTCGAGGCGACGACGGCGCGCGAGCCGGCGGCGAGGAAGGCGTCGGCGAGGCTCAACCCCGGCGCGCCGCCTGCGACGTCCCCTTCGTGACCGGTCTCGCATCCGGACAGCACCACGCGAGCCGGCGCGCGCGAGAGCGCCAGGACGTCGGCCACGGTCAATCGCTCGTCATGCGCGAGAAGAAGCGCGCTCTCCCAACCGTCGATCCCCTCGTAGGAGGCGTGCCCCGCGAAATGCAACCAAGACGCGCGCTCGATCGCGCTCACGACGCGCGCGCGTGTGGCGTCGCCGCCGAGAAGGATCTGAACGCCCGCGCCTCCGTCTTGCGCAGCGGCAACCCGCATCCCTTCGCGTCGCGCCGCGGGGAGCGTGCCGGTGGGATCGGCCACGACGAGGCCGCTGGTCGCAGGGGCATGGGCAGCGTCACGCGGGACGTCGCCGACGTCGAGCGGATACTCGATCGGCGCGTGCGCGAGGAGCGGCTCTCCACGAACGTCGACCGCGGCGAGGTCCACGCCGCGGAGCGCGCCGAAGGGGAGGAGTCGAACGCGTCGGGCGCGCGCGAGATCGCCGGCGACCGCGCCGAGCACGATCGGCGCGGCTTCGGCGGCGTGCGACGGATCGGTGGAAGCGACGACGCGCGTGACGCGCACCGCGCCCCCTTCGACGACGAAGTCCGCCCACTGTCCCTCGAGCGGCACGAGCGCCACGCCGACGACTCCCTCTCCTTCTGCGAGCGGCGCGAGCGTGCGCGCGACGGGGGGGAAGACGGCGGTCGCCTCGGCGTCGAGCTGCGCGCGCATCGCGACGTCGCGCGCGCGGCGATCGGCGAGCCTGCGGGCCAGCGCTTCGCCGGCGAACGACCAGTCGCTGCTCGCCTCGGTCACGATCGCGTCGCGCGCACGGCGATAGGTCGCCAGCGCGTCTTCCCACCGCGCTCGAAACTCCGCCGGCAACGACTCGATGCGCGCGGTTCGCTGGACGTCCCACACGACGCGCGCGCCGGCCATCCGCGCGGCGTCGAGCGCTTCGGCCGGGCGGTTCGCGTCGAGGAGGAGCTCGACGACCGTTCGCGCGACGCGCGCCCTCGTCCACCAGAACGCGCCGCGACCGTCGCCCGCCGGGATGGCGCGCGCCGCTTCGTCGAGCAGCGCATCGGCGCGTCGCGCGGCGAGGAGCGCTTCGCCGGGTTCGCGGAGACGCCGGTGCGCCTCTGCTCGCCCTTCTTCCGCCGCCTCCTCGTCGAAGCGCGACACGCCGGCCGATTGCAAAGCGAGCGCGTCGTACGCCCGGAGCGCGGCGTGCGCGTCTCCTTCGGCCAGCGCGATGCGCCCTTCCATCTCGAGCTCCGCGAACAAGAGGAGCGGTCGCGGATGATCGCTGGCGGCGCGCGCTTCTTCGAGCGACGCGCGCGCGCCGTGCGGGTCGCCGGCCTGGAGATCGGCCCACGCCAGGTTGGTGAGCGCGCTGGCGTGGAGGCGCGGGTTCGGGCACTCGTGGGTGAACGTCTCGGCCGAGCGGCGCAGCGGCGCGAGCGGATCGAGCGGCGCGTCGTCGCCGGCGAGCGGCGCGTTGCGTACGACGAGCGCCGCCCAACCCACGTTGAGATCGATCGTGCCGCGCTCGCACGCGCTCATCGACGCCCCCTGATCGCGCTCGAGATCCAGGAGGAGCGCGTGCGCCTCGCGTACGCGCCCCACGCTGAGCAGCGTGCTGGCGTCGACCTGGATCACGGCGCGCATGATCTTCGCCACGCCGACCCGCTCCGCCATCGCGCGCGCCTCGCCCAGCGCGGCCAGGCTCGTCCCCAGGTCGCCCGTCTCGCTGGCCAGCAGGCCGGCGTAGAAGCGCGCCAGCGCGCCGGCCTCGGCGTAGTCGTTCGCGAACGACGCCAGCCGATCGATCGTCTCGCGCGCTTCGGCGGCGCGTCGCAGATCGGTGATGAGGACGAACGCGCGCGCGCCGAGATCGTCGGCCGCTTGCGAGACCTCGCCGCGCGCGGCGTGCCCCTCGGCGGTCGATGCGAGCTGCCGCACCGCGCTCTCGCCGTCGCCGCGCCCCAGCGCGATTCGCGCGCGGAGGCTGGCCACGTCGAGCGTGAAGCGATCGTCGCTCGCCCCTCCGTCGCGCGCGGCGGCGTCGAGCGTNNATCGAGCGTCGCGGTCGCGTCGTCGAGCGCGCCGCGCTCTTTCTGTTTCCGCGCGTCGTCGAGCCACGTGGGAAGAGCGGGAGCGTCGGCGATCGATCGACTCCACGCGCGCGTCTCTCCCTGCACCTCCGCCGAGATCCCGAGCCGCGTCGCTCCCGCCGGCACCGTCACGTCGAAGCGACGCCCGTCGACCCCCGTCGTGTCGGCCTCCGCTGTCGCCTGGTCGTCGATCGTGAGGCTCACGTGCCTGGCGCCGCCGGGCACGAACACCGAGAGCGATCGCTCGCTCCCCACGCGGCACACCGGCCCGCGCACGACCGACGCGCATCGCGTCACCATCGCCCCTTCGAGCTCGGCCGGCGCGGGACGCGTGGAGTGCGTAGCGCGGCACGCACCGAGGCTCGCGAGCAGCGCGAAGCCTCCTGCGCGCGCGATGCTCGGCTTCACGGCGCGTCGTGATAGCGCGGCGTGGCGGGCACGTCACCCATTTGGGGACGCGCATCGGGAGGAAGAATCGATTGACCTTCGCGGCGTCCAACGCAATGGAAAGCGCCCCCGCATGATGCCCGTAGAATCGTTTCTCGCGCCCGCGCTGGGCGGAGATCCGCTCGCGGTTCGTCGCGCCGTCGCCGCGTTCACGCCCGTCATTCAAGCGCGGGCCGCGCGTGCGCTCGTGCGGCGGTCGGGGGGACGCGATCGCGATCTGCAGCAAGAGCTCGGCGACCTCACGCAGGACGTGTTGCTCCTGCTCTTCCGCGACGACGCGCGGATCCTTCGCGCGTGGAACGCGGAGCGCGGCCTGTCGCTCCTCAACTACGTGGGCCTCGTCGCCGAGCGCGAGGTGGGGCACATCGTGCGGAGCGGACGGCGCAGCCCGTGGGTGCTCGAGCCGACCGCGGACTCCGAGCTCGACGAGGCTCCGTCGATGGCGTCCGGCCCCGAGTCCGAAGCCGGCTCGCGCGATCTCTTCGAGCGCCTGCACGCGCGCCTCGAGGCGGAGCTCAACCCGCGCGCGATGGAGCTCTACGAGCTGCTGGTCGTCGAGGAGGTCCCGATCCCGTCGGTCTGCGAGATGACGGGGCTGTCGGCCGATTCGGCCTATGCGTGGCGAAGTCGCCTGCTCAAGCGGGCGCGCCAGCTTCTCGTGTCGCTTCAGACGCTTCCGCCGTCAGATTCCGCTCGGGCGCAACCAAGGCCTGAAAGGAGCCACCCGTGAACGACGACGAGCTGAGGATGAAGCTTCGCGCGGGAGCCCGTAGCGCCCACGCGGCGCGGACGGGGACTGCGCTGGACAACGCGCTGGGCGGATCGTTCGAGGATCGCGTGACGTCGCAGATCCTCGCGGAGCACCGCGCCGGCGCGCGCGTCGCGGACGCGGTCGCGTTGGCCGCGGAGTCGACGACGCACGGCGCGAAGGTCGTCCCTTTTCGCGCGGCGAGGCTCACGCGCTGGGTGGCGGGGCTGGCGGCGGCGGCGGCGCTGGCGCTGGCGGTGACGCACTTCCGGACGGGCGGCGAGATCGCCGATCTCCCGGCGTACGCGCTCGTGGTCACGGGCGGACAGGACACGACGCGAAGCGCGACGCACGCGCCCGCGGCGTCGCCGGTGCCCGAGGTTCGCGCCGTCGCCGATGCGCCGCTCACGGTGCTCCTACGTCCGCCGACCGAAGTGAGCGGACCGGTCGTCGCGCGCGCGTTCGCGGTGCGCGGCGGGCATGCGTCGGACGCGGCGGTCGCCGTTCGCATCTCCGAGTCGGGGTCGATCGAGGTGCAAGGCGCCGCGCGCGATCTCGCGGGGGCCGCGCCGGGCGAGGCGACGCTGGTGATCGTGATCGCGCGCGATGGGGTGAGGGCCGACGCGCGGGCGATCGCCGAGGGGGCGACGGCGCCGCACGGGGTCAGCGTGGCGAGGGTCGGGATTCAGATCGCGCCGTGAGGTGACGCGTTGCGGGTCAGCCCGCGCGCTTCGTCTCGGCGCCCGCGTCCCATCCATTCGGCCAGAGCAGCACGGCCGGGTGCACCTTCAGCGCGCGGGCGAGCTTCTCTGCGCGCTCGACACCGATCGCCACGCGGTCGGCTTCGATACTCGAGATCGTTGGCTGGGGAACGCCACTCGCGTGCGCGAGCTCGGCCTGCGTCATCTCCTGCAGCTCGCGCACGTTGCGAACTTGCTGGCCGACCGTCAGCCGGACCCGGATGCGCGCGGGAACATAGCGGCTCGCCGTCGTCTTCTTGATTGCTCCCATCGATCGCTCCTTCACTCGGATTACTTTCGGTAGTCGTGCGGCGTGATGCGCTCGACGTACACGGTCACGACGTTGCTCTCGACCCGATAGATCACTCGCCACTGCTGGCTCAGGCGGGATGAACGAAGTTGCTTCAGCTCGCCGCCGAGCTTCTCGTCGTGAAAGCCTTTGATCGCACGGAGGCCCTGCGGTCCCTGCTCCCGCACGATCGCGAGCCAGGTGGTGTATTTGCCGGCGACCTGCGGCGGTAGCCGGTCGATGACCTTCACGGCGTCGCGTTCTTCGACGATCGCCCACGGCATTGCTGAAAGAGTATATTCCTAAACAGGAATGGTCAAGCGCCGCTCACGTCGGCAGCTCCGTCACGTACCGCGCGAGCAGGGTCTTCGAGCCGCTCGCGAACTTGATCGTGAGCTTCGCCTCGACGCCGACGCCGTCTTGCGACTGGAGCACCCCTTCGCCGAACTTCGGATGCTGGAACCGCTTGGCCTCGGCGGCGGCCGCGGGCTTCGGCGGGGGCTTGAAGTCGGGCTTCGGCATGCGCGTCGGGATCGCGCGCTCGACCGGGGCGGCGGCCGGCTTCGCGGCACCGGGATCGACCGCGCTCGGTTTGCTTCGCGCGCCCTTCGTCTTCGCCGCCGCGAGCGGCGCGACCGCGAGCCCGAGGCTCTCGCGGAGCTCGCGCGCGCGCGTGGGTCTCTCTTCTTCGAACATCGCGCGGAGCGTCGGGATCTCGATGCGACGGAGCTCGTGAAGAAGGATCTCGCGGCCGACGAGCGTCATCAACGTGTGGCGCGCGGCGGCGTCGTCCGACGCCCACGCGCGGGCCAGCGTCCACAGCTCCTCTTCGTTCTGCGGCGGCGCGTACGCGAAGGCGAAGTCGACGATCTCCGAGGCGTCGGGGAAGAAGTCCCACTGACCGAGCCCCGCGCCGAGATTCTCGGCGATTACCTTCGGGAGCTTCGATTGCGCGGCGAGCGTTCGTCCGGCGAGAGAGCTCTCCTCGTAGGCCGAGTCTTGATGCGTGCGCGTGATGAGCGCGATGAGCTCTTCGCGCGAGAGCGGCGGAGGAGCGACAGCGGGACCAGCGTGATCGTCGGGCGGGGGCACGAAGGGAGAGTTGCCCTCATGGCGATCGGCGTCAACGCGCGCCCGCGCCGCTAGCCGAGAATCACACCGCGAGGTCGGCCAGGATGGCGCCCGCCGGTCGCGCTCCGCTCAAGCGCTTCGCTTCCTTGCCGTCGCGAAAGAGAATCATCGTCGGAATGCTGCGGATGTCGAACCGAGCGGCGACGGCGGGGAGCGCTTCGGTGTCGACCTTCGCCACGACGATCTTGCCTGCGCGTTGCCCGGCGACCTTCTCGATCTCGGGCGCGACCGCGCGGCACGGCCCGCACCACGCCGCCCAGAAGTCGACGAGGAGCGGCACCGGGAGATCACGGACCATCTCGTCGAACTCTTCGACGCTGGCGATCGCGACCGGGTGCGTGAGCGGAAGGAGCGCGGCCTTGCATGCGCCGCACTTCGCGTTCTCTCCGAGACGCGCGGCGCGGAGGCGATTCGACTGCGAGCAGGAGGGGCACTGGACGATCATCGCGCGGAACAAGGTGTGGCTGCGGACGGGGGAGTCAAGGTCGACCGCGCCCCGCGTTCGCGGGCTCACGGCCGGCCGCCGATCCTACCTGGCCGCCTCGGTCGCCACGGCCTTTCGCAAGTCCTCGAGGAGCGGGGCGATGCGGTTCGAGACGACGTCCCAGAGCACGTCCTCGTCGATCGAGAAGTAGTCGTGCGCGAGGATGTCGCGCATCCCCGTGAGCTTGCGCCAGGGGATCGATGGGTGACGTGCCCGTACTTCTTCAGGAACGCGCTTGGCAGCCTCGCCCAGGACCTCGACATTGCGAACGACCGCGTCCACGGTCTTCGTATCGGCGTAGAACTGCTCGCGCGACAGGCCCCGCGAGTACGCGACGACTCGGGTCAGCGCCTCGACCATGTCATCGAGGTAGACCCCGACGTCACGCGACACGCAACGCCTCGGCTTCGATGCGCGCGCGAAGCCGCGGCTTGAGAGCTCTCCTGGTTACGAGGTCGACCCGTGTTGCGAGCCATCCTTCGAGCATGAGCTTCAGGTCCATGAAGCGGTCGAAGGTCGGTGGAGGATCGAAGTCGACGAGTAGATCGACGTCGCTGGTCTCGTTCTCGGTGCCGCGTGCCACCGAGCCGAAGACCGACAGCGCGCGCACTCCGAGCGCGCGAAGATCCGCTTCGTGGGAGGCGAGAATCGCGCGGAGGGCGTCGCGGTTCATCGAAGACGAGCTTAGCACGTAGGTCCGAGCGAGCCTCCGGCCCGCGCCCGCTCACCACCGCGACGCGATCATCCCAACGAGATACGACCCCGCGTTCGCGAGCGCGCTCGCGGCGATGCAGCGCGAGAGCGGCGCGCTTTTGGTCATCTTGCTCATGAGCGCGTACACGAGCACCTCGAACCCGACGGCCCACGCCTCGGCGACGACGACGACCGTCCCCCACGACCACCCCAGATGCGGAAAGAAGAACCACACGAGCGGGTGCGTGGCGACGTTCGCCACCAGCACCATGCCGATGCGCCGCATCACCGACGGCTCGATCGGTTTCAGGAGCGGCACCGCGATCGCCTCTTCGATGAAGAGCGTGATCGCGAACGCGCGCAGCCAGAGAAGCGGGTAGCTCAACGCGCGCTCCCGAGCTCGCTCACGCGCGCTTCTTGCGACGGCTCCAGGCGAGCGCGGCGAGCCCGAGGCCGATCATCGCGCCGCCGACGGCGCCGTCGCGCTGCAATGGGGACGCCGAGCAGCCTCCGGAGTCGCTGCTCGCCGGCGCGGAGCTCCCCGTCGCGGGGGTGCTCGCGTCGCCGTCGCCGGCGTGCCCCGCGTCGTTCCACGGCTGCGGAGCGGCTCCGTCGTTCGACGGTTGCGGGGCTGCCGCGTCGTCCTGCGGTTGCGGGGCTGCCGCGTCGTCCTGCGGTTGCGGGACGGTCGCGTCGAGCCCGCCGTCAGGGATATCGCAGAGGGAACAAGGCTGCTGCGTGGGCGCCGCGTCGGCGAACGGGTTGCCGCCGAGGGTGCACGTGGCCGCGACGCAGATCCCAGGCTGGTCGTGGCTCGGCCCCGCGGTCTCGCACGAGTCGCCGGCGGAGGAGGCGCCCGGTCCCGTGCATGCGTTCGGAGGAAGGACGTCGGCCAGCGCGCACGGCGCGATGGCGACGATCGCGCTCAGCGTCGCGAAGGTGAGGAGGGTTCGGGCAGGGCGAATGGAGCGAATGAACATGGGGTCTCTCTCCTCGAGAGAGATCGTCTTCGCATGCTTGTGCTGATCTGGACCATCAAACGGCGGAACGTCCTGGTCGGCTGAGCCTCGAACGATCGACTTTTGCGATCGCCCGGCGCCGCCCGCGTGGAAGAATCCCTCTCCGGAGGATTGCCATGGTCCACGCACACGCAGCTCCTGCGCTCACGACGCTCCCGCTCAACACGGGTCGTCCCATCCCGCAGCTCGGTCTCGGTGTCTGGCAGTCGCCGCGCGGAGAAGGGACGCGCGAGGCGGTGCGCACGGCGCTGCGACTCGGGTATCGGCACGTCGATACGGCGCGCATCTATGGCAACGAGCACGACGTCGGCGAAGGGGTTCGCACGAGCGGCGTCGCGCGCGGAGACGTGTTCGTCACCACCAAGCTGTGGAACGACGACCAGGGGTTCGACTCGACGCTCCGCGCGTTCGACGCGAGCCTCGCGCGCCTGGGGCTCGACTACGTCGACCTCTACTTGATCCACTGGCCCGTCGCCGGGAAGCGCGTCGACTCCTGGCGCGCGCTGGAGCGCATCTTCGAGGAGAAACGCGCGCGCGCGATCGGGGTGAGCAATTTCCTGGTGCCGCATCTCGAGGAGCTGCTGGCGAAGGCGAAGGTGGTGC
Source organism: Myxococcales bacterium (assembly GCA_003151595.1). The sequence goes on from PLXW01000048.1 coordinate 83,046, forward strand.
CGGCGGTGAATCAGATCGAGGTGCATCCGTTCTTGCAGCAGAGAGACACGCGCGCGCTGTGCAAGACGCGCGGGATCGTGGTGGAGGCGTACAGCCCGCTGACGCATGGAGGGCGGTTGAACGATCCGCGCGTGAGCGAGGTCGCCAAGCGCGTCGGGAAGACGAACGCGCAGGTGCTGCTGCGATGGGGCGTGCAGCACGGGATGGTGGTGCTGCCGAAGTCCGTGAACGAGGGGCGGATCGCGGAGAACGGGGCGATCTTCGACTTCGCGCTGGATGGGGACGCGATGGGGAGGTTGGACGCGCTGGAAGCGGGGATGGCGACGGGGTGGGATCCGAGGGAGCAGAAGTGATCTGATGCTGCCTGGAGCTACACCTGCGTTGCCAGGATCGTGAAGATCGTCACGTCGGCAAACACGTGCGCGATCCACGGAGCGAGCATCCCGTGCGAGCGTCGGCGGACCGCGCCGAGCATGAGCCCGTAGATCGCGGCGAGACCCACGCCGACGATCCCGCGCGGGAAGCCGCGAAGGTGGAGGCACCCGAAGGCGATCGCTTGCAACACGAGCGGCGCGACGCTCACGCCGAACGCGTCGTCGAGCGCCTCCTGGACGACGCCTCGATAGACCGCTTCCTCCGCGACCGCGTTCGCGGAGGCGAAGGCGAGCGCCGCGAAGGGGAACGCCCAGAGGGGCATCGATGGGATCATTCGACGAAGGTCGGACACGTCGGGATGAAACAAAACGAACCATCCGATGAGCGCCGTCGCGGAGGTGAGGACGATCGCGGCGATGAGCGCGATCGTGGTCCGGTCGATCACGCCGCGGCGCAGCCACGGAAACGCGGGGCGGAGCCACGGTAGGCCGCGCGCCATGAGCGGGAGGACGAGGAGCCCAAGGAGGAACGTCAGCGGCCACGGGATGTTCGTGGGGAGATAGACGACGAGCTCGCAGGCAGCGCCGACGATCGAGAGGCGCGCTGCGGACGGCCAGCGCATGACCAGCGCGATCACCGCGCAGGCGCCCATGCCCGCGACACCGGCCCACGCCAGCGGCGTGCGAAAGAGCGGCGTGAGGCAGAGCAGGGCGAAGCCGGCGAAGAGGCAGCTCCGCTCGGCGCGGCTCATGCGCGATCCGTTCGGCGCGACGTCCGGGCCGCCCGCGTGTGGTCGTGCGAGCTCGCCCATGGAAGCGCGTTCTAGTCGTCCGGTCGGGCGCTCGGTAGTCACCCGTTCGCGTGACGCGACTACGAAACGAGGACCAGCGCCGTGACGTGCGCGGCGACGGTCACGGCGATCGTCAGCGCGAAGGCGACGTGCAACCGCCGGATCCGCACGCGATCGCGGAGGCGCGGATTGCGAAGTCGCAGCCCGACGCCGACGTGCGCGAACAAGACGAAGAACGCGACGATCGCGGGGAGAATGGCGGTCATCCCTCCGCGGATCGCGGCGGGCGAGCCGAGCGAGGGGAGCGTCGCGAAGGTGTGAAGGAGGGCCATCGCGGTCGCGGAGAGGCCGAGGACCAGGTGCGTGGTGATCGTGCGCGACGTGGGGATCGCGCGGCGCTGCGCGAAGAGGCGGTGGGCGAGGGGGACGAGCGCGGCAGTGAGGATCAGCGCGGCGGCGAGCCAGCCGGTGGTGGAGGCGAGACTGGGTTCCATCGCCGTTACTTCTCGTACCACTCTTCGTGGCCTGTTTGACCCCGGCCGCTCCGCCAGTTATCCACGCCTGTGCTCAAAATCCGGACTGCATGCGTCCTCGCGGTGTTCGTGGTCGCGTGCGGCGGCGGCGATCACGCCGGCAACCCGAGCGACGGCGCTGCTCTCGACTCGACCCTCTCGTCCGACGGCTCGCCCGACGGGACGAGTCCGGGGGACGAGGGCGGGTCGAGCGAGGATGCGGCGGGCGCATCGAGCGAAGATGCGGGCGCGTCGAGCGACGATACGGGAGCATCGAGCGACGATACGGGCACGCCGATCGACGACGCGAGCGACGACGTCACCGTCGAGGACGCGAGCTCGGGTGATGCAGGGTTCGATGCCACGGTCGACGCGAGCTCGGGTGACGCAAGCGTCGACGGCGCTCCTCCGATCAAGGATGCATCGGGCGTCGACGACGCGCATGCGCAGGACGCGGCACCCGACGCGGACTCCGGCGGGCCGTTCACCGTGTCGAGCCTTCCAGGGCTCGCTCTCTGGCTCGACGCCGCGAAAGGGGTCACCAGGACGGGGAGCAACGTCTCGCTGTGGGCCGACCAGTCGGGCCATGGAAACGACGCGACCGGCGGCGGCGCCACGCCCCCCTTCTACGCCCTCGGCGTGCATGGCTTGCCGACGATCAACAATCAGTATGGTGGAGGTGGCGAAGGCTCGATGGCGATCGGTGTTGCGCCCCGCATCGGCAGCAGCGAAGTCCTGATCGAGATCGTCGGCGCGATGACCGTCGCGCCGTGCGGCATCTGCAGGCTCCTCACGGCCGATTACATGTGGATCGACATGCTTGGCCCGACCGGGCTCGCACCGTCCGTCACGCTCAGTCTCGTCACGACGACCACCATCAACGGAACGTCGATCGGCACGGACCCGCGCCTGATCGGCTTCCGGAGGACCGGCTCCGGCGCCACGGCGAAGATAGAGCTCCGCGCGAACGGAGCCGTCGATACCTCGGCGATGGATCCAACCTACGGCTATGACCTCGGCGGGGTGAACGGGCTGCTGATCGGTGGCCGCGGCGTCGGAGCGTACGAGATCATCGTCGTCATCGGGCCAACGTCCGACGCCAACCTCGCGAACCTCGAGACGTACCTGAAGAACAAGTACGGGCTCTGAGGGGGAGGGGACCGCGGCGGCGCCGCGCGAAGAGGCTACTTCTCGTACCACTCTTCGTGGGGGGACCACTGGGTGCAGCGGAGACACATCGTGTCGTGCCACTGGCGGGTGCACGCGGGGCAGCGCCCGCGCGTGTCGAAGGTGTTCCAGATGTGGAGGCAGGTGCACTGCCAGTGATCGTGCGCGGAGGGGGTCCAGCGGCACTTGGGGCAGCGGATGCGGGGGGTGCGATCGGCGTCGCGCGTGGGATCGTCGAGGAGGGCGCCGACGTCGGACTCGCTGTCGTCGCCGTCGCGGCGGGGAGCCTTCGCTTTGGCGCGATCGAGGTTCGACGGCTTAGTCGACCGCTCCACGTGACCTCGTGTCGTCCTCTCCTGCACGTTCAAGGCGAGACGGTCGGAGTCGGCGCCGTCTTGCCGCTCCGGCTCCTGATCTGCCCCTCGATCTCGTCGATCTCTTTCGCCGCGTCCTGTCGGTCGCTCGGATTCGTCGCGACGTACTTTCGGAGGTACTCGAGCGAGTGCTCCAGATCCCCCTCGTCCCGGTACGCGCGGCTGATGTTGTACAGGGCGTTGCCCGCTGGAATCGCGTCGTTCGCCTCCTTGAGTTTGACGATGCCGGCGTCGTATCGCTTCGCGGAGATCTCGATCATGCCCTCGCCGAAGAGCCGATGCGCGCAGGCCCGAAGGTCCGGCTGCGACTGCGACGACGAAGGCTTCGCGGCTTCCGTCTCTTCGAGCCCGGCGACCATGGGGCTGACGGACGCCGCATCGCAGGGGCCGGTGCCAAGGTATTCGCGGTAGTAGCGAATGGCGTCGGGCCGATCCTCGATCTCCTGGTAGGCGCGGCCGATGTTGTACGTGACGTTCCGAGCGGGAACGAGCTGGCGCGCCTCTTCCAGCCTGGAGATGCCGTCTCGGTAGCGGCAGGCCGCGATGTCAGCCATTCCTTCACGGAAGAGAAGCGAGGCCCGCTGCCGCTGCTCGACGGTGGCCGAAGGCGCGAGGTCGGATTCCCGGCACGTCGCGCCCGCGACGCTCGGGGGAGGTGCCGCGCGTCCGCTGCACGCGGCGCAAAGGAGTCCTGCTAGCGCGGCGACACGAAGGGTTGCGTTCAAGGCTACCTCGCACGCGGCACTGCGAAGCTCGCAGGGCGGCGGGACGTCAGTCTGGGAGATCCTCGTCCGTCGGGCAACGGCATCGGTGACCGAGACGGGTCGTCGTGGTCCTCTGGGAAAAAGAAAGGCCCGCTCCTCCCCCCGGGTTTTCTCCCCCGAGATCGAAGCGGGCCTTTGCATCACGTCGCGCCGCGGTCACGAAGGACAGCGCACGCCTCGCTGGATATGCATCCGGCGTATGGATCCCGCGAAGAGTCTCCCCCGCGCGGGTTGGGTACTGCTTAGGTTGTGGTTCAACGCCGTTCAGCGCGTGTGACGAATCACACGGTCTGCGCGGCGTTGCTCGACACCGGCGTGGCCGGAGTCGCTGTTACGGGCGAAGCGGGAATGACCGCGGGGCTGACCGTGACCGGCGTGCTCGTCGACGCGGTGGCGTCGGGAGTCGTGTCGGTCGCGGGCTTGGCCTTTGCGGCGGCCTTCGCAGCGGCTTTCGCTGCGTTGGCTGCCTTGCGAGCTTCCCTCTTCGCCTTCTCTTCCGCGATGACTTCGGCGCTCCGCTGCGCGAAGAACTGTTCGACGGGCGCGAGAGCTGTTTCCAGATCCCCGTTCGTCCTGGCAAGGCGCTTGAGCATCGAATAGTGCACAGTCGCCGCTGCCCAGCTCT
>PLXW01000088.1 GCA_003151595.1 Myxococcales bacterium
TCGTGGATCATGCCGGTCACACCAATAGAAGAACGGTATCCCGCCGAGAGACGGCTCCAGGCGGTTGTAGAAGGGGACGCAGAGCGGCGCCACGAACGGCACGACGAGCAGCACGTACCACTTCCACGGATCTCGACGGGGGGCGCTCACGCGGCGGAGCTTAGTGGATCTTCGTCTCGCCGTTATCTTCTTGGACCGGCGCGCGACCCCTGCTGAAGTCGGCGCATGCTCCCCCGCAAACGAGCGCTCCTGGGCACGCTGGCGATCGTGGCCGCGTGCGCTGCGCCTCGAGCAAACGCTCCTCCGCAACGTGAGGCGACGAACGCAGGGAGCGGGGCGTCGTTCGTCGGCTCGCAAGCCTGCGCTACGTGCCACCGCGCGATCTACGACCGGTGGAAGAAGACGCCGATGGCGAACGTCGTGCGCGATCCGCACACGACGCCGAACGTGATCCTCCCCGACCTCGCCACGAACACGATTCATCCCTTCACGAAGGACGACGTGGCGCTCGTGTACGGCAGCCTCTGGAAGCAGCGCTACTTCACCAAGATCGGCGACGACTATTACGTGCAGCCCGCGCAGTGGGACGTCACCAACCACGTGTGGCGAAAGTACTTCGTCGAGAACGGCACCGATTGGTGGGCCACGCTCTATCCGCCCGACAACATGAAGCGCCCCACCGGCCCGCTCTGCGACGGTTGTCACTCGGTCGGGTACGACGTGAAGACGAAGCACGTGGCCGAGTGGAACGTCGGCTGCGAACGGTGCCACGGCGGAGGCGCCGAGCACGCCGAGCGTCCTTCACGCGACAACATCATGAACCCGTCGCGCATGAGCGGCGTCCACGCCAACGACACGTGCATCCAGTGCCATTCGCAAGGCCGGCCGCTCACCAACCCCGTCGAGGGGCAGTACTACGACTGGCCCGTCGGCTACCGCGTGGGGCTCGACCTCGCGAAGTTCTGGCAGCTCGAAGAGCACACGCTCGGCGAGAAGACGTTCACCCACTTCGCCGACGGCACGGCGCACAAGAACCGGATGCAGGGGAACGACTTCTCTCACAGCGTGATGTACGGGCACGGTGTCACCTGCTTCAACTGCCACGACGTCCACGGCACCGACAATCCGGCGCAGCTCCGCCACCCAGGCAACGAGATGTGCTTGCAGTGTCACGCGCCGGGCGGGCCACGCGGACCGCGCGCCAAGTCGATCCCCGAGCACACGCGTCACGCCGCCGGCAGCGCGGGGAGCCAGTGCGTCGCCTGCCACATGCCCAAGATCGAAATGACGATCGCCAACGTGAACGTGCACGCGCACACCTTCGAGTTCATCACGCCGGCGACGACCGATCGTTACGGGGTCCCCAACCCGTGCACCACGTGCCACGCCGACAAGACCACCGCGTGGGCCGCGGGCATCCTCGCGCACTGAGCCGCGCGCGCTATTTTCGGATCGCGATCCGGAGGTCCTTCGGATGGTAGGCGAGGCGCAGCCAGCGAATCCCCTTCGTGCGCGTGGCGCTCGTCCGCAAGACGTCGAGGATCTGCGGCGCGAGCCCCTCGCCTTCGCGCGCCCCGCCGTTCGCGTACTCCTCGTGAACCGCGAGGAAGAGGAGCGAGAGCGTCTCGGTGTCTTCGCGCGTGTAGAGCGCGACACCGGCGATCGATGACGGGGCCTTCGACTCGTCCATCGCGTACAGCGTCTGCACCGACGGCACCTGCGGCACCGCGAAGCGAATGAACGGCGCGTCGAGGATCATCGTGGGCGCGCCGCCGTAGCGATGGAGCGCCTCGCGAAGCTGCCCCTCGACCCTGTGCTGGTTGTCGTTGAAGTAGAGCAACCGTTCGAGCTCGGCTCGACGGGCCACGGGGAGCTCCGAGGTGAACCGGATACCAGCGCTCATTCGACCGACACCGCGATGGTAGCATCGCGCGATTGAGCGACCGCGATTGGATCCAGGAGAGCCTTGGGGCGCCGGCGTTCGAGCGACTGGCGACGGAGCTGACCGGCTCGGAGCTTCAGTCAGTGCTGCTCGAGGTCGTCCGTCGCCGCGCGAAGGGGCGCGCGCCGGTCGAGGTGCTGGCGCAGTACGAGCGCGACGGGTTCTGTAGACCCGCGCCGATCGATCTGCGAACGAGCCTGGCGCTCGATGCGCACTTGCTGGCGGCGGCCGATGGCTTCGAGTCGATCGAGCTGTCGCCGGTCGCGCCGCTGGCGACGTGCTCGTCGGTGGCGTTGACCGACCAGAACCGCGTGCTCTCGGCGTTGCGCGGGACGGAGGTCGTCTCGGATCCGACGAACGTGCTCGCGCTCGAGTGCGCGTTGCGTCTGCGCGCGAACCCCGCGACTCCGGTGCACCTCGCCACCAGCCAGCGGGTGATCCGAGCGCAGCCCGTGCCGAAGCTCCCGGGCTATGCGCCGCACTTCCGGATCTTCGTGCTCGCGAGCGGCGGGCGCGAGACGAAAGACCACGCCTTCACGATCGAGACGCTGGCGCATCACGTTCGCACGATGCTCGCGGCGCTCGATCGCCTCGAGCAGCACGGCTACTCCTTCGGTGCCCGCCGCGTCGACGTCCTGGCGACGCCGGAGCGTGCGGCCGTCGGGGATCGCGTCGCCGAATCGCTCGGCACCATCGCCTCGCGCTCGCTCCTCGCGCACCCGTACTACTCGGGCGGGCTGCGCTACATGCTCTGGGTCACGGCGCCTGACGGCACGTCGATGCCGCTCGTCGAGGGCGGCACGTTCGACTGGCTGACGAAGCTCACGTCGAACCGCCGCGCGGTCTACGTGGCGACGGGTACGGGCGCGCAGCTCATCGCGCTCCGGTTTCGCGCTCCGTAGACGGCGACCACGCGAAAACGCCCGGCGTGCCATTTCAGGCGCGCCGGGCGTCGTCGCTTTCGGTCCGTTCAGCTCACGGCGTGCTGTTCGGATTCGTAGGATCGCTGCCGTGCAGGATCTCGTCGCCGTCAGCGTAGCCGTCGCCGTCGCGATCGATGCCGACGCGGAAGCCCGAGCCGGGCGGCACGCAGGTGAACGTGAGGGCGGTGGTGGCGGTGCCGACGAGCGCGCGGAGCTGCGCGTCGCTCAGCGCAGGCGCGAGCGAGAGGTCGGAGAGGAAGGTACCGTTCGAGTACACGAACCCGACGTCACGCCCCGCGATGCTTCCGCGGACGACGAGGTCGGTGTTCCCCGCGGCGGCTTGCGCCTCGAAGAGCGCGAGTCGCGCGGCGACGGCCGAGCGGTTCGCCGACGTGAGCGTCGCTTGCTGTCCGACGACCGGCCGCATGTTCGTGTCGAACGCGAACACGAACGACGCGAGCGCGCGCCGGAGCGCGAAGCCGTCGGGCGAGAACCCGTTCGCGAAGTTCAGCGGGTCGGCCGCGTTGGCCGCCAGCGGAATGCCGTACGGGTTCGGCGGGATGTTGCTGACCGTGCCGAAGTCCACGGGCACCGTGGTCTGGACGAACACGAACGCGCTGAAGAAGTGCTCGATCGTCGCCGTGGCGCCGTCGTGCTGGTACCCGAAGCCACGCACGCCGTCGGCCGGCGGGTTGAGCGGCGGGATGACGGAGAGCACCGCGTGCGTCTCGTCCGGCGACGAGGCGTACATACCGACCTTCTGATACAGGTTTCGCAGGTGCGGCACCTTGAAGGTCTGTGACTCGTTCTCGAACGAGAGCCGCCCGCTGGTCCCGAAGAAGCCCGGGTGCGGAGAGGCTCCGGCGTTGCCGTTGCGATCGAGCGTGTGGCAACCGTTGCAGTTGTGGAAGCGATCGCTCGGCAGCTCCTGGCCGCTCACGTTGTTGAAGTAGAAGGCTTCACCGGCCTGCTGTGTCGGCGTGAGGCTGTCGTCGAGGTTGCGAATCGGGTTCGGCGGGTAGCTGATCTGGAGCGCGAAGTTCGCGAAGGCGGTCATATCCGAGTCGCTCAGCTGCTGCGAGTCGTCGACGAGGCCCGGGAAGGCGACGTCGAACGACTTGAAGGCATTGAGCTCGTCGAAGATGCCCGCGTTGGGCTGCGCGGAGACGACGGGAGACCCGCCGCTCAGGAACGGCGCGCCGGTCTGTTGAATGGCGCCGTTGCGATCGCCACGCCAGTGCATCGCGCCGTGGTTGTCCAACCCGCGGAGGCTCTGCGTGGTCATCGGGCCTTTCGCCGGCTCATAGGCCCCGAAGATGTACTGGATCTGCTGCACCCCGAAGAGGGCCTCGAGCGGCGCTTCGGCGATCGTGTGGATGTCCGACTCCTGCGCGGCGAGCGTCGTGATGGGGAGCGGGAAGGCCCCGGGGTTGCCGAGGTCCCACGCCAGCCCATCGTTGTCGCCGCCGATGTGGCAGCTCGAGCAAGCCTGGTCGCCGAGCGCCGAGGTGAGCGTCGCGTTGTAGAGAAACTTCCGCCCCGCGGTGACGATCGGCGGCTCCGGATTGAACATCGCCTGGTGCGACACTTCCTTGTTGGAGCCGAGGTCGACGACGGAGATCGAGTTGTCGAAGCGCGTGAGGACGAACGCGAGCTTGTCGTTCGCGACGACGCCCGCAGGGCCGCCGCCGGTGAGAAGAACCTGGCTCGCCGCGGTCGGCGTCGCGCTCCCGGCTTCGAGGGCCGCCGTGTCGTAGATCGCGAGCTTGCTCGAGCCTTGCGCGACCACGTAGACCTTCTTCCCGTTCGACGAGAACGTCAGGTCTTGCGGGAAGGCGACGCTGAGCGTCGGGTCGCCGGTACCGGCGGCGTGATTGAGGTGCGGATTCAGGTTGTCGGCGGTGAGTGTGCTCGTCGTCGGATCGATGACGGTGATCCGGCTGTCGACGATGTTGCCGGCGACGGACGTGAAGCCCGGAGTGTGACCCTCGAAACGAACGTCGTTGTGAGCGTCCGTGTTCGTGACGTAGACCTTCCCGTTCTTCGGATTGACCGCCATGTTGAAGAGCGTGGTCCCGACGTGCGGGAAGACACCGGTGGCCGACGCCGCGGGCGGGTTCGCCGTCGCGTCGATCGCGAAGACGTCCTTGTCGGGGAGGCCGACCATGACCGCCGAGTCCCAGGGGTTCCCGTGCGTGTCGAGCCAGTGGCCGCCCTTGTATTTGACGATGAGGCCCGTCGGCGGCTGCGGATATACCTGTCCGCCGACGACGACGTACGGCACGTCCGGCATGCCGTTCGGGTACACCGTGGCCACGGCGCCCTCGGAGACGGTCGTCGTCTGGTTGCCCGAGAAGAAGGCCGCCGCGTAGACGGTCTTGCCGTCCGGCGTCGCGGCGAGCGCGCGCGGCGTGTCGGCGAAGAGCGTGATCTTCGAGAGCCGCGTGCCGCCCGGAGCGGTGCCCAGGTTGTTCGCGTCGAACACCCAGACATCGGCGCGTCCGACGTTCGCGAACAGATCCGGATCGTCGGGTGAGTTCTGTCCGCGGTGCGCGGTGGTGATGAACGCGCGCTCGTGGGCCCTGCCGGCGAACACGATGTCGCGCGGCTCGTCGCCGACTTGCAGCGTGCGGGTGACCTGCGCGTTGCCGTCGCAATCGACGCTCACGATGCTCACGCTGTCGGACAGGTGATTGACGACCCACACTTCGTTGTCCGAGCGAATGGCGAGCGCGATCGGCTCGAGGCCTACCTCGACGGATCCCACGGAGCGGAGCTTGTGTCCGTTGACGTTGTAGATTTCGAGTCGATTGTCAGGTGTGTTGAGCGCAAACAGCGTGCTGCCGTCGCTCGAGAGAGCCAACGGTCGCACCTGCAATGTCTCGAAGAGCGTGTACGGGTTCGCGCTCTGCGGAACCTTGATGGGCTTGGGCTTGGCGGCAGCCGTGATGGCTGAAGACGAAGACTCTGCGGACGGGTCGCCAGGGTTGGTGGCGGCCGTGCAGGCCGATGCTGCGATCGTGGGAAGGAGTAGGAGGCCAAGTCGTTTCAACATTGTAGGTATTTCTCCTTCGAAAAACGGAGTGGGTGAGCGCGCGGGGCAATGTGCAAGGGATGAGCCGATCGGTTGGGCTTGCCGAAGAAGCGGTCGACTCCGGTTTCTTGCGAATCGCACATGCGCAACGAGTCCCGCGCGCCGCGCAACTGCGCACCCCGGAGTGCGCAGCTGCGCAAACGCGTTGCGCAGTGGCGGTCGAAACGCCTACTAGTGAGGAGCAGCGTGGCCGAAGGCGAGCGAAAGACCGAGACCAGGATCGCGCTCGATGCCTCCGAGAGGCCGCGACTGTCGCTCCTCGTGATGGGAGAGCGAGGTGTATTCACCTACCCTCTTCCCGAAGCGGGAGTGGTGACGATCGGGCGCGCCGAGCATTGCGAGGTGATGATCGCCGACGCCGAGCTGTCGCGCGAACATGCGCGAATCCACGTGGGCGCGGTCGTCGAGATCGTCGATCTCGGCAGCTCCAACGGCACGCGCTTCGGGGGCAAGGAGCTCGTTCCCAACGTGCCCGTCACCCTGCCACCAGGCGACGTCGTCTCGATGGGCGGGACGGTCATCGTCCTTCAACGCTCGACCGCCGAGCGGCGCCGTCGACAGCTCTGGAGCCACGGGTATTTCGAGTCGCGCCTCGAAGAGGAGTGCGCTCGCGCCGAGGAACGAAAGACGACCTTCGCCGTCCTGCGCGTGCACTTCGACGCGGGCACGCCGCCGAGCGCCGCCGAAGCTCGCCTCTCGGCGTGTCTTCGCGCCGAGCACGTCGTCGGGAGCTATGCGCCCGGAGAGTACGAAGTGCTCTTGACGGACGTCGCGCCGGAGGACGCCGAACGCGAAGCGAGGGGCCTCGTGTCGCAGCTCGCGGCGGATGGCGTTGCACCCGAGATCGCGATCGCGTGTTACCCGCGCGACGGCCGCACGCCCGAAGCGCTCGTCGAAGGCGCCCGCAAGCAACCACGCGCCGACGCCTCGGCACCCGAGCTCCCTCCCGGCGGGTCTCTCACTCGCCTGCGATCGGTCGCCGAACGTTTCGCCGCCGGCAACATCCCGGTGCTCGTGCTCGGCGAGACAGGTGTCGGCAAAGACGTGCTCGCGGCCATGATTCATCAGCTCTCGCCGCGCGCGACGCGCCCCTATGTCTGCATCAACTGCGCGGCGCTCCCCGACTCGCTCTTGGAGAGTGAGCTCTTCGGCTACGAGCGTGGCGCGTTCACCGGTGCGACCGCAGCGAAGGCAGGCCTCCTCGAGAGCGCACGCGGCGGGACCATGTTCCTCGACGAGGTGGCGGAGATGCCGCTCTCCGCGCAGGCCAAGCTGCTTCGCGTCTTCGATCAAGGCGAGGTGCTGCGCCTCGGCGCCACCCGACCGCGCGCGATCGACGTCCGCTTCATCGCCGCGACGAACCGCGATCTCGAGCTCGAAGTGGAGCGCGGGCGCTTTCGCGAAGATCTCTACTTCCGACTCGCAGCCGCGGCGATCGTCGTTCCTCCGCTGCGGGAGCGCGTCACCGAGATCGCGCCGCTCGCGGGCACGTTCCTCCGACAGGCGTGCCGCGATCTGCGTCGCGCCCGAGTGCCTCGCATCCTCCCCGACGCGCTGGCGCTGCTTGAGAAGCACTCGTGGCCGGGGAACGTCCGCGAGCTGAGGAACGCGATGGAGCGCGCGGTGCTCCTCGCGGTCGACGGCGACATCGGCGTCGCGCAGCTCGCGCACGAGAAGATGGGGCGCAAGCTCCGGACGCCGGGCGCGGGGTTCGAACGTCGCTCGTCCGAAGAGATGCGCGCGGCGATGGCTCACGGCGCCTCGCACACGAACCCCATGTCGATGCCGTCTCTGCCCCCCCCGCGCGACCCGCGGGCGGAGACGCTCGCACCGAGCGCGCGCTCGACTGCTCCGCCGGCGCGCGTGAGCGCACGCGTCGTCGAAGCGCTCGCGAGCGACCCGGAGGCCGCGCGACTCCTGGCGGTGCTCGACGCCTGCGACTGGAACCAGACCAAGGCCGCCGCCGAACTGGGCGTCTCGCGACGAACGCTGGTTTCGCGCCTCACGGCGTATGGGCTCACGCGCAGGCGCGGACGGTGACTACTTCTTCTTCGCGACGGCCCGCATCCGATTGTTCTTCGGGTTGTGCTCGACCTCCGCGAGACCGAGCGCTTCCAGAACCGGCGGCACGTACATTCCGAAACGACCGCGCAGCCCTTTCTTGATCCCGTACCAACCCTTCACCGGATTGGTGCTCGCCCGCCCCCAGGCTTCGACCGTGCCGTCGGCGGCAGGCTTCTGCTCATCGGCGCTTCCTAGAAGAACCCAGCCGTCGTTCTTGGCACCGTTCTTCGTGAGCATGGCGTGGAGATCTTCGATGCAGCGCAGGTGATAACGGAGCTGTGTCTTTCCAACCTGCACCACGAGGGCCGGCGGATCGGCCGCCTCGTCTTTGTACGCCTGGAACTCGGCGCTCCCCGGTGGCGTCTTCAGCTCCCATGGTTTCGTCGCGGTTCCCGATCCTGTGACTTTGCTCATGGCCCACGATCCTCCGTTTGGTTCTCCTCGACGAATTTTTTCGCCGTTGGAGGTACGCTGCGGCGCATGGCCTGGGTCAAGGTTCCTGCCGAGCACCATCCGCTCTTTCGCGCCGCGCTTCCGAAGGATCCGCGCGTCGAGACGATGCAGATGTTCGGCGGAATCGCTGCGAAGGTGAACGGTCACATCTTCGCCGGCCTCTTCGGGCGATCGACGATGGTGTGGTTGCCGGAGCCGGAACGCGCCGCAGCGCTCGCGCTCGAAGGCGCCGAGCCGTTCGATCCCATGGGGAACGGGCGCGTTCGGAGCGACAAGGTGATGCTGCCCGAGGCCATGATGGATGAGCCGGCGGAGCTTCGAGCCTGGGTGGGGCGCGCGTTCAAGTCGGCCGCGGCGTTGCCTGCGAAGGAAGCGAAGAAGGCCCCCGGAGCGAAGAAGACGCCCCAGACGAAGAAGACGGCCAAGCCCCGCGCGAAGAAGTGACTTTCGCGCACGCTCGCGTGGCAATGCGCCACGCCGCGTGACAGCAAAGCGGCGGCTCGCACGGCGATTTCGTACGTCGGACATCGGGTCGGGTCGGGAACGTTCATTGCTCGCATCGGCAATCCTCACTCCGAGGCGAGGCCACGCATGAGCAACGGCACGACGCGACGCGATCTCCTCAAGCTCACGACGACCGGCGCGGCGCTGGCGATGACGGGCTGCATGCCGGCGGCGCCTCCGCCGGAGACGCCCATGGCCTCCACATCCTCGGCGCGCGCACGGACGAGCGCCATTCCGAAGAGGAGCTTTGGACGCACCAACGTCATGGTGTCGGCCATCGGCGTCGGCGGCTTCCACTTGGGAGGCGTGCCCGACGAGAACGACGCCGTTCGCATCGTCCACGAGGCGATCGATTCGGGCATCACGTTCTTCGACAACGCTTGGGAGTACCACGACGGAAAGAGCGAAGAGATCCTGGGCCGCGCGCTCGTCGGAAAGCGCGAGGGCGTCTTTCTCATGACCAAAGTGTGCACGCACGGCCGCGATCGCGCGGTAGGCATGCAACAGCTCGAGGACTCGCTGCGTCGGCTCAAGACCGATCACCTCGATCTCTGGCAAGTGCACGAGTGCGTCTATGACGACGATCCCGAGCTCCACTTCGCGAGCGGCGGCGTCATCGAGGCGCTGGTCGAGGCGAAGAAACAAGGGAAAGCCCGGAACGTCGGGTTCACGGGGCACAAGGATCCCAACATTCACCTGGCCATGCTTGCGCGAGGCTTCGCGTTCGACTCCGCGCAAATGCCGCTCAACTGCTTCGACGCGACGTTTCGAAGCTTCGAGCAGAACGTCGTTCCCGTCGCGAGAAAACAAGGGCTCGCGGTGATCGGCATGAAGAGCATGGGGGGCGAAGGGCAAGCGGTTCAAGCCGGCGTCGTCACACCCGAAGAGGCGCTTCGTTACGCCATGAGCATCCCGGGCGTGACCGTGACCGTGAGTGGGATCGATTCACTCGACATCCTGCGGCAGAACCTCGCGGTCGCGCGCGGGTTCGAGCCAATGACGGCCGACGAGATGGCCGCGCTTCGAGCGCGCGTCGCCGGACCCGCCGCCGATGGTCACTTCGAGCTCTACAAGACGACCAAGCACTTCGACGCGAGGGTCGGCCGAGAACAGCACGGATACCCGAGCCCCGACGAGCTGCCGCTCTGAACGCCGGAGGATTTGACGCGATGAGCTCCATTCCGCAACGTGCGCTCGGCAAGACAGGCGCGAAGGTGTCGGCGATTGGCCTCGGCGGGCACCACTTGGGAGATCCAAAGAGCTACGTCGAGTGTGAGCAGATCGTGCACGAGGCGATCGACGCCGGCGTGACGTTCTTCGACAATTGTTGGGAGTACCACAATGGCAAGTCGGAGGACTGGGCAGGCAGAGCGATCGGATCCACCGGGAAGAGGAAGAGTCTCTTCTTGATGAGCAAGGTGTGCACCCACGGGCGGTCGGCCGCGATGGCAATGCAAATGCTCGACGAGTCGCTGCGTCGAATGCGCACGGACTACCTCGACCTGTGGCAGGTCCACGGGGTCTGTTTCGAGAACGACCCCGAGCTGGCCGCGGCCAAAGGGGGAGTGTTCGAAGCGCTCGATCGCGCGAAGCGCGACGGCAAGGTCCGCTTCGTCGGGTTCACCGGCCACAAGGACCCGAGCATTCACCTGAAGATGATCGCGACGGGTTACCCCTTCGACACCGTCCAGATGCCCCTCAACTGCTACGACGGTACGTGGCGCTCGTTCGAGCAGCGCGTCGTGCCCGAAGCGCAGAAGCGCGGGATCTCGGTCCTGGGAATGAAGCCGATGACCGGGAAAGCCGGCCCCATCGCGAAGGGGGACGCGACCGCAGCGGAGATGCTTCGGTATGCGATGAGCCTCCCGGTCGCGACGACGATCTGCGGGATCAACACCGTCGAGCATCTTCGCCAGAACCTGGAAGTCGTCCGCGACTTTCAACCGATGAGCGCCGACGAGATGCGCGCGCTCCGCGAGCGCTGCCGCGCGAGAGCCGCCGACGGCAGATACGAGCTGTACAAAGTCTCACTTCAATTCGACAACCCGCAAGCGCGCCTGGCGCACGGCTTTCCGCTCGACGCGAAGAACATGGAAGTGAAGGAGGCGCTCGAGAGCTTCACGAACCTGAGCCCGCCTCGCCCGTGAGAAGCGAATGAAGCGCTCGAGTCCGCGCTCGAGAAAGCGCGGAGACGATGGGCCCCGACCTCGAAGGGAAAATGAAATGGCGCACGCGATTTGGTCCGGATCGATCAGCTTCGGGCTGGTGACGATCCCCGTGAAGCTCTTCCCCGCGGTGCGCGCCGACGAGGACGTGCACTTCCACTACCTCCACAAGAAGGACAAGGGGCGCCTCAAGACCGTTCGCAAATGCGAGATCTGCGGCAAGGAGATCGCCTGGGGCGAGACGGTTCGCGGGTTCGAATACACGAAGGGGAAGTACCTCGTCGTCGACGACGAAGAGCTGAAGACCATGCGCCCCGAGGCGACGCAGTCGGTGGAGATTCAAGCGTTCGTCGACCGCGACGAGATCGATCCGATGCTGTTCGATACGCCGTACTACCTGGAGCCCGAGAAGAGCGGGCGCCATGCGTACGGGCTGCTCCGCGACACGCTGGCGAAGCGCGGGAAGGTCGGGATCGCGCAGGTGATCTTGCGAACGCGCGCGCACCTGGCGGCGCTGTCTCCGAACGGGCAAGCGCTCATCGTGGAGCTCCTTCACTACCCGCACGAGATCCTCGCGGCGAAAGACTTCGCGCTTCCGCCGGCGAAGGAGAAGGTGAGCGCGAGCGAGACGAAGGCCGCCGAGATGCTCATCGACGCGATGGTCAAGAAGTTCGACCCCCGCGAATACACCGACGAATACGAAGCGAAGCTGCGCGCCACGCTCGAGGCGCGCGCGCGCGGGGAGGCGCAGGTGCCGACGAAAGTGAAGCCGGCAAAGGCGACCAACGTCGTCGACCTGGTCGAGGTGCTGAAGCGAAGCCTCGAGAAGAAGCCCGCGCCGCACGCTGCGCGCACGCGTCGGCGCGCGGCGAGCTGAGGGCACATCCGTCACGGCGTAGCGCGCGCGAGAGCGGCGCCTATACACTCTCCTGCACGCGATGCTCCCCGTCCCTCCCCCCGTCCTCCCCATGCTCGCCAAGCGCGTCGCCGCGCTCCCCGACGGCGACGGCTGGATCTTCGAGCCGAAGTGGGACGGCTTTCGCTCGCTCGTCTTTCGCGACGGCGACGACCTCACGATCCAGAGTCGCGACGAGAAGACGCTCAACCGCTACTTCCCGGAGCTCGTGCCCCCGCTCTTGGCGATGCTCCCCGACCGCTGCGTGCTGGACGGCGAGATCGTCGTGGCCAAGGACGGGGGGCTCGACTTCGAAGCGCTGCAACTTCGCATTCACCCCGCCGCGTCGCGCGTGAAGACGCTCTCGCACGAGATCCCCGCATCGATCGTCTTCTGGGATCTGCTCTCGCTCGGTGACGACGACTTACGGACGCTGCCGTTCGACTCGCGCCGCGCGAAGCTCGAAGCGCTCCTCGCGAACGCGCGCCCTCCGCTTCATCTCACCCCCGCGACGCGCGATCGCGGCGTGGCCGCCGATTGGTTCCAGCGCTTTGAAGGGGCCGGGCTGGACGGCGTCATGGCGAAAGCCGCGTCGGGTCTCTACGAACCGAACAAGCGCGTCATGTTCAAGGTGAAGCACGAGCGCGAGTGCGACTGCGTCGTCGCCGGCTTTCGCTGGCACAAGCAAGGCGAAGGGACGGCGGTGGGCTCGTTGCTCCTCGGCCTCTACGACGAGGAAGGGACGCTCCACCACGTCGGCGTCTCGGCGAGCTTCACCGCCGAGAAGCGGCGCGCGCTCGTCGCGCATCTGGCGCAGTACCGCGACGACGCGCTCACCGGGCACCCGTGGAGAAGCTGGGCCGGAGCCGAGAGCGGCGACACCGTCGCGCAGCGTGTCCCCGGCGCGAAGAGCCGCTGGAGTCAGGGGAAGGATCTCTCGTGGGAGCCGCTTCGACCCGAGCTCGTGGTAGAGGTGGCTTACGACCACATGCAAGGTACACGCTTCCGTCACACCGCTCAGTTCCGACAGTGGCGAACGGACAAGCGACCGAGCGAGTGCACTTACGCGCAGCTCGAGGTCGTTCCGCCGCAGGAGCTCGCGGCGATCTTCGCCTCAGGCTGACGGCTTCTTCGCTCGCGGCTTCTTCGCGCGCGAGGGGGCGACGCGCTTCCCCTCACCTTCCGTCTTCCGAAAGTGCGGCGGCCACGGCGCGTCGCCGAGGCCCGAGGCTTCATCGCGCGCGGCGAGATCGAGCAGGGCGTCGAGCGAACCCGGCGCGTTGTCGATGCCTTCGTGCGGATCGCCGATGGCCGCGAAGCGCGCGGGGACGGTGAGCACCGTGAAGGCCGCGGGATCGCAGTCGGGCACTTCGCTCCACGTGAGCGGCGTGGACACGCGCGCATCGGGGACGGGCCGCACCGAATACGCCGAGCACGTCGTGCGGTCCTTCGCGTTCTGGTTGTAGTCGAGAAAGACTCCGTGCCGCTCTTCCTTCCACCACTTCGACGTCGCGATCGCCGGCGCGCGCCGCTCGATCTCGCGCGACAACGCGAGCGCCGCGCGACGCACTTCGGTGAACGACCAGCGCGGCTCGATCCGCACGTTCACGTGAATGCCGCGCGACCCGCTCGTCTTCGGCCAGCCGCGAAGCCCCAGCTCTTCGAGCAGCGCCTTCACCTCGAGCGCGACCTTGCGAACGTCGTCCCATCCCACGCCCGACCCCGGATCGAGATCGACGCGCAGCTCGTCCGGGTGATCGATGTCGCGCGCGCGAACGGCGTGCGGATGGAGCTCGATGCACCCCAGGTTCGCGATCCACGCGAGCCCCGCCGCGTCGTCGACGACGATCTCCTCCGCGGTGCGTCCCGACGGGAACGAGAGCGTCGTCGTACGCAGCCACGCCGGGCGCGTCGTCGGCGCGCGCTTCTGGTAGAACGCTTCGCCGTCGGCCCCGTCCACGAAGCGCTTCAGCACCAGCGGTCGATCGGCGATCCCGCGAATCGCACCCGGCGCGACTGACAGGTAGTACCGAACGACGTCGAGCTTCGTGAGCTTCACGTCCTTGGTGAAATACGGCTTCCCGGGATGCGTGATCCGGACCTCGCGTCCGTCGATCGCGAGCACCTCCGTATCGGCTTCCTTGCCCATCGTCTCGAGGCTACTACCCAGGCATCATGGACACGAAGCAAGACGTCCTCGACATGCTTCGCGATCTAGCAGAGCTCACCTTGCTGGACGAAGCCGATCCTCAGTCGTTTCGCGTGCGCGCCTATGAGAGCGCGGCGCAGGCCATCGCCTCGCAGGCGACCGATCTCGGAAAGCTCACGGCCAAGGATCTCCAGAAGATCGACGGCATCGGAAAGAGCACGGCCGACAAGATCCGGGAGCTGCTCGACACCGGGAAGGTCGAGAAGCTCGAGGCGCTGCGACTGAAGCATCCGCGCAGCGTCGTCGCGCTCATGCGCATCCAGGGGATGGGCCCCAAGGCCGTCGCGCGCCTGCGCGCGGAGCTCGGCGTGCAGTCGATGGACGACCTTCGCGCGGCGCTCGCAGCGCACAAGGTTCGCGACCTGAAGGGGTTCGGCGCGAAGTCGGAAGACAAGATCGCGCAGTCCCTGGCGCGGCTCGACGCGCAGGGGAGCACGGATCGCACGCCGATCTCGGTGGCGCTCCCGCTGGCGAACCGGATCGTGGCGCGCCTCCTCGAAGTGCCGGGCGTGAGTCACGCGTCGTACGCCGGCTCGCTGCGTCGCTTCTCGGAGACGGTGGGCGACATCGACATCCTCGTGGCCGCGACGGATCCGGAGGCGGTGATGGACGCCTTCGTGGCGATGAGCTTCGTCGATCACGTGCTCGTTCGCGGCCCCGGCAAGACGAGCCTCGTCACGCACCGAGGAACGCAGGTCGATCTGCGCGTCGTCGCCGCGCACCAGCTGGGTGCGGCGCAGATGTATTTCACCGGTTCGAAAGGGCACAACATCAAGCTGCGCCAGCGGGCGCTGACGCGCGGATGGACGCTCAACGAGTACGCGCTCTCCGAAGTGGAAGGGGGGCGCGTCGTCGCCAGCGAGACCGAAGAGCAGATCTACAAGGCGCTCGGGCTCGCGTGGATCTCGCCCATCCTGCGCGAAGACGCCGGCGAGATCGAAGCGGCGCAGACCGGCGCGCTTCCGCGAGCGATGGGCAAGGTCATCGGCGACTTCCACGTTCACACCACCGTGTCGGGCGACGGACGCTCCACGCTCGAAGACGTGGTGGCGACGGCGAAGGGGCGCGGGTATCGCGTGCTGGCGATCACCGACCACGCCGAGGGGACTCTCTCCGGCGTCGGGCGCGAAGCGCTGCTCGATCAGCGCGCCAAGATCACCGCGATGCAGCGCGAGCTGGGCGATTCACTCCTGCTCCTCCACGGCGTCGAGCTGAACATCGGGCCGAACGGCGAGCTCGATTACGATCTCGAGTTCCGCCGCGGCTTCGGGTTCTGCCTGGCGTCGGTGCACGATCACTTCGAGCTCGATCGCGCGGCGCAGACGGCGCGCGTGGTGAAGGCCATGGAAGATCCGTCGGTGCGCATGATCGGCCACCTGTCCGCGCGGATGATCGGCGGGCGCCCTCCGATCGAGCTCGACCTCGACGCGATCTTCGATGCCGCGCAGCGGACGCGCACGGCGCTGGAGGTGAACGGCGCGCTCCCGCGGTTGGACATGTCGGTGGACGCGCTTCGGCGCGCGCGCGAGCGCGAGGTCACGTTCGTGCTGACGAGCGACGCGCACCATGCGAGCGAGCTCGATCGGGTCGAGTACGCCGCGCGAAACGCGGAGCGCGCGTGGATCGATCCCGATCGCGTGGCCAACGCCGGAACGCCCGAGCGCCTCGTGGCGTGGACGCGCGAAAAACAAGCGTAGCCACGCGGTCCGAAGCACGGTGGTACGCTCGTCGTTGCATGCCGGACGCACGCGCAGTCCTCCGCAAGGTGCCCATGTTCGCCGCGCTGTCGGACGACGACTGCGATGCCGTGCTCCGGGTGCTCAAGGCGCGCCAGGGGCGACCGGGCGACACGCTCTTTCACGAGGGCGATCCCGGCGACACGTTGATGATCGTCGTCGAAGGGAAGCTCGAGGCGACGGTGAAGACCGCGAGCGGCCTGCAGGCGACGCTCTCGGTGATCGAGCCGGGGCACGTCGTGGGTGAGCTCGCGTTTCTCGATGCGGCGCCGCGCGCGGCGACCGTGTCGACGAAGTCGGGAGCGACGGTGCTCGAGTTCTCGCGGCGTGCGCTGCTCGTCCTCTGCCGCGATCAGCCGCGCATCGGCGCCATCCTGCAGCGCAACGTCCTGGCCGATCTCGCGCGGCGCGTTCGCGCGATCGAAGGGACGCCCGCGCCCGCCGGTCCGATGAGCGCGCGCGCGCCGGCGAGCCTTCGCATCGGGAGCACACCGCCCACGGCGCGTGAGAGCCTCGCGCCGACGTCGATCCGCTCGAAGCCTCGCACGGTGACGGCCGCGCAGCTCCGGACTGTGCGCGTGCTCGCGACGCACTCCGACGAGGACCTCGAGCTGCTCGCGTACATGGCAACGCTCCGCACCTTCATCCGCGGCGAAGCCTTGATGCAAGAAGGGACCGAAGGCGATGCCGCGTTCCTCATCCTGGACGGAACGGTCTCCATCTCGCGCGCCGGCGACAGCATGCCCACCGTCACGCTCGAACCCGGCGCGCTCGTCGGTCAGCTCGCGCTCCTCGATCGCGCGCGACGATCGGCGACGGTGACGGCAATGACGGACACGACCGCCCTCGAGCTGAAGGCGAGCGTGTTCGGCAATCTGGTCAACGCCTCCTCGCCTCTCGCGCTCCGCTTTCAGCGTGAGGTCGCGACCGCCGCCGCGCGACATCTCCGCGGCGCGAACGCACGCTTTGCCGCGAACACGGGAGGCACGCAGGGGGCGACGCTCCACGAGCTCGACGACGACTGGAGCGACGGGTCGGACGAGCCCATCGAGCTGGGCGTCGATCTCGGCGCGATCCGCCACTCAGCGCGTCCCCGCTAGGACGTACCGCGTTGACCCGCCGTCCCGACGCACCGGGCACGCGGTCCACCGCGTCGACCCGCCGTCCCGACGTTGACGCTCCGCGCGCATCGTCGGATAAGCGCGGGCACCGTGCTCCAATCCCCCTTTGCCTTTCGGACGCTCTCGCTTCTGTCACTCGCCGGCCTCGTCGCATGCGCGACGCCCGCGCCCGTCATGCCTCCGCCGACGGCAGCACCCGCAGCACCCGTGAGCGCCCCCTCTCCGAACGCGAACGCGACGGCGACGCCCGCTCCTGCACCCGAAGCCGCGTCGGGGTACGACAAGCCGCCGCAGAACATCCTCGACGTGCTTCACGCGCCTTCGCCGCCGACGCCGTACATGAGCCCGACGCACGAGACGATGCTCCTCGTTTCGTGGCAGGACTATCCGCCGATGTCGCGCGTCGCGGCGCCGTTCCTTCGACTCGGAGGGGTGCGCGTCGAGCCGCAGAACCATAGCCGGCACGACACGCCCGGCGGTTACGACATCACGCCGTGCGCCACCGACTACGCCCTCACGCGCGTGGCCGACGGGTCACAGGTTCGCGTCACGCTTCCCGCGGGGTGCCCCGGAAAGCCGTCGTGGACCGCCGACGGAAAGCGCTTCGCGTTTCAGAACATCGTGACCGACGCTGTCGAGCTGTGGCTCGGCGACGGCGCGAGCGGCGAGGTGCACCGCGTCTCGGGCGCGCGACTCAATCCGATGCTCGGCCGGGTCGCGCAGTGGATGCCCGATCAGAAGACCCTCCTCGTGAAGCTCGTGCCCGACGGACTCGGCGCGCCGCCGCCCGCGCCCATCACCGGGAGCGGCCCCAGCATTCAAGAGACGAACGCCGAGAAGGGGCAGAGCAGCACGTACGAAACGCGCGACACGCTCACGGGCAAGCACGACGAAGATCTCTTCGACTACTATGTCGCGTCGCAGCTCGCGTTCGTCGATGCCGCGACCGGCACGATCACGCCGGTGGGGAAAGTGGGCGCGTACGACGACGTCGACGCGGCGCCGGGCGGTGAGCACATCCTCGTCCAGTCGATTCACAAGCCGTACTCTTACGTCACGACGTTCGATCACTTTCCGCACGACGTGGACGTCTGGGATCGCTCGGGCACCGCCGTGCATCGCGTGGCCTCGCTCCCGCTCGCGGATCGCGTTCCCATTCATGGAGTCCCGACGGGGCCGCGCGAGTTCGACTGGCGCTCCACCGAGCCGGCGACGCTGATCTGGGCCGAGGCGCTCGACGGCGGCGACTGGAAGGTGAAGGTCCCTGCGCGCGACAAGGTGATGCTCGCGAAGGCGCCGTTCGCGAACGCCCCCGTCGAAGTGACGCGCACCGAGCAACGCTTCGACGGGTTCATGTGGGGCGAGCAGCCGGGCGTCGCGCTGCTCGACGAGGAGGACGAGAACCGGCACTGGATGCGCACGTTCGTGATGAACGTCGACGACGTGCGAGCCAAGCCTCGCGTGGTCTGGGATCTCTCCACCGACGAGCACTACAAGCACCCCGGCCGGCCGGTGTATCGACAGCTCCCGAACGGCGCGTGGGTCGTGCGGCAAGACGGCAACGCGATCTTTCTCGCCGGCGTGGGCTCGTCGCCCGACGGGGATCGGCCGTTCCTCGATCGCTTCGATCTGGCGACGCAGAAATCGGAGCGCCTCTATCGCTGCGACAAGACCACGTACGAGTCGTTCGTCGCCTTCACGGGCGAAGGCGCGCGCTCGTTCATCACGTGGCATCAGTCGCCGATGGATCCGCCGAACGCGTTCGTGCGAACGCTCGGCGCCGCGATTCCGAACGCTGCCGCGGGCGAGGCCGCGTACGCATCGACCCTCACGGCGCTCACCCATCTCCCGGACCCGACGCCGGCGGTGCGCGCGATCAAGAAGCGCCTCGTGAAATACAAGCGCAAGGACGGCGTGGACCTGTCGTTCACGATGTACCTGCCGCCCGACTACAAGGAAGGGACGCGCGTTCCCGCCGTCCTCTACGCGTACCCGCTCGACTACGCGGAAGCGTCGAAAGCCGGGCAGGTCACGGGATCCGAGCAGACGTTCACGCGGCTGCGACAGCACCGGCTCTTGCTGCTCGCCGGATACGCCATCATCGATCAAGCGGCGTTCCCGATCGTCGGAGATCCCAAGAAGGCGTACGACACGTACCTCGAACAGCTCGTGGCCGACGCGAAGGCGGCGGTCGACAAGGCCGTGGAGCTCGGGGTCGTCGATCCCGATCGCATCGGGATCACCGGACACAGCCACGGCGCGCTCATGACCGCGAACCTCGTCGCCCACTCCGATCTGTTTCGGGCGGGCGTGGCGACGAGCGGCTCGTTCAACAAGACGCTGACCCCGTTTGGTTTTCAGAACGAGCGCCGATCGGTCTGGGAGGCGCAGAGCGTGTACCTAAAAGCGTCGCCGTTCTTCTTCGCCGACAAGCTGAAGACTCCGCTGCTCATCGTGCACGGCACCGACGACGCGAACCCTGGAACGACGCCCCTTCAGGCCACGAAGCTGTACGAGGCGATTCGCGGCAACGGCGGCACGTCACGGCTGGTCCTGCTCCCGCACGAGCCGCACCACTACACGGCCATGGAGTCGAACGAACAGGTCATTTACGAAATGCTTCGCTGGTTCGACAAGTACGTGAAGAGCGCGCCTCCTCGAGCGAACGCGACGAAGGCGAAGATCAACGCGAAATAGCGGGCGCATGCGCGCATCGTCGAATCGAGGGCGCGGGCGTACCATCGCCGTCGTGCTGGGGGATGCCACGACGTCGCCGCGTTCCATGCGCTGGCCGCTGGCCGCGTCGGCGGCGTTCATCGCGTTGGTGGCCTGGCTCGACGGAGGCAGCCAAGATCTCGGCGCGTTCCGGATCGAGGTCGGCGCGAACCTCGTGCTCTCGATTCTCGCGGCCGCGCTCTCGTACCAGCGCGCGCGCGAGGCGCCGGCGGAGCGCACGGGGTGGCGGCTTCTCGTCGCGTCGCGCGTCGTGCTCGCGTTCATTCTCGCCGCCGCGATGCTCCATGCGGTGCCGCCGTCGATCCTGATCGCGACGATCCTTTCGCACGGCCTGGCGACCCTGGGTCTCTGGTTCTGGCCCGGGCGGAGGAGCGGCGTCGAGGGGCAGTGGCTTCACGTGCTGGGTGGCATCGTGTTCGCGGGATCGTTCGTTCTCCTCTTGTGGCTGGCCGGTACATGGCACGCCGGGTTCTCGAACGACGGGTACAAGTTCACGGCCGTCGGTCAGTCGGCGCGCTTCATCATCGTCGACGCGCTCGGCTTGTATCTGTTGAGTCAGTCGCCCCAGCGCCTGCGATCGCCGTTGGGGTGGATTCTCGCCGGGAGCGTGACGAGCGGCATCTTCCTCATCGCGGGAGGTCTCATGCAGACCTCGCTGCGCGCGTTCGCTCAGGTCGTCCCGCTGGGGTTCGTGCTCGCCGCGTGGTCGCGCATGCCCGTGGACCCGCCGGCGCGCGACGACGATCGTGCATCATGGTCGGTGAGCGCGCTCGTCTACGTTCCGTACCTGGTCATCGGCGCGCTGCTGGGGATGGGTCTCGTCCGAGGGCGCGAAGGCCTCGCGGCGCCGACGCTCGGCTTTCTGGCGCTGACGGCGCTGATCGTCGCGCGACAGATCCTGCTCCTGCGGGAGCTGGCGCAATCCAAGCGTCGACTCGAAGAGCGCGTGCTCGAGCGGACGCGCGCGCTCGAGTCGATGCAGGCCGCCGTCCTGCGGACGCAGCGAATGAACCTCACGGCCACCCTGGGCGCGGGCCTCGTCCACGACCTGAACAACCAGCTCGGCGTGGTGCTCGCGAGCGCGGACCTGATGAGCCTGCGTCTCTCGCGCGGTGACGCCGTGACGCTCGATCTCGTCGAGCCCGTCGGCCTCGCGTCGCGCCAGGCGGCCACCATGACCAGGCGCCTCTTGAGCCTGGCGCGTGAGCGAAAAGAGGAGCCGGCGGCGACGACCGACGTGGCGCGCGTGGTCGCCGAGCTCGAGCCGCTGCTCCGCGCGCTAGTGGGGCGCGCCGTTCCTCTCGACATCGCTCCGAACCTCTTGCCGATCACGGTGCGATGCGCGCGCGATCGCGCCGAGCACATTCTTCTCAACCTGGTGACGAACGCGCGCGATGCCCTCGGCGCCGGCGGACGCATCGCGATTCGCGTGCGCGCTCACGCACCGGGCGAGGCGCGGCTCGAGGTCGAAGACAACGGCGCCGGCATTCCCCCCGAGGTTCGCGCGCGCCTCTTCGAGCCGTTTTTCACCACGAAAACGGAAGGGATGGGCACGGGCCTGGGGCTCGTCGCCGTTCGAGCGCTCGCCGAGCGCGACGGCGGGCGCGTGTGGGTGGAGAGCGAGGTAGGTCGCGGGACGACGTTCACGGTATCCTGGCCTCTCTTGGGCACCGCGGGGCGAGAGGACGAGCACGTGACTCGGGTCATGATCATCGACGACGATCCGATCCTCCGATCGCTCGCCAGCGGCCTGCTCGAGCACCTCGGGTGCACGTGCGACGCGCGTCCCGATGCGAATGGCGCCGCCGACGCGATCGTGGCTGCCGAAGCGGCGGGGGAGGCGTTCGCGCTCGTGCTGCTCGACATCCAGCTGGGCGACGCCAGCGGCTTCGACGTGTGCCGCGAGCTCCGCGCGCGCGGGCTTCGCCTGTCGATCGTGTGCGTCTCGGGCGAAGTGGAGAGCCACGACCCGGCCGAGTTCCGGGAAGCCGGCTTCGACGGCGCGATCGCAAAGCCGGTATCGATGGAAGCGCTCGCTGCGTGCCTCGCGACCTACGGGACGGGCGCCGCCGCGCGATCGAACATTCCGTAGTCGCGAACGACCGATCCGATCCGAAGTCGATAGTCGGCGATGAGCGACCCGCGTCCGACCGTTTGCGCGTCGCGATGCGCTTCGACGGCGCGCCACGCGGCCACCGCCGCCTCGTCTCGCCAGAACGACAGCGACAGGAGCTTCTGCGGATCAGCGAGGCTTTGAAACCGCTCGATCGAGACGAAGCCGTCGATGGCGTCGAGGCGAGTCCGGAGCGCGCTCGCGATCTCGAGGTACGTCTCGCGCCCTTCGGGACGAGGCCAGACCTCGAAGATGACCGCGATCACGACGAGACCGGAAGCGCAGGCGCGCCGAAGGTTCCGGGGACGGCCTCCACGAACGTGCGCTCCTCCCGAAGAATGAAGCGCGCGGCCTGCGCGGCGCCGAAGTTTCGCTGCGCTTCATCGTCGGCTCGAAGGCGCGCTCGGTACGCCTCGTACTCCGCGAGGCTCTCGAACGCGATGAGTCCCCACGCGATGTCGTTCGTCCCTTCGTGCGGAAGGAAATATCCGACGAGGCGACCTCCGCAGCGCGGGATGATGCGCCCCCATGCTTCGGCGTATTGCCGGAACGATTCTCGTTGGAACGGGTCGATCTGATAGCGGATGAAACATGTGATCGTCATGCGGAGGACATAGCGCCCGACGACGGCGCGATGCTTTTGCGCGCGCAGAAGCATGGGACCGCGGCGCGCGGCTATGCTTCCTCTCATGACGGCCCGCTATGCGATCGCAGACGTGGCAGCGCTCGTCGGGGAGCCGACGCGAACGGCGATCCTGCTGGCCTTGCTCGACGGACGCGCGATCCCCGCGGGCGAGCTCGCGCGCGAAGCGGGGCTCTCGGCTGCAGCTACGAGCCTCCACCTGGCGAAGCTCACACACGGGGGGCTGCTGACGGTGCACAAGGAAGGGCGACATCGGTACTACCGCCTCGCGAGCGTCGACGTGGCGCACGCGCTCGAAGCGCTCGGCGTGATCGCGACGGCGAAGGCGCCCGTGCGGGCTCTGTCGCCCGAGAAGGCGGCGATGCGCGCCGCGCGGACTTGTTATGACCACCTGGCCGGTGCGCTCGCGGTTGCGCTCGCGCACAAGATGGAGCGCGAGGAGCTGGTCGGCGCGCGGGGCGAGCGCGAATACGAGGTGACGAAGGACGGCGCGAAGTGGCTCGCGGAAGAGATGCGGATCGACGTGAGCGCGCTCGTCGTCGGGCGTAGGCCGATGGCGCGGCGCTGCCTCGACTGGACGGAGCGGCGGCCGCACATCGCTGGCGCCCTCGGCAACGCGATCCTCCAGCAGATGTTCGCGATGCGCTGGACCGCGAGGATCGGAGACTCGCGCGCACTCCGGATCACGGCGCGAGGCTCCGAGGCCTTCGCCCGACTGGGGCTCCTCGACGGGCTTCGAGCTGCGGTCGCGTGACGGCGCTCAGCGCGGGACACCTGTCGTCTCTCGTTCGAGCAGATACAGCGCTTCCACCTTCTTCCGCGCCCATTCGGTCCGTCGAAGGAACTTCAAACTCGACGAGATGCTCGGATCGGACTTGAAACAGCGAATGGCGATTCGCTTCCCGAGCTCGGGCCAGCCATACCGCGCCACGAGCTCGGTCACGATTCTCTCGAGTGTGATCCCGTGAAGCGGGTCGCCTTCGCCGGAGCTCTTCATGAGGAGGGATTTCGTAGCACGCCCGGTCCCCTGCCCCCTTTACCTACCTGAACAGGCGCCAGCGGTGTCCCGCCCGCCGGGTGCTCTCAGTGGAACGCTTCACTCTCGACTGACGAGCGGCGGCCGAGACGGCGATTTCCGCGCTGCCGGGCGGCCCTCTGGTTCAAAGAATGGAGGGAGCGCGCGCAGACCGCGAAAGCGCTTCTTTCAGCAACACGAGGATACGGGATGAAGACCGCGTTTTGGGCGACCGTCGCGGTTGCATTGGCCATCGGTTGCGGGAGCTCGAACGCCGATCCTGCTGCCGGCCCCGGAAACAGCAGCAGCAGCGGGGGGAGCGGCAGCGGCAGCTCCGGGAGTGGCAGCAGTAGTGGAAGCAGCAGCGGCAGCTCCAGCAGCGGGAGCTCCAGCAGCGGGAGCAGCAGCGGGGGCAGCGGCTCCGGCGGCACGACGGATGGAGGGAGCGGGAGCGGAAGCGGCTCCGGGAGCGGCGGGATCGTCGCATCTACTGGCGTCACGATCCTCGTGTATCCGAACGGCCACCATGCGTCCGAGCTCATCGCCGCCATCAACGGGGCCACGACGTCGGTCTACATGACCATGTACGAGATCGACGATTCGGGCGTCATCAACGCCATCGTCTCCGCGAAGACGTCGCGGCACCTCGACGTCCAGGTGGTCCTCGACGGATCGCCGACGACCAAGTCGAACAACACGGGCGCCTACAACAGCTTCACCACGGCAGGCATCAATCCCATCTGGTCGAACCCGACGTTCAACTTCACGCACGAGAAGTGCGTCATGATCGATCACAAGCAAGCTTGGATCATGACGGCGAACGCGGAGTCGTCGGTGCCGGAGTACAACCGCGAGTATCTCGCCATCGACAACGACGCCGCCGACGTGACGGAGGCGGAGGCGATCTTCGTCGCCGACACCAAGATGCAGTCGATCACGCCGACGGGCGATCTGGTGGTCGCAAACACCAACGCGCAGGGCGATCTCGTCGCGCTCATCGGCAGCGCGAAGAAGTCGCTCGACATCGAGGACGAGGAGTTCAGCGACAACTACTCGACCGGCGTCACGAACGCGGTCGTGGCCGCGGCGGGGCGAGGCGTGGCGGTCAGGGTCGTCGTCGCGGGTGGGAGCAGCGATGCCACGCAGACCACGGCGCTCGCCAACGTGAAGAAAGCCGGCGCATCGGTCTACGTGTCCTCGATTGCGAGCGGCGGGGGGACGAGCTCGAACCCTTACATCCACGCGAAGTCGATCCTCGTCGATTGCGCGACGGGTACCTGCGCCTCGGGGTTCGTCGGCTCCGAGAACATGACGACCGGCTCGCTCCGCTACAACCGCGAGCTCGGTGTCGTCATCAACGACGCGACGCAGCTCGCGTTGATCGAGGCGGCGATGAACACCGACTTCGGCAATGCCACGAAGCAGTAGCCTCTACTGCGTTTGGGTCTTCAGCCAGGCGTAGATATCCGCGAAGTCCTGCGCGCTGAGCGTCCCGCCGCTCCCATTCGTTCCGCCGAACCAGTCTGGCATCGGTTTCCGGAGGGCGACCCCACGATTGTCGATGTCGGCCTGCGCAGCCATTCCGAGCAGGGCTGCGTTCCAGGCCGGATCTGACGCGACGTTCCCGGAGTCGGGCGCATTGTTGAGGCCTGGCGCAGGATAGGGATAGAGCTGCCCCGAGATGCTGTACGCGGGGCCGCCGTCGAGGAGCACGGGGCCGCCGTCCGGCAACAACGCGGGTGGCGAGCCTCCACCTGTCGCTCCGTGGCATGTGCCGCACTCCGGTCCGTGAAGAAAGAGCGCCTCTCCACTGGCAGCGTCCCCGAGAAGGGCGGCGAGGACGATGACGGTCGCGGAAATCTCCCCGGCGTCCGCGACGGACGCGCTCACTGTGAGAGTCGTATCGGCCCCAGCCCCGGGGTCGATGAGGTAGAGCACGCCCGGATTCTCGTCATTGAAGTCATTCCGCACGAAGAACGCGATCGCCTGCGCGCCGGCTTCGGGGACGATCTTGATTCCCGGGGCGCTCGGGTCCTCGGCCACCAGCGTCGACGGCGCGAGCCAGGTCACCTGATCGGGCGAAACGGGCATGGTCGTTCCGTCGCTCATCTGGGCGCGAACAGCGAGCGGGATGGCAGCGCCGGGAGCGCCTTGGAGCGCGGCGCCGGTGGTCGTGACGATGCGCATTCCCGTCACGAACGGGGAAGAGGCTTCGACGATGGCGCTCGCATCGATCGCGCTCGCATCGGCGTCGCTTCCTTCGCTCATCCCTCCGTCCGCGGGAACCTTGGCATCCGTCGCATCGGCATCCGCCGGTGCCTCGATCGCGCCGTCGAGCGGGGGAGAGCCGGCGTCGTGACTCGAGCAACCGCCCGACGCGAGATCGAGCGCGCCGCAACCGATCGAGGCCGCGAGCGCGGCGGACAGAGGCCGCGAGAAGCGCACGCTAGAAGTTGAGGAGAGCCCGGAGGTCGGCGGTCGAGCCTGCAGGGCATGCTGCGGCGCTCCCCGGCTGGCTGCCAGATGCACACCCGAGGTACGTCGAGATGCCGAGCGACGTCTCCCAGGATCGAAGCATGGCGAAGTGATTCACGACCGTCGGCGTCACCGTGCCCGCCTTGATGTAAGGCGAGATGAAGACGTTCGGCGTCGCGCCACCGACGTCAGCGGTGTTCTGTTCGTCCCAGATGAGGAACACCGCGACGTCTCCACGGAGGTAGGCCTTCGACGCGAACACGAGCGGCAAGTACGTATAGAGCCAGTTGTCGGCCTGAGTGATCGTGCCGTCGTGCATGTCGTTCAGCAGATTCGGCGTGAAGAACGTGAACTGCGGCAGCGTGTCGTTCGCGAGATCCTGTGTGAAGCCGTTGTTTGGAGTGCCGCACGATTTCATCGTCGTCGACGTCGAGCACGTGAGCCCCGTGATCGGCAGGTCATTGGAAGTGCAACTCGAGCCGCCCGTGAGGTTCGTATAGAAGACCGGAGGATTGTGCTTGGCGGCGTATTCGCCCGAGGAGGGCGTGCTCGTGTCGCACGCGCTCGGCATGTCCTCCTGGTAGGCCTTCCACGATGTCACCTGGTCGAAGATGGACGTCGTGGAGAGCGTTCCTTGCGACGTGCTCGTCAAGTCTGCGGTGATGCACCCCGTGCCGGTCTGGTCGAGGCCCGTGTTGCAATTCGAGCCGGAGGTGAGCGCGAGGTAGTGTGGCAATGAAACCAGGTTGTCGCTACCGAAGCAGTTGTCGTCGTAGGCCGTAGCCACACCGCATTGGGTCGCGAGCGAGTTGATGTACGGAGCCTTGGCTGCGGAGCCGTTCACCGAGCCATAGTTTTCATTTTCCAACAGGAAGACGACGAGGTTCTTCAGCGTCGCCGGCGGCGTCCTTGCGGTCGCGGACGAATTGCAGATCGTTCCCGCAGGGAACGGTCCGCCGCTGCCGCCATCGGGTCCACCGCTGCTGCTTCCGCTACCGCTGCCGCTTCCACTGCTACTTCCACTGCTGCTGCCGCTGCTGCTTCCACTGCTGCTGCCGCTGCTGCTCCCACTGCTGCTGCCGCTGCTGCTGCCGCTGCTGCTCCCACTGCTGCTGCTGCTACTGCCGCTGCCGCTGCTGCCGCTCCCGCTTCCGCCGTCGGAGTCGCTCGTGGAGGAGCTGTTGCTGCTCGAGCTGCACGCAATGGTCACGAGAGCGAGGGCGGAGAGCGAGGCGAGCGAGCGGAGCTTCATGTGGCGTCCTTTTCCGGGTGGGCGAGTCGCCATGTTTCCTACGGCGTGTCCGCCGACATGGGTAGTCCAAATCGAGGAAGAAGCGCCAAGAGGGCAAAGACGTCCGTGCACAGCGTCTTTGTTCAGGAGAACCGAAGATGTCTCCGAGGAGACACCTCCCTCTCACGCTCCGACACACACGCTACGTTCGCTCCAAGATCAGACACGTCGTCGTCGCGTGAGCGAGCAGGCGCCCTTCGGAATTCGTGAGCCGCCCCTCCGCAGTGGCCATCCTCGCGCCGCGATGGACCACGCGGCCTTCGGCGACGATGGGTCCGGTCTTGACGGTGATTGCGCGCGTGAGGTGGACCACGACGTCAGCTGTGACGTACCCCGTCTTCTCGCCGAGGGTCGTCATCACCGACGCGCCCATCGCCGAGTCGAGAAGTGTGCAAGCGACACCGCCGTGAACGCCGTTCATTGGGTTGTAGTGCCATTCACAAGGGATCAACTGGAACCGCGCCAGCCCGTCCTCCACCGCGATCAAGTCGAAGCAGAGCGTCGCCTGGATCGGCGCGGGTGGGATCGTTCCGTCGATGATCCCCTTCAGGAAGGCGAGTCCTGTGCGCCCGGCAGCGGCTCCGGCGGTCGCATTCGGATCTTCCCATTTCACGCTTCTCGTTCGTTCGGTGCTCATTCTGATCACTCTGAGCCGGACGGCCACTACGCGGAGGTACGGAATCCGTACCGCTACGCGGTCAGCCCATCGACTACGCTCAGGCGATGAAGAGCTACGGTCAGTTCTGCTCGTTCGCGCGCGCGCTCGATCTCCTGGGCGAGCGCTGGACGTTCCTCGTCGTGCGCGAGCTTCTGAGCGGAGCCACCCGCTTCAACGACTTGCGGCGCGGCATCCCGCGCATCTCGCGCACGATGCTCTCGGCGCGTTTGCGCGAGCTGACCGACGCGGGCGTGATCACGCGGCACGCAGGAGGAGACGGACCTGTCTACGCGCTGACCGAAGCCGGGCACGAGCTCGCCGGCGCGGTACGCGAGCTAGGGACGTGGGGACAGCGGTGGCTTCCGCGAACGCTCCCGCGAGAAGAGCTCGATCGCGAGACTCTCCTCTGGGACGTCCAGCGTCGCATTCGCAAAGACGAGCTTCCTGCCACTCCCATCGTCGCGAGGTTCGAGCTCACCGACGTCCGCGGGCGCGACGGCGTTCGCTTCCTCTTGCTTCGCCGCAGCGAGGCCTCGCTCTGCAGTGAGAACCCCGGCTTCCCGGAGGAGCTGACGGTTCGCGCGTCGGTGCGCACGCTCACGGCGTGGTGGCGCGGCGATCTTTCGCTCGCAGACGCGCGCTCGGCGGGAATGGTGGTCACCGGGCGACGCGAATGGGTACGCGCGTTCCCATCCTGGTTCGAGCGCTATCTCTTCGCCGGCGTGGCGCCGGCCGCCGCGCCTTGAGGAGCAGTCCGGATTCCGTACCGCCGCATGAAGTCTCGCAGAGCTAGGTTCCGCGGCGTCGCTCGAGGATGAGCGCGAAGGAGAATCCAATGAACGCCCACCTGCTCGTGATGTATCCGGTTCCCAAAGACACCAAGGCCTTCGACCGCGCGTACCGCGAAGAGCACCTCCCCTACGCGGGGCCGCGATTGAAGGGCGCCACCGGCGTGGTGAGCAAGCGAGTGGCCTCCGCCGGCGACCGTTCGCCCTATCACGCGATCTCGGACGTGACGTTCCCGTCGCTCGACGCGCTCCAGGCGTGCGCCGCTTCCAAGGAAGGAAAAGAAGCGCTCGCGCATGCCGCCTCCATCTCGACGGGCGGAGCGCCGGTGATCCTGGTGCTCACGGACGATCTGGCGACGAGCTAGCACGCGCTCGCAAGGGACGCCCGCGGCCGCTGAGGTCGCGTGGCGTCCTCGTCTTTCCGAGCACTCGGGACGCCGCAAAGAAGGTGGTGCACCTCTGCGAAGCAGAGCGTCGATCTTCGCGTATGCTCGGCGACCGATGGCAACCAAGAAGACCGCGAAGAAGACGAAGACGCCCGCGAAGAAGGCTCGTGTCGCGAAGAAGCCGGCCGCGAAGAGGCCCGCCGCGAAGAAGGCCACGGCAAAGAAGCCCGCCCCGAGGAAGCCCGCCCCGAAGAAACGCCCTGCGAAGGCGCTCGTTTCGAAGAAGACTGCGGCGAAGAAGCCTGCCGCGAAGAAGCCCGCCGCGAAGCCGGCGGTTCGCAGGCGCGACGGTGCGGGTCACCTCGATCCGACGTACGCAGCGACGCTCCGTGCGAAGAGTCGCGAAGGTCGCGTAAGCGATCGCGACGATGCGTTCATCGGTCGCAAAGGGCGTTCGAACGACGCGCTCGCGGAGGAGCTCGGCGAAGCGTGGGTCGCGACGGCGACGAGCGGCGAGGACGAGAACGAAGAGGTCTTCAATCAGGACGTCCCCGAGGACTCCGGCGGCCCCTTCGTGAAGACCACCGCCGGCCAGGAGTTCGCGTATGGAACCGACGCCTCGAACCCGAAGCGTGCGAAGCGCGAGCCGTTCCCGAGGACGTGACCGTCGGCCGTCGGGCCACGCGCGACTCACGCCCGCGTAGCCCGACGCCGTCCCGCGGTTCAGCGCGGAGCGGTTCGCGTGGTGATCCACTCGGTGATGTCCGCCAGCACCCGGTCCTTGCCCACGTCGTTGAGCAGGTCGTGGTAGTGGCCTTCGTAGAGCTTCAACGTCTTGTCGGTCGATCCCGTCTTGTCGTAGAAGCGCTGGCTTCCGTGGGGTCTGGTCGCGCGGTCTGCGGTGCCGTGAAGAATGAGCACCGGGAGGGTGATTCGCGGGAACTCTCTCCGGAGGCGCTCGTCGGCGCGAACCAGCTCGGCGACCGTCTGAGACGGGTACGCCAGGTGCGGGATGAGCGGGTCACTCTTCATCCGTGCGACGAACGCCGGATCACGCGAGAAATCCTCGTCCTTCAGGTCGAGGACGTGCGCGTGCGGCGCCAGGTGACTGATGCCCTTGAGGATCGAGAGCGCGAAGTCGGGCGCGGGCACTTCGTGCGCGAAGCTCTCGCAGATCAGACCCGACACGTCCTTCGGATGCTCGAGCGCATAGATGCATCCGATGACGCCCCCCGCGCTGTGACCGAGCACGAACGTGGGGAGGCCCGCGTCGCGCGATTTGGCGAT
Organism: Myxococcales bacterium; assembly: GCA_003151595.1. The sequence continues at coordinate 30,499 of PLXW01000088.1, forward strand.
GGTGACCAGCTGGTCGACGTCGCTCACGTAATCGGAGAACTTGTCGACGTAGAGCCGCTCCCCTTCCGATCTGCCATGTCCGCGCAGGTCGAGAGCGGAAACTGCGAATCCGCGTTGCGCGAGCTGCGTTGCCGACCACTCATAGAGCCCGCTGTGCGACTTGAGCCCGTGCACCAGCACGACGACGCCCCGAGCCTTCCCCTCCGGACGCCAGGATCGCGTGAAGATCTTGAGCCCACCGGTCCCTTCGAACATCTCTTCGTTCATGTTCGTTCCTCCTCGTGGCGTTGGTGCGCCGCTGCGCATTCAGCGCCCGGGGCCGGGAGCCATCAAGGTTTTTCGAAACCTCATGGGCGCAACTGTGGACGCGCAGCGCCACCGTGATGGAGTGGGCACTCACAGCGAAGAGCTGTGACCTGGCGAAGCTCCTCGGAAACTACGGGACGCTAGGCAGACCGCTTCACCCAGCCGCGCAGCGCGTCGCGCCCGCTTCGCTTGGTGGGGCGGCGCGTGGTGGCCTTCGATTCGAGCTCATATTCGAGGGCGAACGAGATGTCAGTGACCTGGATGTCGTACGCGCCGAGCGCGCCACCGATGTGCTGTTCCACGACCGCCTGGTCGAAGTCGCGGCACGAGTAGACGTCCATCACGAAGTACGGACGGAGCGGCCAGGTGTGGATCGAGCAATGCGAGGTCGAAAGGACGCAGACACCTGTGACGCCCCCCTCGTCCTCGAACGGCTCGACGCCGAGCTTCGCGATCTCGGTTTCGACCTCGTACATGTGAGGCTTGTCGAGGATGCGCATGCCGAGGAGATCGATCAGCGATCGAAGCATCGCCTCCACGACCTTCGCGTCTCCGAGCAGAGCCGGAGCGCCACGACCAAGAATCTTCACATGACGACCGTGCGACATCGAAGGGGTCCTCCTCAGAAAAGGAGGGACCGGACTACGGCCGCTGTCGCGTTCACGCAAGCAAAACTCCACGCGACCGTCACATGGGCTCTGCGACAAACTGATCAATGCGTGAACTCGACTGAACGTCAGGTGACGTCTGCGTCACAATGAGCGCGACGCGAGGCCGAGCGTCCCTAGCCGCCCGCACGCCAACTGGCCGTGGCCGTCGCCGGACTGTCGCCGGAAATGAAATGACTGATGACCGGCACGGATCCGGGTTCGACGAGCGCGCGAAGTCGCTCCTCGGCGGCACGATCATCGGTAGTCACGCGCGCGTGCTGGCGAACGTGCTCACCCCAGTCTTCGGTGATGTAAGTCTCGAGCCAGCGCGAAGGCATACCCGGGTCGCGGTAGAAGGCCCACTCGATGGCGCCGTCGCGCCGGCGGCGACGCTCTAGCGCGCGGAGCGCGTGCGCGAACTTCACGGTGTGCTCGTTGGGGACGCGGTACTCGATGAGAACGAGGACGGGACCGTCGTCGTCCTGAGGCTGACAGAGCAGCTTCGGCTTGGGCCAGTGAAGAGACGGCGTGAAGTCCCCCTCGGTCGCCTCGAGCGGGAAGCGGAAGCGCGCGAGCAACAGCGCGACCAGAGTCACGGCTCCCGCGAGGAGAGCCGTCCGCGATCCCGTGCGCGACGCGAGCCCACCCCACGTGAGGCTCCCGGCGGCGAGCGCGCCCTGAAAGACCACGAGGTAGACCGCGAGCACGCGCGTCCGCACCCACGAGGCGGTCGCCATCTGCGCTGCGACGTTCAGGCTGCTGAGCATCGACATCCAACCTGCCCCTGCAACGAGCATCGCCCCGGCGGTAGGAACGAGCGTTCGCGAGAAGTAGAGCGCGACCAGCGCAGCGGCGAAGACGAACGCCGCCATCGACAGCAGCGGATCGGGAGCGATCTTCTCGCGCATCGCGGGAAGAGCCCACGCCGCGAGGAGCGCGCCGATCCCCATGCAACCGAGGAGGACGCCAAACTCGGCAGACGACAATCCGAGATCGACGCGCGCATAGATCGGCAAGAGCGCCGTGAGGCAGCTCGCAGGAGCGACGACGCATGCGCATCGAACGAGCGCCGAGACGAGCGCCGGCGAGTGACGGACGTAGCGCATCCCCGCGAACATGCCGCCCAGCCAGCGCTCGGTGGGCATGGTCGAGACGCGCGCCGCGCGTGGTGTCGCCACGAGCACCACCGCGACCCAGAGGAACGTGGCGGCGTTGATGGCGAACGTCGCCGCCGGCCCCGCGGCCCCGACCACGAGACCGCCCAGTGCGGGGCCGAGCGCGCGCGCGAGGTTCACGGAGATGCCGCCGAGCGTGACCGCCGCAGCGAGCAGTCGGCGAGGCACCGACTCCGACGTTAGCGCTTGCCAGATCGGCTCGTCGACGGCGCTTCCCAGGCCCATCGCGAAGGCGAGCGTCACGAGCAACGTCGGGCTCATCCAGCCGGCGACCGTGAGGATCGCCATCAGCGCCGTGAAGAAGAAGAGCCAAAGCTGGGTGCCGATCGCGAGCCGACGGCGATCGACGATGTCGGCCAGCGTTCCCGCGGGGAGCGCGAGCAGGAGCATCGCGACGCCGTCGGCCGCTTGCAGCATCGCCACGTGGAGCGGCGATCGACTGAGGGACGTCATCAACCACCCCTCACCGACCTCGTGCATGAGCGCACCGAAGTTCGAAACCAGCCCGGCGACCCAGAGCGCGCGGAAACCGCGCTGCGCGAGCGGCGCCCATGCGGAGACCTTCGGGTGAGAGTCTGCCCTCACTTCACTCATCGGGAGTGGGAGCGTACACGCGCTCGCGGACGATGTGCCCTGGCCGAGTCGCTGAAAGACACCGAAGAGCTTCGGGGTAAATGCCTTGTCGAAGCCCGCGCCGTTCTCGCGGATGAAATAAGTGGTCTGCCTCGATCGTCGAGCCGAGCAGCGCGCCGTCCCCCGGCGACTCATGCAGGTGTTCTCGAATCTGATCGACAACGCGCTCAAACACACGAAGCCGCACGGCCGTGTGAGCGTCGCCGCCGACGTGCTGGCCGACGCCGTACGCTTCTCCGTGACCGATACAGCCTCGGGGATCGACTCCGGCGACCTACCGCACGTCTTCGAGCGCTTTCGCCGAGGAGCTCGTGTCGATCGACCGGGTATGGGGCTCGGGCTCTACATCGTGAGAGGGATCGTCGAGGCGCACGGAAGCCGCATCGTCGTCGAGACCAAGGTGGGCATCGGCACCACCTTCTCGTTCGTGCTCCCGGTGGCTCGCGACTCCGAAGCCGTCGGCGCAGCCGCTCGGGTGGTGTCCTCCGCCTGACCCGAAGCGTTGCCGTGCTGGTCACCGCTTCGACCAGATCGCGCGCAAGGTGCGCGTGCCATTTCGCGCACATCACGGCGAACGCTCGTCGTCTGAATCTTGCTTCGATCCGGAGCGCGATGCGACCCCATGAGTTTCCCGCCCATGCCTTTCCTGATCGTGAGCCCGAAACTCGGCGCGACTTCGCGGGACCGAGCGATTCGTCGCCACCGTCGACCTTGACGCGAGCGCCGATGGCGAGCGCCACGTACAGCATCGTCCCCGGGAGGAGCCCGTACGAGTCCGGCGTCGCGTGCATCGAGATCGCGTCGGCACCGCCGGTGCGCGCCGTGGACGCGCACGATGACTCGAACGGGTGGCGCGTCGATCGAATGCTCGCGAGGCTCACGCGTCTCTCGCACTACGAGCTGCTGGAGATCGACGAGACCGCCGATGCCCATGGCGTGAGCGCGCGCTACCTCGCCGTCGTCGACGAGCTCTACGCATGGCGCTCTTCGGCCAGCCCGGTGCTTCGTCGCAAGATCGACATCCTCGCGGACGCCTACGCCGAGGCGTACGAGGCGCTGGCGACGACGACGAAGCGAAGCGCCTACGATGCGAAGCTTCGCGAGGCGCGCGAGCGTCGCTGATCGACGCTCGATCCGATCACGGGGGACACTTCCCTGCGTCGAGGTTGCGACACGCGGGCGGGCCGGCTTGCTTCGAGCAGCAGACCTCGGTCGCCGTGCACGCAGCGCACGCCGGAGCCGTGCAATCCATCGCGCAGTTTGGCCCGAGGCAAGGGACGCCGCTCGCGCAGCACGTGCCCCCACTCGGCGGGCAGCGCGGACAGCTCACGCCGACGCACGAACCTGCGTCCGAGCCAGCGTCCGCTCCGGCGTCCGCACCCGCATCCGACGCGGCCTGCGCGTCGCCGGCATCGACGCCTTCGCCCGTCGATGCGTCCACGACGTAGAGATCGGGTACGGCATCGCAACCGACGGCGAGCGAGGCGCACGCCAACAAGGCGTAGCGGAGGATCACAGCACCCCCCGCAGCGCGAAGCCCGCGCCGGTCGGCCCCGCGGTCGGCACGATCGAGATCGCAGGCGCGTGCTTCGACGCGCTGAGGACGAAGTAGACGCCGGCCCCTACGGCGACGACGCCGGCAGCACCGAGCCCGAAGCCGAGAGGGCCCTCGATCCGCGCACGACTCGTCGCCGACAGCGCATCGCCGTCGATCGCTCCGACGCAGCCGCCGCCGGGACAGTCGCGGTTCGCGGTGCGGATATCGCTCTCGCGCAGGACGAAGCTCGCGACGGACCCGGCCACGAGCGCGCTCCCCGCAGCGATGCCGATCCATCCCAAGGTGCGGGTCGAGCCCCGGTCTGCGCTCGGTTTCGCTTCGTCGGCGATCGGAGGCGGCGGAGAAGGAGGCACCGCGACGGGCGGATCCAGCGGCACCGTGAGCGAGATGCGTCCCCCTTCGGGGAGAAAGAGCTCGGTCTGAAAGGGGGTCGCGCCGGCGCTCGTGGCCGCGACGCGGTGACTCCCCGGACTGAGGACGATGTCGCCGGCGTGCGAGATGTTCCCGTCGACGCGAACCTCGGAGTCGCGCGGCGCGTGCGGCGAGAGCGTGAGAATGAGGTGAGCGACCCGCCTGGAGAGCGCGCCGATGCGATCGCGCGATGCCGACGCGACGTCCGCGGCCGAGGGATCGCCTTCGCTCAGGCGAACGGCGGCGTCGTACGCGCTCAGCGCTTCGGGCAGACGACCGAGCTCCTCGAGGCACATGCCGATCCGGTACTCCACGGGCGCCGCGTCTCGCACGTCGCGCGCGCGACGAAAGCCGTCGAGGGCCGCCTCGAAGCGCTGCTCTTTCTGATCTCGGAGCGCCTCGGCGAACGACTTCCGGGCGGTCGCCAGCTCGGCCTCGGTGCGCGGCTGGGCCGGCGAGGGCGCCTGAGCGCGCGACGGCGAGGAGGCGACGCCGATAGCGGTGAGCCAAGCGGCCGCGAGCAGCCACTTACCGGGGCGAACCATCGAGAGAAGCCTACGGTCAGCACCGCACCGAAGAAAGAGGACGTCTCGTCGGGCACGGGTTCTTGCGTAGGATGACGCGATGGTCGATCCCGAGAACCGCGGCGGGACGGAGCTCAACACGAAGCTCCCGGTACATCCGGTCGGCGCCATCCCGCGCTTGATGGGGATCTCCGGACCGGGCACGGGGCGAGCTCTCGCGATGTCGAGCGTGCTCGCTACCGTCGGGAGGCACCCGAGCAACGATCTCGTCCTCGACGACCCGCGCGTGAGCGGAGTGCACCTCGAGCTTCGGCGCGTCGGCTCGTGCGTGCACATCCGCGACGCCGGGACGACCAACGGCACCTGGATCGGACCGCATCGCGTGACGGAGATCGAGCTCGCGGCGGGAGGCGAGCTGACGATCGGCAGCACTGTGCTGCGACTCGACATCGACACCGCGGCGACGGCAGCCGCCACGAGCGAGCAGGATTTTTTCGGCGAGCTCGTCGGAGTCTCGACCGTGATGCACGAGCTGTTCGCGACGCTCGAACGCATCGCCGGAAAGAATTTGAGCGTGCTCCTCCAAGGGGAGACCGGGACGGGCAAAGAGGAAGCGGCGCGCGCGATCCACGCGAGGTCTCCTCGAGCCGACGGCCCCTTCGTCGTCGTCGACGCGACGTCGCTTCCGGAGACGCTCGCCGAGTCGCTCCTCTTTGGTCACGAGCAGGGCGCGTTCACGGGAGCCACGCGTCGTGAAGTCGGTCTCTTCGAGGCCGCCAACGGCGGCACGGTGTTCCTCGACGAGATCGGCGAGCTGCCTGGGCCCATCCAGGCGAAGTTCCTGCGTGTGCTCGAACGGCACGAGGTGACGCGCGTCGGCAGCAGCGAGCCGCTGACGATCGACGTCCGCATCGTCGCCGCCACGCACCGCGACCTGCGTCACGAGATCGAAGCCGGCCGGTTCCGCGAGGATCTCTTCTTCCGCTTGGCGCAGGTGCAGGTGCTCCTCGCTCCGCTGCGCGATCGGCCGGAGGACATCCCCGCGCTCTGCCAGCGACTCCTCGCGCGCCTGGCCCGCGATTCGGACGCTCCACTGTTCATCGAAGCCTCGGCGCTCTCGCATCTGCAAGCGCAGCCGTGGCCCGGCAACGTTCGCGAGCTGCGCAACGTGCTCGCTCGCGCCGCGGCGCTGGCGAGCGACGGGGTCATCCGGCGAGAAGAGGTCGCGGGTGAAGGCTTCGGGTTCCGAGGCACGCGCGGCGAGCGCACCGCGCTCGACCTGTCGGGTGAGTTCACGCCGGCCAAGGATCAGGCGATCGAGCGCTTCGAGTCGGCGTATCTGGCGGCGCTCATGAAGCGGTGCCAAGGGAACCTCTCGCACGCCGCCCGTGAAGCGGGGCTGGCGCGGCACTACCTGCGCGAGCTGCTTAAGAAGCGCGGGCTCTACGGTGTGGCGTGGAGCGGGCCCGACGAGTAGCGGTCAGTAGCCTGGCGTCGTCGCGATCGGCTTGGGGCGCGTGTGAGGTGGAGCGACTCGGTGCGCGGGCTTCGGCGGCGTCGGTGCGGGCGAGGGCTCGGTCGACGCGATCTTGGGGACCGCGGGCGCGGGGATCGTCACGCTCGCAGGCGCGGAGGGGGGCGTGAGCGAGCTCGACTCGGCGCTCACGGCCGCAGTCCCGGCGGGCACGACGGCCTCGCGCCCCTCCGGCGTTCGGAGCAGCGACGCCGTCAGCGCAGCCGCGCATGCGGCAGCCACCAGCGCCACGACCCAGGTCGTCCACGGCGATCGTTTTCGCGCGACGCGCCCCTCGACCGACTGCCCCTCGATCGTCGCCGTGCCGATCGTCGGCTGTTCGCTGGCCGCGTCCATCTCGGCGCGCGACAGCGGCGCACGACGGAGCAGCGACGCGAGAGACGCTTCCGTCTCTCCCACCGCGAGTCGCAGCGCCTCGGCCAGCCCGGCGGCATTGGCGTGTCGCTCGTAGGCGCGCTTGCTGAGCGCACGCCGGATCTCGAGCCAGACGCGCGGCTCGATCTGCGGATCGGGGTCGACCTGCACCTCGAGCACCGCCGCGAGCGACGCCGACGGCGAGCCCGCGTCGAACGGGCACACACCGGTGATGGCCTCGTAGACCACGACGGCCAGGCTGAACAGATCGGCGCGACCGTCGAGCGGCTGTCCGCGGATCTGCTCGGGCGCCATGTAGCGCGGCGTTCCGAGCACGCGCCCGTCGAGCGTGTGCACGCCGGCCGCGGGGAGCTTCGCGATTCCGAAGTCGACGAGCTTGGGCGTGATCTGTCCATCGGGGTCGACGGCCAGGAAGATGTTGGCCGGCGTGACGTCGCGGTGGACGATCCCCTCGGCGTGCGCGTGGTCGAGCCCCGACAGGATGGGGGACGCGATCGCGATCATCTCCTTCGTGCTCAATCGTCCGCGCGTCTTCAGGTGCTGCGCGAGCGACTCGCCGCGGAGGAGCTCCATCACGAGGACGAGCGATCCGTCGGCGTCCTCCACGAGATCGAAGATGCGCACCACGTTGCGATGGGCGACCGTGGACCCGAGCTTGGCTTCGGTGCGAAAGCGCACGTCGCGATCGTCGCCGTGCTTGCGGCGCGAGATCTTCACGGCGACCTCGGCGCCCGTGGTGTCGTTGCGGGCGCGCCAGACCTCTCCCATCCCGCCCACGGCGATGCGGCGCACGAGGAGATATTTGCCGCCGACGCGTACGCCCGCTTCGAGTTGACGCGAGGGCTCGGGACGCGGAGCAGACATCCAGCGGGAATAGTCCCACGATGGAGCCTTCGTGTCCGGCCGGTCCGCGATCTGCGGCCCAACGGTCTCACCAGGGGGGTCGCGCTTCACCAGGAATCAGGGGTGACCGGCGCGCATGTCCAATCGGGGTGCTGCGCGAGAGATCGCATGGAACAGTCCGCGGTCGCCCGTGTGACCACGCCCCCCCCGCCAGGGCGCACGCTCGACGGCACTGGCGTTGCTGTAGGGACCAGCAACTGGAGGTCGACCCATGCGCGCGTTGCTCGTCTCGTCTCTGCCTTTCTCTGTGATTGGCGCTGTGATTGGTCCGCTCGCTCTGCTCGCGTGCTCGAGCGCGGCGCCGGTGACGCCTTCGCAGGGCGTCTCCTCGACGGCGTGGACCTGCGGGACCCAGAACGTTCCAAACGGCGCGAGCATCTCGTGCACGTCGGCGAGCGCGCTCGCGACGCCTGATGTCTATGTCTGCGTCCCAGGAACCACGGACTCGCCATGCCCTCCGGCGGACGTCGATGCAGGTGCAGGATGCACGGATCCGACGGGAGCGACGTGCGACGGCGGCTACACGTTCGACGACGACGGCGGGCCGGTCGGACAGGGGGGAGCGGACGCGGGAACGCCCCCGAGCGGTGGTGGATATTCGTGCGACGACGATGCGGGGACGCCAACCGGAGCCGGCGCGGGAAGTGGGCACGGGAACGGAAACGGCGGCGCGAACGGCAACGGGGGAAACCCGCACGATGACGCGGGATCGGCCGGAGCGAGCTGTGGCTCGAGCAGCGGCGGCTCGAGCGGCGGCGGTGGCTACACGTCCGGAGGTGAGGACGCGGGTTCTCCAGGCTGGAACTGCCAGAACGGCGGCGACGCCGGCGTCACCTGCTCGCAGCCGCCGTCATGCCAGCCGGGCTCGCACGCCAGCGCGTGCGGCGCATGCGTTCCCAATTCGTGCAGCGACGACTGCGTGCCCCCCTCCTCCGGCGGTTGCTGGGTCACGGGCGGCGGCTGGATCACGGATGCGGACGGCACCGACAGCTTCGGCGGCAACGCGATGCCGATGAAGGCAGGCGACGTGCGCGGTGAATGGGAGGACGTCGATCACGCCACCGGGAACAAGGGGCACGGCGCGGCGCAGTACATCTACTGCCGGCACGTCGATGAGCCGGGGCCTGGGCAGCCGAGCGGCCCGTCTCACCACTTCGACATCAACCAAGTCTACTTCGGAGGGCCGGCGCGGTGGTTCACGGGAGGCACGTGGAGCGATGGATACTGGTTCGACGTGATGGCCGAAGATCACGGCGAGGGGAAAGGAGCGAACGCTGGCGGTCCGGACTACTACCACTTCACCATCCGGCAGATCGCCGGCAACGGCGTCAGCGGAGCCGTCGTCTACGACACGGAGAACAATATGAGCGGTGGCAACATCCAGATTCACCCGCCGAACAACGGTCACCCCTATGCGGCGTCGGCGCTGCCGCCGTGGGTAGCGCTTCAGCCCTGAGGGCGACGATCGGTCGAAGGGACGGCGACGCACATCGCAAGCTACGGCTTGTCGTCGTCGTCCCCGGGCGCCAAGCTTCGCGGCTATGGCCTCTCCGCGCGCGTGGTTCGTCATTCATCCGAGCGGTCTCGTCGTCCGCCGCGTCGGCGATGGCATCGAGCTCCCGACGGAAGACGAGGTCGTGTCGCTCGGGATCATGGCCGCATCGACGCTCGACGTCGGCAAGCTCGGTGACGCCGACGCGGTCGCGGCGTCGATCACGGTCGATGCTCCCCTCCCCGCGCCGCTCGCCGTCGCCGGGGTGCGCGAGCTCTACGCCGCGCTCGGCTCCGAGCGCTTCTCGCTCGCGGGCCGCGCGCTCCAGATCGTCGAGTGGGCCACGACGCATCAGTTCTGCGGGCGCTGCGCGACGCCGACCGAGCGGGTGCCGACCGAGCGCTGCATGCGTTGCCCCACGTGCGGGTTGATGGCCTATCCGCGGATCGCGCCGGCGATCATCGTGCTCGTACGCCGCGGCGACGAGGCGCTGCTCGCGCGCGGCGCCCGGTTCCCGGCGGCCTTCTACAGCACGCTCGCCGGCTTCTCCGAGGTGGGCGAGTCGCTCGAAGAGACGCTCGCGCGTGAGGTGCGCGAGGAGGTCGGCATCGACGTGAAGGAGACGCGCTACTTCGGTAGTCAGTCGTGGCCGTTTCCGCACTCGCTCATGATCGCGTTCACCGCGGAGTGGGCGGGCGGCGAGATCGTGGCGGACGGGAAAGAGATCCTCGACGCGAAGTGGTTCCGCGCGAACGCGCTACCGCCGATTCCGCCGCGCATCAGCATCGCGCGGCGACTCATCGATGCGTGGGTCGAGGACGTGGCGAACAGGGGATGAAGAAGCCCCTGCTCGTGGTGGAAGAGGCGTTCGTCGCCGGCGGACGCGGCGTGATGGTCTCGCCGAGGATCGTGCTCGAGGGGGACGCCGCGGCGCCGATCGCGGTGACGTTGCGACGACCGGGCGGCGGCGAGCGGCGCGCGACGGCGGTCCTTCAGGTCGCGCACATTCGCGGCCCGCTCGCGCCGTTCGCGATGGTGCGACTGATCGACGCGGGGCTCGACGACGTGCCCGCCGGCACGGAGATCTGGGTCGCGGAGTAGCAGCCGAGCGAGACCCACGGGTCGGGTTCGGCTACTCGCACGGCGTCCTCTGCTGTAAGGCTCTCCGCATGAACACACGCCGCGCGCTCACCGCCGTCGCGCTCGCCGCTCTGCTCCTCGCCGGATGCTCCAACGATACGAGCGGACCGGAGTCCGACGCCGCGACGCTCGACGACGGCGGATCCGACGCGAACGGCGACACCAGCGCTCCGAGCGGCGACGACTCCGGGGGCCTCTCCGACGGCGCGCCCGCGTTCGACTCGACGATCCCGGTCACGGGCGACGACTCGGGCGTCACCGGCGACGACGACTCCGGCAGCGCGAGCGACGACGCGGGACAGGACGCGGCGGCCGACGACGCAGGCCACGACGCCGCGAGCGACGACGCGGGTCACGACGCGGCGACCCTCAACGAAGCCGGATCCATCGACGCCGCGGTCGACGCGCCCGTCGACTCCGCGGCCGCCGACGCGGCGCCCGATTCCGCCGTCGACGCCAGCGACGCCGCCGTGTGCGCGAACCCTGCCACCGACTGCCCCGCGCCGACCACGACCTGCGCGACCGCGATCTGCGTGACGGCCACCCAGTGCGGAACGAACAACGCCTCGCTCGGAACGCCGTGCACCGACGATGGCGGCATCGTCTGCGACGGGAAGGGCGCGTGCGTCGCCACGCACTGCATGGACGGCACGACGGACGCCGACGAAACGGACCGCGACTGCGGCGGCTCCTGTGCACCGTGCGGCGATTCCAAACACTGCAAGGTGTTCGCGGATTGCGTGAACGACTTCTGCTTCGCGGGGACGTGCGTCTCGTGCGGCGACGGGACGAAAGACGGCAACGAGACCGGCGTCGACTGCGGCGGCGCCCAGTGCGACGCGCTGAACCAGACGTGCGGGACGGGCACCGGGTGCGGGACGGCCACCGATTGCACGAGCGGCTACTGCATGAACGGCGTCACCTGCGCGCTGCGACCCAATGGCAACGCGTGCAACGCCAACGCGCAGTGCGCGTCGTTCGAGTGCGTCGGGTCTCTCTGTTGCGACAAGGCCTGCAACGGAACGTGCGAGGCGTGCGCGGCGTCGCTCACCGGTCAGCCCGATGGCGCGTGCAAGAGCATTCTCCCCGGGTTCCCCGCGCCGGCGGGGCAATGCACGGCGGCCCCGCCGTGCGGCAACGACGGCAAGTGCAACGGGACGAGCGCGTGCGAGCTGACTCCCGTCAACACCTCTTGCGCTCCAGCGTCGTGCACGAGCGCGACGTTCACCAACGCGAGCATCTGCGACGGCAGCGGGACCTGCAACGCCGGAGCGACCTCGTCGTGCGCGAACGGATGCTCGACGAGCGGCATTTGCAACGTATCGACGCCCTCCTTCAGCGCCGACGCGACGGGCTCATCGAGCGCCGGAGCGGTCTCGCTCGACAAGGAGGCCAACCTCGACGCATCGAACGGAGCGGCCCCGGCCGTCGCACCGGTGGTGCCGACGATCACGACGAGCCCGAACAACGGCTACCAGAGCGTGACGCTCAATTGGACGAACGATAATTTCGCGACCGTGACCCCGGTGACGTGCACGCTCGGCAGTCAGTCGGGCGGCGTCGACTCGTGGGGCGCGACCATCCCCGCGCAGTCGGCAGCCACGACGGTGCGCTTCTACTACCAGGCCGTTCAATGGGGCGGGGCGTCCGACTACAATCCCGGAAACAACGTGAACTACACGTACGTCACGCAATAGCGCGCGGGAGAGAGTAGACCAGACCTCATGCCCCTCTCTGTCTCCCGCGATCGCCTCTACGGCGAGCTCGACGCGCTCGGGCTCATCGGCGCTTACCGCGACGAACGCAGCGGGCTCACAGGCGTGAACCGCCTCGCGCTCACACCGGCCGACGGCGAAGGGCGCCGCCACGTGGTGCAGCGCATGCGCGATCTCGGTCTGGCGGTCACCATCGATCGCATCGGCAACGTCTACGCGCGCCGCGCCGGCTCGGAAGATCAGCTGTCACCGGTCATGATGGGCTCACACATCGACTCGGTGCCGACGGCCGGTCGATTCGACGGGTGCCTGGGCGTGCTCGGTGGGCTCGAGGTGCTTCGTACGCTTGCCGACAACGGCATCACGACGCGACGCCCGCTCGTCGTCGCCTTCTTCACCGACGAAGAAGGGGCGCGCTTCGGCACCGACATGCTGGGCTCCGCCGTCGCGACGGGTCGTCTCTCGCTGGAGCAGGCGTACGCGCTCACCGATCGTTCGGGGACATCCGTACGCGACGCGCTGGCCGCCATCGGCTTCATCGGCGAGGCGGACGAGAGGCTCGCGCCGCCGCACGCTTACGTCGAGTGCCATATCGAGCAGGGGCCGATCCTGCGCGCGCGTGGGATCGAGATCGGGGTCGTCACGGGAGTGCAGGCCATCTCGTGGCATGAGCTCACGATCGTCGGAAAGTCGGCGCACGCAGGCACGACGCCGATGGATCTCCGCGCCGATGCCGGGGTCGCCGCGTCGCGCATCAACCTGCGGCTGCGCGAGATGATCGCGTCGGGCCGCTACGGCGACAGCATGCGCGCGACGATGGGCGCGATCGTGCCGCACCCCGGCCTCGTGAACATCGTCCCCGGTCGCGTGACGGCGACCGTCGATCTTCGCAACCCCGACGACGCTCACATGCGCGACTCGGAGCGTGACCTGATCGCGTTCTACGCCGAGGTCGCCCGCGAAGAGCGCGTCGACATCAAGTGGCGCCAGACGGCGCGCACCGAGCGCGTACCTTTCGCGTCCGTCGTGCAGGAGCGCGTCGCGGCGGCGGCGGCCGCGCGAAACCTGTCATCGCAAGCGATCATCAGCGGCGCGGGCCACGACGCGCAGGAGATGGCGCACGTGTGCACGGCAGGCATGGTGTTCGTGCCCGGCGAATACGACGGGATCAGTCACAACCCGCGTGAGCATTCCACGCGCGATCAGTGCGGGAACGGCGTCGACGTGCTGTGCGACGTGCTCCTTTCGTTCGCGAACGAGTGACGCGCCTCACGACGTGACTCGATCGATCTCATCCCCCGTAAGCCGTGCGAACCCAGGCACGAGCATGGCGACGAATCGATCCGGGCGCTTCACGGACTGCGACGCGAACCACGCATCGGCTTCGTCGCGGAGCGCGCGACCTTCGTCGCCGCCGACGAGCGCGCCGAGCGTCGAGCGGAGCGCCGCGGCGTTGAGCTCCATGTTCAACGCCGCGAAGCCGGCGAGCGCCTCGCGAAGACGTCGCGCCGCTTCGGCGTGCCGACCGCGAACGTTGGCGACGCCGGCGTGCAGCGCGGCTGCGCGCGCGTCCGCGTGGGCGAGTCGCTCGCGCGCGAGCTTCTGCGCGTCCCCCTCGGCGGTGTGAATCAGCGTCGCGCGCTCTCCGCCCGCCTCCGCGAGCGCGAGCGCCGCGCGCGCGCGAAGGTCCCAGGCGCTGACGCGAATCGACTGGATGCGCCCCGGGATCAGCGAGCGTTGCATCGCCCGCCAGCGATCGCGCACGAAGGCGTGCGCGTCTCGCGGTGCGCCTTCGTAGAGTTGGAGGTTCGTGCGCGCCAGGAGCTCGTAGTAGTGCATGACGTGGAAGCCGCGCCGCGACCACGCCGCCATCGCGTCGTCGATCCGCCGCTTGGCTTCGGTGGTGTCGTCGTCGACGAGCCACGCCAGGTTGGCCCAGCCGATGCGCATGTTGACCGAGCCGTAGAGATCACCGCGACGCTCCTTCTCGGGGAGGTAACGGCTCACGCGCTCGCGTAGCTCGCGGAGGCGCCCAAGCTGCGCGAGGCACGCGATCGCGAAGAGCTCGCCGTTGGCGGTCTCGAGCGAGACGTCGCGACCGTAGTCGCGGATCATCTCGACTCCGCGATCCACGCGCGTGAGCCCGACGGCGAAGTGACCTGCCAGGTACTCGGCGACCCCCGCGATCCCGCTCGCCAGTCCGCGCGCGAGCGGGTGACCGCATTCCTCGGCTTCCGCGACGGCGCGATCGATCACCTTCTGCGTTCGACGCCACGACTTGCTTCCGCCTTGCGAGGAGTACCCCTGCTCGAGCGCGATGGCGCGGGCGGCGCGGTAAGGCTCGCCGAGACGGAGCGCCGCCAGAAGATTCGCGGCCTGGAGCGCCGCTCCGCGAACCTGATCGTTCATCGAGAGGCCCAGCGCCGCCGCATAACAAGTGTCGACGCGCACCAACGCCTCGGCCGACACCTGCGTCGAGTCGCGCTTACGGTATCCGAGCCCGCGGATGGAGAGCCAGGCGCGCAGCACGAGCAGGTAGACGATGGCCGAGAGCGGCGTCGGCGGCAGACGCACGCCGACGCTACGAAGCACCGCTTCGAGCGCGGGGAGTCCTTCGTCGAAGTGGCCGGCGCGCAGCAGCTGATCGGCCGCGCGACGACGGAGCTCGAGGGCCTCGGCCGCCGGCGCGCCGACAGCAGCTTCGCGAAGAACGTCCGCCGCACGCTTTCCGCGACCCCCGTTCGCGAGCGCGTCGCCGAGCTTGGCCTTCAGCTTCCTCCGCTCCTCCACGGTGAGCTCGCTCGCGCGCATCGCGGCCTCGTAGAACGAGGCGGCCCGGTCGAAGGCGAGCGCAAGCGCCGCGCGATCTCCGGCGAGCGATGCGTAGTGCGACGCGCGAACGTGATCGCCCGCGCCCTCCCAGTGAAGAGCGAGCGCGCGTGGCTCGGCGTCATCGCTGCTCTCCAGGGCGAGCGCGATGCGCCGGTGGCGTTCCTTGCGAAGCTCGGGCGGCGTCTCTGCGAGCACCGCCGCGCGCACGCGATCGTGGTACGGCTCGAGGAGATCGGCGCCGCGCGCGCCCGTGCTGACGATGAGCCTTCCGACGCGAAGGCGCTGCAGTGCGCGAACGAAGGCGTCGCCACCGGGAGAGGCGTCGACACCCGCCGCCATGGCGACGACGCGCGTGCGTAGCGGCGCGTCGGCGAGCGAGATGGTCTCGACGATCGCCTTCGCGTCGGGATCGAGCTCCGAGAGCAGCGCGCGGAGGACGTCTTCCACGCTCGACGGCGTCGCGGTCGCGCCGTCGGACTGCTCGCGACGTCGCGCGAGGAGATCGATGAACAGCGGATGCCCGCCGGCGTCGGCCGCAATGCTCGTGGGGTCCGCGTTCCCGCCGGAGCGAACGAGCAAGAGCGACGCGAGCTCGCGCGACGACTCCTGAGAGAGCGGCGCCAGATGGATGGTGCGCGTGCCCGCCGCGAGGACCCGCCGGAGGCGCTCGACCGCGTCGGCGCGCGCCACGGCGTCGGTCTCCGTCCCCGCGCCCGACCATCGCACCGTCGCCACGAGCAGAAGACGGGGCGCATCCGGCTCGCGCAGCACCTCCGCTAGGAGCTTGTGACTGTCGTCGTCGGCCCACTGCGCGTCGTCGATGACGACGACGAGTCGGCGCCGCTCGGCCACGCGCGCCAGCGTCTCTCGGAGCGCCGCGAAGGCGCGACTCTGGAGCTCGAACGGATCGACCGGCAGCTGCGCGCTCCGGACCTGCGACGTTATGGATGGCACGAGGCGCAGAACCGGGAACACCTGCGCGAGGGCGGCGGGGCGCGTGGGAACGAACGCGGCGGACTCCGCGTCGGGCAGCTTCGCGAGGAAGCGAGCGAGCGCGTCGACCACGCCGTCGAACGCCTTGTACGGCACCGATTCGCGCTCGTAGCAGCGACCCGACAACACGATGGCCGACGGGTCTTCGCGCAGCGTGCGCTCGGCGAAGTGCCGCACGAGTCGGCTCTTGCCCAACCCCGACTCCCCTTCGACCACGACGCACGCTACGCGATGGCGCGTCTCGGCCGCCGCCGCGGTGAGGACAAGGAGCTCGCTCTCGCGACCGACGAACGGCGGCGTGAGCGTTCGTGATCGGCTCTCGTCTTCGACCGATAGCGCGCGCACGTCGCCGAGAGCGCGCAACACGGCGACGGCTCCCGGCCGCTCGCGCGGAGCGAAGCGGAGGAGCGACAAGCAGAGCGCCTCGAGATCGGGGGGCACGCCGGGAGCGACGTCGCGCGGTGGAACGGGCTCTTCACTCTGCTTGCGGAGCATGACCTGCAAAGGCGCTCCGTCGATCGGCACGCGCCCGGTCAGCGCCTCGTAGAGCAGCACGCCGACCGAGTAGAAATCCGCCTCGGGCCCGACGTCCGCCGACGCGGCTTGCTCCGGCGCCATGTACGCCGGCGTACCAACCACGGCGTGTGTCGACGCATCCGAGCGCGCGTCCGAGACGAGACCGAAGTCGAGCACCGACACTTTGCCGGAGAGCGTGACGAGCACGTTCGACGGCTTGACGTCGCGATGAACGAAGCCGGCCGCGTGACACGCCTGCAGCCCCTCGACCAGCTGGCGCAGCGCCGCGCGGAGCCGCGCTTCGTCGAACAAAGCCGCGTCGTGGGGAGTCGTGCTCGCACGCGTGCTCGGCGCGGGGAGAGATCGCCACGGCTCGTGAAATTCCGGAAGCACGTCGTCGAAGGCCTGGAGGGTCGGCGCGTCACCCAGCGCGCGTACGCCGGAGTCTTGCGTCCGGCGGGCCGCAGCGATGGTGCGCACGTGCGAGATGAAGTCGACCCCTTCGACGAGATCCATGACCAGGAACCATCGACCGTCTTCGGCGACCAGCTCGCGGAGACCCACGAGGCTCGGGTGCTGCAGGTCCTGCATCGCGCGAAACTCGCGCTTGAGACGCGCGAGCGCGTCGGGGCTGGCGTGCTTCAGGGTCTTCAGCGCGACGCGCGTCCCCGTGTCGCGATCGAGCCCCTCGTAGACGACGCCCATGCCCCCTTCGCCCAGGCAGCGAACGACGTCGAACCGCTTGGACTCCACCCCCGGCCACATGCGCGAACTCTACTGCAGCTGGCGCCTCCACGGCGTACCGAAGACGAACACTCCGGCGAGGAGTTGAATGGGGATGGACGCGAGCAGCACGGGCTGTTGCGACCAGTCCCCCAAAGCCAGGAATATGCCGTAGCAACTCAGGTGAATGATCGCCGGAACGATCATGACGGGCCAGTTGATAGGTGGATCGGCGTCGGTCACCGGCCTTCGCGCGAGAACCAGCGTGACGAGGCCCCCCACGAGCGTCGCGCCGATGAAGATCTTTCCGGCTGCGCTTCCGCTGTCGTCGCATGAGTACGACCCCACGTGGGCGAGGCCCGCTTTGACCGCGACGAGGACGACCGTTGCGATGAGAAAGCAGGCGAGAGGGAGCCCCCACTGGTAGAGCGGGCTCGCCTGGGGAGCGCTCCAGCTGTCTTTCGTTTTTCGCAGCACGAACGCGGCCGTCGCCGCGTAGATGACGACGATCAGATACCACCCGATGTAGTTGTCATAAGGAATGCCGCAGAAGCTCACCGGATAGGCCTGCCACCTCCAGAACCCCATTTGCCGCGCGACGGGGTCGAGGCTGAAGTCGATGCTCACCGCGAGAAAGGCCGCGGCGATCGGTCGAGCCCACGGATGCAGCCGGAGGCGCTGCGCGGTCCATGCGGCGGCGTAGATGATTCCGCCCCAGCCGATGGGTATCCAGAATGGAACTCCAAAGACGTTGATGGGTAGAGTTGGGTAGCAGTAGATGTGACTGCTCCCGATGAACGGCACGTCGTGCGTGTTCATCCATTCGACGGCCCAACCGAAGAGGATTCCCCCGGCCATCGTCGCCAGCCAGCGCGATCCTCTCTTCGCGCGCACGGCGTCGAAGACGAGCCACAGGACGCTGGCCGTCACGACGATGCTGATGATCGCGACGGGCGCGGTGGCGGGGTGGAGGTCGGCGCATGTGACTACGCTAGGAGTGCAATCGGGTGTCGGCATGGGGAAGAGTGGCGCGGAGGGTACCCGAGAGTACGCGCCCAGATCTCCTTCGCAGCGAAGCGGGCCCCGCTCGGCGCTTCATTGGCGCGAGGAGCGCGTCGGTCGTGTCGATCTCGCCGAGGCGACGGAAGGTCTTCGTCGAGTGAGCGTCAGCGAAGCGTGCTCGCGAGCGCGCCGATCGCGGCGCCTCCGAGGACGAGCCACGTCGTGTTCACTTTGAAACGAACGAGCAGGAGCGCGCTGGCGACGGCGAGGGCGACGGTCATGGGGTCGACGAGCGCCGTGCGCGCGAGCTGCACGGAGACGACGGCCATGAGGGCGAGCGCCGCGACGTTCACGCCATCGAGGAACGCGCCCGCCACGCGCGATCCGCGGATGCGGGCGACGAGCGGGCGAGTCGCAGCGACGAGCAGGAAACCCGGCAGAAAGATTCCGACGGTCGCAAGGAACGCGCCGGCGGGTCCGCCGACGACGTAGCCGATGAACGTGGCGCTCGTGAAAACGGGCCCGGGCGTCACCTGTCCGATGGCGACGGCATCGAGGAGCTGGGACTCGGTCAACCAGTGCAACCGGTCGACCAGATCGCGCCGCAGAAACGCCAGCAGGACGTAGCCACTGCCGAAGACGGTCGCTCCGATCTTCACGAAGACGAGAAAGAGCGCGAGCAGACTGAATGGGACGACCGCGCTCGCCGTCGCCGCGACGCCACCGACGACCGGGAGCATGAACGCGGTCCTCGCATCGGGCTTCGTCTCTCGACGCGTCGCGAGGAGCGCGATGGCTCCGGCGCCAAGCAGCACGAGGAGCGGTTCGACCGACAGCGCCGACGCGACGCACGCCAGCGCGGCGAGGGCGCCGAGGGCCTTCGACTTGATGGCCTTGGGCGCGAGGCCGCGCAGCGCGTCGACCACGATCGCGATGACGACGGGCTTCACGCCGTACAGGACGCCTCCGAACTGCGGTAGGGAACCGAAGCGAACGTACGCCCAGGCGATCGCCGCCACGATCAGCGCGGCCGGCACCACGAAGCCGAGACCGGCGACCACGAGCCCGAGCCACCCCGCGCGCTCGAACCCGATGAATACCGCGAGCTCGCTGGAGCTTGGCCCCGGGAGAATCGTGGCGGCGCCGAGGAGATCGAGAAGTCTCTCGTGCGAGAGCCAGCGCCGACGGCGTACGAGCTCGTTCTCCATCATCGCCACGTGCGCCGCGGGTCCTCCGAACGCGGTCACGCCGAGCTTCAAGAAGACGAAGGCGACCTCGCCGAGGTTCGTGCGTTCACCATCTGCGCCGAGTCCCGTCGCTCCGGGTTCCACGCGGCCACGATACCGCTAGGATGCGCGGACCATGCGAAGAATGCTCCCCATCGCCGCTGCGATCCTCGCCCTCGCGGGCTGCTCCAAAGACGAGAGCGCGCCCGCTCCTTCGCCGTCCGCCAGCGCGTCGGCCTCGGCGCCCGTGCCCTCGGCGAGCGCACCGCCCCCGGCTCCATCGGCCGCGCCCGAGCCGCAGCACGATTGTCCCGACGGGTCCGCGGGGCCGGGCTCCTTCACCAAGCCGTGCGACGCGAAGGGGAAAGCGCGCATGATGGATGTGAAGTGGAAGAAGACTGACGACAAGGGGCCGTCGTTCGCCATCACGAACAAGTCGAAGCTCGTCATCGTGTACGGCAAGATCGCCGTCTACTTCTACGACAAGACCGGCAAGCAGCTCGACGTGCAGGACGACAGCACTCCGCCCAAGCCGCGCCCGTATCACACCTGCTCCGGGAAGTTCTTCGGTGGCCCGATGAACCCCGCGGAGAAGGCCGTCCTCACGTTCTCGTGCGTGCCGAAGTCGGTGATCCCGGATGGGACCACGACCATCGAAGCGGAGATGCAGATGGTCGGGTATGGGGACGCGGCGGGGAAGATCGACTTCTACTGGCGGAACAACGATCTCGCGCCCGACGCGCGCCCCAAAGGGGGAGTGAAGTGAAGAGGGCGCTTCTGGGCTCGTGACCACGTCGCGCACGGGGCCGGTCACGCCGTTGGCGACGCCGGCGACGATCTTGATCGTCGCGCCGCTCGCGTCAGTCACCTCCGGGATGTCGACGCGCGCGATCCCGCGGTGGCGCGACTCCGACATCTTGCTTGCCGCGGGTAGATTCGCCCACAGCTGAAAGCCGAGGCTGTCTGCGTGGTCGACTTCACCTCGGAGGACATAGGTGATCGTTTCCATCCCGCGGTGCGGGTGCCATGGGAACCCGGGGCCATATTCGCTGGGAGAGTCGGATGCGGAGGCGGAAATCATCTCGCTCGCTTCAGCGCAACAACTCATAAATAACCAATTCCCGCTCGCGCCGCGCGGTCGCAGATGAGTCGTGAATTGCGTACGGCTCCGCTTGCTTCTCCGAGCAAGCGTGGTCACGTCTGTCGCGCAGTCTGCGCAGCATTCGACCGTCACCAATGGAGCCCCGGATGAACACCATCACGACCAAGGACGGCACCGACATCTTCTTCAAGGATTGGGGGAAAGGTCAGCCGATCGTCTTCAGCCACGGCTGGCCTCTCAGTGCCGATGCCTGGGACGAGCAGCTCCGGTTCTTCGCCTCCAACGGCTACCGTGCGATCGCGCACGACCGCCGCGGCCACGGGCGGTCGAGCCAGACCTGGACGGGTAACGACATGGATACCTACGCCGACGATCTGGCGGCGCTCTTCGACAAGCTCGAGCTACGCGACGCCATCATGGCTGCAGTCGATGCAGGCCGGCATCCAGGGCGCGTACGAATGCGTGAAGGTGTTCTCGGAGACCGATTTGACCGATGACCTGAAGAAGATCGACATCCCGATGCTGGTCATCCATGGCGACGACGATCAGATCGTTCCGATCGACGCGTCCGCGCGCCTCTCGTCGAAGCTGCTCAAGCGAGCCCAGTTGAAGGTCTATCCGGGTGCCCCCCACGGCCTTCCCATGACCCTCTCCGAACAGTTCAACACCGACGTGATGTCGTTCATCAAGGGGTGAAGGGGCGCGCGCATCGAGGGTACGATGGCCGGCGTGGGAGGAAGTCCCGCGAAGGAATCTCATGCTCCACGCGATCCGCATTCACGAAGTCGGCGGCCCCGAGGTGATGCAATGGGAGCCCGTCGAGGTCGGCGTACCCGGCCCCGGCGAGGCGCGCATTCGTCACACCGCGGTCGGTCTCAACTTTGCCGACGTCTACAGCCGCACCGGCCTCTATCCGTCGCCGCTGCCCACCGGCCTGGGCAGCGAGGCGGCGGGGGTCGTGGAGGCCGTGGGTCCCGGGGTCGCCGACGTGAAGCCCGGCGACCGGGTCGCGTACGGCGGCGCTCCGCTCGGGTCTTATGCCGAAGCGCGGCTCATCCCGGCGCACCGCCTCATCAAGCTGCCGGATGCGATCCCCGACGCAACGGCGGCGGCGATGATGCTCAAGGGGCTCACCGTGCAGTATCTCATCCGCCAGACGTACAGTGTCAAACCGGGCGATACGATCTTGTGTCATGCGGCGGCCGGCGGCGTCGGGCTCATCCTATGTCAGTGGGCGAAGCACCTCGGGGCCACCGTCATCGGTACTGTGAGCAGCGATGAGAAGGCCGCGATCGCGAGGGCGCACGGGTGCGAGCACCCGATCGTGTCGACGCGCGAGGACTTCGAGGCGCGGGTGCTCGAGATCACGAGCGGCCGGAAGGTCCCCGTGGTCTACGACTCGATCGGCAAGGACACCTTCATGGCATCACTCGATTGCCTCGCGCCGTTGGGGCTGATGGTGTCGTTCGGGAACTCGTCCGGAGCCGTCGAGAGCTTCAATCTCGGCGTGCTCGCCTCCAAAGGGTCGCTCTATGTGACGCGACCGACGCTGGGCACCTACACGGCCCATCGAGAGAGCCTGGTGGGGATGGCGAAGGAGCTGTTCGAGGTCGTGCTCTCGGGCGCCGTGAAGATCGAGGTCAACCAGACCTACCCGCTGAAGGACGCCGCGCGCGCGCACCGCGACCTCGAGGCCCGCAAGACCACAGGATCCACGGTACTCACGGTGTGAGACGTTCGCTGAATTAGATCGCTTCGCGCGATGGCGCGTCGAAGGGGGATGCGAATTCCGTCTCGCGCCGTGTCCTTCCTCCCTTTCCTCGCGCTTCTCACCGGGTGCGGCGCGCAGAGCGCAACGTTCGTGCACGCGAACGACACGACGCTCGGGCGCGTGGTCGTCTACCGAAACGGCGTCGCCTATTTCGAGCGGAACGCCACCGTCCAGGGCGATCACCTGACGCTCAAGGTGCCGGGCGACAAGATCGACGACTTCTTGAAGTCGCTCACCGTCATCGACGCGAAGACGGGAGAGCCGGCGCCGATCAGCTACCCGACGAAGCTCCCGAGCTCCGAGAGCGGGCTGCTCGACATGAACATCGGTCTGTCGGGTCCGACGACGCACGAGCTCCGGCTCTCGTACGTCACCGAAGCGCCGTCGTGGAAGCCGAGCTACCGGGTCGTGCTCGGGCAAAATGGGAAGGTCGAGCTCGATGCGTGGGCGATCGTCGACAACACGAGCGGCGAGGATTGGACGAACGTGAAGCTCGGGGTCGGGTCGAGCTCGGCGCTCTCGTTCCGGTTCGATCTTCAATCGGTGCGGCTCGTCGAGCGCGAGACGCTCCACCAAAACGATCTGCTCGCGCTGGCGCCACCGATGGGCGGAGCGTCATACGGCGGTGAGCTCGCTCAAAAAAAGCTCGTCGCCGATCTCGACGAGGCGGTCGTCGCGCTCGCGGACGCTCCCGCCGCCGCGCCGACCACCCCCGCGCCGAAGACCGAGAGCCATGCGCACGCCGGCGTTGGCGGTGGAAGAGCGGCGGCATCGCCGACGGCGACGGCGATGATGGACTTCGGAGCGGGCGGCGGACCGGGACGCGGGAGCGGCTCGGTGGCCGGCGACGGTCTTGCGCGGATGGCGGCGGGACTTCAGTCGTCGCCGGACCAGATCATCATCGAGGGGTACGCGACGCGCGACGACGCCGACAAGCAGGCGGCGAGCCTCGAGCGGGCCAACAAGGTCCGCGAGCAGTTGCTCCGCAAAGGGGTCGACCCGAACAAGGTCGTCGCCGTCGGTCGAGGCGAGCAGGCCGGTCGCAACGGTGGCGTGCGTGTCGTCCAGGCGCCAGCCGCGGAGCAACAGCCGAAAGGGAAGGACGGCAAAGGGGCGGAGAAGCCGGAGCCGACGGCGCTCGCGGCGGAGCCGATCGGAACGTCGCACTTCGAATCGGGGGTGACGACCACGGTCGCGCGCGGAACGAGCGCGATGGTGTCCATTCTCAAGAACCAGACCGAAGGCGAGGTCGTCTACCTGTACGACCCGGAGAGCGCGCGCGGCAACGCGCGGTACCCCTTCAAGTCGGTGCACCTCAAGAACCCGAGCGACTCGGCGCTGGAGACGGGACCTGTCACCGTTTTCGGCGACGGTCACTTCATCGGTGAGGGGATGACGGAGCCGATCCCGGCGCGCGGGTCGGCCTTCGTGCCCTTCGCGCTCGACCGCCAGCTCGTGGTCGATGAGGCCACCGGTGAGAGCGACGAGATCTCGCGCATCCTCACCGTTCAGCGCGGCGTCTTCTCGACCGAGGTGCAGCACAAGAGAAAGCTCACCTTCACGTTGAACAACCGATTGAACGAGCGTGCGGTGGTCTACGTCCGCCACACGGTGCCCGCCGGCTACAAGCTCACCAAGGTGCCGGAGCGGGCCGGGAGCGAGAAGATCGGCTCGGCGGACCTCGTGCGTGTCGTCGTCGAGGCGCACGGCAAGACCGACGTCGCCATCGAGGAGACCACGCCCGTCTTCAAGACGATCGACGTTCGGTCGCCGGAGAGCATCGAGCAGGTCCGCGTCTTCCTCTCGCAGGCCGCCATGCGTGGTCCGCTGAAGGAACAGGTCGAGCAGCTCCTCAGGGTCAACAAGGATCTCGCCGACATCGATCAGCGCATCACCACCACGCGCGAGCAGATGACCGAGTACCGCGAGCGCATGGACGAGCTTCACTCACAGATCTTCACCCTCAAGGCCGTGCGCACCGCCGGGCCGCTCATGCAGAGCCTCGAAGGGAAGATGCAGGAGATCAGCGACAAGCTCTCGAAGGCGACGATCGAGATCGTGGCGCTGCAGGAGAAGCGGATGGTGGCGCGGATTCACTTCCAGGATGGGGTCGCGGATCTATCGCTCGAAAAAGGAGGCGAACGAACGGTGGGCAATGACGAGGGGGCGAAGCGTCATCGTTCGTGAGGCGGCGCCGGCGCTTGCAGCGTCTGTGTGGCCTTCGCGCCCGGCAGGAGCGTGAAGACGACGTACTGGCCCCACGCCGCTCCCGGCGCGCGATGGTGCGTGATCGCCATCACCACCGCGAGCGGCCCTTCTTTCAGGAACACGTCGGGCACGTCGACGCTCGCGAGGTCGTTCGTCTCGAGCACGTACCCATAGGCCGCCGCGGCGCTCTGCCATGAGAGCGACGCGAGCATCTCGTCGAGCGCGCTCCGGGGCGTGAGGTCCTCGTGCTCGACGCGCGACGCGAGCTGGCGCATCTCGTCGGAGGCGCGAATCGGGAGCGCCGCCGCGAGGCCACGGGTGACGCGCGCCTCCTGGATGCGGTGAAAGAAGAGCGCCTCGTCGGCCGCGTGGTCTTCGGAGTCGAAGAGCGAATACGTGGTGACGGCGGCGCCGAGCCCCTGCACCCCTTCGGGGATCGCGGGGCCGATCGCGATCACACGCGATTGAGGCTCGAGGAGGGTCATGCGCCCGATCGGCCTCTCAACCGCCGACTCGAGCCACGCCATCGCGTCGCGCGTGGGGCCGACCGCGCCCAGGAAGAACTGGCCGCCACGAATGGTCCCCCCTTCGACGTCCCACCCTGCCAGGAGCCCGATGGAGGCCTTGTCGGCCGAGTCGTCGTCGCGGGTGACGGCGGCGTCGAGGATCGTTCCGGCCAGCCGTTCGTTCTCGGTGCTCTGCCTCGCCGCGAAGGCGAGCGGCTGCATCTTGGCCGCCTTGCGAACGCCGTTCACGCGATCGACGAGCGCGCTCGTGAAGGCCGGCAGCGTCGTGACAGGCGCGGGAGCTCCGTACGACTTCGGCTTGTAGTGGACGGACCTCGCGTCACCTTCATAGACGAGGACGTCGGCGATGGCTCGAAGCATCACGCGCCCTTGCTTCTGCCCCAGCACCTCGACCCAATCGAAGGCGTCGCCGGGCGCGAGCGCGCACGTCAGCGCGAAGCGCGGAGGAGCGACGCGCGGATCGTTCTCGCAACGCGAGAAGCCGAACTCTCCGCGGTTCACGAGCGCGGCGATGTGCGCGTACTCGCCGCGCGCCGTACCGCGGAGCGTGACGTGGCGGGTGGCGTCGACGGTCCGCGCGCCAGGCTCGAGGCGCGCTTCGTCTTCTCCGATCGCGAGCACCACCGACACGTGCTTCGCGTCGCGCGCGACCGCCAATCCCACCTGATGGTGACCGTGGGCGAGCGGCTCTTCGATCGCGTTCGCCAGCGCGTCGCGGGCCCGGGCGATGATCGCCTCGTCGCTGACTCCGGGCGGCGCGTCGACGAACCACACGAACGGCGCCAGGTTCGGCGTCTCGCCGCCGCAGCGCGCGAGGATGAAGCGACGCAGGCGCTCGACCGGGAGCGCCCGGTTCTTCACGTGGAAGCGCCCGATCTCGGACGCCGCACAGCGCATCGCCGGCGAGAGCGAGACCGAGTCCGCGCGCGTCTTGACGAGGTCGCGAAGGAGCGTGCCCCAGGGGGACGGATCGTCGTACGGCGCGTCGCTCGGCAGCGGGGAAGACTCGACGCTCCATTCGTCGACCGCGACGTCCTTGGCCCCGAAGATCTCCGGGCGAGCCGGCTTCGCCGGAATGCGCGCGATCTCCGCGCGGGTCGGGAAGACGACGGCCGGCGTGGAGGAGGCGTACTTGGTCTCGGCGCAGCCGAAGAGCGGCACGAACAGGGAGAAGAGGAGGAGGCGGGGAAAGTTCATGGGAGAGGGCCGAGTGAGATGGGGGTCCATACTCTTCCCATCGGCACGCCGCGCCGATTTGTTGCGTGGAAAATGGACCGCCACGGTCGATTCCCGGGCGCCGCACACGCGATCAGTGGAGACGAGGCGCGAGCGCGAGCGAGGCTCACACCCACGAAACGCGAAACCCGATGCGACCCGAGGCTCGGTGGGCCGGCACCTCGTTCGTGTACGCGATGCGCGAGAGAATTCGTGCGAGCGCGCGGTAATACGCGAGGAGACCGACGCGGAAATACGTGAGCTCGAGGGGCGGGCATCCCGCGAGAAGGACCAGCGCCTCCTTCTCACCGATCTTGTAGACCGCCGTGTCACCCCCTTCGAACATGCGATCCCAGATCCGGTGCATGTTCATCATGAGGAGCCACGGCGTGGCGCCGGCGCCGCTCACGGCTTTGCCGAGCGTGCCGACGAACGTCTTCTGCGTGCGAAGAGAGACGTCCTCGCCGATGGCGTTCATCTCGTGCTTGCCGAGCGCCATGGCGTCGCACGCCGTGTAATGCGCGACGGCCAACGAGAGCGGGACCCACGAGCCGGCCGTGAGCATCTGCAGCTCGAGGTGCAGCTCCTTCGGAAGCGCCGCGAGGTAGCGATCCTCCCAGCCCATGCTCCGAATGCCGTGACGCGACGCCGCGATGAGCGTCGAGCGTACTCGCGCGACCTCCACGGTCTTGTCGCGCGGGAAGCGGAAGGCGAGAACCTCGTTGGGTGGTTCGGGCATGGGTGCGCCGCTCGGGCGCCGACTCCTAGACTACGTCTGCACCCGGGCGGCATCCACATACCGGGCGACTCATGTAAAGTCCGCCCCGATGCCCGACGCGCTCGTCCTCGCGCCCACGCCCGATCCCCGTGTCTTTCTCGCTGCCGACGGTCGGCGGCTCTCGCCGCCCGAAGACTGGGTCTGCGTACCGCCGGGCGACGCGATGCTCACGCGCCGGCTGAAGCAAGCCGGCCCCTCGTGGGCCGTCGTCGAGAAGAAGGGGCGGAAGACATTCTCGAAGGGGCTCTGGGTGCCGCGCGCCAACCTCGAAGCGACTCGCGCGGGCATCGTCGCCGAGCGCGCGACGGAGGGGTACGCGAAGAAGCGGCAAGCCGACGTGGCGCGGCGAGAGGAGGCGCAGGCGACCTACGTCGTGACCTTCGAATCGGAGGTCGCGCTCTTCCTCGGCTTCGCGTCCCGATGGCGTGATCTGGAGCGGGCCGTGGCGAGTCGCGTGGCCGCGCACGCGACCCCCGTTGGAAGCGGGACGGTGGCGCGAACCAAACGCATCCCTGTCGCGGAGCGCGCCGAGGCGGCGGTCATCGCCTGGATGCGGCATCAGACGACGGCCTACGATCGGCTCGTCATCCCGCGCGTCAAAGGGAAGCGACGCGAGGTGCGGCGGGAGCTCGCGCAGATCTCGCGCGCGGTGCTCGATCTGCATCGCCGCGATGCGCCTCACTCGTCGCTCGGTTGCCCTCTGTGCGCCGCCGTCGCGACGCGCCCTTCGCAAGAGCGCGCGATGGCGGACGCGCGTCCGGAATGAACGCCACGCTCGGAGGCGACGCGACCAGTCCCGGTTTCTTCCTGGATCGACCGCGGCTCCGCGAGCTCGCCGTCGATCATCGAACGCGCTACCGCGACGCTCGCCCCTACCCGCACGCGGTCTTCGACCAGTTTCTCGGCCGCGCGATCGCCGACGAGCTGGCCGATCGCTTCCCCGGCCCGCAGCACCCCGGATGGATCCGCCGCGACTACCGCGAGCAATCGGGGCGCCTGGGGCAGCTTCAACGCACCGGTTTTCAAGGTGTGGACGGCGGGCTTCGGCACCTGCTCGCGGAGCTGTCCGGAATGGCATTCCTCGACTTTCTCGGCGAGCTCACGGGCGTGGACGGGCTCATCTCCGATCCTCATTTTCGAGGGGCAGGTCCGTCACTCACGCTTCCCGGCGGGCACCTGGCGCTGCACGCCGACTTCAATCGCGATCGCACGCGGCACCTCGCGCGGAAGGTGACGATCATCTACTACCTCTCCAAAGACTGGTCGGCCGACTGGGGAGGAGCGCTCGAGTTGTGGAACGAGGAAAGGACGCGCTGCGAAGAGAGTCTTCTCCCCCTCCCCGATCGCCTCGTCGTGATGGGCCACGGGGACACCTGGTGGCATGGCCACCCAACGCCGCTCGCGTGTCCCAAGGGGCGCTTTCGCGCGTCGGTAGCAGCCTACTACTACGTGGCGACGGCGCCCGCCTCAGGCGAAGACGACGCGCACGGAGCGATCTGGGCGACGTGACTCCGCCCACGACGCGCCGGTGAGTGCTCGAGCTGCTCCCGGATGTCCTCGATTGAGTATTCGGGTGAGCTTGCTGGATATCGGATGAGAGAACGACGACGTTGAGGCCGCCGACGAAGCTGCGGGACCTGCCGGAGATCGACGCGCCGATCGTCCAGGCGCCGATGGCTGGCGTGTCTACGCCGGAGATGGCGGCCGCGGTCTCCAACGCGGGGGCGCTCGGGTCGATCGGCGTGGGCGCGACGGACGCCGCGGGGGCGCGGCGGATGATCGCGACGTTCCGCGAGCGCTCGACCCGATCGATCAACGTGAACGTGTTTTGCCGCGCCGGCGCACTCCGACGCCGCGGCCGCGGACCTCGTCGCGATCCTGCGGCGTGAAGCGAGCGCCTAGACGCTCGCTTCACGATGCTGACGTGCGCTCGCCGTCTCCGCCGGGCCAACTCGTGGCACACTGCGAGGATGAGAAGCAGCGCGTTGGCAGGAGGGGTCGTCGTGCTCGTGGGGTTCGTGGCGGCGTCGGCGAGCGCGGAGAGGACGAAGCTGGTCTGCGACGCGAAGACCGCTCCGACCTATTTCGAAACGCAGCGACCGAGCATGAAGACGGCCTGCTACGACCCGCTCAAAGACGCGCCCAATGTGCCGGCGGACGTGAAGATCACGGCGCACCTCGCCTATGACGCGAAGGGGGCCGTGACGACCGTGGCCGTCGTGCAGAGCAACGCGCTTCCGGTGTCGGAGTGCATCGCCGGGAAGATGCGCGCGTGGACGCCGCCGTGCGGTCCGGGGTCGTTCGACGTGCCGTTCGAGTTCAAGAAGTAGCGGCTCTGCGTCCTCGAACTCTGTGGACCAGGTAGGCCACAGCGGCGACGTTGAGGACGATCGTGATCGCGCGCGGGATGTGAGGGTGGCGGAGCGTCTCGTAGACCTCGATCGGGATGAACGAGCCCGTGATGACGATGGTCACGTATTCGCCCCACCGTTTGCGAAGCAGGAGGCCCGCGCCTTCGATCGCGAAGAGCACGGCATAGAGAGCCATCCCCGCGGCGACGAGGCGCAGCTTCGCCGGGCCGAACAGATCGGCGCGCTCGATCGCGATCCGCAGCCAGTGGTTTCCCGGATCGATCCCGAGAGCGAACGCCCAGTGTTGAAGCACCGTCGCGCGATCGCCGCCGGTGAGCGCGAGCACGAGGGCCGCCAGCAGGAAGAGCGAGGTGGACTTGATCGCCTTGGCGATGCCGATGAGGAGGATCCAACGGTCGCGAGGCAGGGCGGGCATGGTCAGGCCGGAGGGTTGCCGGACGCGTCTACCCGAAGAGTCATACGCGCGAAAGAACCCACTCCTTCCCTCGCCCCGTCCACCCCTCGCCTTTGTGCGATCCCGCGTGACAATCGTGCGTCCGCCCGCCGGCTGCCGTTGACCGAAGCAGAAACGCCGGGTAGGGCAACGGGCTTCTCCCCCTGAGGTAGCTCGCGAAAGGGATTCATCCATGGCGGCGATTGACACGGCGTTCGGGCGGCGAGTCCTCGCCCTCCTCGGGATCGCGTTCTTCCTCGCGGCGCTCGGCGGGTGCCGGCTGATCACCCCCGCGGAGCTCGAGCAGTTCGGGACGCGCGAGTACCCGGGGCACTCGAAGGCCCAGGTGATGAAGGCCGTCCTCTCGTCGCTGCGCTCCCAGGGGTACGATATCGCCGCGCAGGACGATGACGCCGGACGCGTGAAGACCGGCCCCAAGGTCGTCGTCGTCAACGCCGCATCGACGGGGTACGGGACCGCGACCGCGCAAGCGGGCGAGCTGGCGTGGACGATCGACGTGGAGTCGCAGTCTTCCGGCGCCGTCGTTCACGCGATGCCGCGCGGGTACCAGGGGGGACAGAGCATCGAGGCCACGAAGTTCAACTACGACTTCGCACGGAAGGCGTTCAAGACGCTCTTCACGGAGATCGACAGCGAGATGCCGCACGCGGGCTCGGCGACGCTCACGAACGCGAAGGTGATCTCGGACGGCAAGACGTTCACCGAGCCGAAGACCGTTCTGAAGAAGAAGGCCAAGCCGGCCGTCGCGCCCGCAGCGCCGGCGACGAATCCGTAGTCTCGGCGTCCGAGCTCGCGTCGCCCGCGTGCGCGACGCGCGCTGGCTCCGCAACGCGATCGAGGTTATGAGCCAGCCCGCAAGTGCTGGTGCTGAAGCTCGCCGCGGGTGTTCTGTGGACGGTGGCCTACGCGCTCATCATCCGGAGGAGCGCGCGCGACAAGGCGGTGGGGATGCCCATGACCGCGCTCTGCATCAACATCTCGTGGGAGCTCTATTACTCCGTCGTCTTCCCTCACCCGCCGCCGCAGATCTACGTCAACTGGGCGTGGGTGCTGTTCGACGTCGTGATCTTCGCGCAGTTCGTGAAGTACGGGCGCAAGGAGCTCGAGCCGGGGTTGCCGCAGTGGATGTTCCTTCCGCTGCTCGGGTTCACGCTGGTCATGGCGTACGCGGGGGTAGTCGCCATGGGGCACGATCTCCACGACGCCGACGGCATGTACTCGGCGTTCGGATCGAACGTGCTCATGTCGGCGCTGTTCATCCGGATGCTTCTTCGCCGCGGCGACGTGCAGGGGCAGTCGCTGTACATCGCGCTCGCCAAGCTGGTGGGCACGTTCTGCGTGTGCATCGTGGCCTACGGTGAGCACCCGGAGCGGTATCTGCTCACGGTCTTCTACGTATGCATCGTCGTCCTGGACGTGGCGTACGCGGCACTCCTCGCGCGGCGCTCGCGGGAGCTCGGGATCGATCCCTGGAGGCGGGCCTAGAGCGAGAGCGACGCCGCGTCGCGACGCTTTTCGAGCGCGGCGTTCTGATGAACGGCCTGGAGGAACGTGCCTCCAAACTCGAACGCGGTGAGCGGGAAGCTATAGGACTCTTCCTCGGCTCCTTGCTGATAGGCGACCGTCGCGAGAGCGGTATAGGTCTCCTCGCATCCCGGGGCGCTCGACATTCCAAGCGGAGTGGGTACCCACACTTTGTGAAACGCCGGCTCGGTGGCCGCGATGTGAAGCACCGCGCGCTTGCGCGTGAAGCGCGAGGTGAACTCGAGGTGCGCGACTTTGCGAACGCCGTCGAGCACGTAGCGCACGCGATCGAGATCCGTCGTTCGGAACACCGCGGTCTCACCGTTCCGGCGCCGGAGGTAGAAGGTCGAGATGAAGGGCTCGAGCGGGCCCACGACGATCTTCCCGATGACGAGCGAGAACGAGCTCTCGTTGTCCTTCCCGATCGCCTCGGACCACACCCAGCCGCGCGGGAAGAAGTTCCCGTGGTTGCACTCCATGTGACTGAAGCCGCGCCCCGCGAAGTGGCGCCCGTCCACACGAACGGCGTACTCCGCGTCCGACCCCACGGAGTGGATGAAGTAACGCGATGGGAGGAGGCTCGTTTGGCCCAGCCACCCTTCGGGGCCGGAGCCGTTCTCGCCCCACGGCTTGCGGTTGCTCACCTTCATCGTGACCGAAAGCGCGTCGCCGAAGGCGAAGTTCGCCACGCAGAGCGCGTCAGTGAAATGGAACTCGCCGACGCCCTTGGCCGTCCAGCGGACGTCGAGCCCGTTGCGCTCGCTCGGCGAAGACACCGTGACTGCGGCGGGCTCGGGGAACGCCGTGAACGTGCGGGTCGTTCCGCGCTCGGTGACCGCGCAGAAGACGTAGTGCTCGGTGTACGCCGCCGCGCCGTCGGCGGAGAAGCTTGCGACGATCAGGACCACCGAGCGATCTTGGACGTGATCGATCGTGCGAATCAGCCACCCTTGAAAGAAGGGGTCGCGGATCGCGATCGGCTGGGCGTTGAGCGGCGAGGCGCCGCTCATGCCAGCATGCACGCGATCGGGAACGCTGCGAACTCGAGGTAGAACAGCTTCCAGATGAACATGTAGTGCGCGACCACGGCGTGGTGGTCGTCGGCGTCGAGCCGCGCGGCCCGCACCCACAGGATCGTGAGCGCCAGCGCGTGGACGCCGAGGAGGACGGCCCGGTTGATGTGGGAGACGCCGGCGAACGCCGCGACGATCGTGGCCACGTAGCAGGTCGTCAGGATCAGGTGGCAGATGAGCAACGTGCGGCGCGCGCCGAGGCGGCCCACCAGCGTCGCGATCTTGTAGCGACGGTCGCCGTCGATGTCCGGGATGTCCTTCATCACGGCGATGACGATCACGAAGCCGAGCATGAAAGAGACGAAGAGCAGGACGTGCGGCGGGAGCGAGGCGGTGCCCGTGAGCTTGGCGGAGTACGTCAGGTAGACGCCCACGTTGCCGACGACCGCGCGCGCGAGGGTGATGGCCGCCGCAGCCAGGAGCGGAAAGCGCTTCAGGCGGACGGGCGGGAGCGAGTAGAGGCTCCCGATCACGAAGACGATCGCGATGGTCGCGAAGAGGTATTTCCCGCCGGCCGCGCCGAGCACGAGCCCGGTCACGCCCGAACCGATCACGATCGCGGTCGCCGCCGCGCGTGACAGCGTGCCCGCGGCGAGCGGCAAGTACGGCTTGTTGATGCGATCGATCTCGACGTCGGTCAGCTGGTTGAGGCCGACGATGTAGACGTTGACCGCGAGGCTGGCGACGTACGCGAGGAGCGCCGTCGGCAAGCTGTGACGGTGCGCGTCGGCCGCAGCCACGACGTAGAGCACCCAGACTGCCAGCGTTGTGCCGATGATCGTGTGTGGTCGCGTGAACTCGAGGAGCGCGCGAAGGACACCGGTCGATGTCGGCCCGACGCCCGCGCCGGTCGACTGGGGCTGGGATTGAATCTGGGATTGTGAGGGTGTCATCGCGCCGACTCCGCGGGGGCCGCCGCGCGAGCACGACTGCTCGACGACGGGCGGGGTGCGACCTGGCTCAAGACGTACTCCGCGAGCGTGCGGAGCATCGCCGCTTGCGAGCCCCACGACGCGAGCGCGCTCGTGGCGCGATGGGTCGCCTCTTCGAGGCGGTCGCGGGCGCCGCACAGACCGTAGAGTCGTACGTACGTGGCCTTGCCGTCGCGCTCGTCCTTGCCCGGCGACTTTCCAAGATCCTGCTGCGAGCGGGTGGCGTCGAGGATGTCGTCGGCGATCTGGAAGGCGAGGCCGAGGTTCGTCGCGAACGCATCCAGGTCGCGCGCCTCTTGCGGCGAGGCGCGCCCGAGGATGGCGCCCACCTGAACGGCGCAGCGGAAGAGAGAGCCGGTCTTGCGTTCGTGGATGGAGGCGAGCGATTCGCGCGTCGTCGCGCGCCCGGAGGCCTCGATGTCCGCGACCTGACCGCAGGCGAGCCCTTCGACCGCCGCGTCCGAGACGGAATCGACGGCCTGAAGACACAGCTCCGCGGGGTAGGCCGCGAGGAGGTTCCTCGAGAGCACGCGGAAGGCGAGCGCGTGGAGCGCGTCGCCCGCGAGGATCGCGGTGGCTTCGCCGAACACCACGTGATTGGTCGGACGGCCTCGACGAACGACGTCGTTGTCGAGCGCCGGGAGGTCGTCGTGGATCAGCGAGAACGTGTGAATCAGCTCGAGCGCGCACGCGGCAGGGAGCGCGCGAACGGGGTCGTGCCCGAGGACCTCGACCGTGGCCAGGACGAGCAACGGGCGAAGGCGCTTACCGCCCGCCTCGATGCTGTAGCGCATGCTCGAATAGAGCGCCTCGGGCTCACCCGCGCCGATCAGACGGACGAGCTCCTCGTCGACCTGTTTTCGCCAACGAACCCAGTAGGATTCGAGCTCGCGCATCGTGAAAGAGGCCGTCACGTAGCCCTCTCGTGAACCGTTTGCTGCGTCGCGCGTTGCGTCATGGGCGGCCTTTCTTAGGACCCGTTCCGCGCTCGCGCAAGGTTCGGTGGGCGAAAAAGTGACCACCGGTCATGATTATCGACGGAGCGGGGGCCACGGTCGCGATGCCCGGTCCCCGAGGGGCATCCGGCGGTCAGCGAAGCGTGTCGCGGATCTGCGCGAGCGCCGCTTCGATGCGCGCTTCTGTCTCCGTGCCGACGCCGATCCGGACGAAGCGGTCCGTGCTCGCGCCGTAGTAACGTCCGGGGACGACGGCGATCGAGCGCTCGCGCATGAGGCGCTCGGCGTACGCCTCGGAGTCGAGCCCCGACGCCGCCACGTCGAGGAAGAAGTAGAACGTCGAGGCGCCGCTCATCGCCTGCAGCCCGAGGTCCTTGATGACGACGCGCAGGCGTTCGCGCTTCTCCACGACGGCGCGGATCTGCGGGGCGACGCAGCGCCGGATGTCCTCGAAGTACGCGTCGCAATAGAGCTGCAGGATCGTCGGAGCGCACGTGACGAGGTGCTGATTCACTTTCAACACGTCGGCGAGGAGCCCTTGCGACGCGAGCATGTATCCGAGCCGCCAGCCCGACATGCCCATGTTCTTCGACAGCGAGTTCACGACCACGAGGTTGCGGAACGCTGGATCGAGTCGACCGCTCGACACGAACGAGCCGTCCAGGCAGAACTCGCTGTACGCCTCGTCGACGAGCAGCGTCACGCCGTGCTCGCGACACATCTCGTAGAGGTGACGCAGCGACTCTGCGCTGCAGACGCTCCCCGATGGGTTGTTCGGGTTGTTGAGGATGAGCACCTTGGTGCGCGGTGTGAAATACTCTTTGAAGGAGGCGGGGCGCGTCCAGTGCGGGATGGCGACGGGGACGCCCCCCGCGAGACGGATCTGCGCCGGGTAACTGAGCCAGTACGGCTCTTGAACGATGACCTCGTCGCCCGGCTCGAGCAGCGCCATGAGCGCCAGGTAGATGCACATCTTCGAGCCGGTCGACACGAGCACGTTCGTGTCCGGGTTCGCGCGGACTCCATACTCCTCGCGGTAGTAGCTCGCGATGCGACCGCGCAGAGACGCCACTCCGCGGCTGTCGGAGTAGTGATAGCCGCGGGTGAAATCGAGCTTGGCGAAGTCGTAGGTGGGAATTTCGAAGAACGCTTCGCCGAGCGACATCACGGTGATGTCTCTCCCGGCGCGCTGCGCTGCGGCGACCTGCTCGTTGATGCGGATCGACCCGGCCTGGGGAATGCTGTCGAGGATGCGCGTCATTTCGGTTCGCTCCGTGACGGCCAGAGAAAGAGAGACAGCGCCGTCGCCAGGAGCAAGACCGAGGAGCCTCGGAGGGCGAGGTGCATTCCTCGCGCTTCGGCGATCGCTCCCCAGATCGAGCTGCTGGCGGCGAGCACTCCGTAGAAGCAGATGAAGTAGATTGAGATCGCGCGCGCGCGGATTGCCGGGGGAAACATGGCCTGCGCAGTGGCGTTGAAGAGCGAGACGAGCATCGCGTACGAGACGCCGAGGCCGAGCGCGACGACGACCGAAGCTACGGTCCCGGAGACGAAGGTCATCGCGACCTGCGAGCCGGCGAAGAGGAACGCAGCGCAGACGATGAGTCGATCGAGCGACCAGCGCCTCTTCAGGTCGGGGAGCGAGAGCGCGGCCATCACGGCGCCCGCGCCGATCGCTCCCATGAGGAGCCCGAACCCCGTGGAGCCCATGTGAAGAGCGCTGCGCGCGAAGATCGGAAAGAGGCACCAGAACGCGTTCGTGCAGAAGTAGACGAGCGTGATCCGGACCAGGAGTCCGCGAAAGCGCGGGTTCGCCAGGCAGTGGACGAAGGCCTCGCGAATGTGACCCAAGAGGCTGACCGATGACGTCGGGCGTGACGTGGTCCCGCTCTCGCGGTGCCAGCGGTAGTAGACGAGCGCCAGACCTGCGGCCGACGCCGCGTTCAGGAAGAAGACCGGGAACGCGCCGGCGCGGCCGATGAGGAACCCGGCGAGTGCGGGGCCGAGCGCGCGACCGAGGTTGAAGCTCAGATTGTTGAGGCTGGCGACGACCGGAATGTCTTCCTTGTCGACGACGGTCGACAGTGCCGCTTGCGAGGCCGGCAGATCGATCGCGTTGGCCACGCCGAGGAGGAAGACCGCCCCGAGCAGCGTGTACGGGTTGAGCCATGACGACACCGCAAGCACGGCCATGCCGAGCGCGAAGACGGCGCGCGCCGCTTGCACCCGATAGAGGAGCTTCGGGCGATCCATCGCGTCGGCCATGGCGCCCGAGGGGAGCGCCAAGAGGAACATCGGCAGCGTGGTCGCCGCTTGAATCAGAGTGTTGAGGAGCGGCGAGATCGACAGCCCGGTCATCGTCCAGGACGCGCCGACCGAGTTCATCCAGTAGCCGAAATCCGATGCCAGATTGGCGATCCACAACAACCGAAAGAGTCGGTTGTCGAAGAGCGGGCCCCAGTTGCGCGCCAGCGCGCGCCCGAACCTACTGGGAAGACCGAGCGGCCCAGCGTGTGTTTTGGTCGAACCATTCATGGAGGCCGAGAATCCTTCTGCGCAGCTCCGCTTCATCGGGACCGACGAGCAGGAAGCTCGCGATCTCGTCGTCACTCATGGTCATCGCGCGGTAATCGGACCCCGGCTGGCCGCGCACTTTGTACTCGAGGACGTAGCTCTCGGTGCACGCCGCCGGGATCGCCTCGAGGCGCCCGTCGCGCGGCGAGATCAGGAGGCGACCGGCGAGCTGATTGCCGAGCCCCTTGGGCGTCGTCCGAACCTGGCACGCGCCGACGCCGAGGAACTGCGATCGCAGCCACTCGAGCTTCATGTCGACGTCGTAGGAGAGGCGGACCTCTTCGTTGATGCCGTTGCCGCCGAGACGACACGCGACCTCGCACAGGACGATCCCGCCGTCATCCTGGACGAAGCACTCCATGTGGAAGAGACACTCGCGCGGCGTGGGGAAGGCCTCCAGGAGGACGCGCGTCGCAAACGCCGCCAGTCGTTCGCGATCGGGGCTGTCTTTGCCCATCACGTAGCTCCCGAGGAAGCTCTGGTTGCTCACGTACTCGAGCGCGGTATGGATGAAGCGCGAGGCGCTGACCACCTGCATGCGGCCGTCGAGGATCAGGCCGTTGACGTGGCAGAGCGCGCCGTTCACGAACTTCTCGGCGAGCAGGTGCGGCAACCCGAGGTTGGTGCCGAACGGCCGACGGTCGGCGAAGGCGGCGAGGTCCGCGTCCGAGCGAATCACGCGCGTCTCGGCCGAGCCCATCCCGCGCAGCGGCTTGACGACGATCGGGTAGCCGATCTCCCGCGCGAACGCGACGATGTCGGTCATCGTCTGCACCTCGGCGTGGCGCGCCACGGGGATGCCGGCCGCGATGGCGCGCTTCTTCATCAGCAGCTTGTCGCGAAAGACGAGGACGTCGGCGGACGACTGCCCGGCGATACCGAGGTATTCGCGGAGGCGCGCGGCGCGGAACAGATCGTCTTCGCCCGTGGCCACGACGCGCGTGAATGGCGACGCTGCGTGGAGCGCGATCGCTTCGAGCTCCACCCGATCGTTGGTGCCGAGGTCGTCGAAGAAGTGAATCGAACGAAAGACGCCCGACAGCTCGGCGCGCGTGCGGGCGCGATGCTCCCCGCTCCCCTGCGACGTGAAGAGCACCGCCGGCTCGCGAACGAGCTCACTCCAGCGTTGCCGCGGGACGGACGCGAGGAGCTTAGGAGGGATGAGGAGTAGCGTCGACATGCGGTTCCTTTTCGCGGAGGCGATGAAGCTCGGAGACGATGACGGCGGCGACGCGATCGGCCTTCTCGACGTTGGCCTCGAGCGTGCTCGTGAAGAGGTGCGTGCCCGACGTGAGGTTCCCCAGCGCGAACAGACTCGGATCGGCGTGACCGTCCTTGCCGAGGACGCGGAGCGACTCGAAGTCGACCCGCAGCCCGCCGAGATCGTGCGCGGCGATCGTCCCCTGCGCGAGGAGCGCGTGGAGGAGCGGCGAGTCGCACTCCGAGAGATGGCGCGGCGTGCCCGTGGCGTCGATGACGAAGTCGAACGGCACGAGCCGCTCGAGAAAGTGGAGGTGATAGGCCTTCGTGTCCGCGTCGAACCTCAGGCCCGTGAGCCCGCGCTCCACGGTCAGCTTCCGTTCGCGAAGCGCCGCCAGGACGCGGCGTCCGGTCATGAGCGGGATAGGGACCCAGTGGCTCATGAAGCGGCTGTAGAAGCGATCGAGGAATAGCCGCTTGTCGTCGTGGGCGAGGTGATGCCAGAGGACCTCGATCATCGGATTGAGCGCTTCGCCGATCGACTGCCAGACGCGCGGGCCGCGCGCTGCCGCCGCGACCTGTGAACCGCAATGATCGAGCGGCGGGGCCCACGCGGGGAAGTCTTGGTCCCACGCGAGAGACAGGTCGTACCGCCCGAGCTCGAGCTGGAGCCAGCGCGCGACGGTCTCGAACCGCAGCGGACGCCGTCCGTGCTCGGTCGCGCGCGCGACGTTGACGCGCGTCACGTGCTGCAGCTCGTGAGCGACGAGCGGCCCGCGCACCGCAGGGAGCAAGCCGCTGCGCGACGCCATCGTGAGGGGCGCCTCGTGGCCCGCGCCCAGGAGGGCGAGGGCGGCGTCGATCGCGCTGAGGCCGCTCCCGAGGATCGCGACGCGCGCGCGCGGCGGAATGCGCGCGCGCATCTCGGCGCTCGGGTACGGCGACGCGACGAAGCCGGGCCCACCGAGCGCGCGGAGCCTGGTGCTCGGAAGGTTGCCCACCGCGAGCACGACGACGTCCGCCTCCACGGGCGCGTGGGCGCTCGTCACTACCCGGTAGCCGCCGAAGCGCCGCGGCGTGAGCGCCGACACCTCGTCTCGAATCACCGACACCACGAGCCCGCGACGCCGCGCCTTGTCGACCGCGCGCGTGAAGCAATCCTCGACGTAGTCGCCGAAGGTCTGGCGCGCGCCAAAGAGCTCTTCGTTCTCCGTTCGCGCCAGGCTGCGCGCGTCGCGCCATTCGCAGAAGTGCGCGCGACGCCCCGGCACGAGCGACATCGTCTGCGCGCTCTGGTTGAGGAGGTACGGCGACTCGTCCCTGGCGTACGCGAGGCCGGGCCCGACGCGCTCCGACTTCTCGAAGAGCACGATGCGCGGCCATGCGCGCGGCGACGTCTCCGACGTCAGTCGATCGACGAGGATGTCGAAGAGCGCCGCACCCAGGGCGCCACCGCCGACGATGGCGACGGTGAGAGGTCCATTCGTTGTGCCCATTCGCGACTCGCGTGCGGTTCGTACACCCACGCTTGCCGCCGCGTCGACGGCGTCCGCCGGCATTGCGTCGTCACGTTTGCGCTCGTGAGAAGAATCCCGTGAGAGCGGCTAGTCGACCTCGTGTCCGGGGCACAGGGTGCCTCATATCATTGGGCGCGCGTCGCACCCTACCGGGCGAGTCGCCCCCTCACCTTTCGAATGCCCGCCTCTCCGAGAGCGAGCGTCTGCTCGCTCGTGTGCACGGAGTAGGACCCGCACACGAGTGGATGCGGATGCTTTGCCGCCGAGCCGAGGACGAGCGCGCGATCCCCGAGTGCGGGTGATCGGCCATTCCTGGCCCGCCGGCGCGCGCGGTCTCGAAGTAGTCGAGGAAGACGAGCGGTTTGACGAGCTCGCCGAGATCGCCCGGGCTCATCAAGCGCGTGATGGGGCCGTGCGTGTGTCCCGATGTGATCTGCGTGATGCCGCGCCCGCGGGAGCGCACGGCGCTGGTCGAAGAGGCGATCATCGCGTCACTATGCGTCAGCACCGCGCCGACCATGATCATCGACAGGAGCGCTGCGCCGAAGAACTTGGTTCGGGGAACGACGATCCATGAGGACGAGCCAGAGGTGGACGCCGGAGCTCTTGGAGGGTTCGTCCGGCATGGGTGGGCGGGAGTCTGCACTGAAGCCGTACCGAGGCTCAAGCGGCATGTGGACCCGCCTGTCCTCACTCTGTCGCCTGCCGCGCGCCTGCTGGTTCCCCATGGCGCCTTCCGTATCTCGGACAAGGTGCGCCCGGTCGGCGCTTCGATCACCTTTCGAGTGAGGCGCCCCCAAGGTCGCGAACAATGCCGCCTACGGATTCTCACAGGCTCAAATCTAAGTCTCGAATCTCTCACAGTCTCGATGGGTAGGCGCAGGCCCTAGATGGTGACCCGAGGCTCTTAGGCAGCAGTGCTTTGCGGCTTCCTGACCTCAGCTCGACATTGATCAAATGCACGAGTTCAATTTATTTACGAGTGCACGCGAACGGCGCTCGATGGTCTGCCATATGCAGTGTGCGAACCAACAATTCGATTTCGCGATACCGCAAGAGCTCATTGCCGGACACGCGAGACACGCGAGACACGCGATGACACTGACCACGGGAGTGGGGGTTCATGACTCTGACCGCATCCGACCAAAAGATCGCGACGGCACCGGTGCAGGGACCGGGGATGGGGAGATATCACCTCATCACGCGGCTTGCGCGCGGCGGGATGGGCAACGTCTACCTTGCAGCGCTCTGTCGTCCGGGTGGGTTCAACAAGCTGCTCGCGTTGAAAGAGCTCAAGCCCGAGCTGGCTGAAGACGAGAATTTCGTGGCGATGTTTCTTGAGGAGGCGCGCATGGCCGCGCGCCTCGTTCACCCCAACATCGTGCAGACCAACGAGATCGTCTCCGAAGACAATCGTCACTACATGACGATGGAGTTTCTCGATGGGCGCTCGCTCTCGCGCATCGTCAGGCGCTCTCCGACAGGAGGGAACGCCGACGAGCACGCGGCTCCGACCGCCGCTTTCCCGCTCGGCGCGCAGCTGCGCGTCCTGGCAGACGCGCTGCTTGGGTTGCACTACGCGCACGAGCTCCGCGGCTTCGACGGCGAGCCGCTCGGGATCGTCCATCGCGACGTGAGCCCGCTGAACATCATGGTCACGTTCGACGGGCAATCGAAGGTGCTCGACTTCGGCGTGGCCAAGGCGGTGGACTCGTCGCTCGAGACGAAGGCCGGGGTGTTCAAGGGGCGCATCGCGTACATGGCTCCGGAGCAGGCGCTCGGCGCCAAGGTCGATCGGCGCGCGGACATCTATTCGATCGGCGTCTTGCTCTGGGAAGCGGCGGCGGGTCGCCGGCTGTGGGCTGATATGTCGGACGTGGAGATTCTCCACCGCGTCGTCGGCGAAGGTCCTCCGCGATTGCGCTCCGTCGCCCCCGACGCTCCCGAAGCGCTCGACGCGCTCTGCGCGCGCGCCATGGCGAAGAACTGTGAGGACCGCTACGCGACCGCGACCCAGCTCCTCGCCGACATCGAAGCTCACCTTGCGCAGCGCGACGACCGCATGTCGATGCGCCAGGTCGGCGAGCTGGTGAGCACCATGTTCGCCGAGGAGCGCCGGCGGATGAATCAGATCATCGAGACGGCGCTCGCACGCGTCAGCAGCCCGCGAACGCGCTCGGGCGTGATGCCTGCGTTCCGATCGAGCGACGATCTGAGCCGACCGTCGACGAGCCCCGGCGAAGGGAGCGTCGTGTCGGACGTGATGGCCTGCGCGCCCGGTACGAGCTCCGCGCCGCCGTGGAGCGACGCCCCTTCGAACGGCTCGATGCGCTGCACACCTGTGTCGATGTCCGAAGTGAAGACCCCGGGCAGGTCGTTCGGGCCGTCGAGGGCGCCGTCGCACGCGCCGACGGATGCGCCACCCGCGGAGCGTCGCCGGAGAGTCGTCGTCGTTCTCGCGAGCGCGCTCGTCTGCGTCGGGCTCGCCGTCGCCATTGCGTCGAGGCTCTCCCCCCCGATGCACGGCTCCTCCGCGCCGAGCGAGAGTCCGGCGCTGGCGGAGACGGCTGCGCCGGCGAGCCCCTCACCCACTCTCTCGATCACGCCGCCGAGCGTCGCCGAAGCCGCGACCATCGTCGCCGCCGCTCCTCCGCAAGCGACAGCACCCGCCGTCCGGCAAGCGCATGAAGCTCCCCGGGCGCTACCGGCACCACCCCGGGGTCGACAGACTGCCAAGCCGTCTCCGCCCGCCGTCGCCGCGCCGCCTGCGAGCGCGCCCGTCGTCGAGACCCACCATCCCGCGCCCGCAGCGTCGTGCGACCCGCCCTTTACCGTCGATGCCAACGGCATCGAGCACTTCAAGGCCGGCTGCCTCTAGAGCCGCCTTCGTCTTCGAACGTCTCCCACGTATCTCCATCCAACCCTCGGGGTCTCCCATGCGATTCAGCTTCGTAGCGCTCTCCTTTGTCCTGCTCTTTGCGTCGAAGGCACAGGCCGACGAGCGAGCCGAGTGTGTGACCGCCCACGAGGAAGGTCAGGTGGCGAGGCGCGAGGGGCACTTCAGTCGTGCGCGCGAAGCATTCGCGACCTGTCAGCGCGATGCATGCCCCGCGGCCATTCGGTCGCGCTGCAGCGAATACGCGCGCGATCTCGAAGCCGCGCAACCGACGGTGGTGGTCGTCGCGCGCGACGCGACGGGCGCAGATGCCGGCGGGGCGCGCGTGAGCATCGACGGGGCGCAACCCGTCGACGTTTCCGGAATGGGGCTGCGCCTCAATCCCGGAAAGCACACCTTCGCCGTGACGGCGCCGGGGCTTCTGCCCGCCGAGAAGACGGTCACGCTGTCAGAGGGGATCAAG
This sequence comes from Myxococcales bacterium, assembly GCA_003151595.1. Next base: position 73,769 of record PLXW01000088.1, read on the forward strand.
GGGATGCAAGCCGTCATCACTCTCGACCCACCGCATCTGATCACCCTGCCCGCCACGCCCGACCCGGCGGAGCCATCGAAGCCCGCGACGGCCGCATGGGCGTTTGCGATCGGCGGCGGAGTCTCTCTCCTCGCGGCCGGCGCGCTGAGCGGCGCAGGCTGGGGGATTCATGAGCATCTGAGCTCGACGTGCGGGGGGACCGGTTGCTCCGAGTCACAGGTCGGGACTCTGCGCGTCGTGTGGCCCGCGGCCTTCGTGGCGCTCGGGGTCGGCGTCGTGTCGGAGGCGATCGCGGCCATCCTGTTTTCGACGAACTCGCGCGCGGCCACGACGTCGGCCCGCCTTCTTGCGCCGCTCGCCGGCGGGGTGAGGTTCTAATGGGTACCCAATTCACAGTGAACGCTGCCGTGAACGCCGCCATGAAGCGCATCGTCTCCGGGCTGCTGCTGGGAGGCCTCATCGCCAGCGTGGCCGGATGCCAGATCAGCGATCTCCTCGCCGACGGAAGCCAGGGTGGCGACTCGGGCGTCGGCTCGACGTCGCCGGACGCGACGACTGGCTCCAACCTCCCGCCCGGCGAGACGAACGACGGCGCGCCGGCGTCGGGCGACGACGCGGGGACGAACGTGAACCCGACGGGCGATGGCGCGACGGGCAACGGCACGGACGACGGCGGAGACATCACGGACGGAGCGACCGGAGGAGGCAACGACGGCTCACAAGGGGTCGTCTACTACGCGCTCAACGACCCCTCGCGATGGTCGTTCTTCTCGGCGGGGGCCGTCGCCAACGGCGTCACCAAGTACTCCGGCGTCGCCTTCGACGGCCGCTATCTCTACTTCATCCCGCAGTTCAGCCCGCCCAACGTGCTTCGCTACGACACGCAAGCGGACTTCACCGATCCGAACTCGTACACCTACTACGCGCCGCTCCCTGCCATCGTCGCGGCCGGGGGGCTCAACACCGGCTCATATACCTATCTCGGCGGGGCGTTCGACGGGCGGTACATCTACATGGCGCCGTTCGGCAACAACGCCTACGCGGTTCGCTACGACACGCAGCAGCCGTTCTCGCACGACGAGTCGTGGTCGGCGTTCAACACGACGACGCTCGACACGGCCGCCAACTACTGGGGCGTCCTCTCCGACGGAAGGCATACGTATTTCGTACCCAACAAGACCACCAAGGTCCTCGCGTTCGACAACGGAGGGCCGGGCGACGCCGGATCGGACTTCACGAACGCGTCCAACTTCACCTCGTACGATCTCGGAACAGGCAACGGTGGCTACTGGGGCGGTACCTTCGACGGTACGTACGTCTACTTCGCGCCGTTCAGCGGCAGCGTCGTCGCACGGCACGACACGGCGCTGCCTGTGACCGCCGGCTGGGACGTCGGCGCCACCGGGTTCGACCTCAACACCAACTTCGTCCTTGGCGCCACCGCTCACTTCTGGGGCGGCGCCTACGACGGCAACCACGTGTACATGGTCCCGAACGCGACGCAGTCGTGGACCCTCGGCGCGTATTCGACCGCCGGGACGTTCAACGACTACGGAAGCTGGTCCACCTGCGCGCTCGGCACCACCCTGTTGAGCGGCAGCAGCGCATCGTCGGCCTTCGTCGGCGCTGCGTTCGACGGCAAGCGTCTCCTCCTGGTGCCCTTCGGCACGGCCGTCGCCGACAGCGGCGCCGCGTCCGTGCCCGTGGTCGCCTACGACACAACGCAGCCGCTCTGTCCGTCGACCCTCTCGTCGGCGTACACGACCTTCGACCCGACGACGCTCGGCGGCGGCACGGGCGCCGCGGGCTTCGAAGGCGCGGCGTTCGACGGGCACTACGTCTATCTCATCCCTCACTCGAACAGCGTCATCGCGCGATTCGAAGCGAAGAGCGCGAGCACGGCGATCACGCCGGCGTCGTACAAGGGGTCGTGGTGGTGAGGGCTACCTAGAGGAGAAGGAGGAGAGGAGACTCCGGGGTGATCGCCCGACGCCGCCCTCAGTGCTCGCGAGCGGGTGCACGTCGTCGCCGTCGCAACGCGGACTCCAAGCTCTCGCGATCTGCACGCGCGCGCTCGTTGATATTCGCTCAGGATCCGCTCGTTACCACCCCGCGGGGTGATAGCTCTCACGTCCGGATATCCCACAATGAGCTCATGGGTCACCCGCTCGGGTCATGCGCAGACGTATCACCCCGTTTTGGAATGGGTCCATCCAGCATGGGATCGGCAATGCTGCAGTGAAATCGATCCCGCCAGTTGGAATATGGGGTGATATGACCAGGCCTGGACGACGCTCCCAATTGATAGTGCCCTTGCACGAGCTTCCGGCCGACTGATAGCGTCTTTCGACTGGCTTAGTCCGCTCGCGAGCCGCGTAGCGTCGAGGGCCGGGGGAGCTGACGGCCATGGCGAGAAGGTGGGCTTTCCTCGGGATCGCGCTGTTGTCTGCCTTGAGCGTCGTTCACTGCGGGTCGTCGAGCGTCCCGCCGCCGCTCGAAGGGTCGGGCGACGACACGACAGGAGATAGCGGAACGCCGGTGAAACCCGGCCCCACGCCGCAGCCCGACTCGAGCGTCGTCGATTCGACCGTCTCGCCCGTCGGTGACGGCTCCACGCCGGTCGACAGCACTGTGAGCACCGACAGCGCCATCCCCAACACCGACACGGGGATCCCGACGGGGCCCGCGTCGGCCATGACCCTCAATCCGGCGAGTATCAACTTCGGCCCGGTTCCCTGCGGCACGACAGCTGCCGCCCAGACGGTCCAGGTCATCAACAACTCGACCGCGCCCGTGTCGCTGGCGTTCTACTTCGAGCAGAACAGCGGAAGCTTCTCCGCCTCGTTCCTGAACCCGACGAGCGGACAGAATCTGGGGTCGAGCGTCGCGTCGCTAGCCGTCTCGGCCGCCGTGAGCCTCGTCATCACACCGGTCGCCGTACCAACCGCGCCCCAGACCGCGAACACCACCAACGGGTACGGCGATACGCTGCAGCTCGTCGTGAACGGCGGCAGCAACACGAAGAACGCGATCCCGGTGAAGGAGGGGGCGCAGGGGGTCATCTTCGTGTTCAACACGTCGACGGTGAATTTCGGCGATGTCCCGGTCAACTCGACCTCGCCCGGCCAGACCGTGCGCGTGACCAACAATGGGAGCCAAGCGGCCAACTTCACCCTCACTGCGAGCGTCAACGGCGGCGGCGCGAACCCCTTTGCGGTCACGGAGCCCTCGGCCACGCTCGCGAGCGGCGCGACGGTGTCACTCTCGGCGACGTTCATGCCGGGCGCCGCTGCTTCGTCGACAGGTGTCATCGCCCTCGCCCAGGCCGACAGCGTTCCACTCTGCGGTCCGCTCCCCGCCGGCGTCACCCTCTCCGGCTCCGGCGTCAGCGGCAACGTCGGCGTCGCACCGACCACGCTGAGCTTCGGAAATACGCCGTGTGGCACAGCGGCGCCGCAGCAGGGAATCTACCTGAGCAACGTGGGCGGGACCGAGGCCTATCACTGGACGGCGACGCTCACCTCCGGCGCAGCCTTTTACACGCTGAGCCCGAACCCCGCTCAGGGCAACGTCGCGATCGGAGCCGTGTCGGAGCAAGGGGAGGACGGTGGCGCCCCGACGTTCACCGTGATCCCGAACGTCATCCCCACGAACCTCACCAGCATCGCCAACGGTGGCTTCAACGGAGCCATCTCCATCACGACGAACTCTCCCAACGACACCCCTCACCAGATCCAGCTCCAGATGACCGCCGAGGGGGCGATCATCGCCGTGGCGCCGACAGGAACGATAAGTTTCCCCAGTTGGTCCGTCGGGCAGACCGAGACCGAGACTCTCAACTTCATCAACTCAGGCAATGAGAATGCGACGCTGAATCTCATCCCGACGTCGCCGTTTTCTGCTCCGTCGCAGATCACCGTCAACGCTGGGTCGACTCAACCCGTTCCTATCTCGTTTCTGCCGAGCGCCCCACAGGCCTTCCCTGGGACGCTGACGCTCAGCGCCGCGTCTGGCACGACCATCTGCAACCTGAACACGCTTCCGGGGGGAGGCTCCGGGATCGCGCTGGCCGGGACCGGCGTGACCCCAGTGCCACCCGCGGTGACGCTCTCCGCGACGAGCATCAACTTCGGCCCCGTCCCCTGCGGCTCGACGACGACCTTGCCCAGCACCCTCTCCGTGCAAAACACGGGCGCGACATCGTTCCAGGTCACCGCGTCCCTCCAGAACGGCTCGAGCTCTATCTTCACCGCGACGCTCACGCCGACGTCCCCCGACGGAGGAACGTCAGTTGCGGGCGGAAGCGAGACGACTGTGACCGTGAGCTTGCCGCAGATGCCGCAGACGGCGTCCATCACCCCCAACGCCTATGCCGACGTGCTGCAGCTCCTCTTCACGTCGCCGAACGGGGCTGCGCGCTCGATCAACGTCCCCCTCAGCATCACGGCGAGCGGCGCGATCATGGCGTTCCAGCCCTCGGCGGTCCAATTCGGCACGGTCGCGGTCAACTCGACGACGAACCTCCCCTTCACCGTCGTCAACTCGGGCAACCTTCCTGCCGAAGTTCAGCTGACGTTCGCCGGCCTGGATGCTGGTGTCTCGGAGTTTGGCTTTGCGCCGCTGGGTCTCGTGGACGTGAACGCGAATGCGAGCGCGGCGCTCCAGGCATCGTTCGCCTCCGCCAACACGAATCCACAGATCGCGTCGCTCCAGATGACGCCGTCGTCGAAATCCACCAACCACTTCTGCGCTCCGATGCCCTCGCCGCTCACCCTGAACGGGCAGGGCTCGACCTCGACCACGGTCGTGACGCCCGCGTCGATCGACTTCGGCCTCACCCCTTGCGGCCAACAGGCGACGCAGGCGCTGGTCACGATCCAGAACACGGCCTCCAGCGGAAGCATCACCTGGACGGCGTCGTTCCTTTCCGGGAGCGCGTATTACCACCTCAGTCAGACGACCGGACCGGTGAACGCCCAGAGCTCGGGATCGTTCACCATCACCCCCGTCGCCATCCCGGGTCTTCCGGCGGGGTCGCCTGTGACTCCGGACTTCTACGCGGCCACGCTGCAGGTGAGCACCGGCACGGGCACTCAGCCGCAGCTGATTCAGCTTCACCAGACGGCGCAGGGGGTCATCCTCACGTCGAGCGGGAACGGTGCAACGAACTTCACCGCTCTCAACTTCGGCGGTGTCTCCGTCAACCAGACGGCGACAACTCAATTCACGATCACGAACACCGGGAACGTCGCCGTGGACGGGGTGCAACTCGCGAACGCGAACCCAGTCTTCGCCGTGAACCCGAACGACGTCTCACAGGACGGCGGCGTGGGGTCTCCTCAGATGCTCGTCTTCGACCTCGCGCCTCACGAGAGCCTCGCGCCCGCGCCGGAGATGACGTTCACTCCGACGACCGTGGGGGCCGCCAGCGACACCGCCATCTACACATTGCCGGCGGGAACGGTGCTCTGCGCGCCCGCCCCTCCGAACTTCGCGCTGAGCGGCACGGGGCTCACCGGCATCGCCGTCTCCCCGACGAGCCTGAACTTCGGGCTCGTGCCGTGCGGCGTGAGCGTCGGTCAGGGCTCGTTGAACCCCGGGGCCAACGAAGGAGCCGCGGGACAGCTGGTATCGATCAACAACAAGGGAGTCGCCTCGACCTTCACGGCGACGTTCGGCCACGCGCCGCCCAACTACACGCTCTGGCTCCAGACCAGCCCCCCACCCCAGGCGAGCTACACGCTTATCCAGGTCAACACGGCCGAGCCCCTGCCGGCCGGCGCGATCACCCAGCTCCTCGTCGTCCCGAACACCATCCAGGTTCCTGCTTCGACCACGCCTAACTCCTTCGGTGACACACTCACCATTTCCACGACGTCGGTCGGTGACGTCGCGCACAACATCTCGATCAGCGAGACCGCGAAAGGGGCGTTCCTGGCGTTCACACCGCTGAGCATCAAGGACACCTACAGCACTCCGGACTACGCCCTCGGCGCCACGGTGACGCAGAACTTCTCGTTCACGAACTCAGGAAACGTGACCGCGGACTTCTATATGACGCTCACGATGAACCAGGGGAACGATAGCTCGCCGCTGGAGACATACCCCTTCGAGGTCCAGCCGTGTCAGGCCTACAGCGTGTCGTCTCCATTCCCGAACCAGTGCGCGCCTCCCGGAAGTTGCTCCGGAGCCGCGGGCCCGTACTCGCTCACGCTCCCCGAGTTCTGCACGAACATTCCCTATACGACGGCGGGATCTGCGGGGAGCCTCTTCGCAGGCCAGACCGTCACGGGCGTGATCGAGTCCACGGGCTATCCCAGCGCCCTGAACTTCAGCCAGGCGCTCGGGTTCATCAACGTCGTGACGGTGAGCACGAACCTCTGCTCGCTCCCGGTGCCCCAGATTCCGCTGAGTGAGCCTTCGTTCTGACCCGTCACGCGCCGCCGAAGCGCAAAAGACGGTCACGGTTTTCGCACGCGCGCACGTTGTGGGCTTCGCACGCGGCGCCGTAGAGCGCGAGCGCCCGAGGCGTGCTCGCGGGGAAGCCCGCGCCGAGCTCGTACATCACGCCGAGCACGCTGCACGACGCGACCTCGCCTTTCGTGCAAGCGCTCGTGAAAGCGACCGCGGCTTCGCGCACGGTCTCCGGCTCAGGCTGATTGCGGAGCGCGTGCTCGACGCACTCTTGCGCCTCGTATTTCACCCCCGCGACCTCGACCTGGTTCCGCAGGAGATCGCCGGTCGCGCATGCCGAGGTGAGCCATGGCATTGAAGCGGCGACGACGAGAGATGCGAAACGTGTGACGCGCGCGGTGGTCATGGAGGTCTCCCTGGCCAGCGAGCGAAAGGCTCTCCGGCAGTGACTCCGTTGACGGCAACACGCGGGGAACCTTGAGAGGGGCGTGCGCTTCGCCGCGCCTCATCTCACGCGGCCGGCACTATCCAGCTGAAGACACCGACGTCCGGCCCGAGCACGACGGTGTGCTCGATCAGCCGCTCACCTCGCTCGCATCCCCACGCCGCGCCGGCAACCTCGCGCGGCTCGCTGTTTACGCCCGCGCGCTCGTTCTGAAGGCGCGCGGCATGGCTGTCCGGGTGCACCGGGCGGCGCTGCACGATCGTGCCGGGGAACGTGCGCGTCTCGATCGATCGCTTGATGCGGCCGTCGACGGTGTGCACGAACGCGCACGGCGCCTCGGTCAGCTCGAGGAAGCGGATCGCGCTCGCGTGGAACGACGTGCGGAAGGTGCGCGCGAGGCGGTGGACATCGTCGAGCGTGGGGCGCGGATCAGTGCACAGAGGCGCGGCCCATTTTTCGGGCATCAGGAGCTCTGTGGAGAAGTGGTTTGCCTCGCGCTCGATGGCGCGGACCTTCCTGTCGGCTTCGCGCGCTTCGGCGGATCGCGCGAAGGTCGCGCTCTCGTCCCCCTGGCACTGCGCGAAGTGATCGACGACGTTATGGAGAAGGAGGTGCGCGAGCTCGTGCGCGCCGGTGAAGCCCGCGCGCGGCTCCCCTCGCGCGTCTTCGTCGATCCAGATGACGGCGCGGTTCGCGCTGCGGAGGATCGCGCCGCGCGCGGTGGTGATGGGGACGTAGAGGACGACCGCTCCATAGCGCGCGGCCATGGCCTCGACGTGGATGTCGCGCGGATGGCGGACGTCGCATTCGTCGAGCACGCGGCGGGCCGCTGCCACGGGCCCCGGCAAGAGCGGCTTTACCTTCGACACCTGGAGCGCTCCCCTTTCGAGGAGCGCTCTTATTCGTCTTCGCGCGCGGCGAGAAGCGCGATCGGATCCAAGCCGTCTCGCCGCCACGACGAGCGCGTCAACTCGCGCGAGGACGAGATCTCGCTACCGCACCACGAGCCCGCTCGAGGACGCGGGGCTGCCCGCGAACGTCGTCGTCGCGCCGAGCGTCCCGTCCGCGGCGATGGGCCAGCTGGTGATCGACTGCCCAGAACCGTTTCGCGTGTAGAGGAACGCACCGTCGGGGCTGGCGGCGATGTCGGTCGGGCCGGTGCCGGTCGATGCCGCCGGCGTGACGCCGTTTCCTACGAGGGCGATCGCACCGGTGCCGGGCGTGATCGTGTAGGCCGAGATCGTGGCGTTGTGAGCGTTGAGCGCGTACGCAGTCGTGTTCACGATGGCCACCCAGCACGCAGCCAATTGGCCGTCGGCGACGAACGCCGTGTCGGTGGTGACCACGCCGGTCGGAGAGACGGAGTAAGAGCTCGCTCCGGTGTTGGCGGTCGCCTGGCTGACGACGATCAAGCCGGCGCCCGAGATCCCGAATCCATAGGGCGCCTGGGACGCGCCCGCGGAGGTGAAGACTCCCGCTGCCGCGACGCCGCCGCTCACCACGAAGGTGTCGATGTTGTCGGCCCCCTTCTCGGTGACGACGAGAACCGAACCGTTCTGCACGAAGGCGATCTGCTCCGCCCCGGGCTGCGCGACGCTCAAGAGGCGCGTCGAGCCGGCGATCGGGATGAGCCCTCCGGGGTCGACCGTGAAGCCGGAGATGTTGGCCGCTGCCGTCGCGCTGCCGGCGTTGAGGACATAGAGGGTAGTGCCCGAGAGCGTGAGGCTGATGGGCGCGGTGCCGCCCGAGGGGACGTTCGAGAGGAGAGAGATGCGGCCGTCCAGCTCGAGCGCGAGCTCGGAGATCGAGCCGTCTCCGGCGTTCACGGTGAAGAAGTGATTGCTCGTCGCATCGAAGACGAGGGCGCCCTGACTGCCAAGACCCGCGCCCGTGCCGCCGCCTCCGGTCGCGAATTCGCCGAAGGGTGTGAGCTCGCCCGTGGTCGAGGAGCGCGCGTACTCGATGATGCTGTTCGCGGTCGCGCTGTTCGACAGAATGTAGAGCGCGGTCGGCGCGGAGGTCCCTGCGTCGGGGACGGGGGCCGCGGGACCTTGCGCTCCGGTCGCGCCTTGGGAGCCCGTTGGACCCTGAGCGCCCGCCGGACCCTCCGCTCCGGCTGGACCTTGCGCGCCGGCTGAACCTTGCGCGCCGGCCGGTCCGGCGGGGCCTTGCGCGCCGCTGTCTCCCGCGGGTCCTTGCTCGCCGGTCGGGCCGGTGCTGCCACCGCAGCCGGAGAGCACAGTGACAATGGATGCAATATACAATAGCCGGTGAATCATGGAGATCTCCTAGGGCGAGCGGGGGCCGCGAGGCGGCCTCGGTTGGATCGACGCGCAGTCGTGCGCACGCCCGGCGCCCACCTCATCGAGACCGCGGACGGGTCGATGGGTCAGGCGCGGGCGTGACGTGCGAGTCTCTCGGCGTCTACGCAGGGGCGCGCGCTCGGTTTCGGGAGCGGAGCGCTTATTCGTCTTCGAGCGTGGCGAGAAGCTCGAGCTGATCGAGCAGCGCTTGCAGCTCTTCGTCGGTGCTCGCCTCCTCGAGGCTCATGCCGCCTTGCGCGGCTTCCTCTTTCGGGGCGCGGTCGACACGAGCGAAACGCGAAGCCGCGTGCCCGTAGCCTTCGCGAATCGCTCCAGCGTCGAGAGACTCGGCTTCGCCGCACCGCTCTCGAGGCGGGCGATGGTGGACTGCGACGTGCCCATTCGCTCCGCCAGCTCTTCTTGCGAGAGCTTCGCCTTGGCCCTCGCCTCGATGAGCATGCTCGCGAGAGCGAACTCCTCCTCGAGGGCGTCGTAGCCCGCCTTGAAGCCAGGCTCCTTCATCCAGCGTTTCTTGAGCTTGCTCACCGGCGTCGGCATCACACGACCTCCTTTGCCCTGGCGCGCGCCACGTCGAGCGCGCGCGGGGGAGTCTTCTGCGTCTTCTTGGTAAACGCTTGGACGACGACCACACGCTCGCCGGAGACGGTCACATAGAGCGCGCGTGCGATTCCGTCCTTCCCTTTCATGCGCATCTCCCAGAGCTTCCCTTCGAGGTGTTTGACGTGCGGCTCGTGTATCGCAAAAAAGAGATACACGCCACGGACGAGCCGATGACGATCGACGACGCCGTGGAGAAGAGAGCGCGCTCCTCTTTCGAGACGGAGCGCGTATTCGTCTTCGAGCGTGGCGAGAAGCTCGAGCTGATCGAGCAGCGCCTGCAGCTCTTCGTCGGTGCTCGCCTCGGGCCGTCGAAGGTCTCTCTTCAGTGCGGCACGAGCGCGCGCGCGAGTTGCATGAACTCGCGCTGACTCAGTCGCTTCGACCGCTCCTCGTTGGCACTGTCGAGCATTCGCACGACGACGAGGTGGGCGCTCGGTATCACCAGGACCATCTGCCCGAGGTAGCCCTCGGCCGCGAATCCGAAGGCGCCCGTGGCTTCGCGACGGACCTGGATCTTGGCGGCGTTGAGCGCATCGAACACCGTGGCGTAGTCGCCGATGGGGAGCGGAAGCGTGATGCGACTCAGCTCCTCGGGAGCGACGCTCTTTCCGTAGAGGTCGTGGAACTTGTCGACCAGGCGCGCCGGCACGGCGTGGTCGCGAAGCGCCGCTTCCGCGGCGGCAGGCAAGGTCACACGCTCGTCGTCGTAGGCGATCCACCACAGAAGACCGCACGTCGGATCGTCGGCCTGCGACGGGCGCGTGGACTCGGCGATGAATCGCGGATCGAGGATCTGCGCGCCGTTCCATTGGCCCGCGTCGAGCATCAGTTGCCCGACCTTCGCGAAGTCGAGCGGATGAATCTGCAAGCCGGCCATCCCGTGCGGGTTCCCCGCGGCGTCGTGCGACCATGTCACGTCACGGACACCGAGCGGGAGGAACAGGCGCGCGCGGAGGAAGTCGTCGAGCTTGGTGCCCGATGCGCGTTCGACGACCCCAGCGAGCAGGTTGACCGCCTTGTTGTTGTAGAAGAAGCGCGTCCCCGGCGCGTCCGTGAGCTCGGCTGCCAGCGCGAGCTGCACGAAATCCGGACTGCGATAGACCTCGTCGGTGATGCGGCCGGCCTGCAGGCCCGAGGTGTGATTGAGCAACATGCGCAGCGTGATCTGCTCTTTGCGCCCTTGCCGCCACTCCGGGTAGAAGCGCCAGACGGGCTCGTCGAGCGACGCGATGCGGCCGTCGGCGATGAGGATCCCGATAGCCAGCTCGACGACGGACTTCGTCGCGGACATCGCCTCGATTGGGTACGTGTAGCCGCCGAAGTACCAGTCGCCGACGAGCCGCCCGTTGCGCAGGACGACCACGGCGCTGGAGCCCGCGTCCTCGGACGCGCGCAGGAGACGATCGAGCGCCGGGCGATCGATCGCTTCGGCCTCGGGTGAGCTGCGCACGAGACCCGCGCCGACGCCCATCTCGCGCGCACGCGCCTCGGCGAGCTGGCGCGCTTTCGCGACGACGATGGGAAATCGCGGGTCGCCGCGCACGCTGTCGAGATCGTGATCGACGGCGTAAGCCGGGCCGTAAACGCGATGCGTGGCCGCGCGATCGAGCCACACGAACGCTTCGTCGATCTGCTTCGCGCGCGACGCCGCGCACGCGCCGCTGTAGGCGACTTCGCCGGTCTGGTCGCCGGCGTCCCACGCCTCGCGGTACGCGACGAGCGCGGATGATGCGTCCCCTTTGCGGAACAGCGCGTCCGCCTCGTCGGCGCGCTTGTGAGCGCTCGCCGATGCGGCCGATGTCGAAGGCGTGGGGGCGCGCGAGTCGACGATCGCAGGCGAGCAACCGAGGAGCAGGAGGGGGAGCAGTGCCGAGGCGCGCATCTGATTTTCGATCGCGCTCGAAGCGTGCGCCAGGTGCTCTTATTCGTCTTCGAGCGTGGCGAGAAGCTCGATCTGATCGAGCAGCGCTTGCAGCTCTTCGTCGGTGCTCGCCTCGGGCGTCTTGCTCCGAAGATAGCGGTTCGCGGAGCTGACCGGATCTCCCGTTCGGCGTGCGTGGCATCACGCCACGCTCACGCACGCGCGCGACACCGGATGCGCTCGCCGGGTTGACGCGGCCTCGCGAAATCCACGCTGGCGCGCGCGATGCAAGCGATGCCGCGCGAGGTGACCACCATGTCGATAAAGAAGCTGTTCCTTGCTGCGCCGCTGGCGCTCGCCCCGCTCTTCGCGGTCGCGTGCGATCATCCGGCGTATCCCCCCGCGCAGACGACGTCGGGCGTCCAGCTCGTGTCGCAGACGCCGAGCGAGAAGGACATCGAGACGATCTCCGCCGAGCGATGCACGCGCGAAGCTCGATGCGGCAACGTCGGCCAAGGGCTCTCGTACCAGACGCGCGCCGCGTGCATGCAGGACGTCGGGAAAGACAATCGAAGCGAGCTCACGAACGGCCCGTGCCCGCACGGCATCCTTGGCGACAAGCTCGAGAAATGTCTGAGCGAGGTCAGGTCGCAGCGTTGCGACAATCCGTTCGACACGCTCTCACGCATCAACGCCTGCGCGCGACCCGCCCTCTGCGTCGAGTGATGGATTCGGCGGGGCATGACCGCTCGTTCGACGACGCGCTGGTCCAGGCGGTGAACGAGATGAGCGCGTCCATCCCGGACCTCTGCGTCAAGACGAACAGCATCTCGGACACCGGCAGGTCGTTTTCGACGACGCTCGGTGCCGGCAACGTCTACGGGAGTTGAGTCCAACGCTCAGGTCGGCACCGAGGCTGTTGCAATTCGTCATGCCTGCGAGGGAGCCGAACTGACAAGGCGATCTTGCCTTTCCATGGGTGGGTGGAGCACGCGATGCGCCCGCTGGTGATCCCGACGCGCGACAAAAGACGACGAGCCCGCTCACCTGCGCGAACGGGCTCGTCGCTCTTTGTCTCTCGGGCTCTCTGCTTCTACGCGCCCCCTCCCCCGGGCGCGTTCACGACCGGGAGCGCCGTCGCGCCCGCGGTGGCCGGCGCGTTCGATGTCGTTACGGCCGAAGACTTCGCCGGGGCCGCCGGCGCGGCGGGATCGACCAGCGATCCCTTGATCTTCTGCTTCTGGCGCTTCCCCTTCGTGCCGCGCGCTTCCCGCGTGGCACGCGCGAGGAGGACGGCCTTCGCGCGAACATCGGCGGTGACCGCCGCGGGCTTGCGCGTGGAGAAACCGAACTCGCCCACCTCGACGCTGTCACCGCCGAAGTGGCCCACGACCCAGTTCCGTAGCGATCGGTCGAGCGAGGGGAGCCGGGTTTCCGCCTCCTTTCGCTCTGCGACCGCCGTTGTGTACGCCGCGTGCGCTGCGGCGGCGGCCGCCCGCTTGTCGAGGCTCTCCTGGTAGATCGCGATCGCGTCGGCGGGCTTCAATAGCTGCCCGTCGTCCGGGATCTCGGTCTTGGCGTTGCGGATGTACTTCTTGATGGCGCTGATGCGCTTCGTGTTCTGGGTGACGGTCTTGTCGTTGCTCTGGTTCATGGTGGTCTCTCTTTCAGTGCGAGGCGTTGACGTTGACGTGGATGGGTTTCGAGGCGTTGGTTTGCGTTGCGTCCATGAAGACAAGAGTACGGGGGGTCGGTTTCAGATCCTGAAACCACGGCCTCTCGGTGTTTTGGCTGCGAAACCGCGCTGACCACGCGTGGGCCGACGCGACCCTCGTTTTCGTCGATGGATTTGGCCGCCGGCCGCGGGGCTCGGGCATGAAGCCGGAGAATGGAGCGCGATCGAACGTGGGGGACGCCCGTCCTCGGCGTGGTCGCGACGGACCATGCGAGGTCTCGCCTCCATCAGGCCAAGGCGAGGGCCGACCAGGCGTGGTCGCGACGAGACAACGCGAGGTCTCGCCTCCATCGGGCCAAGGCGAGGGCCGACCAGGCGTGGTCGCGACGAGACAACGCGAGGTCTCGCCTCCATCAGGCCAAGGCGAGGGCCGACCAGGCGTGGTCGCGACGAGACAACGCGACAGTCTCGCTCGGACGCGGCGAGGGCGAGCGCCGACGATGCCTCATCGGCGCGGGAGCACGCCGGGTGTCGCTCGGACGGGCAAAGGCGAGCTCCCAAGAGCCCTGGTCGCGACGGGACCACACGACGTCTCGGCTCCATCGGGCCGAGGGGGGGCCCGGACAGGCGTGGTCACCATGAGAGCGAGGGTCCGCTGCGGGGGTATCCAAGCCGCGCAGTCGCACCTTTGTTTCGGGAGCCGGTCGATTTCAAGCAACCCGTTTCGCAAAAGATCCGATGGGACAATTAGGGGCTCTGAGTTCCATGCAACCGCTCCATGCTCGCTCAATCCGTTTGCACCCGAACTTTCGGGCGGGCTCGCTCGGCCTCTCGGCGCCAGAGACCCCCGCGAGTCCCAGACCGAGAAGCTGGAGCCCGCGCGGCTCGCGGGCGATGGAACCGGCGGCAGTCGCCGTCGTCGGCCCAGCGCGCGGGACTTCTGCGTTGCCAGGAATGGATGCAGATCATGAGGAGCGACCCGTACCTGGTGTCACCCAAAAGGGTGACGCATTGATCGGATCTGGCCGGCGTAGGGGAATTTTCGGGACTTCGCTCGCGTTCGCGGTTCATGAAACGAGACGAGGCTCGTGACTGGGCATACTCGGAGTTTGGTCGGACCGATCTGGGTGACGCGCGTAGGACCG
>PLXW01000072.1 GCA_003151595.1 Myxococcales bacterium
GCCCGTAGCGAAGGTCCCCCCGTACGCGATCGTCAACGCGCTCTCCGCGCGCGCGCGATCGAACGCGCGCGACGCGGCCTCGAGGTCCGTGGTCGCCCGAACGCCGCGCGCGCCACGGATCGCGTCCGCATCCCACGCCAGCTGCGCGTCGCCCGACGCTGCCACGCCGCGCGCGTCGAGCGTGAGCCCGTCGCCGCGCAGGTGGTCCCACGCCACCCGCGTCGTCGATCCCTCGGTCGCGAGCGCCGCCTCGATCGCCATACCCCCTTCGAAGTACCCGCCGGCGCGCACGTCGAGACCGCGATGCATGTCGTCGCGCGCCAGCGGGAGGTGCAGCCCCTCGCCCACGAACATCCCGTCCGCGCCGCGGTACGCGACCTCCGGCGGAAGCAACCCCGGCTTGCCTGGCGACCGGAGCCAGAACACCGGCGCCCACATGACGGGCGCACCCATCACCTCCAGCGTCGGCGATCGCAGGATCAGATCGCCGGGCGGCGCGACCGTCGCTCCATCGAAGCGCACCGCCAGCGGCGAGCCGAGGCAGGGACAGAACGCGAGCCGCCCCTTCCCCTCCACGTCGAGCGCTCCGCGCGCATCGCGATGAACGCGCAGCGTGTCGGCTCGCAAGTGAAACGGCGGCGCGTCCACCCGCACGTCGCCGCGAAGGAGCATCTCGCGCGTGCGCGAGTCGAGATCCACTTCGTTCGCATGGACGTCCGCCACGTCGCGCGGAACGACCGGCGGCTCGTCGCCGTGCGCCACGCGCGAGGTCGAAACGATCGTCGCGGTCGTCGCCAGCGTCGCGACGGCGAGCGCGGCGAGGCTACTGCTGCCCCGTCGAATCGTTCGTCTCTCCCGATACGGGGGTGCCGTTCGCGTTTCCGTTCGGATCGCCGGTCATGTTCACGGTGGTCCCCGGTGTCGATGGGAGCGCGCCGTTCACCGGCTCGTTCGTCGCGCCGGGCGCCTGGGCGGCCTGCGAGCCCGCCGCCACGTACGACCCTTGCGGGAAATCGATCTGGAGCATCGCGCCGTTGTCCTTCGCCGGGACGATCTTCATCGTCGGCGTCACGTCGGCGCGCAGCAAGATCACGAACCGCAAGTCGCGCCCCGACGGCTGCAACCGCGCGCGCACGACCGGCGTGTTGAAGTGAACCGTCTCGAGCGAGTTCTCGTCGTTGGTCCGGCCGACCTCGGTCCCTTTGAGCACGTACGTGAGCCGCGTGAGCGCGGCGCGCGGCGCTTGCTTCGCTCCACGCCCGTGCTTCCCGCGCCTCGGCGCGTCGTTCGCCGCCGTGTCCTTCGTCTGATCGACGTCGACCTGCCGCGAGAGCTGCACGAAGAGGCGCGACCCTCCGTCGGCGAGCATCTCGAACCCGGTGACCTTGGCCACGGCTTCGTTCGCNNTACCCGGTGACAGCGCCGGTGCTCTTCGGCGCGGCGGGAGCGGCGCTCGACGCGGCAGCCGCGCTATCGGCCGGAGCGGGCGCTGTCGAGGCGGGCGTCGGCGGCGCGGCCGCAGGTGCCGCCGCCGGTGTGTCCTGCGCGAGCGCCGAAGCGCCGGCAAACAGGACGAACGCTGCGAGCGCGATCGAGCCCGTGATGCGTCCGTTCATCCCATCAGTAGAGCACGGGCCGCGGCGCAACACCCAAATCCGTGCGACACGGTCGCCTCCGCTCGCAGTCTCCGCTCACAGCTGGGGTCCGGCCCCTGGCGCGCTCGTCGCGGTCACGTTCCGCTTCTCGAAGGTGGGCGGCGGGATCGTCGTTCGCTTGCCCGTCGCCCACTCGTAGATGTCGTCGAGGTTCATCGTGACGTTGAAGAAGAGGCGCGCGTCGGGGCTCCACCAGATGTTGTCGTGCCCGACGAGGCCGCGACGCTGGCCGTCCGGCGCGAGCTGATTGGCGAGGTTGTAGTACCCGAGCGTCAGTGTGAGCTCGTCGAAGAGATCGTAATCGACGGACGTGACGAACCACGTATCGACCGTGTACGTCGTCCCGAACCCGGGCGTCGTGCCGACGGAAGCGCAGCCGGTGAGCGTCGCCACGCACGCGGTCGTCGGCGCGTAGTGCCACTGGTTGAAGAAGATCATGTCGGCGTTGAACGCGAGCCGGGGCGTGATCTGCAGGCTCGAGTTGAACGACGCGACGAGCTGGTGCGCGACGAGCGTCGACCCCGAGAGCTGGTCGCTCAAGAACGACTGGCCCCCGGTGTCTTGCCGCGCGTAGTTCAAGCCCCCGTTGGTCGGCGTCGTGGCGCGTGACCAGGGGTGGTCGTACCAAAGGCCAACGGAGAAGAGCGCATCGGAGAGAAACTTCGCCGACGCGCCGTTTATCTCGACCCCTTGCTTCAGCCCCGCGGTGAGCCCCGTGCGCACGTAGACCCCTTCGTCCTGGCTCTCCTTCGACGTGGGAAACCGGAGCCGCGCGCCGACGGACGCCTTCGTGTGCTTCGAGATCGACGGAACCGGGGTCTCGTAGACGAGGTTCGTCCAGATGTCGCCGAAGACGTCCTCGCGGTAGTAGGTCGTGTCGGGTCCGTTCGCGAGCGCGGCGTTCGTGAACTCTTTGTAGTAGTCGAAGCGCGCGCTGACGAAGAGCTTCTCCGAGATGTAGAAGCGGGGGCGAAACGAGAGCCACCACTCGTACGATGGGACGTACGTGAGCTGAGGGCTCGTCTCGACTCCGGCCGTTTGCGTGGAGACGCTCTGCTCGAACTGGAACGTCGAGTTGCGCCACCGGAGCGTGGTCTCGGGCTTCTCGAGCGTCGTATTGATCTGCGACTCGTCTTTCGACGTCGTCGGCGCGCTCTCCGCGGCGCCCGTCGGAGCCTCGAGCGGGGTCGGCGGGTTCGGCGGCTCGGCCGCAGGCGCCGGTTCCGCGGCGATCGCGATCGAAGCCCGCGCGGAGATCGCGGCGGCGACCAGGACGGCGGCGTGGAGCGTCGGTCTCAAGGGCTGCAACCGATTGTGAACCATTCTCCCGGAAAATGCGCGACTCCCCGCACCACTCGTTGCGCGGACGCAAGCCCGCTGCTAGGCCAGCCACCCATGGATCAACCCCTCCCCGCCACGGAAATCACGGCGCTCCTCGGTCGCGGAACGCGCTTCGAAGGAAAGCTCTATTTCGAAGGGCGCGTGCGCATCGACGGCACGTTCTCGGGCGAGATCAAGAGCGACGACACGCTCATCATCGGCGACGGCGCCGAGGTGCACGCCGAGATCGACGTGGCCACGGTGATCGTGCGCGGCGGCATCGTGCACGGCAACGTGCGCGCGAAGGCGTCGATCGAGATTCACGCCCCGGCGAAGATGATCGGGAACATCCACTCGCCGTCGGTCTTCATCGATCGCGGGGTCGAGTTCCAGGGGAGCTGCCGGATGGACCCGGTCGAAGAGACGCGCGACGCCGCGGACAAGCGCGGCAATGGCGGCAATGGCGACAAGGGCGAGAAGCACGAGAAGCCCGCGCGCGAGCCGTCGAAGGTGCCGCCGCTCCCGCAGCCGCGCGCGTAAGCGAACACGATGCGGATCGGCACGATCGTCGCGCTGGTGAGCGCAGGCGCGTGCGTGGGGCTGAGCGTCGAGGCGTGTGGTCCGAGCGCCGTGCCGGCGGCGAGCGCCAAGGTGGGAGCGCCGCTGGACGCGAGCGTCGCCGTGCGCGATGCGGGCGTGGTGGACGCGGGCGATGCGGTGGACGCCTCGGCGCTGGCGTCGCTGGACGCGCTGGCCTCGCGAGCAACGAGCGTGGCCGCGGGGATGCGTGAAGTGGCGCGCGGTGAGATCGCGGGAGACGCGGCGGACGCGAAGAGCGCGACGCGCGTCGTCGCGCGCGCCGACGATCGCGACGTGTGCGTGCGGGTGACGCTGGTCGCGCGGTCGGCGGTGCATGCGTGGCTCACGGATTCGCGCGGCGACGTGCTTGCCGAAGAGAGGGACGCGCTGGATGCGACGCTCGGCGCGCGAGGGCCTGTGTGCGTGCGGAAGGGTGACGCCGTGACCTTGCGCGTGGAGGCGGGAACGCCGGTCGTCGCGCGGTTCGTGGCGTGGGAGAGCCCCTGAAGCGCGGCGTCGGCCCTTGACGCCTCTCGCGGCGCGCGTTCGAATCGGCCCCGATGACCGGGCCCTCCAAACGCCCTCCGCCTCCGCGCCGTCGCCTCGAAGCGACCGTCCCCAATCACGTTCTCACCAAGACGCTCGCCAACCGCGTGAAGCGCGAGGTCGCGCTCGAAAAAGCGAGCGACGTGGACACGACCGGCGACGACGAACAGGCGCCGGTGGTCGTCGTGCTGGGGCCCGACGGCGTCCCGCAGATCGCCGATCCAGTGGAGTCCGCGCCGGAGACGGTGCGGGTCGAGGTCGACGAAGAGAAGCGGCGGGAGTGAGTAGGAGCGACGCCCGCCTCTGGGATCGCGCGCGACTCCTCGGCGCGCACCGATCGCGATAGCCTGCTCGCGTGCGGCGGTGCGTTCTCGAGTCGGTGAAGGTCTCGCCTTCGGCGAGCCGGATCCTCTCCGGGGTTACCCCGGAGGAACTTCAGTGGGTAGGCATCTCATCGCGTGACCTGCGCTGCGCCCTGCGCAGGATTGGTCACGCCGTACGGGACGGGTCGAAGCGCGCCGCCGCGCGCTGATCGAACATGCGCGCGTCTCCCCGTTCTCTCCTCGGCGACGCCCTCGCGGCGGCGTTCTTGACGGCGAGCGACTGGGGCTCCGCGGAGCTCGTCGACATGGGCGCGCGCGCGCTCGGAGCCCGATCCTCTTGGCTCGTCCCTCTCGCGAAGGACGTCCTACGCGCCTTCCCGTCCCCGCCGCTCCACGATCTCGGCGCGCTTGCACGCTTCATCGCAACAGACGACCGCGTCCGCGACGCGTGCAGAAGCGTTTCCGATTCGCCCAGAGTCCGCGAATGGCTCGTCCCATCCCTCGCGATGGGCGCTGCCCGCTGGCCGGTTCCGCAAATCGCGACCGCGGGCGACCTCGCATCGTGGATCGGCGTCGAAGCGCCGGCGCTCTCATGGCTCGCCGACGCACGCGGGCTCGAGCGCCTCGTGCGCGACGAAGGGCTGCGCCACTACAGATACCGATGGGTCGCGAAGCGCTCGGGGGGCGTCCGCCTCCTCGAAGAACCGAAGGAGCGCACGAAGGACATCCAGCGACGCATCCTTCACGAGATCCTCGACGTGATTCCGCTGCACGACGCCGCGCACGGCTTCCGCCGTGGCCGCTCGGTGCTCTCACACGCCTCGATGCACGCGGGACGGTACGTCGTGCTTCGGATCGATCTCTCCGACTTCTTCTCCTCCATCACCGCTGCGGGCGTGCGAGCCATCTTTCGCGCGCTGGGCTACCCCGCCGAGGTCGCGACGATGCTCGCTGCGCTCTGCAGCAACCGCGCCCCTCCGATGCCCGTCGACGTGGAGAAGCGCGCGCTCGGCGACTATCCCAGTGCGGCCGACATCGACGCGCTTCGTCGCACCAAGATGCTCGTACGCGCGCCGCACTTGCCTCAAGGCGCACCGACGTCCCCGGCGATCGCCAACCTCTGCGCGTTTGGCCTCGACGTGCGACTCGCGGCTGCGGCGAATGCGATCGGAGCGACCTACAGCCGATACACCGACGACCTCGTCTTTTCAGGGGGCGTAGACGTCGCGCGGAGAGCGCGGCGCTTCGAGGCATTCGTCGCGGCCGTCGTCCACGACGAGGGCTTCGCGGTGAACTTTCGCAAGACGCGTGTCATGCGCCATGGCGGGCAGCAGCGCATCGCAGGCCTCGTGGTCAACGATCGGGCGCGCGCGTCGCGAGAGACCTTCGATCGCGTGAAGGCGATCCTGCACAACTGCGTTCGACACGGCGCCGCGTCGCAGAACAGGGAAGGTCGGAAGGACTTCCGCGCCTATCTCTACGGACTCGTCGCGTGGATCGCGACCGGCGACTCGGCGCGCAGCGAGCGTCTGACGGCGATGCTGGGGCAAATCGACTGGACCGTGCGACAGGCCCCGTGAACGCCCTCGAGCGCGAGCCCTTCATCCCCTCCCCATCAATTTCTTGCTCGGCCGCGAGGCGTGCTCGCTCTTCGCGTCCACGAACCTCCACGGCCGATCCGCCCACTCCCCCGCGTACCCCACTCCGACCCGCGCGGTCACTGCGATCCTCGGTCGCTTCGTTCGCGCGGCGAGGAACAGCGTCTCGCCGGTGAGATCGCGCCCATCGTCGCTCCGCGTGATCCCGAGCGCGCGCGTCAGCTTGCCTGGACCGTCGGCGCGCACGCTCTCGTCGATCCCCAGCACCGGCTCCCCTCCGCGCACGAGCACGGCGTGCCCTGATCCCGCACGGCGGCACGTGA
Organism: Myxococcales bacterium; assembly: GCA_003151595.1. The sequence goes on from PLXW01000072.1 coordinate 6,345, forward strand.
CGTTGAAGCAGTCGTACATCCCGTAGATCAAGAACACGTAGGCGTGCCCCGGCTCACCGAGGAGCGTGCGCGTCCGCTTCGTCAGCCCCGCGCGCGCGTGGCACGCGAGATCTTTCGGACCGCAGTACGCCTCGGTCTCCACGATGCGAACCGCACGCGCTCGCTCGCCGCGCGGCGCGTGAACCAGATACGTGCCCACCATCGCGCGCGCGACGACGCGCGCGTCGCGCAAATAGAACGCGCGATCGACCTCCGTCGCACGCAACGACGCGAGATCGATCGCATCCTTCACCGCGCTCGCGCTCACGCCCCCCTTCACGTCGCCGGAGTCGTGGTCACCTGCGCGACCCACTTCACGTCGCGCAGCGTCTCCTTGAACGTCACGCGCAGCTCCGCGAGCTTCGAGTCGAGCTCGACGATCTGCTTGGTGATGTCGTCGATCCGGGTCGCCGTCTCCTCGAGGCGCTTGGTGAGCCGCGCGCGCAGCCCTTCGGCCGACTTGTTCTTCTCGATCGCGCGCAGGTTGCGGCGCGTCTCTTCGCTCTGCTGCCCGAGGCTCCCCTGTTCCTGCGCGAGCTTCTGGCGCACGGCGCTCTTGTCCACGATCTCCTTGCGCGTCGCCCACGCCTGCGAAAGCTTCGCCGCCACCGCGCGGTCGCTCTTCGCGTCCGCCAGGAACGCCTTCACGGCGTTGTCCGCGATCGACGAGAACCAGTCTTCGTTTCGCCGAAGCGTCGCGCGCTCGTCGACCACGAGCTCGCCCGTGGCGTGAATCCCCACCGTCATCGGCACGAGCGCCGAGCCCGTCCCCACGTTGTCTTCCGTCCCGGCCGGCGCCGCGACGAGGCGCGTGCCGTTCATGCGCGGGTGCTTCACGAGCACCTTCGCCGCGAGGTCTCCGCCGTTTCGCACGCGGTACTTCGTCTGCGTCTGCGCGTCGCGCTCGATCGTGAGCTCGCCGTTCTCGATCTTCTGAACCCGCTCGCCAAGCTCGTCGTACTTCCTCTCGGAGTCGACCGCGAGGCTCCGTTCGAGCGCGAACGGAACGGTCGCCGTGGCCGCGTCAGGGAGCGGATCGACCATCCCTTGCCCCAGGAACGCGCCCCCTTCGAACACCGCGATCGGCCCGCGCTCCAGCGCGCCGCCCGTCTTGTTCGCGAAGCGCGCCACGCGAAACGGATGCTGCGACGAATCGGGAACGCCGCCGTCGGGCGCGAAGAGGAACTCCGACTCTCCCGGCACTTTGCGCGACAGGAGCATCACCATCGTCGCGCTCTTGTCGGGCACGGTGACCGAGTCCGGGAGATCGTACCGCGTGGTCCCCGCTTCGACGGCGATGGCCGCGAGCGATCGGAGGTTGCGAGGCTGCGAGATCGACGGCGGCGGCGCGCTCTTCGTCGTGATCGTCGACGTGGCGTACCCGGCACCCGACTGGCCGAACGCAGGCGGCGCCGACGGCTTCGGCGAAATCGCTCCATGTCCGCTCCCCTTGCCTCCTCCACTCTTCTTGTCGCGTCGCACGTTCTTCGACGGAGCTCCGCCGGGACCGCTGCTGTCCGCCAGCCCATCGATCCCCGCCTCTTCGCGCGGCGAGTCGTCCGCCGGAGAAGCCGGAGCGGCTTGCGCGGCCGGCGCCGGGGGCGGAGGGGGCGCAAGTTGCGAGAGCGACGTCTCCGATCCCGGCACCGACGAGATCACCTCGCCTTGATCGGTGACGATGGGCTTCGGCGGAATCACCGGCGTCCCCAGCTGCGCCTCGAACGCCAGCGGCGCGCCCGCGACGAGCGACAGCTTCACGTTCTTCCAATCTTCGCCCGACAGGTTCTGCACGATCCCCCACGCCTGCAGATCCGCCGACCCGTCCTTGCCGACCACGAGCCGATACGACGGCCTCCAAACCGGCGCGGCCGCGATGTACCCGACGTTCAAGTCGTGCGCCTTGCCGTCGAGCGAGAGCACGACCTTCTTCATGCCGCGCTTCTCGTCGGACGTGAGCTTCGGCTTCTTCTCGTCGGGGTCGTCCTGGTCCTTGGCGACGTCGTCGTCGATGTCGAGCGGGAACGCCGCGGCGCGCACCGAGCTCCCGCCCTCTTCCATCACCGCGAGCGTCGCCAGGAAGTCGCCGATCTCCGCTTCCTTCATCTTGAAGCGGACCTCGCTCTCTTCGACGTGCCCGCCGCGCTCGAAGTACCCGACGCCATTTCGATAGATGACGACGCGCTTCAGCGGCAGCGAGTCGGCCTGCACCTGCGGCCCTCGCGCGCACCCGGTCTCGGCGAAAGCACCGACCGCGATGGCGAACGACAGGAAGCGAAGACCGTGGCGACCGATGGACATGAAAACCCCTCCTGCTTTGCTCGTATCTCGTACGCCCTCAGTTGAGCGAACGATCTAACGCACGATCCTCATTCGTCATCCTGAGGAGCAAAGCGACGAAGGACCCCCGCGTTGACTCGGGGATCCCTCGCTTAGCTCGGGATGACACAGTGAGGAACGGAGGGGAGCGATCGATCTTTCAGTTCGCGAGGTCGATATCGACGCGGCGGTCGTGCGCCCAGCTGGTGTCGTCGGTCCCGGTGGCGTCGATCTCGCCACGCGAGGTCGCGCGCATCCGGTCGCTCTGGACGCCGAGGTCGTGCAGGTAACGGCTCACCGAGTCGGCCCGCGACTCGCCGAGTGACATGTTGTACTCCGGCTCGCCGCGCGGATCGGCGCGCCCGGTGAGCGCGAGACCGCGCCCCTTGAGCGGCCCTTCGCTGAGGCACTTGGCGATGACCGCGAGGAGCGCGCGATCCTGATCGCCGATCGCCGTCGAGTCGTAGTCGAAGCTCGGCGCGAACTCCTGCTTGGGCAGCGCGCACGCGCGCGCGATCTCTTCGGACACGCGAAGCCCGGGCGTCGTGACGCTCGCTTCGGCGCGCGGCGTTCCGCTGGTCGTCGTCGTGGTGGCGACGGGGGCGAGGTTGGTGGGGGCCTGCGCCGGATGAAGCGCGGCCTTGTTGTCGGCGCAACCGGCCGTGGTCAATGCGAGCGCGAGAATCGAAAGAGCTGCTTTCATGTCACCCTCCCTTGGGGCTGAGGTTTCCGGGTTTGCTACCCGCGTAATGCAGGGATGTTCGTCGAAACATGCGAAGTACCACGCGCTGGGCGCGGGTGGGCAACTCCTCTGACAGACGCCTTTCGGCCGCGTTTGATTCAGTTCCAGTGATTCTTGCGGCAATCGGAGTACGTACGAGCCGTGCCGAAGCTTCCCGTGAGGGGGCGTCCTTGGTAGATCCAACGGCGATGGACCTCACAGTGCTTCTCGAAACGCCCGATCTCCCGCGCATCACCAAAGTGCTCGACGAGCTTGGTCACATCGGCCGCCTCGCCACGACTCGCGCGTGGGACGGCGACACGCTGGCGAAGCTCTACGAGGCGATGAAGGGGTACAAACCCATCACGCTCGACGACTACGTGCCGCCGGGCGTCGCGCCGCTCCAGGAGGTCATTCACCACGGGAAGAACTCGCTCCTGGCGTTCAACTACTTCCAGAAGCGGTTCTGCAAGCCGGCGGCGGACGCGGAGGGGCAGCTCTGGGGCTACAACCAGAACCCGCCGTTCGTGATGTGGTTCGCGGGGCCCGGCTTCTACGTCGCGCGAAACGACGAAGACGCCGCGGGCGAGGTGGCCATCGACTACACGAAGCTCCCGCCGGGCAAGCCCGAGGCGTGGCCGGCGATCGAGCCGAACGCCAAAGGGATCGGGCCGCGCGCGGTCTACGGCAACATGGTCGACGTGATGCGCGGGCTGTCGAAGCACGTGTCGATCGGTCGCGCGCAGCGCGTGAAGCAGGGCGCGCGCGTGTGGATGGATGCGTGGTTCGTCCTGTGCCGAGAGGACGTGAGCTGATCGTGCGCGCGTTTATCGAGGAGCACCGCGCCCTCATTTTGAGGCACGCGCGGGTGGCGGTGCGAGCGAACGCAGAGAAGACGGCGGTCGAGGACGTGGCGTGCGAGATCGAGCTCGTGCTGGAGCAGCTGGCCGGCAAAGGGTTCAACGCGCAGAAGGTCACGGCGCCCGATCCGTTCGTGCGCGCCATCGCCAAGCACGCCTTCGGTCGCGCGAAGCGAAGGCGCGCGCTCATCGATCAACTCGCCGCCGGCGACGACCTCGATGCGCTCTCGAAGGATCTCGACGCGCTCGACGCGGATCTCCCCTCCCCTTCGATCGACTCGACGCCCGAAGGCGCCGCCGCGCGCGTGAAGCTGGAGAAGCTGAAGGAGTCGCTCGCGCCGCGCGACGCGCTCGTGTGCGCGCTCCTCTACGAGGACGACGGCACGATGGAGGAGGTCGCGGAGGCGCTCTCGATCGCGCCGGAGACGCTCGCCGAGGTGCGCCTGCGCGTGCTGGAGAAAGCGGCCGCACAGGGGATCGTGCTCGACCGCCCCTTCGAGAGCCGGAGGGAGCTGTGAAGCCGGGAGAAGACCGCGCGACGGAAGTAGCGCTGCGTCAGCTCGCGCAGAAGGCCGACGGGATCGCCGCCGTGGGTGCGCACGTGGGCGAGCCGATCCTCGCGCTCCTCCGCGCCGGCGATCACGGCGACGACATCGCCGACGCGATGACCCACGCTGTGCGCTGCGCCGACTGCCGCGCCCGCCTCTTCGCCGGCGAAGTGGGGAGCCGCGCGGTCGTCGTCATCGCCATCGAAGCGCCGAAAGCGCGCGCCGACGTCCTCGCGCGCGCGGCCGAGAAGGCGCAGGCGCTGCTGGTCGATCGCGGCCACGGGCGATGGACCGCGGTGGTCGACGCCGAGCGCGCCGACATGTTGCGAGCCGAGCTCGAAGGAGAGCAGTCCGTCGTCTCCCGCCTCGTGGTGAGCACGCCGCTCGCGGTCCCGCGCGAAGAGAGCACCAGCGGGCGCCGTCCGATGCCGTCGATGTTCGAGATGGCGCCGGAAGAGCGCGGCACCGAAGCGGCCGAGGTTCACGCCTGGGCCGAGATGCGACGGCAGCCGAAGAAGAAGATCGCAGGGGGCGCGTCTCCCGGATGGGCTCTCTTCGCGGTGGCCGCGATCGGTGGCGCGATGGCGATCGCCTATTTTCTAGCCACGCGCTGAACGCGAGCGCCGCGTCGATGACGCTCGCCATTCGGTGACCGCGCGTTCATCTTAGCGGCTGCGATGCTCCAGCTGCGTCTCCTCGAACGCGTCGCCGACGTCCCGCGTGAAGCGTGGGATGCGATCGCGATCCCGGCCGAGTCGCCGTTCGTCGAGTGGACGTGGCTCGACTGCCTCGAAGAGGCCGGCTGCGCCGTGCCCGACGCCGGGTGGCTGCCGCGCCACTTCGCGCTCTACCGCGGCAGCGATCTGATCGCGCTCGCGCCCGCGTACTTGAAGGGGAACAGCGAAGGCGAGTTCGTCTTCGACTGGAGCTGGGCCGACTTCGCCGCGCGCACGGGGATCGACTACTACCCGAAGCTCGTCTTCGCGGTCCCGTTCACGCCGGCCACGGGAAGCCGCGTGCTCATCGCGCCCGGCGAAGATCGCGACGAGGTGATCGCGGCGTTCACCGAAGGCGCGCGCGCGTTTTGCGAGAAGGCCGGGCTCTCGAGCGCGCACGTGCTCTTCCCGCGCGAGGCGGAGGCGGCGTCGTGGGCGCGCGCCGGCTTCGCGTCGCGCGTCGGCGTGCAGTACCACTGGGAGAACGACGGCTACCGCACGATGGACGACTTCCTCGCGCGCTTCACATCGAAGAAGCGCAACCAGTGGAAGCGCGAGATGGCGCAGCCCGAGAAGAGCGGCATCACGATCGAGACGCTCGGCCAAGACGCGCTGACGCCCGACGTCGTCGCGGCGATGCACCGCTTCTACGCCGCGACGGTCGACCAGTTCCAGTGGGGGCGGCGCTACCTCACGCCGCGCTTCTTCGAGATCATCTCTGCGCGCTTCGCGCATCGTCTGGCGTGGGTGGTCGCCAAGAAAGACGGCGTCCCCGTCGCAGGCGCCTTCAACGTGAAGAAGACCGATCGCCTCTACGGCCGCTACTGGGGCTGCGGACCGGAGGTGGCCAAGGAGCCGTTCCTCCACTTCAACGTTTGCTACTACCACGGCGTCCGCGAATGCATCGCCGAGGGGCTCCGCATCTTCGAACCCGGCGCGGGTGGCGAGCACAAGAAGGCGCGCGGGTTCCTCCCGACGATCACGCACTCGGCGCACTGGATCGCCGACGCGCGCTTCCGTCGCGTCATCGCCAATCACCTCGAGGGGGAGCGTGACGCGGTGCGTGCCCACGTCATCGCCGAGCGCGCCGAAGCGGGGATGAAACCGCTCGTTTCAGAGCCCATTTCGGATCGCTGAGCTCCCTCAACCTGGCAGTCGCCGCGATTCGCGCGATTGCGCGTCGATGACACGGCGCTGACAATGCGCGCGCATCAGATGACCGAAGCGTGGCGGCTGCGCGCGCGTCGCTCCCCTAGCTTGAAGTCACTCAAAGGAGGCCCACGTGGCCATCGCGATCTTCTTCGTCCTCCACTGGCAAGTGTCGGTCTTCTTCCAGAGCTTCTTCCTGCATCGCTACGGCGCACACCGCCAGTTCGAGATGACGCCGCGCATGGAGCGCGTGTTCCATTTCCTGACGTGGCTCACGCAGGGGTCGAGCTACCTCTCGCCGCGCGGCTACGCCATCCTCCATCGCCTCCACCACGCGTACAGCGACACGGCGAAGGACCCGCACTCGCCGCACTACTACACGAACGTGTTCACGATGATGTGGGCCACGAAGAAGCGCTACGAGGCGTTCGTCCAGAAGACCGAGACGCCGGAAGCGAAGTTCGACGGAGGATACCCGGAGTGGCCCCTCCTCGATCGGATCGCCGACACCTGGTTCGTGCGCCTCACGTTCATCGGCGGGTACGTCGCCTTCTACGTCTGCTTCGCGACCTCACCGTGGATGTACCTGCTCCTGCCGTTCCACTTCCTCATGGGCCCCGTGCACGGCGCGATCGTGAACTGGTGCGGCCACAAGTACGGCTACCGGAACTTCGCCAGCGACGACGACTCGAAGAACATGCTGCCGATCGATTTCCTCACGATGGGCGAGCTGTTCCAGAACAACCACCACAAGTACGGCATGAGCACGAGCTTCGCCGTGCGAGCGTGGGAGGTCGACCCCTCGTACGTGATCATGAAGCTGCTCCACGCCGTCGGCGCGATCGACATGACCGGCGCGCAGCGCATGCGCTGGACGCCCGCCGATCGAATTCCGCGCGCAGTGACGACCGCGAAGGAAGCGCCGATGCTGGCCTCGGCGGCGATCGATCCGGCGGAGTAGTCGCTACGCCCTGAACTCGTCCTTCGCCTTGCGAATGGCGGCGAACGCGGTCACGTCGTCGGCGCCCTTCGGGATACCGAGCGTCCGGCGAATCTCTTCCTGCCCCACGCGAAGGAACGGGTTCGTCGCCAGCTCGTTGCCGATCGTGCCCGGGACGCTCGGCACGCGGAGCGCCTCGGCTTCGCGAACGAGCACCGCGTTCGACGGCTCGACGTGGCGCGCGAAGCGCAGGTTGGCTTCAGTGTACTCGTGGCCGCAGTAGACGCGCGTGTCGGGCGGGAGCGCGGCGAGCGCCGTGAGCGAGGCGTGGAACATCGGCGGCGTGCCTTCGAACATGCGCCCGCAGCCGGCGAGGAACAGCGTGTCGCCGGTGAAGACCGCGCGCCTCCCCTCTTCGGCGATGACGTACCCCACCGCGCCCGTCGTGTGTCCCGGGATGTGAAGCGCGCGCGCGCGCACGTCGCCGACCTGTACGACGTCGCCCGTCTCGAGAAATCGCGTCTGCCCCGGGATGCGCCCGCGATCCGAGACGTGCCCTGAAATCTCGCGCACGCTCACGGCCTTCGCGACGTCGTCGTTGCCGCCGACGTGATCGATGTGATGGTGCGTGCACCAGATGGCGACGATCTGAACGCCGAGCGCCTTGGCCGCTTCGAGCACCGGCGTGGCCTCCGAGGGATCGACGACCACGGCTTCGCGTGATCGATCGCACACCACGAGGTAGGCGTAGTTGTCCTTCAAGCAGGGCACGGGCACGACTCGCATCACGTCCTCCTCACTGTGCTGGTTGCGCTCCGGAGTCTTTCTTCAGGTACGCGCGATTGAGGCAATCGTCTTTGCACGAATACGGCGGCACGTCCTTCACGGCCTTCTCTAGTGCGCGGTAGCGCTGGAGCATCGACGTGTAGTCGTCGCCGCGCGTGATCGGGTGCTCTTCGTTGGGGTCGGCGTCGAGATCGAAGAGCTGGAAGAGAACGTCGTCGCCGAACGCGATGAGCTTCCAGTGACCGTGCACGATCGCGCGCCGACGATCGCTGTCGCTCGTGGTCGGGAGATCGAGGACGACGTCACGCGCCGGCGCCGGCGCAGCTCCGAGGATCTCCGGCACGAGCGACGTCCCTTCGAAGCTCGGCTCCGGCGGCATCCCGAACAGATCGAGGATCGTCGGCGCCAGATCGATCGCGCTCCGCGGCGCATCGATGCGGCGCGCCCCCGCTCCCGGCACGAAGAAGATCAACGGGACGTGAACCAGATCCTGCCAGAGCTCGAACCCGTGCTGGTACTGCCCGTGCTCGCCGAACGCCTCGCCGTGATCGGCGCTGACGATGACGGCGGTGCGCGCGCCCCACGGCCGCGAGGCGATGAAGTCGAGCAGCTTGCCCACGTACTTATCGGTGAACGTCACCTCGGCGTCGTAGCGGTCGCGCGCCGTCCGCCCCCACGGCGGGACCTCCGCCTCGTGCGACTTGTACTGATCGTGCGGGTCCATGAAGTGGAACCACGCGAAGAAGCGCCCGTCGTCGCACGCCTTCTCGGAGAGCAAGCTCTCGGCGAGCGCCTCCTGGCGCGGCGAGGTGACGTTCTCGTCGGTCGTGTTCTTGAACGTGATGTCGGGGACGACCTGCCAGCGATCGAACCCTTGCTGGAACGACGGGTCCTTGAAGTACCCGTGCGCTTGCGCGCTGAGCGTGTGCACGTGCGCGGCCTGGAGGATCTCGGGGAAGAGGAGATCGTCTTTCGGGTACGTGCCGAAGAAGTAGCCGTCGCGCTTCATCTCGCCAGGGAGCTTGCCGCCGAGCAGGCCGCCGAGGCTCATCGAGGTGTAGGACGAGATCGCGTACGAGCGTGTGAATGACACGCTTCGCTTCTCGAGCTCGGTGAGACGCGGCGCGATGGGGCGCGGGTAGCCGGACCAGGGCATGTCGGCGCGCAGGCTGTCGATCGTGATGAGCACGACGTCCAGCGGGCGCGCCGCCGCGTTCGCGGTGGCGTTCACGTTCGCGTTCGCGTTCGCGTTAGCGGTGGCGTTCACGTTCGCGTTGGCGTTCGCATCCGTGCGCGTCACGGCCCCCTCGCTGCGCGAGCAGCCGGCCATCAGCGCGACAAACAAAACGAGGGAGCGACGCACGTCGCCCCCTCGCTTAGCACGGGACTCTTGCCGGAGAGTTAGTTCAGAAAAATCCGCGCGAATCCGGTGACCAGACCCGGCTTCGTCATGATGCCGCCGGTGTATTCGACGCCGCCCGTCGTGTACGGGAACGGCACCTCTTTGCATGACGCCTGCGTCACGCTGACCGAGAGCTGCACGCCCGGCTGCACGTTGTAGACGACCGCCGACGGGAATTCGCCCGCCTTCACCGAGAGCTGCTGATCGTCCGGGAGGCCGCCCGAGAAGTAGGCGACCTGCGCGCTCCCCGCCGGGGTCACCGTCAGCGTCGCCCCCGCTTCGCTCGTGCACGCGCCGGTCGCGACGAGGTCGACGCTCAAGACGCCGAGCGTGTTGTCGTAGTGTGGCAGCATCGACGTGAGCAGGCTGGCGAGGCTCTGCGGCACGATCGTCAGGCTCCCCGCCTTGTAGTCGGCCTCGAGCGCCGTTTGCTGCTGAAGGAGCGTCGCGTAGCCGTCGGCGACGACGCTCAGCTGGAACGGCTCGCCCTTCTGAAGCGTGAGCGAGAACATCCCGTCGGCGCCGGTGGTCACCGTCTGATCGCCGGCCGTCACGACCGCGCCCTGCACCGGCGTCTTGTTGTTGTAGTCGACGATCGTCCCGGTATCGATCACGGCCTGCGACCCCTCGCTCGGCGTGCCCGTGCTCGGCGTCCCCGTGCTCGGCGTCCCGTTCCCCGCGGGCTTCGCCGGCGACGGCGTGCCGCCCGTACTTCCGCCCGACGGTGCGCTGCTGCATCCGGCGAGGGACGCGAGAGTAACGAGCGCGACGAGAGCGAGCGAACCGCGAGCGACACCGAACATTGGGATGGCCTCCAGCAGGGTAGGTCTCACGAACGAGACGTACGCTGGTGTAGGTCCAGCCGAACGGTTGTCAAATGGGGAAGCTTCGATCCACGCGAGCCACATTCGCGCGCAACCGCGCGACTGAGCTCAGGAATCGATGCGGATCTGGAGCTTCTCGCGCACCGCGAAATACTCCTCGCTCACGCTGAAGAGGACGATCTCTTTCATGCGCTCCTTCACCGGAACGCTCGCGCCGTCTTCGGTCGCGCGCATCACTTCGGTGGAGACCGCGAGGTCGTGCGCGAGCAGGAAGCCCGCGCGATCGGCCGTGAGATCGATCGCCGAGACCCACTTCTTCAGGTCGAGCGCGCCGCCCGTCTGAAGGAGCTTCGACACCTGGCTGGCGAGCTTCTCGCGCTGCATCCCGTGGAAGTCGGCCTGCATCGCCGCCATGGCGTCGCTGACCTGACCTTGAAGATCGGGCGCCACCGGGAACTGCGGGACGCTCATCTTGATCGCCGCGAACAGCCACGCCTTCAGCCCGGTGCCGGTCGGCACGAGGTGACGCACGTAGTAGCCCGGACGGAAGTACGTGAGGTGACGCCCGGCGACGAACGCCATCGCCTGCGGCGTGACCTGCGCTTCGAACGCCGCGCGGCCGAGCACGATGGCCGGCGTGTGCGAGTGCAAGAAGCCGAGGCCCCCCGTGTCGTTCGGGTTCTGGAAGACCAGCGGCGCGGGGAGACCGAGCACGCCTTGCGAGTAGTAGAGGGTCTGCGACACCGGGTACGGGTGCATCGACGTGTCGATGGCGTACTGCGCGTCGTAGCCGAGCGACTGGAGCGTTGGCGTGCGCGTACGGATGATCGTCGGCTGCACCATCGCGAAGATCTTCGTGACGAGCGGATCGAGATCGGGGTGCGCGAGCGTGCCCCAGTCTTCCTCGGTGAGCGCAGACTGCGCGGGCGCGGCGCTCTCGACGCGGTGGCGGCGATAGAAGCGCTCTTCGTCCGGCTCGGCGAGGTTCATCACGCTGAGCGCCTGGCACAAGCACCACGCCGGGTCGGCCTTCTTCGACTCGGTGAAGAGCCGGCGGAGAAGCTTGTAGCTCTCCACGCGGTACGGGTTCTTCCGCAGCATCTGCGTCTGCGCGCGCACGGCCTTGTCGAGGTACTGCTTCACGTCGCTCGCGTAGAGCTCCGCCAGCCGCTCGCCGCGGGCGCGGTCTTCGGGATCGAACGCCTGCGCCGCTTCGAGCGCGTCGATGGCCATCTCGGGCTCGCCGAGCGAGCGCTGGTAGAGCGCGCCGAGCTCGTCGAGCGTCTTCACGATCGTCGCGCGATCGGTCGTCGTCTTGGCGCGTTCGAGGCGCGCGTTGAGCAGCTTCTCGACGCCGAGGTGGTCCCCCTTCGTCTTCCGCAGCTCGATCGCTTCGTCGAGCGCCTTGACCAGCCCCGGATCGAACTCGAGCGCGCGCTCGTAGAACGCGAGCGCCTGGTCCACCTCGCCGAGCTGGCGGCTGGAGACGATCGCTGCGGTGTGCATGTACTTCGCGCGCTGCTTCGGGTCCTCGACGAAATCCGCGAGGCGGAGGACGACGTCGACCAGGCGCGCCCAGTCTTTGTCCTCCGAGTAGAGCTGCATCAGCTTCGTGAGCAGGCGGCGATCGTCGGGCTGCTCTTCGAGCGCGGCCACGTACGTCTTCGACGCGCGCGTGCGGTCCTCGAGCTTGGCGAGCTCGATGTCGCCGATCTCGAGGAGCAGATCGAACCGCTCGCTCCCCGCGGCCACTTCGAGGCGCTTCTTCTTCGTGCGAACCACCCGCTCCCAGTCGGCGCGCGACTCGTGAATCCACGCCAGCGACTGGAGCGCCAGCGCGCTCGAGGGGTCGAGATCCGCGGCCTCTTCGAGCGCCTTCACGGCGACGTCGAGATCGTCGGCGCGGCGCGCGCTCTCGCCGAAGCGGTAGAGCGCCTCGGCGCGATCGCCGCTGGTCATCTCCGTCTCGTAGCGATCGAGCAGCTCGCGGTGCACGGCGATGGCGCCGCGCGGGTCTCCGTACTCGAAGACGACGCGAGCGACACGCGTCAGCGCTTCCATGTCGTTCGGCGCGACGCGCTGGAGCGCATCGACCGCGGCCAGCATGCGCGGGTGGCTCGCCGCGACCGGCGGGCGGCTGAGCGGCGGGGAGTCGAGCGACACGGCGCTCGGCGGCGGGATGTTCGCCGTGTAGCTCCGGCCGAACGCCTCCATGAAGTTCACGAGCACGCGGACGGCGTCTTCCTTGGCGAGCGTCGCCGTGCGTCCGACGAGCGGCTCGTAGTTCTTCGAGGCCTCGGTGAAGCGCTCGTGCTCGAAGCTGATGTCACCGAGCACGATGAGCGCGTCGGCGTTCGTGGCGTCGAGATCGATCGCGCGCTTCGCCGCGGCTTCGGCCTTCGCCTCGTCCTTCAGCTTGTCGCGGAAGATCCGCGCGAGCTCGCCGTGCAGCTTGGCCTTGGCGAGATCGCCCTCGGCCGACGACAGCTCGCGCTCGATGAGGCCGACCACGCTGGTCGCGTCGCCGCGCTGCGTCCATGCCGTGCGAAGCGCGAGAGACGCCGCCGCGTCGCGCGGGTTCGCGTCGAGCGCCAGCTTGTAGCGCTCGATGGCGCCGTCCTTGTCGCCGCGCCCTTCGAGGAGACGTGCCGCGCGGAGCCACTGCTCGGCCTTCGCTTCCGGCGTCTGCGCCTTGGCGGCCAGGGCCTCGATGGCCGTGATCGCCGCGTGCGCGTCGCCCGAGATCTCGCGCAGGCGCGCCAGCGCTTCGAGCGCACCGGCGTGATCCGGCGACATCTCGAGCACCTGCTCGTACGCTCGCATCGCGCGCTCCGGAGAGCCGATCTGCTCGGCCAGGACCTTGGCGCGGGCGGCGAGCAGCTCGACGACGCGAGCCCCCTCGCCCACCACCTGCGCGTGCCTCGACAGGAGCTTGGCCACGTCGTCCCAGCGATCGAGCGCGCGGTAATGGCGCGCGAGCGACGTGAGCGCGGCGTCGTTCGACGAATCGATCGTGAGCACGTTCTCGAGCGCGAACGCGGCGCTCTCGTGATCGAGGAACTCCTCGTCGTGCAGGGCAGCGATCCGCTCCCACAGCGTGATCTTCTGGCGCGGCGTCGCCGCCACCTCGACCTGGCGCTCGAGGTTCTCGAGCAGCTCCTTGTACTTCTCGGTGCGGTTGAAGATCCGGTCGAGCCCCTTCAAGGCGCCGAGGTTCGCCGGGTCGATCGCAAGCACGGCTTCGAAGCGCCGCGTCGCCTCGCCGAGATCGTTCAGGTGGTCTTCGTAGATCTCGGCCACGCGGGCCAGCGCTTCGACCTTCTCCGCGCCACGCCGCGCTTCGGCGCGTCGCTCGAGGAGCTTCACCAGCGTGTCGAAGTCGCCCGTGCGCTCGGCGATCCGCGCCAGCGCGTCGCCCGCCTTCGGGTGCCCCGGATCCTCGGCGAGGACCGCGGCGTACAGATCACGCGCGCGCGTCACGTCGTTGAGCTTCGTCTCGAAGAGCTCCGCGGCCTCCGTCTTCCGGTCGCGCCCCTTCGGCGGCGAGACCGACACGTCGGCCAGCTGCAGGAGCAGCGCCGCGAGCTCGGGCCACTGCTGCGCGCGCCGGTAGATCGACGCGACCCCTTCGCTCGCTTCTTCGTTCGCCGGATCGGTCGACAGGATCTGCTGGTATGCGAGCAGCGCCGTGTCCGCGCGACCGAGCTTGCCGTCGTACCAACCGCCGGCCCACGCCAGGAGCGCGTTGCGCTCGGTGGTGGAGAGCGTCTCCCCCTTCGATGCGTCGGCGATGGCCTCGAGCGTCTCCTTCCAGCGCTCCACGTTCCCGCCGGCGAGCCGTTCGATCTCGCGCGCGATGTCCTCTTGCAGCGGCGTCTCGCACAGCGCGCGCGCGTACGCAATCAGCGCCTGGTCGGTGTCGTCGAGCTCGGCGTCGCAGATGCGCCCGATTTCAGCCAGCGCGCGCGCGCGCTCCTCGCCCGAGGTCGCCGCCTCGCTCCGCCCGAGGAGCATCTCGACGATGGCCTCAAACTTCCCTTGTGCGCGCCGCACCTCTTCGAGCGCGCTGGACGCGATCTCGTCCTTCGGATCGAGCGCGACGATCTTCTCGTAGACCTTCTCGGCGCGCGCCTTGTCCTTCACGCGCAGATCGAAGATGCGCGCGGCGCGGTAGAGCAGCGCCTTGACCGTCTCCTGCCGCTCTTCGGGCGAGGCCCACGACGACGCTTCGCTCTCCGTCCCCGCGCCCAGCGCGTCGACGCCGGCCTGATCGGCCGCCATCTCGAACGCTTCGGCGACGGTCTCGGGGTTGGCCCCTTCGTCGATCGCCTTGTCTAGCGCGAGCGCCGCTTCGTTGTCGTCCGGCGCGGCGATGAGCAGATCGACCAGCTCGTCGACCTTCTCGTCCGAGATCACCGCCGCCGCGCGGAGCGCCATCGAGGCGTGCCCCAGCGACTCCAGCGGCTCGAGGAGCGCCTGCGCGTCGCGCGGGCGTTGCGCCGGGTCCTTGTTCAGGAGCGACAGCACGAAGGCGTCGGTCTCCTTGGTGACCCAGCCTCGCGGCGCGCGCTCGCTCGGCGGGAGCGGCTCTTCGATCAGGTGCGCGATGACGGCGTCCGTGGCGTTCTCCGCGCGGAACGGCGGCTCGCCCGTGAGCAGCTCGTAGACCATCGCGCCGAACGCGTACACGTCGGCCCGCGAGTCGACGACCTTGCCGCGGATCACTTCCGGCGCGATCGACTTCGGCGCGCCGAAGAGCGCGAGGAACCCCGGCTCGGTGCTCGTCGCGGCCGGCACGGCGCGCGGCCGCAAGCGATCGGTCGCCGCGTCGACGATCACGACGCGCGCGTCTCCGTCGTTCGTGCGCGTCACCATCACGCGCTCGAGGCGCAGGTCGCCGTGCGCGAGCCCCGCCTTGTGGAGCGCCGCGAGCGACTCCAGCACGCCTCGAAGCAACGGCTTCAGCTCGTTCACGTGCGACGGCCCGCTCTTGGCGACCCGCTGCGCGAGCGTCTGCCCTTCGAGCCACTCGTACGCGATCCACGCCACGCCACCTTCGAGCTCGCCCGCCTCGAGCTTCCGCGGGAGCCCTTCGTGCTTCACGGTCGCCGCGATGCGGTTCGCCGTGAGGAAGCGCTGAACCGCGCGGCGATCGCGCATGGCCTCGCGTCGCAGAATCTGGAGCGTGCACAGGCCGTCGTCGCGGCGCGCCTGGTACGTGATGGCGTACGCCGTCTCGCCGACCTTCTTCTCGATCGTGAACGGACCCACCGTCTTGCCGGCCGGGATCTCTTCCTTCGCCAGCAGCGACGCGAGATCGCGCACGCGCGGGTCGACCTCGCGGCGCTCGTGAAGGATCACGTCGAGCAACGCGTCGAGGCGATCGCCATCGAGGCATCGCTCGGTCAACGCCTTGGCGAAGCTCCCCTTCGCGTTCGCGCCGCCGACCTCGGCCGGGTCGAGCCCCAGGAGTCGCTCGCACAGCGACGTCATCTCCTCCAGCGTGAACAGTCGTTCGATCTCGCCGCGCAGAATTTCGAGTGCGGCCTGCGTCGCCTGAGAATGGGCGTTCATCATCGAGTGGAGAACCTCACGCGCGTTCGAGTCCGAATCGATCACGACGTTCGTCACGGGGAGACCCCTTTTTCATGCGCGCGCCCGGGAGGCGCGGCGGTACTGCCGACTCACGCCTCAACCAAAGGAGGCGGAGTTTTCTCGCTTCCCTGGTCGATCGCCGCCAGTCCCCTGGCCGTCTCTACGGCAGGCATTTCGCCCCGGCGCTCGTTTCCAGGCAGCCGAGGGAAAAAAGCCTCAGTGCGGGTGGTTGCGATCGATGCCGGGGTGCCCAGGATCACCCGGCTCGTGACGCGGGTTGGCCGACTCGTGGGAGCCGTCGCGCCCCGCGAAATTGAGGAGCAGATCTTTCCCATACACGAACTGGTCGCGCGAATCGTACGGCGTCGCGTGGCGGCCGGTGTCCATGCGAATCGCGTCGCACGGGCAGGCTTCGACGCAGTAGCCGCAGAAGATACAACGCAGCTCGTCGATGACGAACTTCACCGGGAACCGCTCGTAGCCGCGCCGCGCGTCGCCCGGCGCGTACTCGCCCGGCTCGATGAAGATGCACTGCGCCGGGCACGCCGTGGAGCAGCAGAGGCATGCCACGCAGCGCGGGCTGGCGTCGTCGCGCTGGGTGAGGCGGTGGATGCCGCGGAAGCGCTCGGGGTACGGGCGCTTCTGCTCGGGGTACGAGATCGTCGTGATCCCTTCGTCGTAGCGCTCGAGCACCGGATCGGGGCGGGTCCCTTTGAGCATCTCCTTCGTGTTGTCGAAGAAGTGCTTCATGGAGACGCCGAGCCCGCGGAAAATCTCGGGGAAGGTGCTCTTGATGTAGAGCGTGTGCTCGGGGTGGTGAGCGACGACGGCGTTCGTCGGGCTCGCAGGCTTCTTGGGGAACGTGACGCTCATTTTCTTCTCGCTCGAGTCTTCGCTCAGGCCTGCATCGGAGTTTCTTTGGATCCGCCGAGCGCTTCGGCGCGCTTCGCGGACGTCCCGGCCGTCGAGTACCGGTGCGTGCGCTTGCCGAACATGCCGGAGACCAATCGGAAGACGCCGAACGTGAGGAGGAGCGCGACGAACGCCTGGGTGACGTCGCCGGCGACCTTGAGCCCGTCGGACACGCCGACCCCCGCGTCGTCGATCCCGATCCACACGAGGCCGGTGATGAAGATGTTCGCCAGCGCCGCCGGGAGCAGCACGCGCCAGCCGAGCTTCATCAGCTGGTCGTAGCGGAAGCGCGGGAGGCTCCAGCGCACGAACGCCTGGAACGAGCACATCGCCAGCGTCTTGCCGAAGAAGGTCACGATCCCCAGCGCGATGACCGCGCCGTGCGCCATGGACCAGTGGAGGATCGTCTTGTCGCCGAACGCGATCGTGAGCCCGTCGCGGTGCAGGAACGGGAGCTGCCAGCCGCCGAGGAAGATCGTCACGAGCAGCATCGAGCTCGTACACACTTCCATGTACTCGGCGAAGTAGAACATCCCGAACTTCATCCCCGAGTACTCGGTGAAGTACCCCGACACGAGCTCGCTCTCGGCCTCGGGCAGGTCGAACGGGATGCGCTTGTTCTCGGCGACGGCCGCCGTGAAGAACAGGAAGAACGCCAGCGGCTGCACGAAGATCCCCCAGGCGTGCTCCCCCTGCCAGCGGACCATGTCGTCGAGGCGGATGGTGCCGTAGATCATCATCGCGCCGATGAGCGAGAGGCCCATCGCCACTTCGTAGCTGACCATCTGGCTCGCGGCGCGGAGCGCGCCCATGAGCGAGAACTTGTTGTCGCTCGACCAGCCGGCGATGGCGGCGCCGACGATCCCCTGCCCGGCCAGCGCGAACACGTAGAGGAGGCCGACGTTGAGCGGCGCGACCATCATGTCGATGCCGAACCGCGCGTCGCACACGCCGTAGCGCGGCACGGCGCGGACGAGATCGACCGTGACCGGATGCACGAGCGTGTTCCACGGGCACATCGTGTCGCCGAACGGAACGACGGCGAGGATGGCGAGCACCGGCGTCATGGCCAGGATCGGCGCGAGGCTGAAGAGGAGCTTGTCCGCGTTCGGCGGCATGAAGTCCTCTTTGAAGAAGAACTTCACGCCGTCGGCCGCCGTGTGGAGGAGGCCGGCGACGCGCAGCTCGAACTTGCCGATCTTCATGACGGCGCGGTTCGGACCGATGCGGTCCTGGATCATCGAGCTCTGTCGACGATCGACCCACGTGAGGAGGGCGGCGACGTTGAAGACGAAGCCGATGATGACGAGGATCTTCACGATCGTCGCGATGATCATGGTCGCGTTCATGGTCAGGCTCCCTGCGTCGACGCGGGCGTCGCCTTTCGAACTTCCGCCGGCTCGAGGCGCGAGCGAATCTCCTTCACTTTGCCCCACGTCGGCTTGTGCCCCATCGCCAGCGCGAGCTGCGCGAGCTGGAGCCACGCCGGACGCGAAGATCCGATCGGCTCCAGCGCCTTGTCGGAGATCTGCCGCATCCCCTTCGCGTTCACGTACGTGCCGGTCGCTTCGGCCCATGACGCCGCCGGAAGCACGACGCCGGCCGCGCGAACGAGCGCGCCTTCGTGCGCCGCGACCGTCACCAGCTTCAACGGACGGAGCGCGTCTGCGTCCGACGCACTGTCTCCGGGAGTAGCTCCGCCGAGCGCGATGGCGTGCGTCACCGCGCCGCTGGCCACGTCGGCGGCGAGCTTGGCGAACGGCTGCGCATCGCTCTTGATCGTCAGTACGCCTTGCGTGTTCGGGTTCTTGTCCTTGTGGATGAGGATGTCGTCGGCGTAGCCGTCGCCCAGGCCCGACCAGTAGAACTTCGTCGCGCCGACGAGCCCCGCCAGCTCACGCAGCGCCCAGTTGTCCTCGACCGAATGTTGCGCGCTGAAGACGACGGCGAGAGAACCCGACGGCGCCCCTTCGAGCAGCTTCTTCGCCGCCTCGAACGCGCTCACGGTCGACACGATCCGCCCGCCTTGCAGCGTCGGCTCGGTGATGCGCCCGTCGTGCGCCTTCTTGTACGAGAGCATCCCGTCGTCGCACATCCAGAATTTGTTCACCTCGGCGTTGTCGCGCGGGCGATAGCGGTACGACTTGTTGAAGCGCGGGTCGTAGTCGAGGTGCGCGTTGCACCCGGTCGCGCATCCCTGGCAGACGCTGTTCGCCGTCTTCAGGAACCACACGCGCGCCTTGAAGCGGAAGTCGGTCGTCGTGAGCGCGCCGACGGGGCACACGTGATCGACCATCATCGTGTACTTGCCGTCGAGCTCACGCCCCGGCGAGACGATGATCTCGTTCAAGTTGCCGCGCTGGCGCATGTCGAGGACGGGATCCTTCGCCACTTCGGCCATGAACCGGACGCAGCGCGTGCACATCACGCAGCGCTCGGCGTCGTAGACGATGGTCGGGCCGAAGACGACCCCCTTGGGCTTGTGAACCGGCTCCTCGGTGCGTCGCTTCTGCGACTTCATGTGATCGAGCCAGTAGTCCTGGAGCTTGCACTCGCCGGCTTGATCGCAGATCGGGCAGTCGACCGGGTGGTTCAAGAGCAGGAACTCCTGGACGGCGTGGCGCGCGTCTTCGACGTTCTTGCTGGAGTCGCTGAGGACCTCCATGTTCTCCGTCACCGCGATCTGACACGACGGCTGGAGCTTCGGCTTCTTGACCGGGACGTAGTCGTTCTTCGCCGCGTCCCACTCCAGGATGTCGAGCATCATCGCGCGCTGGTTCGGCGGCGGGAGGATCTCGACGAGGCACATGCGGCAGTTGGCCGGCGACGCAGAGGCCCGGGTGCCAGCAGTAGTGCGGGATCTCGATCCCCTGCTTCCAGGCAGCTTTGATGATCGAGTCGCCCGGCTCGAAGGGGATCGTGTTGCCGTCGAGTTTGAAGGTAGGCATCTTGGCTTCGGGTCCCGCTAGGGGTCAGTGGTCGCACTCCCCACCAATCATGTTCAGCGAGCCGAACGTGGGGACGATGTCGCTCAGCATGCGGCCTTCGATCAGCTTCGACAGGCCGCCGGTGAGCTGAAAGCAGGGCGGGCGGATGCGAACGCGATACGGCGTCCCGGTCCCGTCCGACACGAGGTAGTAGCCGAGCTCGCCGTTGCCCCCCTCCGTGTACGAGTAGACCTCTCCCTTGGGAACCTTCGCCCCCTCCATGATCAGCTTGAAGTGCTGGATGGTGGCCTCGATGGTCGTGTAGACGGCGTGCTTCTCGGGGAGCACGTAGCGCGGGTCGTCGCAGTTCACGGGGCCTTCGTCGGCCATGCGATCGGCGCACTGGAGCAAGATGCGGATGCTCTGACGGAGCTCCATCAAGCGCACGAGGAAGCGATCCATGTTGTCGCCCCGCTTGCCGATGGGGACGTCGAACTCGACCTCGTCGTACTTCAAGTACGGGTGCGCCTTGCGAACGTCGTACGCCACGCCGCTCGCGCGGAGGCACGGGCCCGTCCACGAGAGAGCGACCGCGTCGGATGCGCTCAGCACGCCGACGTTCTCGAGCCGGTCGATGAAGATCCGGTTCTTGAGGAGCATCGCCTCCCCTTCCTCGACGATGGCGAGGATGCGCGGGAGCGCGAGACGAACCATCTCCTTGAAGCCCGACGTGGGCGGCGCCGCCATCCCGCCGATGCGACCGAACGAGTGCGTGAGGCGCGCGCCGGTCTCCTCTTCGAGGATGTCCCACACCATCTCGCGCGCCTTGACGAACCACAGGAACGGCGTGAACGCGCCGAGCTCCATGGCCATGGCGCCGGTGCACGTCAGGTGATCGCTGATGCGGGCGAGCTCGCCGAGCATCATGCGGTACCACTGGCAGCGATCGGGCACGACGAGGCCGCACAGCTTCTCGACCGCGAGGGCGTAGCCCACGTTGTTGAGCATCGGCGACACGTAGTTGAGGCGATCGGCGTACGGAAAGACCTGCGCCCACGTCCCGCGCTCGCACATCTTCTCGAAGCCGCGATGCAGGTAGCCGATCTGAACGTCGGCCTTCACGATCGTCTCGCCCGAGAGCTCCAGCACCATGCGCACGGTGCCGTGCATCGCAGGGTGCGACGGCCCCATGTTGAGGTGCATCGGCTCGGCGGGGAGCTCGAGCTCACCCTCTTCGAGCTCCATGTCCAACGGTTCCATGATCGTTTTCCTTAGGAGGGCTCGACGTCGTTCTTCGAATATTGCTTGCGACCGAAGGCCATTCCTTCGTCGTCGCGGAACGGCGCCAGCTTGCCGAGCGGCAAGCCCGCTTCTTCTTCCGTGCGGTACGGGATGAGCGGCTGCGTGAGCTGCGCCGGGTAGTCCTTGCGGAGCGGGTGCCCCTCGAACTCCGGGTACATGAGGATGCGACGCAGGTCCGGGTGACCGCGGAACTTGATGCCGAGCATGTCCCACGTCTCGCGCTCGAACCAGTCAGCGCCGATCCACACGCCGCACACCGAATCGATCTCGGCGTTCTCGCCCTCTTCGTCGCCCACGCGCGACTTCAGGCGGACGCGGTGCCCCTTCTTGATCGAATAGAGGTGCAGCACGACCTCGAAGCGCGGGTTGCGCTCGGGGTAGTCGACGCCGCAGAGATCGACGAGCATGTCGAACGCCATCGACGGGTCTTCGCGCAACGCCTGACACGCCGCCTTCCAGCGATCCGGACGGAGGACGACCGTGTCGTCGCCGCACTGGCTGTGCGTCTCCAGGATGGCGTCGCCGAAGCGCGCCTGGAGGAAATCGAGGACGGCCTTGCTCATCGCGCGACCTCGCGCTTGCGGATCGACACCAGGGTGTCCACCGGATCTTCGCGCGGCTTCACGATGCCGGGCGTCCGATCGCCGCGGGCGATCTTGTCTTGCAGGAGCATGAGGCCGTCGAGCACCGCTTCGGGGCGCGGAGGACAGCCGGGGACGTAGACGTCGGTGGGGATGATTTTGTCGATGCCCGCGACCGTCGTGTAGTTGTCGTAGAAGCCGCCGCAGCTGGCGCACGTGCCGAACGCGAGGACGTACTTCGGCTCCATCATCTGCTCGTAGATGCGCTTGAGCACTGGCCCTTGCCGCTGGCTGATGGTGCCGACGACCCAGAGGAGGTCACTCTGCCGGGGCGAGAAGCGCGGCGCCTCGGCGCCGAAGCGCGAGATGTCGTAGCGCGGACTGGTGACCGCCATGAACTCCATCCCGCAGCACGCCGTCACGAACGGGTACGCGAAGAGCGAGTACTTGCGCGCCCAGCCGAGGAGATCCTCGAGCTTCGTCGTCGCGAATCCGGACTCGGACCCCTCGAGCGCGATGAGGCGGTTGCCTGCGGCGGGAGCCGTCAGCTCTCCCATTCGAGTGCTCCTTTTCTCCAAACGTAAATGAGCGCCACGACGACGACGGCGAGGAACCCGAACATCTCGACGAGGCCGAAGAGGCCCAGCGAGCGGAACTGAACCGCCCACGGGTAGATGAAGACCGCCTCGATGTCGAAGACGACGAAGAGGATCGCGGTCAGGTAGAACTTCACCGAGAGCTTCAAGTGCCGGCCGCCGGTGCTCTCCGAGCCGCACTCGAACGGGAGCATTTTCTCCCGCGTGGGGTTCTTCGGACCGAGCAACGTGGCGCCGACGAAGAAGAGAGAAGCGAGCGACACGGCGACCGCGATGATGAGGAACATCGGGCCGTAGATGTGGAAGAGCATGCGTGCGTGCCTTCTGGGGAACCAGCTGAGGTGCGCGGAACCGCGGAAAATACCGCAAAACCGCGCGTTTCTGGCTCCTGGGATCTAGTGAACAGGCGTTCGCATGTCAACGCGCGTGACGCGACGACGGCGCGCCGCGAGCCCGCGTGCTAAACGCGGCTGATGGCGAACCGGACGTGGATGTTCGTTTCTCGCGTCTTCCTTCGCGCCGTCGTTCCCGTGAGCGTGGCGGTGGGGAGCAGCGTCGTCGGGGCGGCGTGCGAGTCCTCCGGGAACGTGGGCGTGAGCGACGCGGGGACCAACCTCGGCATCTTGCCGGACGGGAACGTGGCGGTGATCGACGGACAGTCGAAGGAACCGGGGTTCGCGTGCGCGTTCCTCCAGCGCTCGACGTTCGTGTGCCCCGACGTGACGCTCGCGCCGACGGCGTGGGAAGCGCAGTGCGTCGACGGCGACGACTGCAAGTCGCGCGTGAACGGCAGCTCGAGCGTCGCCGGGTGCACGCAGACGACCGAGTACCAGGCGGTGAATTTTCTCACGAGCACGTGCGCGGGGTGGAAAGCGTCCGGCGGGACCGAGCCCACGATCGACAGCGGGGCGCCTGCGGCCTGCGCGCCAGGCGTTCTCCCCTTCACGCCGAAGTGGCACGCGCCGCGCGCGAAGAGCACGGCGTGCACGAAGGTGCAGATCGATGCGTACCGGCAATGCCTCGACGACTCGGCCAGCGCGCTCAATCCGCCGTCGTGCGCTTCGTTCACGACGTCGGTCTCGGCCGCCGATCAATCGTGCCTGACGTGTCTCCAGTCGAACGAGTCGGACGCCACGTACGGGCCGCTCATTCACTTGCCGACCGAGACCTTGCTCAACGTCGCCGGATGCATCGCGCTCGCGGAGGGGAAGACCGACGGCTCGGGGTGCGGCGGGGCGCTCTCGGCCGAAGAACAGTGCGATCGCACGCAGTGCTTGCCGGTGTGCCCGACGGCGACGGCCAGCGAGCTCGCGACTGAGCAGGCATGCGAGAAGGCGGCGGACACGGGCGCGTGCGCGACGTACGAGAAGCCGGCCGAGTGCGCCGGCGCGATCGAGGAGAGCGACGCCGGGGCCGCAGGTCAGAACTGCTTCGGGCTACCGAGCGGCTCGGGCGACGCCGTGTTCGAAGCGGTCGCCATGGCCTTCTGCGGCGGCGGCTGAGGCCACGGCGCGCGCTTCGATCTCTTTGAGCTCGCGCGCGCGCTTCGACGCGATCGCCTCGTGCAGCGCGCGGCGCGACGCATCGCAGTCGAACATGTAGAAGAACCAGGCCACGTCGCCGATGACCCCGCTGTAGAAGCCGAGCTTGAGGCCGAAGAGGATCAGCACGTAGGGCAGGATCAACGCGCAGCCCGCGAGCACTCCGAGCATCTTCGGCGCATTCGGGAACTCGCCCGCTTCATTCAGCGCACCGTTGATCCCGTCGCAGAGCCGCAGCTGAAGCTGGATGTGCCAGTAGGGCAACGGGAAGATCGTGCGCGCGACGGCGCCGAGCGGCGAGTGCACGACCCGATTGCGGAGCGGCACCGTGGTCCACGCCGAGTACGTCCAGCAGTAGAGCGCGACCGACGCCAGCGCGAGGACGCCGAAGGTCAGGAGCTCCACCGAGTCGCGCGACTGCGGCGTCAGACCGAAGCGCTGCCACCGGTAGAACACGAACCGCAGCGGCACCGCGGCGGCCGCGAGCGCCACGAACACCCACTTGATGTCCTCACCCGGCACCCGCACGTGCGAGACGGCACGAGGCGCGTCGCCGTCGGCGGTCACCGGTGCCGCGTACGGGTTGTACTCGGGCGGCGGAGGCGGGAGCGGCGACGGAGTCATCGACGATCGCAAGTGTGGCCGAAGGGGCGCCGCTCCTCGATACACCCGTTTGGATGACGTGCCGACGGCTGGACGACAGGCCGAGGGCGGCCGGAGACTCAGCCCGGGTTGCTCTTCATCGAGTCGCGACGCTTGGTCTCGACCTTGCGCGCGCGCCACGCCGTGAGCGACGGGCCGAGCGCGGCTTCGATCTGCCGCACCTCATCGGAGAGATCGCGCTCGGCGACCCCCGCGTCGAGCGCGTCGCGCACGCAGGCGTAGGCCGCGACATAGCGCTCGCGCTTCAAGAAAGCGCGCGCCAGCGGCGGCATCACGTCGGCCGCGGGCCCTCCGAACGCGAGCGCGCGCCGCAGCGGGCCGATGGCCTCGCCCGCGCGATCGTTCAAGAGGAGCGCCTCGCCGAGCCGACGGAACAGCTCCGCCGCCGCGACCCCTTCTTGCGCGTACTGAATCCCGATGCGGAACACTTCCTCGGCCTGCTCCACCTCGCCGAGGTGAACGCACGCCGACCCGAGCAACCCCAGCCCCTTGGCGATGAGCGAGCGCGCGTCGGCGCCGAGCATCTGACCTTCGGGCGTGCGGAGGAAGATCGCCAGCGGAGCGGGCCACGCGCCGAGGAGCGCGATGACCTTCGGCCACTCTTTTCGAATCGCGGCCGCTTCGGCCTCGGCCACCTTCGAGAGATCGATCGCGCTTCGAGCGCCGGTCGCGACCCGATCGAGCTCCTCGCGCACCAGCGCGCGGATGCGCATCCGGAACGTGTCGAGGTCGAACGACTCTTCTTCGCCGTCATGCAACATGACGAGCTCGGTGCGCTTCCCTTCGAGCACCAGCTTCCGGAGCGAGTAGCCGTAGAGCGGCGCGAGGAGCAGGTAACGAACGCCGATGTAGAGCTGGATCGCTTCGACGTCGGTCTCGCGCGACGGGCGCGGCGCTTCGCGATCTTCCTCGACGAGCAGCGCGCCGACGAGGCGACGGCGGAAGTCGGCCAGCGTCAGGCGCTGCGGATCGAGATCGCCGTCGTTCTCGCCGACGCCGACCACGAAATCGACCAGCGTCTGATCCGGGCTGCGCCGGTCGACCGTGAGGGCCGTGATCCGCGCGCCGACGATGATCGAGAACGCGAAGAACCGCTCGCCGACGATCTCGCACAGCGCCTGGAAGCTGCCGATGCCTTCGCCGATGCGCTCGAACCATCCGTCAGTGCGGAGCGCGTCGAGCGAGAATTCTTTGCGCTTTTCCGACATGTTCGCGTGAAGCCTCAAGGTCGCACGAAGGGGCGGGTCGCGTCGAGGGTCACGTCCTCCTCACGTCCTCCTCACGTCCAGTGACGGCATACCCCAAGCACACCGCAACCTTCACAGCGCTTCGCGTCCTTCCGTGAAGGGCAGCGCTGGAGCATTCCCATGTGGCAAAGGGCGAAATCGTATTTCACCGGATCCTTGGCGTCGAAGCGAGCGAGAGCGCGCGTGATCTCTTCGGTCGTCTTCCACGAGAGGTCGTCGCGCCGGGTGAAGCCGAGGTTCCGCGAGAGCTTGTGGATGTGTGTGTCGACCGGACAGAGGAGAACGCTCGGCGGCACGAGCGACGACCAGAGACCGAGATCGACGCCGTCAGCGGGGCGGACCATCCAGCGCAAGTAGAGGAGGAGGCGCTTCGAGCCGCTGCCGCCGCGCGGATCGGGGAGCAAGTGAGACGGGCCACGGCGGGCCGTGGTCTTGATGGCTCGCGCGAGTCCCCCTTCGTCGCGGATGCGGGCGCAAAACGCGGCGAGCGTCTCGCGGAGATCGGCTTTTTGCGAGGCGAGGTCGTGCGCGAAGGCATGACCGAGAGAGCCGTGGGCGCGTTGAACGATCCGCGCGCCGACGACGAGCTGCGCGATGTCCTCGCCGCGAAAGACGCGATGAACCCAGCCGCGCATCGCGGCGTTCGTCGCCTTCGCGTCGTCGGCACGCTGGGCGGGGTGATCACCGAGGCGCGCCAGCGCTTCGTCGAGCTTGGCGCGGATCGTCTTCACGTTGCCGAACGCGATGCACGCCGCGACGAGGCCGACGATCTCTTGGTCGAGCGGATCGGTGAACCGATGAACGACGCCCACGGGGTCACGCGCCAGTCGCGCCGCCACGTCGCAGTGCGCGCGCACCTCGTCGAGCGCGACGCCGATCGCGCGATCGCGATCTTCCCGCACGACCGCCAATCTCTTCATTGGCGCTTCATTCGTCCTCGCGCCCGTCGCGCTTTCGCAGCTGCACCAGCTCGCTGCGCGTCGCGACCATCGGCGAGAACACGTTGTCCTTCTTCGTGTACTCGTCGACCGTGAACGCGAACTTGTAGCTCGGCGCCGCGCGCTGCGAGCAGTCGGTTCGCTCGCAGAAGCGGCACGAGATCCCGACCGGCACGGCGACGCGATCGTAGTCCTGCGGGATCGGCATCCCGTCGGCGTACGCCAGGTGCTTGGCCGCGTCGGCGTGCGTGCCGAGGCCGATGCCGTACACCGTCCCGCGCATCACGCTCCCGGCTTCCGGCTGGAGCACGACCTTCGCGAAGCAGAAGTAGCGCGAGCCGTCAGGGAACACCGAGTACTGCCGCGTGAGCATGCCGGGCGTGAGAAACGCCATGTGCACGGCCCACTTCGGACACGAGCCGGTGCCCGACGGAAAGCGGATGCCGGTGGCGGCGTAGCGCTTCGAGATGTTGCCGCCGATGTCGCTTCGCAAGAAGTGCATCGGGATGCCGCGCCGCTTCGGATCGGAGAGGTTGCAGATGCGGTGCGCCACCGCCTCGTACGACATCTCGAACATGTCGCTGAGGAGCTCGACGTCGTAGCGGGTGCGGTTCACCTCGCGGAAGAAGTCGTCGTACGGAAGGAGGAGCGCGCCGGCGAAGTAGTTCGCCAGGTGGATCTTCACCAGCTTCGGCGTCTCGGCGTGGCGCGCGCGGAAGCGGAGCATCTCCGGCACGAGCTTCGGGCTGTGATCGATGAGGCGAAGGCCGATCGTGTGCGCGAGCTGGAACTTCAAGCGCTGCTCGAGGAGATTCGTGCTGAGCGTGAGCGTCCCCTTGTCGGCGTCGTAGCGGCGGATGACGCTCGCCTCGCGCGTCGTCGGCGGGAGGATGTCGACCTTCACGCCGAGACGCTCGAGCGCGCGCGAGATGTCGTCGCTCACGATCCGCCGTCCCCATCCGCCGTCGCGTCGCAAGCCGGCCGCGGCGTCTTCGAGACCGGGGAAGAAGTTCTCGTTCTCCTGGAGAAAGTCGATCACCTCGTCGAACGGCGTGTAGTGGAAGAGCAGGTCGTCACCGGCCGAGCGCGCGGCGATCACCGCCGGCGCCCCGGCGATCGATCCCGTCCCCTCCCCTTCGGGCAGGTCGGGCGTCGACAGCTCCTTGGCCAGCGCGTGCTTCTCCGCTTCGTCACGCTCGGCGCGATGAAGCGCGACGAGGAGCTGATCGAGCTGCGTGCGCGCGTTCTTGTACAGGTTGAAGAGCGCCGTGATCGTCGTCGCCGCCTTCGGCTCCGCGCTCAGCGTGCGGAGGTCCTCTTCGGTGATCGCCAGCGATCGCAGGAGCGGCTCGTCGAGGAGCTTGGCCAGCGAGTCTTCGACGCGCGCCTCGCCCAGCGACGCCATGAACGGCTCGAGCTCGATCCCGAACAGCTCGAGCGCCTTCCAGAGGAGAGGGAGCTGAACGCTCCGCTTCCCCTTCTCGATCAGGTTCATGTACGCGGCGCTCACGCCGAGCTTGCGCGCGACGTCGGCCTGCTGGAGCTCGCGCTCGATCCGCAGCTCGCGAAGACGACGGCCGATGTTGGCGTTGATTTTCGTCGGCGCGGATGGGTTGGCGACCATTCGAAGTCTCTAGCACCAGTTTACAAGTCACTTTACTTGTAAAGTGCTCGGCTAATGCTTGTCAATCGCGTCAATCAGGTGAATATGCCTACAAGACGCGGTTGCGAAGCGATTCACACTGCGTCGCGTTGAAGTCAAATCAGTCAATCGGTCAACGCTTCGAACGGGTTTCGAAGACACTTCGGGAGGTCCGCGATGGATATCAAGACGGTCGGAGTCGTGGGGTGCGGGTTGATGGGCTCCGGCGTCGCCGAGGTCGCGGCGCTCGCGGGGTTCCACGTCGTCATCGTGAAGGCGACGGCGGGGTCGGTCGACTCGGCCATCAAGCGGGTCGAAGGGTCGCTCGATCGATCGGTGGCCAAGGGGAAGCTCACGCAGGAAGCGCGTGATGCCGCGCGCGGGCGGATGACGTTCAGCGGCGACCTCGACGCGCTCGCGAAGTGCGATCTCGTCATCGAGAGCACCGCCGAGACGATCGCCAGCAAGAAGCGGATCCTCGCCGAGATCGAAGCGGCCACCGGCCCGCACGCCATCGTCGCCACGAACACCTCGTCGCTCCCCCTCGTGCAGCTCGCCACGGCCTTCAAGTCGCCCGAGCGCTTCGTCGGTCTCCACTTCTTCTCGCCCGTGCCGGCGATGAAGCTCGTCGAGGTCGGACGCCTCGGCACGACGGGACAAGACGTCATCGCCTCCGCGTGTCAGTTCATCGAGAAGCTCGGCAAGACGCCGGTGCTCCTCGGCGACGAGCCCGGCTACATCGTGAACCGCCTGCTCGTGCCGTACCTTTGCCAGGCGATCGAAATGCTCGAAGCGGGCGTGGCGCGCGCGCAGGACATCGACACGGCTATGAAGCTCGGCTGCGGCCACCCGCTCGGCCCGCTGGCGCTGAGTGATCTCATCGGCCTCGACATCGTCTTCGCCATGGCGCAGACGCTCTCCACCGAGCTGCGCGACAAGCGCTTCAAGCCGCCGACGTTGCTCCGCCGCCTCGTCCTCTCGGGGAACCTTGGGAAGAAGACCAAGCTCGGTCTCTACGACTACCGCGGCGCGGAGCCGGCGGAGAACGCGGAGATTCGCACGGCGCTGTGCAGCGTGCCGGATCTCAGCAACGTCGGGTGAACGAACGCGGCGTGATGCGCGGGGGCGCTTGATACGCTGGCGTGGATGCGCGTCTGGTTCCACGCCGGCGATCGAGCGCCGTTCGACGTCGACGTCGCCGCGCTTCCGAAGGTCGGCGAGACGACCTGGGTGCGGACGGACGGCACGCTCTACGAGCACGCCTATCTGATCCTCGCCGTCGTGAGCGGCGACGTCGTTCGCGTCAGAGAGGTCTGGGGTCACGAAGAGCACTGGGTGAACCCCGGCGTGCGTCCCGACCGGCCCGACTGGTACAGGCGCGCCGAGCCGCCCAGCGACGCGCTCGTCGTGATCGGCTCCCCCGAAGAGGCGCTTCGCGGGCGCATTCTCCTCCTCGATGGGAACACGCGCGTCGGAAGAGGCACCGAGTGCGACGTCGTCCTCACGCAAGGGTGCGTCTCGCGCCTGCACGCGTGCATCGAGCTCGACGGCGAGAGTTACTGGATCGCGGATCGCGGCACGGTGAACGGGACGCGGATCAACGACGCGCCGCTCACCGAACGGCGACGTCTCGAGGACGGCGACCGCATCAAGATCGGCTCGACGATCTTCACATACCTCCACGGCGCCGACGTGAGCGCGCGAGCCGAGGAGCTACGCACGCACAGCCTGTCGATCGACGGGCTCACCGGGGCGAGCACACTCCCGCGGCTCCTCGAGCGCGCGGCGAAGCTCTCGGGTGCCGCGGCGGTCGTCGTCTTCGATCTCGACTTCGCGGATCAGCGGGGCGAATTCGGCGACCTGGCCTTCGACTACGTCCTCGCCGAGGCCGTGCGCGTGCTGCGCCGGTCGCATGGCGACGAGGTTCTCGGGCGGTGGGACACGTGGGCGATCGCCGTGCTGATCGAAGACACGACCCCGGAGCTCGCGCGGCTCCTCGCAGAGGAGCTACGCGCGAGGATCGCCGCGCACGCGTTCACGTACGAGGACGCGTCGATCCCGATCGCACCCCGAGCCGTCACCGTTCCCGTCGAACCGGTGAACAATCTGCCGCGGCGTGTGAAGCGCGCGCTCGAGCCCGAGGCGTCCGTGCCGGTCTGCGTGATGCTGATCCTCGAGGACGGCAGACAGCCTCTCGTCGTCCTCGATGGGACGCCCCACCATGAGGACGTCATTCGCGCGGAGGTGGACGGCGTCATGATGTTCCTCGCCGTCGATCGCATCGACGATGGCTACAGCGACATTCACCTCCCGGTTCTCCCCGGGAGAGCCCCCCTGCGCGAACGGGAGGTCCTGCTCTACGTTCACGCCGTCCCCTCGCCCGCCGATCCAAGCACGTGCCTGGCGGCGCAGTCGCGGCGGTGAGTGAACGACGCGCATCGGCTGAGACGCCGATCGCGCATCATCGTTTTGCGGTGATGGTACGAGGCCGACACGCATCGGGTGGTACGAGCCTCGTCATGAATCGCCTCGGCAGCGTGCTCGTGATCGCCGTCGTCGGAACGCTCGCCAGCGTCGGCGCGTTCGCGAGCATCCGCGTCGCGTCCACGCCACCTCACCAGACCAGAGCGACGACCGGCGAAGCGCCTAGCCTCGCCGCGATCGGCAAGCGCATCTTCTTCGACGCGAGTCTCTCCGAGCCTGCGGGCACGAGCTGCGCGAGCTGCCACGACGCCGCGCACGCCTACGCCGGCAACCACGGCAGCGCGATCGGCGTCGCGCGGGGGAGGGCGCCGGACCACTTCGCGAGGCGCAACACTCCGTCGGTGCTCTACCTGGGCCTCATCCATCGCTTCCACTTCCACTGAGCGGCCTGGTCGACGGTCTGACACCGGGCGCGGCGCTGGACCCACGGGTTCGGCGCCGCATCTTCTTTTGTGCACTTGCAGAGGACGATGACATGTTCATCGAGGATCTTCTCCTCTTCGATGCGTAAGTCATCCTGCTTGGACAGGAACGTGGCTTCTTCGAAGAGGAGACCGTCCTCTTCAAAGAGCCTGTTTTCCTTTTTCAAAAGGTCCATGTCCTCGTGGACAAGGTCACTTACCCAGTGCATGAGGATGATGTCTTCTTATCGACAGGTTCATCTCCTGCTCCAGCAGGTCTCGTTTCTCCTTGGTCCCGTGGCGAGGTCTGCTACGCCTGCCGGCGGAGGTCAGCCGCGTGAAGAAGACGAAGAAAGACAGAGCTCCCGTCCTCGCCGCGGCCTCGCCGAAGACCACCGCGCCAACCGTCGTCGCCCCGAAGCGACCCGCGACCGGCTGGGCGCTCCCTCCCGCCGACGCGAAGATCCCTCCGGTCCCTGCGGGGTTCGTCGGGACGACGGCCACGCTGCGCGGCGTGAAGCCGAGAGTCAGGGAGCTCAATGAGATGACGCAGGCGTTGATCGAGCTGCGCGCCTTCGCAGGCTACGACGCGCTCTTCGGCGCGACGGCGCCCGAGCGCGAGCAGCTGATCGCGAACATGGAGGCCGCCAGGCAATGGTCGGTGATGCGCGTCCGGCTGGCGGACTGGGACGCCGTGTGCGCGACCTACGAGCAGCTGGCGTGGGTCACGATGCGGAGCGAGATGAAGCGGCTTCGCCCTGCGTTCGACCTCGCCGCCGCGAACAAGCCCAGCCTGACCCGTCCGTTTTCGACGCTGGCGAGCTTCCTTCACGCCATGAGCGAGATCGGTCGAAAGGCGGTCGCGTCTCGCCGCGCGAACAAGGCCGCCGCAGCCGAGGGGAAACCTCCGGTGCGCGGGAGGCAGGCCAAGGCGATGGAGAGGACGCGGGGGAAAGAGGCGCTCGCGAAGAAGCTGGCGGCGCGCTGAGACGGGCGGCGCCGCCCACGACCGGACGGCGCCGCTTCCCGTTCTATCTGCGAATCAGAGCCCGCCCGTCACGCACGCCTGCCCTGTCCCCGCGTCGCTGTCGGGCGTCGCGCAGCGCGTGTTGCCCGAGGCGGTGCACGTCTGGCAGGCGTTGCAGTCGCTCGTCGTCCCGCACGACGTGTTCGTGCACTCGTTCGACGCGAGGTCGCACGTCTCGCCGCCGGCCTGGTCGCACTGGGTCGAGGCCGTGCAGTAGCGGTCGTAGTCCTGCGTCACCTTGTCGGTCACGCCGGGGCCCGACGTCGCCAGCAGGTGCACGTACGCGTAGATGTCGCCGAGGTCGGCCGGGAGCAGGTTCTGGAAGTGCTGCCACGGCATCGGGAAGCCGAGCGCGCGCGCCGGAGTGCCGTCGGTCGATTCGTCGGCGTGCGTCCCGCTGGTGATGATCGCGAGGAACTCTTCGAGCGTCGCGTCGGCCTGGTTGAAGAAGCCGCTGGGGCCGATGAGGTCCGCGCTCATCGTGAGCGTCTGGTGGAGCACCGGCGCGAGCGTCGGCGGCAGAGCAAACGTACGGCCACCGGTCAGGTAGATCGTCGTGGCGATCTTGTCGCCGGCGTACTCGCCGTTGGTGTGACAGTCGCCGCACATCGCGGCGTTCACCAGGTAGGCGCCGCGGCCGATCGACTCCTGCGCATCGACCGACATTCCGTTGATCGCCGAGTCGCTGGGGACCGCGAGCGGGCGGATGGCGAGGCCGCGCTGGATGTCGGCGTTCTGGATCGCGTTGCCCACGGCGTCGACGTCGGGCGGCAACACGCGCGCGACCGCACCTTCTTCGTACATGCCGGTGAACGCCGTGGGTGGCGCGCCGATCACGTTGACGGCCACGGCGTTCGAGACGGCCGGGATCGCGCGGAGGTAGCTGTAGATGGCCGTGAGATCGCGCTGCGTGAGCCATCGCATGTGTTGCCAGGGCATCACGATGAGGCTTCCGGTACCGGCGTCCGGCACGCTGAAGTCCTGGCCGGTGCGCATCGACGTGAGGAACTGCGCCTGCGTGAGGTGAAGGCCGGTCGTCGCGTCGGAGGTGAGGTTGCGCGCCGAGACGGGACCGAACGCGGTTCCCCCGGCAAGGAACTGCCCCTGCGGGCCGACGTGGCAGTCGTTGCAGCTGCCGACGGCGTTGACGAGGTAGCTCCCCTCGCCGATCAACTCGGGGTCGGCCGACGCGAGGTTCGTCGCGACCGGCGAGATCGCGAGACCTCGCTCCGCGCGCTCCGTGAGACCGATGGGGATCACGCCCGCGTCGGCGTTCGCGCCGGCGGGACCGGTCGGCCCCGCGGGACCCGTCGCGCCCGCGCTTCCACCCGCACCGGCGGAACCCGTCGCGCCCGCGGGGCCCGTGGCGCCGGACGGACCTGTGGCGCCCGTGGCGCCCTGCGCTCCCGACGTGCCCGTGACTCCATCCGACCCCGCGGGGCCGGTGGGGCCGGCCGGGCCAGCGTCGCCGGTGCATGCAGCGATGATGGCGGCACTCGCGATGGTGAGACCAACCGCGCAACGGACTGCGATCGACTTGTTCATGATGGTTCCTCCCTGAGATCGAGGGCGCGAAGGGTAACCGGACGCTGCAGTCGTCGTCACGCTTCGTGCGCGTGAACGCGCGGACGGTTCAGATGGCGTCGACGATCGTCGGGATCTCTTCCGCGGCGTCGAGGCGCGCGGCGATCGCTCGAGCCAGCGCTTCCTCACCGCCGACGCGCTCGACTCCGGCGTCGCCGTGCCTTCGCACGAACGCGCGCGCACCCCACGCGATCGCCCCGGCGCGCCTTCGCGTCACGAGCTCGCCGCTCGCTTCGAGCGACGCGCGACGCGCCGCGAGCGCGGCCCACAGCTCCGCCACGCCGGTTCCATCGAGCGCGCTCGTCGCCAGCACCGGGATGCCCGCGCGCTCTCCGATGCCGGCGCGGTTCAACGACGTCAGCGCCGCTTTCAGATCGGCCATCGCGCGGCGCGCGAGCTCGCCTTGATCCGCCTTGTTCACGACGAGCACGTCGGGGAGCTCCATGATCCCCGCCTTCAAGAACTGAAGCGCGTCGCCGGATCCGGGCTGCACCACGAAGGCGACGTCGTCGGTCACGTAGCCCACGTCGGTCTCGGTCTGGCCGACGCCGACGGTCTCGACGAGCGTGACGTCGAACGCCGCCGACAAGACGAGCACGCCGGCCGGCACGCTGCGCGCGATCCCGCCGTGCTCGCCCGCCGTGGCCAGCGATCGAACGAAGACGCCGCCGTCGCTGGGGTCGGGCGCGATGCGCGCGCGGTCGCCGAGGAGCGCGCCGCCCGATCGGATGCTGGACGGATCGACGGCGAGCACTCCGATGGTCTTCGGCGACGCGCCTCCGCGAACGGCGCGCACGAGCGCGGAGACGAGCGTGCTCTTGCCGACGCCGGGAGGACCGGTGATGCCGACGCGGTGCGCGCGATCGATGGCGCCCGTCGCGCGCAAGGCCGCGAGCAGCGCAGCGAGCGACGCGCGGGCAGGCGCACGGCGGTCCTCGGTGAGGTTCAACGCCTCGGCGATCGCCGCACGATCGCGGGCGACCACGCGCGACGCGAGGCTATGCGCGTCCATGCTTGGTCTGCTCGGCGTGGCGCGCGCGAATGATGGCCACCAGATCACGCATGATCGCGTTCAGCTCGAAGTCCTTCGGCGTGTACACCCGCGCGACGCCGGCGTCGGTGAGCCGCTTGGCGTCGGCGTCGGGGATGATTCCACCGACGACGACGGGCAAGTCGGGGACGCCCGCTGCGCGGAGTCCATCGATGATCGCCGGCACGAGCTCGAGGTGCGAGCCGCTCAAGATCGAGAGCCCGACCAGGTGCACCCCTTCTTCGATCGCGCTCGCCACCAGCTGCGCCGGCGTCACGCGGATCCCCTCGTAGACGACCTCGAACCCGACATCGCGCGCCTTCAGCGCGATCTGCTCGGCGCCGTTCGAGTGACCGTCGAGGCCGGGCTTGCCGACGAGGATCTTCGCCGCGCGTCCCAGCTCCACGCCGAGCGCGCGCACGTCGGCGCGGATCGCGGTGAGGTCCTCGCGCGCTTCGCCCACGCTCGGCCCCGCAGAGCCCATGCCCCCCACGCCCGTCGGCGCGCGGTACTCGCCGAAGACGCCGCGCAACGCCGCCCCCCACTCCCCTGTCGTCACGCCAGCGCGCGCCGCCGCGATCGACGCCGGCATCACGTTCGAGCCGTCCTTCGCCGCGCGCACCAGCGCCTCGAGCGCACTCTGCACGCTCTTCGCGTCGCGCTGCTTCTTCCAGGCGTTCAAGCGCTCGATGGCCGCGCGCTCCACCTTCGGGTCGACCGTGAGGATCGCCTCCACCCCTTCGGCGGTCAGCGGCGACACCTCGGTCTCGGCGAACTTGTTCACGCCGACCACGATCTGTTCGCCCCGCTCGATCCGCGCGAGGCGGAGCGCGTTCGACGACACCAGGCGCTCCTTGATGTACCCGCTCTCGACCGCCGCCAGCGGACCGCCCGACGCGAGCACGCTCTCCACTTCGCGCCACGCCTCGGCCATGAGGCCGTTCACCTTGGCGTCGATGACCGGGCTCCCGTCGAAGATGTCTTCGTAGTCGAGCACGTCGGTCTCGAAGGCCACGATCTGCTGCGTGCGAATGCTCCACTGCTGATCCCAGGCGCGCGGCAACCCGAGCGCTTCGTTCCACGCCGGCAGCTGCACCGCGCGCGCCCGCGCCTTCTTCGAGAGCACCACCGCCAGCATCTCCAGCACGATGCGGACGACGTTGTTCTCCGGCTGCGCCGCGGTGAGCCCCAGCGAGTTCACCTGCACGCCGTACCGGAAGCGCCGCAGCTTTTCGTCGTCGACGGCGTAGCGCTCGCGCGTGAGCCGCTCCCACAGGTCGACGAACGCGCGCAACTTGCACATCTCCTCGATGAACCGCACGCCGGCGTTCACGAAGAACGAGATGCGACCCACCACGCGCGGCATCGCTTCGGCCGCGCGATCGCCGAGGCGCGCCTTCACGGTGTCGAGCACGCAGATCGCGGTGGTGAGCGCGTACGCCAGCTCCTGCACCGTCGTCGCGCCGGCCTCCTGCAGGTGGTAGCTGCAGATGTTGATCGGGTTCCACTCCGGGATCTCGTCGACCGCGTAGGCGATGACGTCGCTCGTGAGGCGGAGCGAGTGCCCCGGCGGAAAGATGAACGTCCCGCGCGACAGGTACTCCTTCAAGATGTCGTTCTGCGTGGTGCCGCTGAGAAGCTTCGTGTCGACGTTCCGCTCGCCGGCGAGCGCGACGTACAGCGCGAGGAGCCACGGGGCCGTCGCGTTGATCGTCATCGACGTGTTCATCTTCTCGAGCGGAATCCCGTCGAAGAGCGCGCGCATGTCGCCGAGATGCGCCACCGGAACGCCGACTTTTCCGACCTCGCCGGACGCCAGCGGATGATCCGGGTCGTACCCGGTCTGCGTCGGCAGATCGAAGGCCACGCTGAGCCCGGTCTGTCCCTTGGCGAGATTGCGCCTATAGAGCGCGTTCGAAGCCTCGGGCGTCGAGTGGCCCGAGTACGTCCGCATGATCCACGGTCGATCGCGACTCATCTTTATTCGACTATCGCATTGCGTCATCGGCGCCAGCGCGAAATGATAGGAACGCATCTGGGAAGGAACTTCATGACCGCCGCCGTAGTCCCCGTTTCATCGTCAGCGCCGCTCACCCTCCCCGCCCTCGGCGAGGTGCCGAAGGAGATGGATGCGTGGGTCATTCGCAAGGAGCGCCTCGGCGAGCCGATGCAGTCGTTCCAGCGCGAAAAGATGACCACTCCGGAGCCGGGCCCCGGCGAAGTGCTCGTCCTCGTGATGGCCGCGGGCGTGAACTACAACGGCATCTGGGCCGGCCTCGGGAAGCCCGTGTCGATCCTCGACGTGACGAAGAAGGACTTCCACATCGCCGGGAGCGACGCCTCCGGCGTCGTGTGGAAGGTCGGGCAAGGGGTCACGCGCTGGAAGGCGGGCGACGAGGTCGTCCTCCACTGCAACGTGACGTGCGGGCAGTGCCCGGCGTGCAACGGCTTCGATCCCATGGCGTGCGAAGACCAGAAAATCTGGGGCTACGAGACGCCGTATGGGAGCTTCGCGCAGTTCACGCTGGTGCAATCGCAGCAGCTGCTGAAGAAGCCGAAGGACCTCACGTGGGAGGTCGCGGCGAGCTACGGGCTCGTCTACTTCACCGCGTACCGCATGCTGGTCGATCGCGCGCGCGTGCGGCCGGGCGAGAACGTCCTCATCTGGGGCGCCTCGGGAGGGCTCGGGATCTTCGCGGTCCAGATCACGAAGCTCCTCGGCGCGACGTCGATCGGGATCGTGTCGTCGCCGTCGAAGGGGGAGCTGGCGAAGAGCGCGGGGTGCGATCACATCCTCTACCGCAACGAGTACCCCGGGCTCGCGTACCACCCCGATGAGACGCCGGAGCAAGGGAAGGCCCGCGCCGAGGCCACGAAGAAAATGGGCAAGCGCATCTGGGAGATGATCGGCGAGAAGAAAGGGCCCGACGTCGTCTTCGAGCACGTGGGGCAAGAGACCTTTCCGACGAGCGTGTTCCTGGCGAACCGCATGTCGCGCATCGTCATCTGCGGCGCCACGACGGGCTTCAACCTGAGCTTCGACGTGCGGCACCTGTGGATGCGACAGAAGTCGATCATCGGCTCGCACTTCGCGAACGCCGAGGAGTGCGCGCGCGCGAACGAGCTGGTGCATCAGGGGAAGATCAAGCCGGTGCTCACCGAGACGTTCGACTTCGCGCACGTCCCCGACGCGCACGACGTCATGTACCGGAACAAGCACATGGGGACGATCGCGTGCCTCGTGAGCTCGCCCGTGCAGGGGCTGAAGTCGCTCGACGACGTGCGCGCGGCGATCGGCTGAGCGATCAGCGCGCGCAGTCGTACTGCGGGTAGACGAGGTGACCCGTCACGCGTCGCTCGGCGGCGAGTCGCAGCGCGTGCGTCTTCTCCAGGCGTGCGCGCGCCAGATCGATCCAGCGATCCGTCGCCGCCTTCTTGCGGACGTCGTCGATGTACTCGCGCCAGCACCCTTCGGCCCGATGCCATAGCAGCGCCGACGTCTTCGCTTCCGACGCCTCCTTCGCGTACTCGGCGAAGCCCAGCGCGACGTACCAGTAGCGCTCGCGCTCCGGCGCGAAGAAGACGTTCGGGCCGCCGCGGATCTCGCGCATGTCGGTGTCGAGCTGGATGGCGAGCTTCGTCTCCTTCGCGCCGCCGGCGACGTCACCCGATCGATCGAGCGCGACGGCGAGCCCCCAGCGCGCGAGGAGGCCGGTCTTCTGATCGAGCTCGATGACGTTCGGGAGCTCGGCGGCGGCGTTGATCGTCTCGCGGTAGCCGGCGACGGCGTCGTCGAGATCGCCGAGGTGCATGTTCGCTTCGGCGAGGTTGAGCATGGCGATGGCGCGCGACTGGTCGTCGGTGATTCGCGGCACGTAGCGGGCGTAGACGCGGCGCTCGTCGGTCGACTGATCCTGCTTGGCGTAGGCGTTCGCCAGCACGACGTACGCCTCGAGCGCCGCGGGGTGGTCGGGCGCCATGGCCAGCGCCTTCTCCAGCACCTCCACCGCGCACTTGTTGTCCTCGAGCGCGTAGCAGACCTCGCCGAGATCGAAGCGGAGGACGACGTCGGGGCTGGTCTCGGCGTGCCCCTCTTGAAGGAAGATGCGCGCGCGGTTGCGGAGGCCGACGGCGATGCTCGAGTCGTTCGTGCGCTCGGCGATGGCGGCGCTGGTCATGATCTCGCGGACGCGAAGGTGGAGCGCGTAGCGATCGGCGAGCGCGGAGTTGGCGATCGCGTCCCAGCGATTCGGCGGCGTGTCGGCGCGCGCGCGCGAAGCGACCGCGATGGCGACCAGTGCGCCGAGCGCGATCGAGCGGCGTGTCATCGCGCACCTCGCGCGCGGTGCGTCTCGCGGGCGCGCGCGTGATCGCCCCACGGTCCCTTTCCGCCGGGGCCTGCGACGTAGCGCGCCCAGGCGTCGTGCGCAGCGGCGGGTTCGCTCGCGTCGAGCGCGACGGCGATCAGCGCGTCCGCTTCTGCGACCGCGTTCACGTCCGACAGGACCTCGCGCACGTGCGCGTCGGCGAGGACCGCGCGCGGATCGCCGTGCGCGATGCTCGCGAGGACGAGGCGCGATTCGTCCCGTTGATCCGCGCGATCGAGCGCGAGGGCGAGCGCCATCGCCACCATCGACTGCATCGCGTCCTGCGCTTCGCGTCGCGCCTGGCGGAGCATGGCGATGGCGGCGTCGAGCCCCGAAGGGCCGCGCGTCTGGGCGAGGAGCGCCGCCTCGATCTCGGCCGCGCCGCGATCGGCCAGAGGCAAGCTCGCCGCGCGCGGCAAGAGCGCGCGAAACGCCGCCTCGGCGTCCGCGGTCTGCCCCGCGCGTCCGAGCGCGCGCCCCCACGCGAAGAGCGCCGCCGGATCGTCGAGCGCGCGATCGTCGCGCGACCTCGCCAGGGCGAGCGCCTTGCTCGCTTCGCTCCACCGCCCGAGCCGCGCCAGCGCCCGACCGCGGAGGACGTTCGGCGCCGCGCGATCCGGAAACGCCGCGGACGCTTCGTCGGCCAGCGCCAGCGCTTCGCGCGCGTCGTCGATCCCGCCCCCCGCCGCGAGCTTCGCCGCGCCGCCTGCAAGCAGATCGCAGTAGTGACGGAGCGCGGGAGACTTCGCCCGCTCCCACACGTTCGACGCCTGTTGCGTCTCGAGCGGCGCACACTCCGACGGGCGCGCGCCGGTCGCCGCTTGCGCCATCACGAAGAGCAGCGCCCCGAGCATCCTCCGAGTGTAGACCACGCCGCGCGCGCCAACGGCTAGCATGAGCGCCGTGCGGCTCGGGGACACGGTCGGTCGATGGATGGGGCGCGTCGAGGTCGTGCTCGGCGGCGGCGAGGGGCTGCTGCGCGAAGGCGAAGAAGCGCTCGCGGCCGGCGACTCGTCGCGCGCGCGATCGGCCGCGCACGAGATCCTGGCGCGCATCCCCGGCTCGCCGCTCGGGCTCGCGCTGCTGGCGGACGCCTGCGAGATGGGCGGGCTCGAGGGGGAGTACGGCGCGGCGCTCGAGGAGCTGGCGTTGCGCGCACCGTCGCGCGCCGACGTCTGGGTGCGCCTCGGTCGCGCGCGACTGCAGTCGCAAGACGAGAGAGTGACAAGCGTGACAAGCGACGACGCGCGCGACGCGTTCGTGCGCGCGCTCGCCGTGGCCGAAGCCGGAAGCGACGAGAGACGCGAGGCGCTGGTGGCACTGGCCGACTGGGACCTGGCGCACGGCGAGCCGGAGCGCGCGGAGCTCTGGCTGGATCGCGTGGTCGATGCGGGGAGCAATCGCGCGGCCGACGTGGCGCTCCGTCGCGCGGAGGTGAAGCTGGCGCGCGGTGACGGCGCAGGGGCGGGCGCCGACCTCGCGCACCTCGACATCGAGGCCAGCGACGGACGCGCGAACCTGGCGCTGGGGCGAGCGCGCGCGATCGCCGGGAGCGCGGAGGCGTTCGCGCCGCTGCTGCGCGCCACGATCGTGGAGACAACCGGCGCGAGCGAAGCGCTGTCGTCGGCGCTGGGATGGATCGTG
The DNA here is from genome assembly GCA_003151595.1 of Myxococcales bacterium. The sequence goes on from PLXW01000072.1 coordinate 47,127, forward strand.
AGCGACGAGGCGACGCGCGCGCGGGTTCGCAGCGTGGTCGACGCGCGCGGCGAAGCGGAGCTCGCGCGATGGCGTGCGGCGTTCGCGCGCGCCGAAGGGCGACGCGAGGAAGCGCGCGCGGCGCTGGTCGATGCCGTGCGCGCAGGCGAAGCGGGGGCCGCGCGTCCGCTGCTCGACGCGGCGATGGACGATCAGGACGCCGCCTCGCTCGCCGTCGCGGT
>PLXW01000112.1 GCA_003151595.1 Myxococcales bacterium
GTCCCGCCGCGCCATCGCGTTGGCGCGACGCGCCGTCCGTTCCCGGGCCTACGCCCTCACATCGCCGATCAGTGCGTCGTAAACGACCTCGGCGGCACCGGCGTCGGCGTCCGCGACGACAGCGGCTCGATCACCTGCGGCTCCTCGCAGAACAAGATCGCGCAGTGCCTGTTCTCGCTGTCCTGGATTCGCGAGCACAGCTCGACCAGGTCTTCGTCGGCGTCGATGACGACCCCCTCCACCGGCTGAGCCGTGCGGGCGTCATAACGACAGTGATCGAGGGCGACCCAACGCCCGCGGAGCTCCGTGCTCGTAACAATCTGTGGCCACGTCAACCGATTGCCCTTCGAGGCAGCACCCATTCGATCAAAAACCTCTCCCGCCCCGTACCCTCAGCGAAGAAACATCGAGCGAGCATGAGACCCGCCGCTGCTTGGACACACGCTGCACGGAACGCCGCACGCGAGGACCCTTCGCCCAGACCGCCCCGAATTACACCCGACCTTTGGGAAAGGTCAAGGAAGGTGTCTCCACTTAGCCACACCTACGTGTGCGTTCAGTAGCGTCCGGTGCGGGCGATCGGCGTATCGTGGCGGCCGTCATGAAGCGCACGATCGGCTTAGTTTCCGCGGGGTTGGTCATGGCCGGGGCGATCGAGGCGTGCGCTCCCACGCGCGTGGCCGAGTTTCCGGCCGTGCCGGCGCAGGGTCCGGTCGCGTCGCCAGCGCCCTCTGGAGGCGTCTCGCGGCGCCCTGAATCGCCTCCTCGGCAGCTCGTCGCTCCCGGTGGGGCGCCGGCGATCGTCGCGCGTGGAGGGTCGCTGTTCGGGACCGACGCGGTGATGCTTCCGACCGGCACCACGATCACGCCCGACGCCGCGCCCGGCGCGCGACTCTTCGACTTCGACCCCCACGTCACCGGGGCCGCAGAGCTCCGGGCGGGGAACGCGGTGGCCTCGGCGCTCTCGCCGGACGGCGCGACGTTGCTGGTGCTGACGTCGGGGTACAACCGCGTCTTCGATCCCGAGACCGGGAAGCAGGTCCCCGAAGGGTCGACCGAGTGGGTCTTCGTCTACGACGTGACCGGCGGCGTTCCGAAGGAGTCGCAGGTGATCGGGGTGGCGAACGCCTTCGGTGGGATCGCGTTCGACCCGCGCGGCGATCGGTTCTTCGTGAGCGGGGGATCGGACGACGTGTTGCGGGCGTACGTGCGTGATCCCAGCACAGGGCCCATGCGAGCCCTCACCCCCGGCCCCTCTCCCGCAAGGGGAGAGGGGAGATGGCTCGAGTCGGGCGCGCCGATCAAGCTCGGGCATCTCGACGAGAAGGGGCGCGGAGGGCTCGGGGAAGAGGAGGGGCCGTTCGCGGCGGGCGTTGCCGTGAGCGCGAGCGGAGCGCGTGTCGTCGTCGCGAATCACGAGAATGATTCGCTGAGCGTGGTCGATACGGCGAGGGGGACCGTGAGCGAGATCGCGCTCGCGCCTGGCGGCGGGAAACCGGGGGGCGAGTTTCCTTCGGGGGTGATCGTGCTCGGCGAGTCGCGTGCGTTCGTGACGGCGCAGCGCGATCGCGAGGTGGTCGAGGTCGATCTCGGGACCGCGAAGGTCGTGCGGCGAATCAAGGTCGGCGGGCAACCGACGAAGCTGATCGCGAACCGCGCGCAGACACGGATCTACGTGGCCAACGCGAACAGCGACTCGGTGAGCGTGATCGACGTCGCGCGCGGAGTCGTCGAGTCGACGATCGCCACGGCTGCGCCGGCGGGGAGCGCCGCGCTCCGTCTTCGCGGGTCGAACCCCAACGCGCTGGCGCTCTCACCCGACGAGTCGCGCCTCTACGTGACCAACGGCGGGAACAGCACGCTCGCCGTGATCGATCTCGCCTCGAAGAGCGTCGTTGGTCTGGTGCCCACCGGCTTCTACCCGACCGCCGTTGCCGTCGCGCACGACGGCGCGCAGCTCTACGTCGTTCACGCCAAGAGCCCCACCGGGCCCAACGCGCTCGGTCCGTGGACCGCAGTCGAGCGTGCGCGCACCAAGCCCTATTCGCCGGGGCGCGGGAATCAGTACGCGCTGCAGCTCGAGCACGGCGGGCTGCTGGCGTTCCCGCTCCCCGACGCACCGACGCTCGCCAAGCTCACGCAGCAAGCGATCGCCAACAACCGCTTCGACGCCGACGTCGGCAACTTGCCGCGCGTCTTCCTCGCGCTGCGCGGCAAGGTGAAGCACGTCATCTACGTCATCGGCGAGAACCGCACGTACGACCAGGTGCTGGGCGATCTCGCAGGCGCCGACGGCGATCCGCGGCTCGTGTTGTGGGGTGAGCCCATCACGCCGAACCATCACGCGCTGGCGCGATCGTTCGTGACGCTCGATCGCTTCTTCGACCCGGGCGGCGTCTCGGGCGAAGGGTGGCAGTGGTCGACGAGCGGGCGCACCACCGACGTCGCCGAGAAGGCGGTCCCGGTGGAGTACGCGGGGCGCGGCAAGCACTCGTACGACTGGGAAGGGGCCAATCGGAACGTGAACGTGAGCTGGCCGACGCTGGCCGCGCGCAAGCTGGCGAACCCGAAGACGCCCGACTCGATCGATGTGCTCCCGGGATCGGCGGACGTTGGCGCGGTCGACGGGCCTGCCGAAGGGGGGAGCGGCTTCTTGTGGGACGCCGTCCTGGCCAAGGGGCTCGAGGTCCGCAACTACGGCTGCTTCTGCGACGACACGCGCTACGCGCTGCCGAAGACGGATCCCGCGTTCCTCGCGCCGTCGCACGATCCCTTCGCGACCAAGACCCGCGTGGCGTTTCCGCAGAGGGCGTCGTTGCACGATCGAACCGATCCGTACTTCCGATGCTTCGATCAGCGCGTGGCCGACTACTGGCGCGAGAAGGAGTGGGCGCGCGAGTTCGACGCGTACGTGAAGAGCGGCACGCTCCCGGCGCTCGAAGTGGTGCGGCTGCCGCACGATCACCTGGGGGGATTCGATACGGCGATGGACGGCGTGAGCACGCCCGATACGCAGATCGCGGACAACGATTACGCGCTGGGGGCGCTCGTCGAGAAGGTGTCGCGATCGCCGTACTGGAAGGACACGGTCGTCATCGCGCTCGAAGACGACGCGCAGAACGGATCGGATCACGTCGATGCGCATCGGAGCTTCGTGCTCGTCGCGGGAGGGCACGTGAAGCGCGGGGCGAAGATCTCGACGCCGTACGCGACGCCGAGCGTGCTGCGGACGATCGAGGTGCTGCTCGGTGTGGGGCCGCTGGGGCAGAGCGATGGGTTCGCGCCGCCGATGGACGAGCTGTTCGAGGAGAGGGTCGATATGACGCCGTTCGCGGCCGAGATTCCTGCCGTGTTGCATTCGACGCAGCTGCCGCTCCCGACCGCGACCGCGACCGCGATCCCGACCCCGACCCCGACCTCGACCTCGACCTCGACCTCGACCCCGACCTCGAACGCGACCCCGCGCGGCGACGCGACCTTCTGGGCGTCCGTCATGCGCGGTCAGAATTTCGACGAACCCGACGCCCTCGACGCCGCCCTCTTCAACCGCGCTCTCGTGTGCGGCCTTCGCGGCGGCGTCGATTGCGTCTCGCGCGCGGATGCCGACGACCCGTGAGTGACGCTGGCGCCTTCCGCGTGAGCAAGGACGTGCGTGAAGCGTTCGAGCGCCTCGCGGTGTACGCGCACAGGCGCGTCCTCTGGAACGACGCGCAACGCACCTGGTGCTTCGGCGCGATGCCGCCGAGTCCGTATCGGTGACGTGCGCGAGTCAGTAAGCCGCACGTTCGACAGCGTGCTCGTCCCGGTCTCCGTCGCGAAGCAGTTGTAGACCTGCACATGCAGGTCGATCGTGTCGAAGCTCCCGGTGCAGCTGTCCTGGCTCGTCGGCGCGACGTACGTGCCCAGCGGGATCGTGTTCGTCCCCGCCGTGATGAGCGCTGACGCCGGGAAGTAGTTCGTGCTGCCGGTGCCGGCGTCGTTCTCCCACTCGTGCGCGCAGCTCGACGTCGCCGGCGCGCCGGGGCTCCCGACGTACTGCGGGCCCCCGTCGAAGCTCGGGCCGCCGATGCCCGCGCCCATACGCTTCGTGGTCGAACGACTCATGCGAAGGTGATCCATGAAGCGAATCGCGCTTGAGGTCGTCCGTCAATCCGGTGCCTTCTCCGCACATCGACCCTTCGGCGCGGCTGACGCCGAGTCGTCAGGGCGCGAACCGCAATGGAACCGTCACGGTTGCCGTGCCGCGCTCCGGTTCCGGGAACCTCAGCGCGCGAAACACGTCGACGAGGCAGACGCGCGCCTCCGTGTCCGGGACGTCACCGCCGACCTCGTTCGCCGAGATGACCTCGCCCGAGCGCCCGACCGTGAACGTGATGGCGAGCTGCCAGGATTGCGCTCCCAACCTGCGGGCCGTGGCGGCGTAACACGCGCGAACGCGCCCGGAGCTCGCCCGCACCGCGCGCCGGATCGTCTCCTTGTCGAGACGCCCGTCGCTCACGATCGGATACGGCGGGCGCAAGCTCGCCTCGGGGCTCTCCCTGTCGGCGACGTGCGCGAAGCCTCCCGCGAGCGGCGTGGCGAGTCGGCGTTTCAGCGACGCGAGCAGCCCGCCAATGTCGGTCACGTTCACGCCGTCCCCTTCGCCGGGGCCGCTCAGGATCGGCTCGGCGCCCGGTCTGGAGCTCGGTGTCTCGGTGCCTGGGATCGACGAGATGCGCGAGGGATCGATCGACTCGGCGCGCGCCGTCTGCGAAGCGGGCGGCGCGAGACCCTCTTCGTGCTCGACGCTCACTTCGGAGGCCGCAAGGAGCTCCGCGTCGGTGACTCGACGCTCCGCGTTCGCGCGTTGCATCGTGAGCCGCACGGGCGACGATCCGAACGCGGCGAGCCCCGTCGCGTGCGCGATCACGGAGAACACCAGGAGGCCGAGCCACCCGAGCGCTTCGCGGCCGGATCGATCGCTGCGGGTGAAACGATCGGGTCGCATGCCGCTTGGACCTCGCGCGCGTCGGTTCCTTAGTTCAGAAGCTCCCTTTGAGCCTTCGGCGGACCGAAGATCCGATCCCAGCTCTCCCGATACTCGCGCGTCGCCACCTGCGCAGGGCCGATTTGCGCCGGCGTCGCTCCGCGGTGTGCGCCGATCTTCGCCAGCACCTCGACGTCGCACACGCGCGAGCCCGCCCGCGGCGCGAGCTTCACCACTTCGCCGGCGAGGAGCGGCTGACCCTCTTTCAGCGGACGCACCTCGCCCACTTCGAGCCGATCCTCTCGCGCGCGCAGGACGCGAACCCCTTCGCCGTCTTCGGTTGGCCCTTGAAGGAGCACGACGTCGACGGCCTTCTCGCCGCTCGCGTCGTCCCGCTTCTCGTCCCCGTCCTGGGCCATCTCCATGAGTGTAGCGCCCGCGCCGTCAGTCCGCCGGTGGCACCGAAGGGGATGGACCGCCGCGTCCGCCCATCTTGCGCCCCACCAGGAACGCCATCTCGAGCGCTTGCGCGAAGTTCAACCGCGGGTCGCAGACCGAAGCGTAGTTGCGATCGAGGTCGGCCTCGCTGATGCCGCCGCCGATGCACTCGGTCACGTCTTCACCCGTGAGCTCGAAGTGGACTCCGCCGAGGATCGTCCCGAGCGAGGCGTGCACGTCGAACGAGCGCTCGACCTCGCGGAGGATCTGCTCGAAGTCGCGCGTCTTCCATCCGCTCTGCGTGGTGATGCCGTTGCCGTGCATCGGATCGCACACCCAGAGCACGCCGCGCCCCGAGCGACGAACCGCATCCACCAGCGGAGGCAACGCGCGATCGACCGCGCCGGCGCCGAGGCGCGTGATGAGGACGATCTTGCCCGCTTCGTCTTCCGGGTTGAGCAGCTCGATGAGGCGCACGATCTCGCCGGGGTCGGCGCTGGGACCGACCTTCACGCCCACCGGGTTGCGAATGCCGCGGAAGAACTCGACGTGCGCGCCGCTCTCCGCGCGCGTGCGCTCCCCGATCCACGGCAGGTGCCCGGTGAGATCGTAGAAGCCGGCGCGTCGCGGGACGGTGCGTGTCTGCGCCGACTCGTAGTGGAGGTTGAGCCCCTCGTGGCTGGTGAAGAAGTCGACGCGCGTGAGATCGTCGACCGTGCTCTCGCCCAGCGCCTCCATGAAGCGGAGCGCCTGCGACAGCTCGCGTGTCGTCCGCTCGTACTCTTCGCGCACCACCGGATTGAGCCCGACGCGCTTGAAGAAGGAGAGGTCCCAGTACTCGGGGTGGTGCAGGTCGGCGAAGCCGGCGGCGCTGAGCGAGCGGATGAAATTGATCGTGAGCGCGGCGTGCATGTAGCCCGCGACGAGCAGCTGCGGATCGGCGCGACGCGCCTGGGCGGTGAACTCGGGGCGGTTCACGAGGTCGCCGAAGTAGCTGGGGAGCGTGACCTCTCCGCGCGTCTCGGTCGGCTTCGAGCGCGGCTTGGCGTACTGGCCGGCGAAGCGGCCGACGCGGATGACCGGCTTCTTCCCGGCGTGAATCAGGACGAGCGACATCTGAAGGAGGATCTTCAGCTTGTTCGTGATGACCGCCGAGCGGCAGTCGCCGATGGTCTCGGCGCAGTCGCCACCCTGAAGGAGGAAGCGTTTGCCGCGCTGCGCCTCGGCGATGAGCCCCTTCAGGCGCTCCACTTCCCACGACGTCACGAGCGGCGGCAGCGTCCGCAGCTTCTCGACCACGGCGCGCACTTCGTTCGCGTCGTCGTACGCGATCGATTGCTCGACCGGCTTTGCTTCCCAGGACGTCGGTGACCAGCTCATGTGAGGCGGCCCACGATCTATCACGGACCCCTGCGATTGCCCGTCCGTCGTGCTATTTCGAGCGTTGATGTCGTTCTTGGCTTCTGGGCCTGCAAACGAACCGCTCGATCCGCGACCCGACCCGGAGCACGAGGCGCGCGTCGTTCATGCGATCGCGCGGGCGCACGCGGAGGTTCCGTTCTACGTGAAGCGCGGGCGAGCGCCGATCGATCCCAGGACGCCGCTGGCCGACGTGCTGCGCGCGACGCCTCTCCTCGCGAAGAGCGACGTGCGGGCGACATTGCCGAAGCAGTGGGTGCCGGCGTCGATCGATCTGAAAGCGGCGCTCGCCTCGGGCGACATCGAGCTCGTCGAGACGAGCGGGTCCACGACCGATCGCCTCCGCATCCTGTGGGACAAGGGGTGGTGGATTCGCCAGGAAGACCGGGCGATGCGCGTGAACGAGACGGTCGCGCGCGCGCACGCCGGGAAGTTCGGCGCGTACAAGGAGACGATCCTCACGACGCCGGTGTGCGGCATCGCCACGTGCCACGCGGGCGACCTCTCGCTCGAAGAGCGCATCGACGAGCACCGCCTCTTCTTGAACATGCGCCCCGACCCGACCTTCTGGCGCGAAGACGACATGGTCCGGATGCTGGACGAGATCGCGTCGCACGAGACCGTGGGGCTCGAGACCGATCCGATGTACCTGGCGACGCTGGCGCGCTTCGCCGCCGCGCACGGGCGGACGATCGACGTGAAAGCGTTCGTGGAGCTCACGTACGCCTTCACCACGCGCGGGCACCTGCGCGGTATCCGGCAGGCGTACAGCGGGCCGATCTTTCAGCTGTATGGCGCGAGCGAGGTCGGGGTGCTCTTCATGGAGGCCGACGACGGGCTCCTGCACCACGCGCCGTTCACCACGCACGTCGAGCTGCTGCGCGCCAAGGTGCCGACGCCCGGCGCGAAGGACGTGGCGCTGGTGGTGGTGACGACGCTCGATCGCGTGGCGCAGCCGCTCGTGCGGTTCGTGGTGGGCGATCTCGTGCAGGTCGTGGAGGGCGGGCCGCGGAAGTTCACGACCGTGGCGCCGCTGTCGACGATCGAAGGGCGCGTGCAAGACGCGGTCGTGCGACCCGACGGCGCGATCGTGACGTGCGCGGCGATCGATCGCGCGCTCGGCGCGTGCGACGTGGCGGTGTTCCAGTTGAATCAGCGCACGCCCGAGAGCGTCGAGATCGACGTGGTGCCCGAGCCCGGGCGCGAAGCGGGGATCGTGGACGCGGCGCGCGCGGTGTTGGCGCCGCTGTTCGAGGGGCTGACCTTCGACGTGCGGACGGCCACGGCGATCGCGGCCGAGCCGAGCGGGAAGTTCCGCGTGTCGCGACGGCACTTCATGGTCGATCTCGGCAAGTCGTTCGAAGGATGTGAGGGGGTCAAGCTGTGAGCACGCTCGAGCACGAAGGCGAATCGATCGACGCGCTGGCCAACAAGCTGCGACCGCAGTTCCCGCTCTTGAAGCGCGAGATCGACGGGCGGCCGCTCGCGTTCCTGGACAGCGCGTCGACGACGCCGAAGCCGCGCGTCGTGATCGATGCGGTGGTGAACTACTACGAGAACTGCACGGCGAACGTGCATCGCGGAGTGCACGTGCTCGGCGAAGAGGCGACGCGTCTCTACGATGCGGCGCGCCTCGAAGTGGCGGCCCTCCTGGGCGCGGGCCCCGACGAGATCGTGTTCGTGCGCGGGACGACGGAAGCCATCAACCTTGTCGCCCACTCGCTGCACCTCACGAAGGAAGACGAAGTGGTCTTCCCCGCGAGCGAGCACCACGCCAACTGGCTCCCGTGGCGGCAGAACGCGCGCGCGGTGCCGATGGCGATCGACGCCGACGGCCTGCCGCGCTGGGAGACGCTCACGTCGCTGCTGACGCCGCGAACGAAGCTGGTGTCGATCGGTCACATCTCGAACGTGACCGGCGCGATCGCGCCCGTGGCCGAGGTGGTCGCCGCGGCGCACGCGCGCGGGATTCCGGTGCTGCTCGATGCGGCCCAATCGCTCTCGCACCTGCCGATCGACGTGAAGAAGCTCGACGTCGATTTCCTCGCGGCGAGCGCGCACAAGGCGTTCGGCCCCACCGGCGTCGGCGTGCTGTACGCGAAGCGCGAACGGCTCGCCGAGTTCCCGCTCTATCAAGTGGGCGGCGGCATGGTCGCGCTCAACGAGGACATCGCCGCCGGCGAGGTCGACCGCGGCTTCGTCCCGCGCGACGCGCCGTTCCGCTTCGAAGCGGGCACTCCGGCGATCGAAGCGGCCATCGGCTTCGCTGCGGCGATCCGGTGGATGCGCGCGATCGGCATGGACGCGATCCGCGCGCACGACGTGGCGCTGGCGACGCGCATGGTCCGCGGACTCTCCGGGATCCCCGGCGTGCGCGTGCTGGCGGCGGATCTCCCGGTGGAGAAGCGCGTGGCGCTCGTCACGTTCGTGGTCGACGCACCGGCGATGACGCAAGAGAACGTCGCCCGCGCGCTGTGCGACATGTTCGGCGTTTGCGTCTCGGGCGGTTACCACTGCACGCACGTGCTTCACGCCCGCGCGAAGCTCGACGGAACGGTCCGCGCGAGCCCGCACGTCTACAACACGGCTGCGGAGATCGATCGTCTGATCGAAGGCGTCGGCGAGATCGTCGGCTGATCGACTCGCGCTCGAGAGCATTCCTCAGCGATCTCTCCGCGCACCCTCACCCCCCAGCCCCCTCTCCCGCAAGGGGAGAGGGGGAGCCAACGCGTGATCTCTCCTCCCCTCTCCCCTTGCGGGAGAGGGGCCGGGGGTGAGGGTGCGCGAGAGACGCGGAGAAGATCCGCGAGCCGCGCGCTTAGAGCCGCGAGACCTCGCCGCTCCCTTCGATCTCGAGCGACGTGATCCGCGCCTCACCCGAGTAGTGCAGGTCACCGGACCCGTGAATGCGGATGGTCGTGTCGCCGCCGTGGAGATCGGCCGTCACGTCGCCCGATCCATCGATCTCGAACGCGCCGCCGCTGACCGCGAACGCGCGCGCATCGACGTCGCCCGATCCTTCGAGCTTCGCCTGGATGCGCTTGCCCGAGCCGCTCAGCGTGACGTCGCCCGAGCCTTCGACCGAGCAGCTCACGAGATCCGCGGCGCCCGAGTAGCGGATGTCGCCGCTGCCGGTCACGGCGAGATCGAGCTTCGCGTGCGTCCCCGCGCCGACGACGGCGACGTCGCCCGAGCCGCTGATCTTCACGCCGTTGAGGACCGGCGTGTCGATGTCGAGCCGCGCCGACTGCTCCTGGGGGCAGTTGCCGATGCACCAGTCGTTCTTGATCTCGATGATCAGCGCATCGCCCTCGACGCGCGTGACGACCTTGTCGGGCGAGATGACCTTCGTGGTGAGCGACACCGCGAGCGGACGCCCTTCGTGGACGAAGACGTCGACCGGTGAGCGGAGGTCGATCCGCGTGAACGGGCCCGTGACGCGGGGCCGGGTCACGCCGGCAGGGCTCGCGCTGGCGCTCGGGTGGAAACAGGCGAGGACCGCGGCCGCGGCCAGGGCGGAGAGGACGAGCAGGCGTTTCATGGCAGGCTAGTCGCCCGAGGAGCCCGCTTTATTTCAGAGTCGCTCGGCGATCTGCACCGCGTTCAACGCTGCGCCTTTGCGCAGGTTGTCGCTCACGATCCAGAGATCGATCGCCCCCGGCACCGCCAGGTCGTCGCGAACGCGCCCCACGTAGACCGGATCGGTCCCCGACGCCTGAAGCGGCTGCGGGTGCTTGCCCGGCGCGTACGCCTCCTCGACGAGCACCACCCCTTCGGCGCCGCGCAGCAGATCCTTCGCTTCCTTAGCCGTCATCGGGCGATGAAACACGGCGTGCACCGACTCGCTGTGGCCGTTCACCACCGGGACGCGCACCGTCGTCGGCGAGACGCCGATCGACTCGTCGCCCAGGATCTTGCGCGTCTCGTTCACCATCTTCCACTCCTCTTCGGAGTAGTCGTTCGCGCCGGCCTTCCAGTCGCAGAGCACGTTGAAGGCAATGGCCCCGGGGAAAACGTTCGCTTCGTGCGGGCGACCTTCGAGCATGGCGCGCGTCTGCGCGTGGAGCTCTTCGACCGCCGCGTGACCCTTGCCGCTCGTCGCCTGGTACGTGGACACGATGACGTGCTTCAAGCGCGCGGCGTCGTGTAGCGGCTTCAAGGCGACGACCATCTGAATCGTGGAGCAGTTCGGGTTGGCGATGATCCCCTTCGGGCGCCGCTTGGCCGCGCTCATGTTCACTTCGGGGACGACGAGCGGAACGTCCGCGTCCATCCGCCACGCGCTCGAGTTGTCGATGACGACCGCGCCCGCGCTCGCCGCGATCGGCCCGTACTCGCGCGCCACGCTGGCCCCGGCGCTGAAGAGCGCGATGTCGACGCCGGCGAACGACGTGGGCTTCAGCTCTTCGACCGTCACCGTGCCGCCGGCGAAGGGGAGCGTCGTCCCCGCCGTGCGCGCGCTCGCCAGCGCGATGAGCTTCTTGACCGGGAATTTCCGGGCTTCCAGCGTTCGAAGCATTTCGCGACCGACAGCGCCGGTCGCACCTACAACGGCGACGACTTTCGACATGGCCCCTCACTTTAGCGACGGAACGAGCTCACGCACCACCATTCGGCGAGCACGGCGGTGAGCCCGCCTCGCTCCCCTCGGCTGCTACGCTCCAGAGTGAAATGCGATTCCGCGGATTCGCCGTCGTCCTCGCCACGCCGCTCGCTGCGGCGTCGTGCGCGACGACCGTTCCGCACGCCGAGAGCCCGCGCGCGAGCGCGCTCCACGCGAGCACGGTGAGGCTCCCGGTCGACCCCACGGTGCGCGACGTCCGCTTCGTGCCGATGGCTCCGCGTGAAGAGAAGACGTTCGGATCCGATCCCGGCGGCGGCGTCCGCGCGATCGAAGACGGCGTGCGGATCGTGTCGTTGCCCGGAGGCGCCGTGCTCACCAGCGACGATCGCCTGCCGATGGCGATGGAGCGGCCGATCGTCGCCGCGCTGCCGGAGCGGCTGGGCGGCGGGTTCCTCTTCGTCGTGGACGGCACGCACGTGTGGCGCTCCGACGGATGGCTCGAACCGGCGCGGCCGCTCTTCACGTCGCGCCCCTCGTTCCTGGATGCGTACGGGCGCGTGACGGGTGGAGTCGTGGCCGGGCTCGATCGCGTCTACGTGTTCACCGGATCGACGACGCGATCGTGGCAAGCGATCGACGGCGCGACCGGGAGAGAGATGCCGCTCGGGCCGTGGCCTGCGTCGCCGTCGATCAGCGCGTACGCGGCGGTCGACGGATGGCGCGCGATCGCGGTCGCCGATCTACGCGGCACGATAGCCACCTTCGACGCGGGGGCCACCTGGCGCGCGATCCGATTGCCGATCGACGCGCACGACGTGAGCGCGAGCGGCGAAGGGTTCGAGGTGAAAGGGACCGACGCCGCGGGGAACGAGGCGCGCTACGACGTCCATGCCGACGGGCAAGCGACCCGCGCACCCGACGCGCACGTCGATGCAACGGAGGCGGACGCGCGCACCTCCTCGCGCGAACCGACCGGCCCGCTCGGGCCGAACGCGCTCGCCGCTGCGATCGAAGACGGTTGGCCGGCGGGTGACGGCACGGCGATCGTGGCGCGCGACGGAGCGATCGCGCGCGTGCGCCTCGACGACGGCGGCATCGCCGAGATCGCGCCGGGCGCCTACGACCTTCGGCCGTCACGCTGTCACCCGATCGCGCTGGGTGCGAAGGGCGGCGTGGGCTTCGTCTGCGGCGAGCCGCGCGGCGCGACGATCCTCTACGCCTTCGACCCCGCGCGCGGTCGCATGGACGAGCTGCGTCGCTTTGCTTCGCCGCGCGCGGTCCTCGCCTCGGGCAACGGCGCGGTGGCCGTGCACGGCGCGTGCGACCCCTCGGCCCCGAGCGACACCAGCGATCACGCGCATCACTACTGCGTGCGAACGCGCGAAGGGGCGTGGCGCGAGATTCGCGTCGAAGGGGACGTCGGCGGCGAACGGGTCGTCGTGCTCGCCGACGGGCGCGTCGTGATCGTCTCGCCCCCCCAGGGAAACCTCGCTGCCGCGCGCGTCACGATCCTCGAAGGGGAGCGCGCGCGCGGCGTCCCGCTCGCGTTCTCACCGCTCGCGAAGAGCGGGCCGCCGATGAGCGTCGACGTGCAGCGCGTGCTCGACGTCGGCGTGTGGCTCGACGGGTTCGAAGAGCGAAGACCGGGCGTGGTCGGCGGATGGATCGAAGCGGCGGGGACCATGCTCGGCGTCGAAGTCGATCTCGAAGGTCACGTGCGCTTCGGCCAGTACGTGCGCGACGCGGGCAAGACGATGGTCTCGGGGCGCTACGGTCTCGGATGGACGCCGTCGCTCCTCGGGCTCGAGACCACCGACGGCGGCATGACCTGGACGCCGATCGCCGTCCCCGCGCCGATCGCCGTCGGACGCGCCGTCGCCTCGCGCGCGTGCGGGCCCATCGGGTGCTCGGCCGCGGGGTGGTTGAAGATCGGTTGGGGCGCGGCGGCGTCGCATCGCGCCGACGAGCTCGGACCTTCGCGCGCGGGCGCTCGTCGAACGGCCATCACGCTCGACCTCGCATGCGACGCCGTCCCCGATCACGCGCGCAATGCGTCGGGCGATCCCTTCACCGCATTCCCCGTCCCCACGATCACCAACGACGAGAGTCTCATCGCAAACGACGGCCCCGGCGCGCGTGTCTTCGCGTGGGGACCGAAGAGCGCCGACTGGGAGCGCGTGGCGAAATGGACCGTGCGCTGGGTGTGGCCGTTCGGCGGCGCCTCCGAGGCGCGATCGACGATCGCCTCTCCCGTCCCCTCGCTCGTCGCCGGCGCCGCGCGCATCGGCGCGGCGCGATCCCTCAAGTGGACGACCCTCGAAGGGGACGACGCCTCTCACGCGCTCCTCGCGACGCATCGCAAGCGCGACGAGACGAGCCTCTTCGAGCTCGAAGCCGACCACGCTCCGCTCGAGATCGAGCGCGCCGACGGCGAGCCGTTCGGCGAGGTCGACGCCGCGGCGCGCGTCGGAGGGCGCTGGTACATCGCCACCCCGCCGCGCCAGGGCGATCGCGCAGAGGCGACCGTCTGGCAGGTGGATGGCGCCGTGGCGCACGAGCTCGCGCGCGTCCCGCGATCGAACGACCGAGCGCATGGTGGGCTCGCGTGGCGAAGTGACGGCAAGGCGATCGGCTTCTTCGTCACGGGCACGCCGTCGTCGTGGCCCACGCGCTGGCTCGTTCCCATCGATCTCGAGACTGGCGCGCTGGGCGACGTCGAATCGCTCGGCGCCCAGGACTTCGGCGATCGCCCGGCGCTCCCCGCCTGCACCGGCGACGACGCCGGTTGGTCGCTCGACGCACCAGGACTCTTCCCGATTCGGCTCGCGATCTCGGGCGCCGAGCCGGCCTCGGTCAGCCTGGGGGCCCCGCTCGTTCGTGTTCGCGTCTCCGGCGCGCGCGCGTGCATCGAGCGCCTCGGAGGGTCGGTCGACGCTCTCCCTACCGATCGCGCTACCGATCGCGCGAGCACCCACACGTCGCCCAAGACGCCGTCGCCCGCTTCGCTAAGCGTCGCTCTCACGAGCAACGGCGGACGCGAGCGACGCCAGCTTCGCTGCAACGAACGTTGACGTCGCCCGACATCACGTACGCCTCGGCGCGGATCGGCGAGCATCTCGAATGTGCACTCTCGCCTAGTGACCTTTTCAAAGTTGAACGCTGCGAAGGAGACTCGAGCACGCAACTTCGCCAATCCGATTCAATCGGGTCGTGGCACGTCCTCTGCACCACCGCCGAGGTGCCTGCGTAGAGTGCGACTGCCCCCCCGGTCCCTTTGCGCGGGCACTAATCTTTTGTCCGAGTGAACGGCGATCCATGCAGGCGCTCTTCCGGGCGCGTAGCGCGTCGCGCCGTCGTGACCGGTGAACGGACGATGACGCCGCCGGTTTGGAGACCGCGTAGGTGTGTCGCCCCTTTTTGATACGGTGGGTCGCATGAGGGCGATCGCGGCCATGGCCGTTGGGGCGTGCGTGGTCGCGATGGCGATGCACGCGCGCGCCGACGAGCCGCCGCCGACGCTGCGCGCTCAGGAGTTTTCCCCGTACGAGCACCGCGCGATCGACGACGCGCTCGCTTCGCTCCACACGACGATCGACGACGCGCCCGAAGGGAAGACGCTCGAGGGCATCGACGTCGTCTCGCTCGACGTGCTCGACCACAACGATCCCGTGCCGGCGCTGGCCGCGAGCCTCGTCAACACGATCCACGTCACGACGAAGCACTACGTCGTCGATCGCGAGATCCTCCTGCGCGTCGGTCAGGCGTACAAGAGCGTCGTCGTCGAAGAGTCGGTGCGGAACCTCCGGCTCCTGCCGCAGCTCTCGCTGGTCGTGGGGATCGCCACGCGCGGGAGCGATCGCGATCACGTGCGCCTCCTGGTCATCACCAAGGACGTGTGGAGCTTGCGGCTCAACTGGGATCTCCAGCTCTCGTCGAGCGGGCTCGAAGACCTCGTCATTCAACCGAGCGAAGAGAACTTCCTCGGCACGCATCAAGTCGGCTCGCTCTACTTCGAGCGCGACCCGGCCACGCTGACCTTCGGCGCCGGCTATCACGCGCCGCGCGTGAGCGGGACGCGGAGCGTGATCGACGCCAGCGCCAACGTCATCGTCAATCACGTCAACGGTACGCTCGAGGGCTCGTACGGCGAGTTGCTCGCGTACCAGCCGCTGTTCTCGGCGCGCACCGAGTGGGCGTGGGACTCGCTCGTGGCGTGGAACCAGCTCACGGCGCGGCGCTTCATCGGCGTGTACGAAGCGGCGTACGAGGCGGGGCCGGGGACGAACGATCTCGTGCCGTGGGAGTACCGCGTGCGAACGTACGACGCGCAGGAGTCGATCACGCGATCGTTCGGCTGGAACTCGAAGCACGACATCTCGCTCGGCGGGTTCGTCGACGTGCGCGAGTACAAGACGACGCAGCTCGACAGCCAGGTGAACCCCGGCGCGGTCGCGCGCTTCTTCGCCGCGAACGTCCCCCGCAGCGACGATCGCGTCGCGCCGTTCCTGCAGTACCACGGCTACGAGACCCGCTTCATTCGCGTGCTCGACTTCCAGACGCTCGGTCTTCAAGAGGACTACCGCCTCGGTCATGAAGTGTTCGTGCGCTTCACGCCGGTCACGCGCGCGCTCGGATCCACGCGCGACTTCGTCGGCGTCTACGCCGCGGCCTCGTACACGATCCCGATCGGTAACGGTCTGTTACGCGGGTCGATCGAATCGGCGACCGACGCCGAGCCCGATCGCCTGAGCGACGCCTCCATCTCGGGCGGCTTCCAGCTCGTCTCGCCGAGCTTCGGCATCGGGCGCGTCGTCTACGACACGCACGCGCTCTCGCGTTACCGCAATTACATGAACACTCAGACGTTCCTCGGCGGCGACGGTCAGCTGCGTGGCTACCCGTCGAACTTCTTCGTGGGCAAGGACGTCGTCACGTCGAACTTCGAATTTCGAACGATGCCCGTCGAGATCTTCCACGCCGCGGAGCTCGGCGGCGCGCTCTTCTACGACGTGGGCGACGCCTTCAACGGATGGTCGAACCTCCGCCCCGCGCAGTCGACCGGCTTCGGCATCCGCACGCTCTTCCCGCAGCTCGATCGCCTCGTCTTCCGCGCCGACGTCGGCTTCCCGCTCGGCGAAGCGTCGCGCTTGCCGGGCGTGTCGCCGTGGTCGTTCTTCATCGCCTTCGGGCAGGCGTTCGGCTTGCCGTCGCTGACGTCGGCGGCGCTGCCGAGCGGGGCTCCCGCGAACTAGTCGCGATCAGACCTTCTCGGCGCTGGCCCGTCCGAGCAACCCCGTCGGCTTCACGAGAAGCACGCCGATAAGCACCGCGAACACGAGCACGTCGACGCCGCCCGAATAGTCGGTGAGCTTCACGAGCTCGCCGAGGACGCCGAGCAAGAGTCCGCCGAGCATCGCGCCGGTGAGGCTGCCGATGCCGCCCAGCACCGCGGCGACGAACGCGCGCGTGCCGATCACGAAGCCCATCGTCGGATACACCTGCGACTGATCGAGACAGAAGAGCACCGCGCCGATCGCGGCCAGCGAAGAGCCGAGCGCGAACGTCGATGCAATCACGCGCGACGTGCGGACGCCCATGAGCCGCGCAGCCTCTTCGTTCGCCGAGAGCGCGCGCAGCGCCTTGCCGAACCACGTGCGTTTCACGATCACTTCGAGCGCGATCATCACCACGAGCGCCGTCACGAAGATGAGCGCGCGCGTGTGATCGAAGAGGCGTGGGTACGGGCGGAAGCGCGCGGTGAAGAGGAGCTGCGCCAGGTTCTGCAGAAAGACCGAGCACCCGATCGCCGTGACGAGCGGTGTGACGCGCACGATTGCGCGGGAGCCGCGATGCCGAAGCGGCCGGTACGCGACCCGTTCGATCGTGAGCCCCAGCGCCGACGCGGCGATCATCGCCAGCACGGTCCCCGCGATCCCGGCGAGCATCGGGCTCGCGCTTCCGCCGAGCGCGCTCATGGCGAAGAGTCCGGCGTACGCGGCCATCATGAACACCTCGCTGTGCGCAAAGTTGATGAGGCGCAGCACGCCGTAGACCATCGTGTACCCGAGCGCGACGAGCGCGATCATCGAGCCCTGCGCGAGGCCGGTGACGATCGCGTCGAGGAGCCTCATCGCGTCTGAACTTGCGTGACGTACGCGAACTTCTTCGCGCGCACGGTGACCACGACCACCGGTTTGATCGCGTCGTGGTTGGCGTCGATCGTGATCGTCCCCGTCGCGCCGGCGTAGTCGTGCGTCGCGGCGAGCGCGTCCTTGATCGCGCCGGCGCTCGTGCTCTTCGCGCGCGCCATCGCGTCGAAGAGCAACCGCGCGCCGTCGTACCCTTGCGCCGTGAGGCTCCCCGGCTCGTGTCCGAACTTCGCGCGGAAGGCGGTGAGGAACGCCTGCGCGTTCGGCGACGGCATGTCGGGCGCGAAGTGATCGACGAAGTGCGCCCCTTCGAGCTCCGCCCCCGCCCCCTCGAGCAGGTCGGCCGAGTCCCACGCGTCGCCCCCCACGAAGAGCGACCCCGCGAGACCGACGGGCTTGGCCTGCCGCGCGATCTGCACCATGTCCGCGTAGTAGACGGGCGCGAAGACGACGTCGGGGTTCGCGCCCTTCACCTCCGACAGGTACGTCGTGAAGTTCGTCTCTCCTTTTTGGTACGCCTTCTCGATCGCGATCGTCCCACCGAGCTTCGTGAACGAATCGCGGAACGTCTGCGCCAGCCCCGACGAGTAGTTGTCCTGCGCGACGTAGAGGATCGCCGCGGCGTGACTCTTCATGTCGTCGTGCGCGTAGTGCGCGGCGGCATCTCCCTGCTGCGTGTTGGTGAAGCAGGTGCGAAAGACGTACGCGCGATCGCGGGTCACTTCGTTCGCGGTCGACGACGGCGTCACCATCGGCACACGCTTCGTGTTCGCGATGAGTCCGCCGGCCATCGATCGGCTCGACGCCACCTCGCCGAGCAAGGCCACGACGCCGTCGCGATCGATCAGCTCGCGCACTTTGTTCGACGCCTCCTGCGCGCTCGACTTGTCGTCCTCGTACAGCACCTTCACGTGCTTCCCGTTCACGCCGCCGGCCGCGTTCACTTGTTCCAGCGCGAGATCGATCCCTTCGCGCGTATCCGTCCCGAACGTCGAGTCCGGCCCCGAGAGCGACAGGTAAGCCCCCACCAGCGTGTCGTCCGTCTTCGGTTTGCACGCGACGAGCGCGAGCGTCGCAAGAGCGCTAAAAACAAGGGCAGCGGAGCGCACGCGCATCCTCGCGGTCCTATCACACGGCCGAAATAGGCGGCGCTTCCTTGCGTGATCCCACAAGATCGTTCAGGAGTGGCCCACCCGTGACTCCCGCTTTGCGCGACCGAATTCGCCGGCGACTGGCCGATGAGACCGGCCGTTTGTCCAAGGAGGCGCCGACCACGATCGCGCTGGCGTACCCGTCGCCGTACTCGTCGGGGATGAGTTCCTTGGGCTACCAGCGCATCTACCGCGCGATCATGGAGTCCGACGGCCTCGCGTGCGAGCGCGTGTTCCTCGACGACGAAGCAGAGACCGACATCACGCAGGCGACGCGCCCCGTGACGTACGAGTCGATGAAGCCGCTCGAAGACTTTCCGATCGTGGCCTTCAGCGTGGCGTACGAGCTCGAGCTGCAGGGGCTGGTGGCGATGCTCATCGCCGCCGGCATTCCGCCGAAGCGCATCGAGCGCGACGAGAGTCACCCGTTCATCCTCGCCGGCGGTCCGCTCACGTTCTCGAACCCGCTGCCGCTCGCGGGGCTGGTCGACGCGATCATCGTGGGCGAAGCCGAGGAGCTGGTCATCGAAGTGATCCGCACGCTCGAAGCGGTGCACGGACGCGAGGCGCAGAAGGATGCGCTCGCCAAGATCCCGCACGTCTTCGTCCCCGATCGCCACGGGGCAATCCTGCCGACCGTCGCCAAAGTGCCGGACGAAATGGTCCCCGCCTTCTCCGCGATCCGCACGCCGCACACCGTGCTCACCGACATGTTCCTCATCGAGACCGAGCGCGGCTGCTCGCGCTCGTGCACGTACTGCGTGATGCGTCGCTCGACCAACGGCGGCATGCGCATCGCGCCGATGGACGTGATCCTCTCGCACATCCCGGAAGACGCGAAGCGCGTCGGGCTCGTGGGCGCGGCGGTGAGCGATCACCCGAAGGTCGTGCAGCTGGTGAACACGCTGGCCGATCAAGGGCGTGAAGTGGGCCTCTCGTCGCTTCGCCCCGATCGCTTGAGCGATGAGTTCGTCGGCGCGTTGAAGCGCGGCGGCTACCGCACGCTCACGACGGCCATGGACGGCCCCAGCGAACGCCTGCGCGACACGCTCGAGCGCCGCGCGCGCCCCAAGCACCTCCTCAAGTGCGCGGAGATGGCGAAGAAGCACAAGATGGATCGGCTGAAGCTCTACTTGATGATCGGACTCCCCACCGAGACCGCGGCCGACATCGACGAGTGTGTCGCCTTCACGACGGAGCTGTCGAAGATCGTTCCAGTGTCGCTCGGCATCGCCCCCTTCTGCGCGAAGCGAAACACGCCGCTCGACGGCGAGCCGTTCGCCGGCATCGACGTGGTGAACGATCGCCTCGATCAACTCAAGCGCGGACTCAAAGGTCGAGCCGACGTGCGCTCCACGAGCTCGAAGTGGGCGTGGGTCGAGTATCAGCTCGCCCAGGGCGGCGAAGCCGAAGGGCTCGCGGTCATCGACGTCGTGAAAGACGGCGGCGGGTTCGCGTCGTGGAAGCGCGCGCTCGCCACGGTGACGAAGGCGAACGGCGGGAAGATGCGCCGCTCGCTGGCGATCGCGCCGGTGTGATCACGAGGCCGCTTTCTCGTTTCGCGCGGCGATTCAGTCCGGTTCGTACATGCGCACGACGTCGCGCGGCGGGCGGCCGACTTCGCGCAGCGAGCTGGTGAGGACGTCGTTCCGATCGTCGGCGTCGAACGCGAAGTGCATTCGCTCACCGGGCTCGGCGGTCTCCGGCGGCGCGATCGACTCGATGCACCCGTCGCTCCGCAAGCGAACCGCGCCGCTCGCCTGGCGCCCAAGCGCCGCATGCGTCGGCAGGAACGCCCCTGTGGTCACGTCACGAACGGCGACGCAGATGCCATCCTTGCAGTGATATTCGTGGTGCCTCGTCACATAGACGCGGTGTCGTCGCCGCTCGGGACCCGAATACTGCGCGGTGTCACTGTCCATGCTGCGTACTCAAAGCACGCGGCGGGCCAGCGGACATGAGTGCCGACTGAGTGCCTATGTAGGCGTAGAAGCGGGCGGGTCGACCTGCCTTCGCGGCTCTGCGCGACACCCGGATGAGCCGTGAGCGATCCACCGCGTGGACAAGGACCCCCGTTCCGCGATCCCGCACCTGGCTCGCCGTTCACTCACTTCTCGGGGAGCGGAATGAACTCGACCTCGTCACCGCGGACTTTCCCGAACCGCCCCTCGCGCCAATCGGCCTTGGCGCGCTCGACACGCTCGTACGAGCTGGAGACGAAGTTCCACCAGACGTGACGCGGTCCGTCGATCGGCTCGCCGCCCACGAGCATGACGTCGGCCTTCGTCGTCGCGCGGATCGTCACGGTGGCGTGAGGGCGCAAGACGATCATCGTCCCGTCCTTGAAGGTGCGCCCCTCGAGCTCGATCGATCCATCGACCACGTAGACCGCCCGCTCTTCGTGCTCGTCGTCGATGTAGAGCGTCGCCGCGGCCTCCATCTCGGCGTGCACGTAGAGCGTGCGCGACAAGACGCCCGTCGGTGACGTCGCGCCGTACGCCGTCCCGGCGATCACGTGGAGCCTGACCCCTTCTCGCTTCACGATCGGGATCGCGTCGACGCCGTGGTGCTCGAACCGCGGCTCGATCTCTTCGTCGCTCGTGGGGAGGGCGACCCACGACTGAATCCCGTGCATCGCGCTCCCTCGCGCGCGTGCCTCGGCGGAGAACCGCTCGGAGTGCGCGATGCCGCGACCGGCGATCATCCAGTTCACGTCGCCCGGGCGAATCGGTTGCTCCGATCCGAGGCTGTCGCGATGAACGAGCTCGCCCTCGAACAGGTACGTCACCGTCGCCAGCCCGATGTGCGGGTGCGGCCGCACGTCGATCCCGCGACCGGGCGGGAACGTCACCGGGCCGATGTGATCGAAGAAGATGAACGGACCGATCAGGCGCCGCAGCGCCGACGGCAACGTGCGGCGAACGGTGAGGTCGCCCAGATCTCTCGCGCGCCCTTCGATGACGATCTCGATGTCGCTCATGGTCATGCTCCGAGGGAAGCCATGTCGATCACGAACCGGTACTTCACGTCGCTCTTCAACATGCGCTCGTAGGCCTCGTTGATCTTTTGAATGGGAATGATCTCGATGTCGGAGACGATGCCGTGCGTCGCGCAGAACTCGAGCATCTCTTGCGTCTCTCGGATGCCGCCGATGAGCGACGCGGAGATGCTCCGGCGGCGCCCGACGAGCTTGCCGACCGAGGGTGATGGGTGCGCGTGCTCCGGCACTCCAAGGAGGACGAGCGCGCCGTCGCGACGGAGGAGCGAGGTGTACGCGTCGAGGTCGTGCGAGACGGCGGCCGAGTCGAGGATGAGATCGAAGCTGTCGGCGTGCTTCTTCATCGCATCGGCGTCTCTGGAAATGACGACCGCGTCGGCGCCGAGGCGCTTCGCGTCTTCCGCCTTTCCAGGCGACGTCGTGAAGAGAACGGTCTCCGCGCCGAACGCATGACTCAACTTCACGGCCATGTGCCCCAGCCCGCCGAGCCCGACGACGCCGACCTTCGTCCCCTTCGCGGCGCTCCAGTGCTTCAGCGGCGAGTACGTCGTGATCCCCGCGCACAAGAGCGGCGCGGTCGCAGCCAGGTCGAGCTTCGGCGGCACGCGCAGGCAGAACGCTTCGTCGACCACGATGCGGCTCGAGTAGCCGCCGTACGTGACCGCGTTCGGAGCGGACCCGCGCTTGTCGCGGCTGTTGTACGTCCACGTGATGTCGTTGTTGCCGCAGTACTGCTCCTCCCCCTCGCGGCAGCTCGGGCACGTCCCGCACGATCCGACCATGCAGCCGACCGCGCCGATCTCACCGACCCTGAGCTTGGTGACCTCGCCGCCGACCTCCGTCACGCGCCCGACGATCTCGTGACCCGGCACGCACGGATAGACCGTGCCCGACCATTCGCCGCGCGCCGTGTGAACGTCGGAGTGACAGACGCCGCAGAAGAGAACGTCGATCTGGACGTCGCGCGGGCCCGGCTCGCGTCGCTCGAAGCTGAAGGGGCGAAGCGAGGTCGCGTCGAAGGCGGCGAAGGCGTCGGCTTTGCTCATGAGAGTGCTCCACTAAAGCAGAACTTCCGCGAGAAGCCTCGCCGCGTGCGGTCACGGGCAGCGCATCTTGCCCGCGAGCTCATGCTTCGATGCCGAGTACACGAGCCCGGATTCGACCCCTTCGGTCGCGTGTGCCTTCCCGTCGGGAGGGGGCGCGTCGGGCGCGCCGGCGGCGACGCACAGGATCGCTTCGTCGAGCGCGGCCTCTCCCGTCGCGAGATCGAGATCGAGATCGCCCGTCGCGCCGACGAGATCGATCGCGCGCCCCGCCGTGAGCTCCGAGTAGCCGTCGAAGATCCCTGGCATGCCCGCTTCGATGCGCTTGCCCGGCGGCTGTAGTCGCGCGAACGCACGCGCCAGCGCCGGGCCGCTCACGGGCTCGTCGTGCGGGAGGGCGTACGTCGCGTACGCGAGCAAGTAGAACGCGTCGTACGACGTGTTGGGCGCGTTCGTCTTCGTCACGTGATCGTCCGGGTACGTCTCGGCGTAGCGCGACACGAACTGCAAGTTGGCCGGCGTGCTCGACGGCGGCGAGACGCCGAACACGCGGTGCCGCCGCTCGTCGCTGGTGCCGATGAGATCGAGGAGCCCCGGCGTGATGGACGCGATGCTCGCGTACCTCGGGCGATGACGCGCGGCGGCCGGCCAGCGCTCTTCCACCGGCGCCAGCACTTCGTTCACGGCGGTGGAGAGTCCCGAGAAGAGAACCACGTGCGGCGTGAACGCGAGCAGCTCCGACGCGACGCGCGCGTACTCGCCGGAGGCGGGCGCGGCCTCGGGATCGAACGAGAGATCGCGGAACGCGCGGTCGTCCTCGGAGATGGTCTTCCCGTTGATGCGGAGCGTGCGTACGACGGCGTCGGCCAGCGCCGATTGCATCGCGTTCTTCGGACGCACGAGCGCGACGCGCAGGCTCTCTTTGGCGCCCAGCTCGCCGCGCGCGCGCGCTTGCGGCTCGAGCACGTCGGACACGAACGCCGCAAGGGCGCCGACGGTCGACGCGAACTCGTACGTCGTCCGCCACACGAGGCGCGGCTCACCCGGCGTCTGCGGCACGCGCGTCACGAGCGGGTTCGTGCTCGTCGCGCAGATCGAGAGCACGTGATTCGGAAGGAACGTCGCCACCGGCAGATCGATCGCCTCGGCCCCCGAGCGAAATCCGATCACGGCCGGCACGCCGACGTCGACGAGGTGCGCGGCCGCGCGTCGCGGATCGACGGCGTCGTCACACGACACGACACCGAACGGCCGCGACGCCGTGAGTCCCGAGAGCGTCTGCGCGAAGTCACGCCGCGCGAGATCGACCGCGCGCGCGTTGGTGCGACCGAAGTCGTCGGCGTCGGCGCCGGTGAGCGGAAACATGGAACCGATCCACACCGTGTCTTCGCTGGCCAGCGCGCGCGCATCGGCGAGCGGCGTGCAGTCGGGCGACGCCAGCGCCACGCACTCGCCGGCAGGCAGTCGACAGATCGAAGGGGCGCCCGTCGCGCTGCACTCGTGGTTCGTGGCGCAGGCGGCCTTCGTCGGAACGGTCGACGCGGCAGTCGTGTGCTGGCGTGATCGCACCCCCACGCCGATCGCCGCTGCCGCCGCTGCGCTTCCGATCCCGAAGCTCCACCACAGCGACCTGTGTGAGCGCGGCGCCGACGGCGAGAGAGGCTCGGCCTTCGTCGTCGCGTCGCGCGCGGCCGCCGTCGGCGCGCCGCTCTCGCTTCGCTGGGTCTTGGCTTCGGCCACGCGATTCACGATCGCGTCGGGCACCGTGCGATCGAGATCGGCCAGCAGCTCGCGCGCGTTCGCCTGACGTGCCGTCGTCGGCACCGAAAGTGCGCGCGCCAACACCGGCTCCCATGACCCGACGTCGAAGCCCAGCTTCGCTGGCGTCGGCCTCTGCGCGTCGAACACCGCGCTCATGGTCGTGACGCCGTCGCCCACCGGATACGGCGGCATGTCCGTCAGCACCTCCGTCACGAGGAGCGCGAGCGCATAGACGTCAGTCCACGGTCCGGTACGCGTCCCCGACACTTGCTCCGGCGCGGCGCACACGGTGGAGAACGCGCGCTCGTTCGACGCGGTCTGCGTGTCCCCGCTCGTCGTCTGCGGCTCGTCGCCGGCGAGCTTCGCGATCCCGAAGTCGAGCACGCGCGCGCGCGGACCCTCGGGCGACGGCGCGAACATGATGTTGCTCGGCTTGAGATCGCGATGCGAGATCCCCGCTTCGTGCGCGCTGGCGATGGCCTCGAGCACGGGTCGCAAGAGGCGCAACGTCTCCTCGGACGAGCGCCCTCCCGAGCCGCGACGCTTGGCGAGATGCTGCGCGAGCGTTTCGCCGTCGATCCATTCGAGCACGATCCACGGCACGCCCGCCGGGAACCGATCGCTCGTGGCCACGCCCGAGTCGAGCACCCCGACAACCGCCGAGTGACGCAGCTTCGCGATCGCCTTCGCCTCCAGGAGAAACCGCGCCACCGCGTCGCCCCACGCCTCCGGGTCCACGTTGGGCATCGGTCGCAGCACCTTGATCGCCACGGCCGCGTCGAGCGCGAGGTGGTGCCCCGCGTACACGACGCCGAAGCCCCCTTCGGCGACGACGCGATCGATCCGGTACTTCCGCTCGAGGAGGGTCCCCGCGAGGCCGAAGGGATCCGAAGGCTCTGCGCGCTCCCCCATTCCTCTCGCGTGTCTACCACGCGGGGTGCAACGCGGAGCGAGTTGCATGCAACCAGCGTGAGACCCCCAAAGCGTGCCTACACTGCGCGTTTCCCCACGAAATAGGCCGATTCGTGCGTGGCCCTCGCCGTGCACTGGGGCTCCCCGCCAAGCGCGATTCGGACGCGCGGCTTAACCGCATGGGCCGCTGGCTCATTCCCTGGGGAGACCTTCTATGAACCGTTCACGCATCACCACGCTCGCGTCGCTGCTGGCACTCGGAACGTTGCCCACCCTGGCGGGGGCGCTCGGCTGCGCGACCGACGCTTCGGGCGAGGGCGAGGGGACCTCGGCCACCAACGCGGCAGTGTCTACGACGCCCGTCGCGCCGCCGATCTCGAACAACCCTCCGGTCTACGCGGCGCCGGTCTTCACGACGACCGCGTCGGGCCAGGGTTGGCAGCGGGTCACGATCTCGGGCACCGCGGCCGACGGCGCGTCGTTCGCGCCGGTCTCCGTGAACGGTGACTACTGGGTCATTAGCGGCCGCGACTCGATCGCCAACGTGAAGCTCCCGGTCAAGACCGCCGCTGCGCTCACCGCGAGCATGGCCGCGAGCCCGCGGCTCGCCGGCGACCACGAGCTCATCTTCTTTCCGAAAAGCGCCTCGGACGCGATCGAATCGGGCGCAGTGACGGCCCCCGTCTCCGGCGTCGGCGGTATCAAGGCCGACTACTCGTGCAGCGACACGAACGGCACGCTCTCGCACACGTTCAGCTTCTCGCAGCCGTACTCGACGACGAAGACCACCGACGGCAACGGCCTCACCGGCTCTGCGAACCTGAGCGCGAACGTCAGCGGCTCGCTCGAAGGGGCCGTGAGCTACACGATCAAGAAGGTCTGGTGCATTCCGTACCCGGTCATCCACAACGTGCAGGTGGGCGGCGGAGCGGGCGTCACCGCGGGCGCGACGATCAACGCGACCTTCTCGAAGCCTTGGAGCTACTCGACCGAGCTCGCCGAGCCCACGCTCGGCACGATCACGCTCCCCGTCATCCCGATTCCGATCACGTTCTCGCTGCCGGTTCGCGTGGGCGTCGACGCCTCCGCCGCCGCGACGGTCAACGCGAGCGCGTCGGTCTACGCGAACGCTTCGTTCCAGATCGAGTGCTCGTCGAGCGGGTGTGACGGCAGCAAGTCGGCGTCGGCCGGTCTCACGCCGAACAAGCCGCCGACGTTCAGCAGCACCGGGCGGGTCAAGGTCACGCCGTGGGCCGAGGTCGACCTGAAGGCGTACGTCGTCTCGGGCTCGCTCCTCTCGGCGCAGATCGGCGTCCGCGCCGGAATGCAGAACGATCTCTTCGCCTACTCCGGCAACGCCTGCGGCGACGCCGACAACGACGGCAAGCCCGAGTACGTCTCCGGCGCCACGATCGACACGCGCGTCGATGTCTCGCTCCAGGCTGCGGCGACGGTCCTCGGCGACAACCTCGGTCCCTATTCGTGGGACCTCTGGAACACGCACGCCGGGTTCTGGACGGTCTACGACAACGGCCTGCTCGAACCGATCTTCTACTCGGCGCCGCACGACGGCACGACGAAGGTGACGATGGAAGGACGCATGCGCCCCTGCTGGCCGTACTCGGATGCGATCAACTATTCGATCGGCTGGGGTGACAACACGAGCACGCCGCTCACGCTCCCGCCGGCATGGCTCTTCCAGGAGCCCCACGTCCTCGGCAGCTACGGCGGCCACACCCTGACGCTCGAAGCCGTCAACGACGCCGCCGGGCGCACGCTCAACGCCACGACGACGCGCGGGCAGTGGCTGAGCCCGATCGTCGTGGTTCCGCTCCCGGGTGGCGGCGTGGCCTCCGCGAACTGAGGACTGTTCATTCGAGTAGGTGTTTCATGGAATGGAGCGCGTGACGCGCATGGTCACGCGCTCCTTCCTGTCCCCAGATTGGGTGACTGGCCGTCAGGCGCCCCTCAGCTCACACTCACCCCTTCGCGCAGCCTCGAACCATTCTCTACCGGGGGACTCACCATGAATGCAGTGCTCACTCGCTCGGCTATCGCGCTCTTCGCCTTCGCTGGCGTCGTCGCTTGCAGCGCGGCCCCGGAGACGATCGCGAGCTCCTCGGGTGAGTTGAGCGCAGTCGGGGCACCCGGTCCGGCACCCGGCGGCCCGGTCACGCACTCGCCGCCGGTCGACCCGCCTCCTCCGCCTCCTCCGACGCCGCCGGCGTGGCCCATGGCCAGTGAGCCCTATTGCAGTAGCGACCTGGCGTGCAGCGTCGATCCGGCGCCCAGCCCTCTGGGCCTCGAGGATCCCGCCCACCTCGTCGCGCTTGGGTGCACGCATTCGTATGGCCTCAGCGGGGTCCCCGAGTATCCGTTCGACACCGCCTTCGCCGTCTGCTTCGACACAACCGCGGTACGTGCGGCGCTCACTCAGCTCATCATCGGCTGCGATCACTGTCTCCCGCTGCTCCCTGCGGGACAGATCTACGTCGACACCAGCCACCTCCAGGTCAAACCTAACTGCCCGAGCGGCTGCCCCGGCGGCGGCACAGGCACGAGCAGCGGCGGCAAGACCACCGGCGGTGGTTCGACCTCCGCGACCAAGTAGTCGCCCCTTTTTCTCGAACAGCTTTCCGCCTCGTTGCTAGCTAGGACGCCCTCTATGAATGCACGCACGCTTGCTCGTTCCGCTTTCGCGCTCTGCTCGTTTGGGATCATCGTGGCCTGCAGCGCGGCCCCGGAGACGATCGAGAGCTCCTCGGGTCAGCTGAGCTTGGGGCCGCCGGCGCCGCCTCCTCCGAAGCCGCTCCCGGTCGACCCCGGTCCTCCTCAGCCTCCTTCTCCGCCGGTCTGGCCGCCTGCGAACCCGACCTATTGCTACTCGTTCGATTTCGCCTGCCTGGTCACGGCGGGGACGG
The DNA here is from genome assembly GCA_003151595.1 of Myxococcales bacterium. Next base: position 28,323 of record PLXW01000112.1, read on the forward strand.
GCGGGCCTTCGCGTGGTCAGGTCGATCCGGCGCTCCTCACGTCGCTCGGATGCACGCAGTCCTACGGTCTCACGGGGGTGGGTGAGTATCCAAACGGCACCACGTTCGCCGTGTGCGTCGACTCGCCCACCGTTCGCGATGATCTCTCGCTGCTCACGATCGGCTGCGATCGCTGCTTGCCGCAGCTCCCTGCCGGAGAGATCTACATCGACACCCACATTCCCCCGAAACACAAACCCAATTGTCCGAGCGGTTGCCCCGGCGGCACCAGCAGCGGCGGCAAAGGCGGCGGCGTCTCGACCAGCCAGTAGCGCCGTCATTTCCCCTCGAGACCGTTCTCCACACTGCACCGATCAGGAATGCACCCATGAACGCACGAACTCTGACTCGTCTCGCCGTCGCGCCCCTCCTGCTCACCGCCTTCGCCGCGTGCAGCGCAGCGCCGGAGTCGACCGGAACCAGTGACGACGCCATCAAGGTCGGCGGTCCGATCATTCGCTACTACCCTCCCGCCCCTCCGTGGCCCGTTCCCACCGCCACGTACTGCCCGAACTGGCGCCCTGCCTGCACGGTCACCGAGGAGAGCTATGCCGATTGGAGCTCCAACGACCCGCCGTTTCACGATGCGCAGTTGAAGGCGCTGGGCTGTACGCCCCCGCTCCGGCTGGCGACGGGAACGGCGAATGGGGTCATCAGCGCGATGTTCGCGGTCTGTTATGACACCCCGGCCGTGCGAGCGACGTTCTGGGTCGACGAGAACGACGAGTGCAGCGCGTGCATGCCGGAGCTTCCGGCCGGACAGATCTACGTTCTCACGGGGTACTTCGCCGTGGGTCCGAACTGCCCGAGCGGCTGCCCGGGGAACCCTGCGAAGCCCGGCGGCGGCACCGTCGGTGGCGGCACCGGCGTCTCGAAGGACTGAGTCACTTCGTTCGAAACGCTTCGGGATCGATCCCGAAGCGACGAACCCAGCGCTGCACCTGCTGGCGCGCCTTGCCCATCAAGCGCGCCACTTCGCTGACGTTGCCACGCGCCTCGGCCATGCGAACGAGGAGCTCGCGCTTGAGATCCTCGTCCGCGTCCGACGGCGCGTCGTCGTCGTCGTTCGCGTCGTGGAGCGCGTCGGCGATCGGGGCGGGGAGATCGGAGAGCGTGATGAGCCCCTCTTCGGCGAGCACGCTGCTCGCGCGCAGGCACTGCTCGAGCTCGCGCACGTTCATCGGCCAGTCGTAGCGGAGCATCGCGCGCGCAGCCTCGCGGTGGAGGCGCACGTTCGTGGTCGCGTCGAGCTTCGCGCTCGCGAACAGCGACGCCACGAGGAGACCGAGATCGACCTTGCGATCGCGAAGCGGCGCGAGCGCGAACGAGTAGCCGGCGAGGCGCGCGTAGAGATCGCGACGGAACTCTCCGCGCTCGACGAGCGCTTCGAGCGGCTTGTGCGTGGCGCCGATGACCCGCACGTCGACCTTGATGGCCGCCGAGCTCCCGACGGGCGTGACCTCTCCCTCTTGAAGCACGCGCAGGAGCGCCGCTTGCGACGCGGCCGGCAGATCGCCGATCTCGTCGAGGAGCAGCGTGCCGAAGCTCGCTGAGCGCACGAGCCCGGCCTCGTCGCGCAAGGCTCCGGAGAACGCGCCGCGCACGTGACCGAACAGATGGCTCTCGAGCAGCCCGTGCGGGATCGCGCCGCAGTTCACGGCGACGAACGGCCCCGGGCGCTTCGACAGCGCGTGAACCGCGCGCGCCAGGACCTCTTTGCCCGTGCCGGTTTCGCCGAGGAGCAGGAGCGGCAACGGCACGGCGGCGACGCGCGCGAGTCGCTCGTAGCGTCGCGCGAGGATCGGATCGAGCGTGGCGAGGCCGGGCGGAGTCGCGTCGTGTCCGCCGTCGAGATCGGGTGTGCGTCCGAGGTCGCCTTCGATCTCGCGGTAGATGAACAGCGTCTGCCCGAGCTCGATCACGTCGCCGTCGCGCAGCGGCGCGTCGGTCGCGGCGACGCCGTTCACCAGCGTTCCGTTCGTCGACCCGGCGTCTTCGACGAGCAGAGCGCCGTCCTTGCGCACGATGCGCGCGTGCGTCGTCGACATGCGCGCGTCGGGGATCGCGATCGTGCGACTCGCCGCGTTCGGCTTCGCGAACACGCGCGCGTCGCCGCGCCCGATCGTGAGCGCGTCGACCCCCGCGAGCGACACGCGCGCGCCGCCCGCCGTCGGCCGCGCCGCTTCGAGCACCACGAACAGAAATGCGTGAGCCTTCGTCCCCCGTCGCGGACCGGGCGAGCTCGTTCGTTCCGTCTCGTCCATCGAGAGCCCACTCTACAACGCGCGGCTTTCGTTTCCGACGTGGCTCATTGCGGCACGCCCGTCGATTCGCAGAACCGCATGAAAACAAGCTCCGAGCGCCTCGCTGTAGATTGCACGGGCCTTGCACTTCACCTCCCTATGCGCCCTTTGCTCCTCGCCGCCTGCCTCGCCAGCTTCTCGCTCGCCGCCTGCGGAGGCGCCACCACCGATCTCTTCCTGACGTCGGGTCCCGACGACGGCGGCACCGTGAAGCCGGGCGACGCCGCGACTGACTCTCCGAGCATCGCGCTCCCTCCGCCCCCGACGTACGCCCCCGGCTGCCCTCTCACGCCGCCCGCCGACGGCTCGTCGTGCAACGCGGGCTTCGGGCTCACGTGCGAGTACGGCGCCGACACGCACTGCACGACGATGGCCACGTGCGCGTCCGAGAATTCGAACGGCACGTTCGTGTGGTTCGTCACCACGCCGGATCCGTCGTGCTCCGGAAACCCGTCGTCGTGCGCGCCCACGTTCGCCAAGGTGCACGTCGGCGGCGCGTGCCCTCTGGGCGACTCGTGCACGTACCCGGAAGGGCGATGCGGATGCGGCTCGTGCGAGACGAACACGCCGAATCAGGGAACGCAGTGGCAGTGCGAGACGTGGGACACGCCGGCCAGTTGCCCCGAGCCGCGTCCGCTCCTCGGCACCGCCTGCAGCAACGATGGGCAAGCCTGCGCGTACGGGTCGTCGTGCTGCTCCACGATCGACATCGGCCCGGCGATGCTCTGCCAAGCCGGCTACTGGGTCGAGAACGGCAGCGACCCGTGCGAGTGCGGCAGCGTCGGGTTGTGCGGCCAGTAGTGATGCGCAGAAGCGCGCCGCGCGGGCCCGCGTGCTACAGATGGCGCTGATGAACGACTCGGCCAAGCGCGGGCTCTTCGGCGGGATGCAAATCGTCTTCGTCGCCTGCGCGGCCTTCGCGGTCTACTGCTTCGTGACCGTCGCCAAGGAAGCCGAGCACCGCCGCTCGTGCACCCCGACGTGCCTCATTCACCCCGACTACGCCGGCGCAGATCGCGTCGCGCCCGACTTCGCGCTGAAGGACATGCAGGGGAAAGACGTGAAGCTCTCGGACTACCGAGGGCGCGTCGTCTTCCTGAACTTCTGGACGAAGAACTGCGGCCCCTGCCTGAAGGAGATGCCGTCGGTGGCCGAGCTCGCGCACATGGTCGCGGATCGAAAAGACGTCGTCGTCCTCGCGGTGTCGACCGACGAAGGGCCGAGCGACGTGGCCGACGTCCTGAAGAGCGTGTTGCGCGAAGAGGTGCCGTTCCGCGTGCTTTTCGACCCCGACGGCGAGAAGGTCGTGATGGGAAAGTTCGGGACGCATCTGTTCCCCGAGACGTGGCTCATCGACAAGCGCGGCGTCATCCGCGCCCGTTTCGACGGCGGTCGCGATTGGGCCAACCCGGCGGTGGTGGAGCTGCTCGATCAGCTCCGCGAAGGGTCGTACTGCCCGCTGCGCGTGGATAAGGCGTCCGACCGCGAAGGCAAAGAGGCCGAACAGTTCTGCGCCCCCATGCTCGGCGGCTGAGGATGCTCGGCGGCTGATTCAGGTCGCGCCGCGCATGTGGTGCTGCGCGGCGGCGCGTGCTTTCTCCAGCGCGGGTCGATCCTCGTACGGTTGCGGAGCGCGCGCCGTCTCCTGCATGTAGCGCGCGAGATCGACGACCTCGTAGCCGACCTGCGAAGGATGCGTCGGATCCCACTTGTGCGCGTCGAGCCACTCGAGGAGCGACGCCAGCACGGGGATGGTCGTCATGCGGATGTCGTGGAGGAGCACGATGCCTCCGCCCGCGTACTCGATCTGCGATCGCAGGCTGTCGGTCATCGCCGCCGCGTCGCCGTGGGTCATGTCGGCGGCTTCGATGTTCCACAGCACGAGCTCGGTGCCGTGCTTCCGGAGCACGTCGCTCATCCACGGATCGAGCGCGCCGTACGGGGGACGAAAGAGCGTCGGGCGCGTACCGGTCACCCGCTCGATCGACGCCGCGCCATCGTTGATCTGCGCGAGGGCGTCGGTGTGCGTGAGCCCGGTGAGCTTCTCGTGATCGTGCGTGTGGTTGCCGATGAAGTGGCCGGCGGCCACGACCTGCCTCGCCACCGCGCGCGCCGTGACCTCGCGATCGCCGTCGCCGTCGAGGTAGCGACCGATCCAGAAGAACGTCGCGCGCACGCGATGCGCGGCGAGGATCTCGAGGATGGTCGGCGTGGTCTCCGGAAACGGACCGTCGTCGAACGTGAACGTGACGACGCGTCGCCCGTCGTCGCTCTCGTGCGCGGGCCCTTCGGCGAGCATCCACGCGCGGTGCGTCGTCTCGTCGGGGTTGAGGCGCGGGAAGAGCGTCGGGTCCGGCAGCTGCGAGGGATCGATCGACGTGGGGGATCGATCCGGCGGAAGCGGCGCGCCACGCTCGATGACGGGGCGCGGATGGAAGACGCGCTGACTCGCCTGCGACCCCCACGCTTCGGCGGCGCGCGCGCTCGGCTTTCCGAGGCCGACCCACGACCCGGCGGCGACCGAGGCGAGGACGATGAGAGCGCGCGCGAGACGGAGCATCGACTGCGGCGGATCGTACGGACTCGCTCACCCCGTGGGCCAAGTACGTGCGGCTCGTGCGCTTATCGAAACGCGATCACGGCCACCAGCCGGCGACGCGCGCCGCGAGCGGCCACCCCGGAACGCGCTCGCCTCCGTCGCCGGCCCATCGCGCCGCGAACGCATCGCGCACCACGAGCTCCGCCGACTTTCCGCGCGGCGAGAACCCCCACTCCGCTTCTTGCGAGACGTCGTCCGGATCGCTGTAGACGCGCCACACGAAGAAGCCCGCGAAGTCCGGCTCGTCGAGCAGCGGAGCGAGAAGCGCGCGATAGGCCGCCGCTTGCGCGCGCTGATCGGGGACGACCCCTTTCATTCCGTCGGGCCACTCCCACGGACGCACCGCCGGATTGGCGCGCGTCGTGTAGCCGATCTCCGTGAAGAGCACCGGCTTCTGCCACGTCTCGGCGAGGGTGTGGACCTTCTTCCGAACCTCGGCCGCCCCTTCGAGGAGCGTCTTCTCATCGGCGCCGTCCTTCTCGGCCAGCGGGTAGAAGGCGTTGATGCCGATGACGTCGAGCTCGCCGAGGATCACCGACTGATCGACGTCGTCCCAGTTCGCCGAGTACGTCACGAGGCCGTGGTAGACGCGGCGCACGTCGCGGACGATCGCGGCGAAGCTCGGCGCGCGCGGCGTCGTCACCCACGATCGAAGCTCGACGCCCGCCGAGAGGAGCTCCACGTGCTCCGCCTCGGCAACGCTCGCCCACGCCAGCACGAACGCGCGGTAGCTCGCCGACCAGCGCTTCCACCCCGCGTCGGTCTTCGGATCGATGAGCGCGCGCCACTCGCCCGACTCGACCCACAGATGCGGGACGAGCATGACGTGAAGTCCGCGCGCGTGGGCCATGGCGATCGCGCGGCGGATCGCGTCGCGGTTCGTCTCGAACGGCGCTTCGAACGTGAGGTCGACGCCGGTGCCGTCGAGGTCGCGCACGCGGCCGAAAGGCGTGATCGCGATCCACGTGGCGCCCATCGTCTTCGTTTCGTCGAGCGTGCGCGCGTAGGCCGGCGTGCCGTAGCCGACGTCGGGGTGGTACGCGTTCTCGATCGGGCCGACCGTGATCCCGCGAACGGCGTCGTTCCCCGATGCGCGCCAGCCGTCGCTCGCGGCGAGCGAACGCGGATCGTGCGACGCGACTGCGAGCGCGGCGATGACGACGGCCGTGGGGAAGATCACCGCGTGCACGCGCCACTCGTTAGCACACGCCCGGCCGCGTCAAAAAAGGTCGAACGCCAGCCCCGCGGCCACGCCGTAGCGCAGCCACACGCCGCTCGCGTCCTTCGGCGTCGCGCGCGTCCCCGCGAACGCGGGCTGCGCTTCGAGGATCACGGGCGAGAGCACGAGGCGCATCTCACGCGAGAAGGCGTACGAGACCTCGCCGCCGAGGTACACCGCGGGCTTCGTGCCGGGCGTGGGGCTGCAGCTGGGGATGAAGAGATCGCCCCCGACCTCGCCGGCCGAGTAGGTCGCGAACCCGAGCCCGAAGTCGCCGCCGACGCGCCACCGCGAGGTCGCGCGCCACCCGAGGCCGCCGGTCACGAACGCGCTCACGGCCGTCGCGCCTTCGCTCGTTGGGATCGCGGCGCCGCAGTTCGGCGACGTGTTCGGCGCGCCCACGGTGTTGCCCCACGAATCACTGGTGAGCATCCCGCGTGCACCGACGGAGACGATGAGGCGCGACGCATCCACGACGACGTACGAGAGCGCCAGAAACCCCGCGACGTTCCCGCTGCCGCCGATCGATCCGAAGCGCGGAAACTGCGCGCCGAGCTCTCCTTCGAGGATCAAGCGGTGCGGCCCGCCGCGCTCGTGGTCGCGCTCCTGCTCGTTGCCCTTCGTCTTCTCGGGAGACGCCGTCGTCGCGACGAGCGGCGTATCTCCGTGCGCGAGCTGCGCGTCCACGATGATCGATCGCCCGTACTTCGCGTCGACCGACTTCTCGTACGGCTCGTACCCCGCACGCTCGATCGACACCTTGTGTGAGCCCGGCGCGACCGAGATCGTCGCCGGCGTCGTCCCCGCGGGCGCGTTCCGTTTGCCGTCGATGTAGACTGTCGCGCCGCCCGGTGAAGACTCCACCGCCAGCGTCGACGGGCGGTGCTCGATCTCGCGGAGCTGCTGCTCGGCCTCCGCCCGATCGTTCGCGCTCAGCCCCGACTGCGACAGGTATTTCTCGATCTCCTTCGCCGCGCCTTCGGGATCGTCGAGGCGCAGGCGGCACTTGGCGACGTTCCATAGCTCACTGGGGGGACCGCCGATGCGGAACGCCTCTTCGAAGAAGCGGATCGCGTCGTTGTAACGCTCCTCTTTGTACGCGCGCACCCCCTGCTGATCGAGCACGCGCGCGCGCTCCAGGTCCGGCGAGGCCAGCGCATTCCCTGCACAAAAGACGAGGCACGCCGTCAGAGCGCTCGCGCGTGCCGAGAATCCCATGGAGACCACTTTAGTCGTGGCGAGGACTAGAGGAAAACTCGCCAACAAGTCTGGGTGTACTCTTCAGGCAAGGTGAAGGCACTTCTCGTCGGGGAGAGCGACGCACTGCCGGCGATCGCCGAGCGTGTTCGAGCTCTCGGTGACGAGGCCTCGCGCGTCGCCCTCGCCGTCCTCAACGCCGAGATCGCGGCCGCCGATGGGGCCGTCGTCGTGTTCTTCGACGACGACGTGAACGCCGTGAAAGGGCTGCGCGATCCGCAGCTGCTGTCGGAGACGCCGCTCTTCGTCGTGACCAAGACGCGCGATCCGGTCGCGCTCGCGGCCCTGCGCGCCGCGGGGGCCGACGACTGTCTCGCGTGGCCGGAAGAGGCGGCGCTGTTCGATCACAGGTACCGCGCGCTCACGTCGCACGTCGCGCTGGTGCGCAAGCTGGCCGAGGTCGCGCGCGTGGAGAGCGATCTGCGAACGAGCGAAGAGCGCCTGCGCCAGCTCGTCGAGCTGGCGAGCGACGCCATCTTCATCAAGGACCGCGGCGGCCGCTACGTCTTCATCAACCCGGCCGGCGCGCGCGCGCTCGGATCGTCGCCCGAAGAGGTCGTGGGGAAGACCGACCTCGAGATCTTCGGCGAGCGGACCGGCCGCGACGTCATTCGCTACGACCAGCTGGCGATGACGAGCCGCAAGCCGATCCACTACGAAGCGCGTCAGGACGTGCAAGGCGAAGAGCGCGTCTTCACGACGTCGAAGTTCGCGTACGTGTCGCCGGTCGGCGATCTGCTCGGCATCGCCGGCATCACGCGCGACACGACCGATCAGCGGCGCGCGGAAGAAGCCGAGACGCGACGCACGAAGCAACACCTGGCGCACCAGGCGGCGCTCGTGGCGCTGGCGCAGATGGAGATGAGCGACGACTTCGTGGCCGGCCTCGAGCGCGTGCTCGACACCGCCGCGGAGACGATGTCGCTCACGCGCGTGAGCTACTGGTCGCTGCGCGACGATCCGCCGACGGTCGTGAGCCACGCCATGCGCAAAGGGGGGAGCGGCTCGTGGGCCAACGGGCTCGAGATGCGCGCGCGCGATCTCCCGCGGTACTTCGAGACGCTGCAAGAGAACCGCGTGTACGTCGCCGAAGACGCGCAGGCCCTGGCCGAGGGGACGCAGCTCCGCGAGAAGTACCTGGAGCCAAACGGCGTGAAGTCGATCCTCGACGCGCCGGTGTGGCAGCGCGGATCGATCGTGGGCGTCGTGTGCCACGAGACGATCGGCGAGCCGCGCGCGTGGACGCTCGAAGAGCAGGACTTCGTCACGCGCATCGGACAGATGATCTCGGTGGCGCTCGTCGATCACGAGCGCGACATGGTGGCGAGCGAGGTCCAGCGCAGCGAGTCGCGGATGCGCACGCTCATCGAGCACCTGCCCGACGCGATCTTCGTCCTTCACGAGGGGCGCTTCGTGTTCGTGAACGCCGCCTTCGCCGCGTACCTCGGCTACGACAAACCGGAAGACGTCATCGGCGCGCGACTGCTCGACATCGTGCACGCCGAGGACAAGAAAGAAGGGCACGCGATCGAGCGCGGCGCGCCCAAGCCGCTGAAGGTGCGCCTCCTGCGCCGTGACGCCGAGTCGGTCCACGCCGAGGTCGCGGGGCTCGCTCTCGTGTGGGACGGCGAGCCTTCGACCGTGGCCATCGCGCGCGATCTCACGGAGCGCAATCAGTTCGAGGCGCAGCTCCTGCTCGCAGATCGGATGGCCTCGGTGGGAACGCTGGCCGCCGGCGTGGCGCACGAGATCAACAACCCGCTCGGCTACGTGCTCGGCAATCTCACGGCGCTGCAGAACGGGCTCACGAGCGAAGCGCTCAACGCCGATCTCTCGCAGGCGCTGAAAGACGCCATCCACGGCGCGAAGCGCGTTCGCGACATCGTTCAAGACCTCCAGACGTTCTCGCGCGGAGATCCCAGCAAGCGCACGACCGCGGTCGACGTGCTTCGCGTGATGGACGTCTCCATCCGCATGGCGCACAGCGCGGTCCGTCATCGCGCGCGGCTCGAGCGCGACTACCGGCTCGTGCCGCCCATCGAAGGGAGCGAGTCGCGTCTCGGGCAGGTGTTCCTCAACCTGATCGTGAACGCCGCGCAGGCGATGCCCGAACGCCCGCTGGAGGAGAACGAGATCAACGTGCGGGTCACGCTCGACGGCGAGCACGTCGTCGTCGAGGTGCGCGACAACGGCGCGGGGATGACCGAAGAGGTGCGGCGCCGCATCTTCGATCCGTTCTTCACCACCAAGCCCATCGGCGAAGGGACGGGGCTCGGGCTCTCCATCTGCCACAGCATCGTGACGTCGATGAACGGCGCGCTCGAGGTCGACAGCGAGGTCGGCCTCGGCACGACGTTCCGCGTGCGCTTGCCCGTGTCGCGCGCGCAGGTGCGGACCGAGACGATCGAGCCGCCGCCGCTCCAGAGCGACCGCCGCGAGAAGGTGCTGGTGATCGACGACGAGCCGATGATCGGCGTGATGATCCGCCGCCTCCTGGCCGCGCACTGCGACGTGCTCCCGCTCACGAACGCGCGCGAGGCGCTCCGCAGGATCGGCGCGCAGGAGAAGTTCGACGCGATCATCTGCGATCTCATGATGCCGAGAATGAGCGGCCTCGAGTTCTTCGCCGAGCTCTCGGCGCTCTCGCCGGAGATGGCGCGTCGTACGGGGTTCCTCACCGGCGGCGCGGTAACGCCGCAGGCGCGTCGCTTCCTCGTCGAGCACGCCGACGTGACGCTCGAGAAGCCGGTCGAGATCGGCAGGCTCCGCGCGTTCGTGCAGCTGCTGGCGCGTCGCGGAACCGAGGCGCCGGCTTCGCTGCGCGCCGGCCCGAAGAAGGCGAAGAGCTAGTCTAGAGCGAACGTCGATTCACTGAAGCGGCGCTCCACCCAATCGGCGTTTGCTCTAGACGACTTTCGTCGCGACCACGCCTGTCCGAGCCCCTCCTTGGCTCGGGGAAGGCGAGACCAGGCGTGGTCTCGTCGCGACCAGGGCACTTGGGGGCTCTCCTTGGGCCCGTCCGAGCGAGACGTGGCGTGGTCTCGTCGCGACCACGCCTGGTCGGGGCTCTCCTTGGGTCCGTCCGAGCGAGACGTGGGCTGGTCTCGCCGCGACCACGCCTGGTCGGGGCTCGCCCACGCCCGATCGCGCCCCGTTCGTCGGTTTCATGACCGAGCCGACGGCCTCGGTCATCGGCTCAAAAACAGCTCTAGACCGCCACGAGGACGATCTTGGTGATCTCGGGAGGCACACCGAGGCGCGCGGGCGGACCGGCAACGCCGAAGCCGCGGTTCACGTAGAGCGTCGAGCCGTTGCGCTCGTAGCGCCCGGCGACCCACTTCAGCAACATGTTGGCCGGACGAATCTGCCCGCCGTGCGTGTGCCCACTGAGCTGCAACGCGACGTGGCCCGCGAAGTCCTCGAACGTGTCCGGCTGGTGCGAAAGCAGGATGCGCGCGAGATCGGGCGAGATGTTCTTGAGGGTGCGTGGCAGGCGCGGACCGGGGCCGCCGTAGCGATGCGACCACTGATCGTCCACGCCGAGGAGCGCGAACCCACCGCCGTCGTTAGGGCGAATCACCCGCCCCTCGTTGACGAGGAGCGAGACGCCGGCCGCGCGCACCGCCGCGGCGACCGCGTCGGCGTCGGCGTAGTAGTCATGGTTCCCGAGGATGGCGAAGACGCCGTCGCGCGGGGCGAGATCGGCGAGGGCGCGCGCGATCTGCGGCGCGTGACGCGGATCGAAGTCGACGAGATCGCCGGTGGCGACGACGAGATCGGGCTTGAACGATCGAATGCGCTCCGACCCTTCGCGCAGCTCGCGCTCGCCGGTGAAGAGGCCGCCGTGGAGATCGGAGATCTGCGCGATGACGTAGCCGTCGAGCGCGCGCGGCAGTCCGGGGATGCGCACCGGAATTTCTTCGATGCGGTAGTCATGACGCCCGACCGTCGCTCCCCAACCGACGACGAGCCCCGTGCCGCCGATGACCGCTGCGCCGCCGATGGTCTCGATCGCGCGGCGACGATCGACGAGCGGTCCCTCGGCGGCGCCGTCCTTCTTGGGCTCCTTCGCGCGCGCGAGTCCCATGACCAGCGCGAGAGGGATCGCGAGCACCAGGATGAACGTCAGCTCGAGGAGCGACGCGGCCATCACGCCGTCGAAGGCCGGCGTGCGCGTCTTCATCGTGAGGAAGCGCGCGAAGGTCGGAAGCGCGGCGATGAAGACGCATGCGGCAGTGAGCCAGGCCCTCGCCCGCTTCAGGCGCGGGAACACGCGAATCACCCAGGCGAGCAGAAGGAGATGCGCGCCCAGCCCGAACGCGAACGAGAAAAACGAGAACGCGGCCGACGGGAACGACTTCATCGAGGGGCCTGGTGACGTTAACACGCGGCGCGCGTTCCGCCTTCCCAGGGCCCGAAAATCACCCCCACACGCCGTCGACCACGCGCTCGATCCGCCCGTAATCCCGCGTGATCGTGACGCGCTGGAATCCGCGCGCTTCGAACAACCGCGCCGCGGCGTCCGCTTCTCCGGCGCCGATCTCGATCGCCAGCACTCCACCGGCGTCGAGCACCGCGGGCGCGCCCTCGACGATGCGGCGCACGAACGCGAGGCCGTCGCCGCCGCCGTCGAGCGCGAGGCGAGGCTCGTGGTCTTTGATGTCGCGCTCGAGCGTGTCGACCTCGGCGCTGGCGATGTACGGAGGGTTCGCGGTGACGATGTCGAACGGCGCGAGCGAAGCGGGGACTGCCTCGAACAGATCGCCGCGCGTGAACGATACGTTGTACGCGCCGAGTCGAAGCGCGTTGTCCCGCGCCACGGCCAGGGCGTCGTCGCTCACGTCGGTCGCGTGCACGCGCGCGGTCGGACGCTGGCGCGCCAGCGTGACGGCTACGCACCCGCTCCCGGTGCACAGATCGAGCGCGCGCATGGAGAGCGAGCGCGCCTCGGTTCGCAGCAGCGCCACGTCGACCAGCGTCTCCGTATCGGGTCTCGGAATGAGCACGCGCTTGTCGACGCGAAAGCTTCGTCCGTAGAACTCGCGCTCTCCGAGCAGGTACGCCACCGGCTCCCGCGCGCGCCTTCGCGTCACCATCTCGCGAAAGCGGCGCAGCTCGTCGGGCGCGAGCGGCTTCTTCGCGTCGATGATGAGCTGCGTGCGGTTCACCGAGAGCGCGTGCGAGAGGAGCACCTGCGCGTCGAGCTGCGGTTTGTCGATCCCGCGCGCGCGGAAGTCGTCAGTGGCCCACTTGAGGACCGCGTCGATCGTCCACGTCTGCGCCGCGCCGCCCGCCGTCGTCATCGCGTGGCGGTGAGCTTCGCGCGCTCTTCGCGCACGGCCTCGGCGACTTCGGTGTGAATGCGATTGAGCTCGGCCTCGCTCGTGGCCTCGAAGCGCATCACCAGCACCGGCCCGGTGTTCGACGCGCGAACGAGCCCCCAGTTGGGCACGCCCGGCTTGGCGAACGAGATGCGCGCGCCGTCGATGTCGACCACGACGTTTCCCTTCTTCTTGTACCGCTCGGTGATCGCCTTCACGACGTCGAACTTGATCGCGTCGGGGCAGTCTTCGCGCAGCTCGGGGGTGGTGAACGTCTTCGGAACGTCGGAGAGCATCTCGCCGATCGACTGCGGATCGTTCGCCAGGATCTCGAGCAGGCGGAGCGAGGCGTAGATGGCGTCGTCGTACCCGAAGTAGCGATCGGCGAAGAACAGGTGACCGCTCATCTCGCCCGCGAGCAGAGCGCCTGTCTCCTTCATCTTCGTCTTGATGAGCGAGTGGCCCGTCTTCCACATGATGGGCTTACCGCCGTGCTTGGCGATGTCGTCGTAGAGCGTTTGGGAGCACTTCACCTCGCCGAGGATCGCCGCGCCCGGGCGCTCCTTCAGCAGCGCGCGCGCGAACACGATCATCAACCGATCGCCCCACACGATGTCGCCGTTTGCGTCGACCGCGCCGAGGCGGTCGGCGTCGCCGTCGTACGCGATGCCGACGCGCGCGTGGCTCGCCGTGACCCGGCCGATCAGCTCGGCGACGTTCTTCGGCATCGTGGGATCCGGGTGGTGGTTCGGGAAGTTCCCGTCCATCTCGCAGTACATCGCCTCGGGCTCGAGCCCGAGCGCCTTCATGGCGCGGATGCCGAGAGGACCGCCGGCGCCGTTGCCGGCGTCGACCACGACGCGCAAGGGCTTGGTGAACGCGGGGATGCGCTTCTTCATCTCATCGACGTAAGCATCCTGCACGTCTTGCTCTTCGCGCGTGCCGTTCGCTTCGGGCGCGTAGGCGTCGCTGCCGATGAGCGCGCGCAGGTCGAGGATGTCGGGCCCGTAGAAGCTGGCCTTGCCGCGCATCATCTTGAAGCCGTTCTCGTCGCCCGGGTTGTGGCTCCCGGTGATCATGACGCCGCCGTCGGCGTTCAAGTGGTGGACGGCGAAGTAGAGGAGCGGCGTCGGGCCGACTCCGATGTCGATGACGTGCACCCCGACGCGCGCCATCCCGCGGAGCAGCGCCTCGTGAAGACGCGGGCTCGACAGGCGGCAGTCGCGGCCGACAGCGAGGCGGAGCGTTTTCGGATCGCGCCGCGGATTGCAAGACTGGGCGATCATCGTCGCGTAGCCGCGCCCGACGGCCTCGGCCAATTCGCTGGTGAGATCGCGCTCGGCGACGCCACGGATGTCGTACTCGCGAAAGACCTGGGGAGCTGCGATGTGCATTAGCCCGTGCAAATCGTACGTTTTGCGCCGATCCGCAAGCGGCATTCGGTTATCGTCGCGCCGCTCCCGTGGACACACCGCCGCCGCCGCCCCCGCCCCAGCCGGCGTACGTCTATGCCGCGACGGACGAGCGACCGCGCGGCGCCGAGGAGACCGCGCTGTGCGCCAAGGCCAGCACGCCCGATTGGCTCTACGTCGGAACCGGCGTGGTCCTCACCGCGCTGTCGATCACGCTCGACAACGAGGTGAAGTACGACCACTCGATCTTCGTGCGTCACCTCGGGCCGGCCACGGTCGGGCTGACGTGGGGGTTCACGTTGGGTGGCGGGTACTTGTCGATCCCGAAGTGCTCGATGGACTATGTGCAGTCGCGTCCGCCGGAGGGCGATGTGCGCGTGGCGTGGCCGATGGCGGTCGCGTTCGCGGCCTTGGCGGGGGTGACGGCACCGATCATCGAAGCGACCGAGATCGGCGGGCCGTCGCCGGTGTGGACGGACGGCGAGCGGGTCACGCGCGTCGTGCTGTCGTCGGGGTTCGGGGTCGCCGGTGCGCTCTTGCCGTACCTCCTGCCGCCGAAGACGTGGCGCGCGGCGCGGGAGCTGGAGCGGCTTCGCGCCGGGGCCACGCCGGACGGGCGCGGCGCATTCGTATCGTGGGGTGTTCGCTTCTAGGCGGTTGCTCTAAATCGCCGAGCGCGATTTCGCACGAAACGAACGCCGGCGTTTAGTTCGTTCTGGTGGGGACTGCGTCCCCCTCGGAAGCTTCGCTTCCGAGCCTCCCTTGCCTCGCCTTCGGCGAATCGTGCTTCGCACGACAACGAGATGAGAGAAGGTTTCGCGCGATCTCCGCTCCACGCTCGCTCCCTTTCTCGCCGTCGTGCGAAGCACGATTCGCCGAAGGCGATGCAGGGGAGGGCTCCAGACGAAGTCTGGAGGGGACGCAGTCCCGCAAGGACGAGGTAAACCGCCGGAGCGCGCTTCTGGTCGAATCGCGCTCGGCGATTTACCCTGGAGATCATGGGCGACAACCGTCGCGACGATCCTCCGCAGACCAAAGCGGGCCCCGAGAACATGCGCGCGGTGATCCGCCCGCAGAGCGACGCGGCGACCGACTCGACGAAGGGGCCGTACCTGCCGACCGCCGCGATGCCCTCGGTGGCCGAGCCGCCCACCGAGCCGCGACCAAAGCCGCGCGCGAAGACGACCGAGCAGTCCGCGCTAGCGATGACCGAGTGCCCGACGTGTCACGTCGCTACGCCGGTCGCGCGCTTCTGCACCGAGTGCGGCGCGACGCTCGTGCAACGAAACTTCTGCAGCGGATGCGGCGCTCACTTGAAACCCAACGCGAACTTCTGCGACGGCTGCGGGCTCAAGGTCTCCTGAGCACCAGCCGGCGGGCGTTCACACCGGCTTGAGAAAGCGCGCGAGGATCTTCTTCTCGCCCCACCCCGGAAAGAACGCGACGACCGTAGGCTCGGCCGCGACTTCGACTTTGCGCACTTCGCCTTCGCCGAAACGCGAGTGAACGACGCGCGACCCGCGACGGAGCGGCATCTCGGTCGTGTCGCTCGCGTCGTCGCTGAAGAACTCGCGATCGACGAAGCGCTCGCCCGGCGCGACGTCACGCGGCGGTGCCGCCGGTGGGCGCGAGACCGGCGCCGCTTGCGGATGGCGCCACGGCGCGCTCGTCGCTTGATGCGCTTGCGCGCGCTGCACGTACGGATCGATCCGCTGCGTTGCCGCGCGCGTCGTCTTGTGAACGACGGCGTCGGCCGGCAAGTCCGCGATGAACCGACTCGGGCGCCCCCAGCGCGTCGTCCCGAAGATCTGCCGCAGCTCGGCGTGCGTCATCACCAGGTACTTCCGCGCGCGCGTGATGGCGACGTACGCGAGGCGCCGCTCTTCTTCCATCTCCTCGTGACCGCCGGGCTCCATTCCGCGGTACGGGAACATCTCTTCTTCCATCCCGGTCAGCAGCACGAGCTCGAACTCGAGCCCCTTGGCGCCGTGCACCGTCATCAGCGTGACGCGCGGCGCGTCCTTCATTCCGTCGATGTCGCTCTGAAGCGAGACGCGCTCGAGGTAGCCCGAGAGGTTCGCCTCTTCGCCGGCCGCGCGCGCCTCGGCCTCGTAGTCCTGGATCGACGACAGGAGCTCGCCCAGGTTCTCGAGACGCGCGTCGTTCTCCGCGCTGCTCTCTTGCTCGAGCGCCGCGCGATACCCCGTTCGCTCGAGGACCGACTCCAGCACCGCGTGCGGCGCTTCGGTCTGCGCCTCGGCGCGCAGCTTCGCCAGGAGCTCGTGGACCTGCACGAGGCGCTTCCGCGCCGTGTTGGCGATCTCGTCGCACGCCTCGAGCCGCGGGATGGCGTCGTGCATCGAGATGCCCTGCTCGCTCGCGAAGAGCGCGAGCCGCTCCATCGTGGTAGCGCCGATGCCGCGGGCGGGAACGTTGATGATGCGACCGAGGTCGACGTCGCTCTTCGGGTTCACCAGCACGCGCAGGTACGAGATCGCGTCCTTCACTTCGGCGCGCTCGTAGAACTTCATCCCGCCGACGATCTGGTACGGCAGGTTCACCGCGCGCAGCGCTTCTTCGAGGACGCGTGACTGCGCGTGCACCCGGTAGAACACGGCGATCTCCTTCGGATCGATCCCGCTCGCGCGCCCCTCCTGAATCACGCGAACGACGTGCGCCGCTTCGTCGCGCTCGTCCTTCACGGCGACGATCTCGATCGCAGCGCCGTCTTCGTTCGCCGTCCAAAGCTCCTTCGGCTCGCGCTGCGTCGACGGCTCGATGACGCCGAGCGCGGCCTTCACGATGCGCCCGGTGGAGCGGTAGTTCTGCTCGAGCTTCACCACCTTCGCGCCCGGGAAGTCGTGGCGGAAGCCGCGGATGTTGCGGACGTCTGCGCCGCGCCACCGGTAGATCGATTGATCGTCGTCACCGACGACGCACAGGTTCTTGTGCTCGCGGGTGAGCTCGCGAAGGAGCCGGTACTGCGTCGCGTTCGTGTCCTGGAACTCGTCGACCAGCACGTAGTCGAAGCGGCGGCGGATCGCGTTCGCGACCTTCTCGTCCCCTTTTTCGAGGATGCGGAGCACGTAGAGAATCAGGTCTTCGAAGTCGACCGCGTTCGCGGCGCGGAGCTGCTCTTCGTAGCGGGCGTAGACCTTCTGCCAGGCGTCGTCCTGGTAGCTGTCGAGGCTCATGTCCTCGGGTCCGCGCGCTTCTTGCTTCTCCTTGTGGATGCGCGAGAGCGCGGCGCGCGGCGGGTAGCGCTTCTCGTCGAGGTTGAGCTCGCGGATGGCGCGCGTGACGACCTGTTTCTGATCCGACGTGTCGTAGATGACGAAGTCGCGCGAGAGCCCCACGGCCTCGCCGTGCCTGCGGAGAAGCTTGGCGCACGTCGCGTGGAACGTGCCGGCCCAAAGGTCGCGAGCGATCTCCGGCGACAGCAACCGCTCGAGGCGCGAGCGCATCTCCTGCGCCGCCTTGTTGGTGAACGTGACCGCGAGGATCCGGTACGGCGGCACCCGCGCGCAGGCGACGAGGTTCGCGATGCGGTACGTGATGACGCGCGTCTTCCCGCTCCCCGCGCCTGCGAACACGAGCAGCGGCCCGTTGATGTGCTCGACGGCTTCGGCCTGCGGCTCGTTGAGACCGTCGGTCTTCACCGAGCTCATCGCGTCGTCGTTCTTGGTCTCGCTCTCGTGCACGGCAACTTCCACGAGAGGCACATACAACGTCAGAGCTTCGCCGGCCACGCTAGCTCGAACTCGAAGTCGCGCGCGAAGCTCGCCTCGCCCGCCATCACGCGCGAAGTCACTTCGTGCGCGGCGGCGCTCTTCAAGAGCCCTTCGGCCGTCCCGAGCGTCACGTTGCGCAGCGCGAGGCTGGCGGCGTCGAAGCCGTCGAAGCGAATCGACGCCCGCTTCATGGTGCCGTCGCTGCTGCTCGAGGGCTCGGCGACCCGCACGTTCGCGAAGTCGTAGAGGCGGGACCACGCCGTGACCGAGCGCTTCAGGAGCGAGATCGGATCCCCCGCGCGCGCCACGGTCGAGCGAAAGATCGGCCCCAGATCGCGCTCGAAGTTCTCGCGCGCCAGCGCTCGCCACGGTGTCGCGTCGCCGCCGAAGACGAGCGCCGTGGCCGCTTCCAGGAACGTGTCGAGCGCGTCGATGTCGTACCAGACGAGCGCGTTGAACCCGTCGGTGCGGTACGACTCGGCGAGCTCGCGGGGGATCGCGCGGAGCACCTCGTCACGTGCGGCTTCTCCGTAGGCTCGCTCGATCCAGCGACTCGCCGCGCGCGGAACGCTGCCGCGCGTGTGGCACTTGCCGCGCACGTGACTGGGGAGCGGACGCGGGATCCACGCCGTGCGCCGCGCGGTCGGCGTGCGCGTGCCTGCGGGGGGAACGGGTGAGATGCGCTTCGGCGTGTGCGGCGGGATCGTCGACAGGTTGTGCGACGACGTTCGGCGCGCGTCCGACGTCGAATCGCGAAAGAGCGGCGTCGCGCGCGGCTCGCGCAAGGCGGGCGTGAGCGTCGGTTCGCGAACGGCCGGTGTGATCATCCGCTCGCGAATGGGGGGCGTGATGAGCGGCTCGCGAATCGCCGGCGTGACGCTCGCCTCACCCGGATCGGCCACGACCGTCGCGTACGGGCGCACGTCCTCGGCGCGCGAGGCCAACGTCGGCGCGACGGGGACGGGCGCTTTCGGAGGCGACGGCGGCGCGGCCGGCGTAGGTGCAGCGCGCGCTTCGGCGTCGAGCGGCGCCGCCCCGATCGAGACGGCATCGCGAGGCGCGGACGTCTCGTCCATCGGAGGCACGGCCATCGTCGGCTCGAGCCCCGTCACCGCATCGACGAGCGCCAGGAGCGATGCGCGTCTGACCGCGCCGTCGGGGGCGAGCGGCGCCAGCATGTCGGCGAACGACTGCGCGCTCAAGAACCGGTCGTCCTGCGACTTGGCCAGCGCGACGTCGAGCACCGACTGCACGCGCTCGTCGATCGCGAGCCCCATCGACGCGAGCTTCGGTGCCGGCGCGTGCACGATCTTGTAGGCCGTCGCCACCGCGCTCTGCGCCTCGAACGGCCTCCGCCCCGTGAGCAGCTCGAAGAGCACGATCCCGACGGCGAACAGATCGCTCCGCCCGTCGATCACCCCTTCGCCCGACGCTTGCTCCGGCGACAGATAGTCGGGCGTGCCGAACACCACGCCGGTGTTCGTGTTGGTGCTCGACCCGAGGATCTTCGCGATCCCGAAGTCGAGCAGCTTCACGGTCACGCCGCTCGACGTGCGCGCGAGGAACACGTTCTCCGGCTTCAGATCGCGGTGCACGATCCCTTGCCGATGCGCGGCGTCGAGCGCGTTCAACATCGCGAGGATCACGGCAAGCGCGGCGGTGAGATCGAAGCGGACGACCCGCGCGAGCGCGCCGCTCAGGCTGCTCCCTTCGAGGATCTCCATCGCCACGTACGGCCCCTCTTCGCAGAGCCCGGCGTCGAGCACGTCGACGATGTTCGGATGGCGGATCTTGTTGACCGCCTGGGCTTCCTGGAAGAACCGCCGCGTGAGGTCGGGGTCGCTCGCGAAGTCCTTTCGGAGCAGTTTGATGGCGACGATGCGCCCGGCGTACTGGTGCTCCGCACGGAAGACCTCGCCCATCCCTCCACCGCCGAGGCGCTGGAGGAGCTTGTATTTGCCGGCAACGATGGAGCCGACGTGCGCGAGCGAGGTCACTTCGAGTTACGAACGATACTCCGATGATGGCCGGCGGCGCGACTAGCCTTATATTCGCCCCACCGATGTCCGAGTCCAAAGCCCCCCCCTCGAATCGCCCCTCGAAAGTCCCCGCACCGCAGGCCGTGGCGAATGGTGAAGTCGCCGCCGCCGACGGAGACGAGGAGCGCCCGACCGAGCCCGGCGCAATCCCCGATGCGAAGCCTGCCGCGCCCGCCCCACCGGCCGATCCGCTCGCCGACGCGCGCGCCGAGACCGCGCGCATGAAGGACGCTTGGATGCGTAGCGCCGCCGACTTCGACAACTTCCGAAAGCGCTCGCGCCGCGAGCTCGAAGACGCGCGAAAAGCGGGGCGCGAAGAGCTGCTGAAGGATCTGCTCCCCGTCTTCGACAACCTCGAGCGTGGCATGCAGAGCGCGCAACAGGCCGCCGACGTGAAGGCCGTCATCGACGGCCTGAGCATGATCTTGAAGCAGTTCGACAGCACGCTCGGGCGCACCGGCATCTCGAAGGTGCCGACGATCGGCAAAGCGTTCGATCCCGCCGTCCACGAAGCCATCCAGCAGGTGGAGACGAGCGATCAAGCGCCCGGGACGATCGTGGCCGAGGTGCAGCCTGGCTACATGGCGGGCGATAGGCTCATACGCGCGGCGATGGTGGTCGTGGCCAAGCCCAAGGGCGGCGCCGAGGGCGAAGGCGCAGAAGAAACGCGCGATTCCAACTGAGATCCATGCCCACGACTTCGCTGGATTTCTTCCGGCCAACCGCGTGTATCCTCTGAGGCGATGAGTAGAGTCATCGGCATCGACCTCGGCACGACCAACTCGTGCGTGGCGATCGTAGAGACCACGGGTGCGGCCAATCGGATCGAGGTCCGCATCATTCCGAACGCCGAAGGCGCGCGCACCACGCCGTCCGTCGTCGGCTTCCCCGCGAGCGGCGAGCGCCTCGTCGGCCAGGCGGCGAAACGCCAGGCCGTGACGAACGCGCAGAACACCGTCTACGCCGTGAAGCGCCTCATGGGGCGCAAGTACAACGAGCCCGACGTCGACAAGCAGCGCGAGCTCGCTGCCTACAAGATCATCGAGTCGCCGAACGGCGACGCGTGGGTCGGCGTGGCCGGGCGCGAGATGTCGCCGCCCGAAGTGAGCGCGTTCATCCTCGGCAAGATGAAAGAGATCGCCGAGTCGTACCTCGGCGAAGAAGTGACCGACGCGGTGGTCACGGTCCCCGCGTACTTCGACGACGCGCAACGGCAAGCCACGAAAGACGCCGGGCGCATCGCCGGGCTCGACGTGAAGCGCATCATCAACGAGCCCACNNACGAGCCCACGGCGGCCGCGCTGGCGTACGGCCTGGAGAAGAAGGGGAGCGAGCGGATCGCGGTCTACGATCTCGGCGGAGGCACGTTCGATATCTCGATCCTCGAGATCGCCGAGGGGGTCTTCAGCGTGAAGTCGACCAACGGCGACACGCATCTCGGCGGCGAAGATTTCGATCAGCGCATCGTCGACGCCATCGCCGACAAGTTCCTGGAAGAGAACAAGGTCGAGCTCCGCAAGGATCGAATGGCTCTGCAGCGCTTGAAGGAAGCGGCGGAGAAGGCGAAGCACGAGCTGTCTTCGTCGATCGAGACGGAGATCAACTTGCCGTTCATCGCCACCAGCGGCGGCGGCGAGCCTCTTCACGTGGTTCGCACGCTCACGCGAACGGACCTCGAGCTGCTCACGAGCGATCTCATCGAGCGGACGCTGGCCCCGTGCAAGATGGCGCTCGACGACGCGAAGGTCACCCCGGCCGACATCCACAACGTGGTGCTCGTCGGCGGAATGACGCGCATGCCCGCCGTCATCAAGGCCGTGAAGGACTTCTTCGGCAAGGAGCCGCACAAGGGGGTGAACCCGGACGAAGTCGTCGCGGCCGGCGCGGCGCTTCAAGGCGCGGCGCTCACCGACGACAAGGTCGAGGTGCTCCTCCTCGACGTGACGCCGCTCTCGCTCGGCGTCGAAACGGGCGGTGGAGTGTTCACGCCGCTCATCACGCGCAACACGACGATCCCCACCGAGAAGGGGGAGATCTTCACCACCAGCGTCGACAACCAGACGTTCGTGCCGATTCACGTGCTCCAGGGCGAGCGCAAGATGTCGGCCGACAACCGGAGCCTCGCGCGGTTCGAGCTCACCGGGATTCCGCCGGCGCCGCGCGGCGTGCCGAAGATTCAGGTCACGTTCAAGATCGACGCGAACGGCGTGGTGAGCATCGACGCCAAGGATCTCGGGACAGGCAAGTCGCAGACGATCGAAGTGACGTCGACCAGCGGCCTGTCGCTGGAGGAGGTCGATCGGCTCGTCGAGGAAGGCGACAAGTTCAAGTTCGCCGACGAGCTTCGCCGCGAGCTGGCCGAGCTCCGCAACCAGGCCGAGACACTCCTCTACACGACGGAAGCGGCGCTCGAGGGGTACGCGAACCTGGTCGACGCCGACACGCTCGAGGCGACGAAGGCGCAGACGCAGGAGCTCCGCGGGCTGCTCGAAGCGCAGGCCGATCTGGGGTCGATCCGCGAGTCGTACCAGAAGCTCGAGGGGCTCACGTTCGCCATCGCCGAGAAGATGTATGGCGGCGAAGCGTCGGGCGGCGCAGCCCCCGAGGGGTGAGCGTGTGAGGCCGAGCGGTGTCGAACGCGCGTTCTATGCGCTCGCGTTTCGCGCCGAGACCGATCCGCGTGCGCGCGCAGTCGTCGTGCGCATGGTGAACGTGTTCTTCCGGGCGATGGCGTTCGAGAAGAAGCGCGGCGGACATCGGTTGTTCGACTTCGCACGCGCGGCCTCGGTTCGCTTCGGCCGATGGCGCGCGCCCGTCTTGAAGGAGAAGCTCGGCCTCGACGTGACGAACATGGCCGACATGGGCCGTTTGCAAGACTGGGAAGACCGCGTGTTCGCCGTGACCGGCCACTGGACCGAGCGCGGGAAGACGCGCGCGACGAAATGCGAAACGGTGTGCCCCTTCGCGAACGCCGCGAAGGGCGCGCCGGAGATCTGCACCGACGTGATCCACGCGCTGGAGACGGCGACTTTCCGCGAGCTGAATCCGACGTACCGTCTCGTGCCGCTGGATAGGTTGCTCTCGAAGGGGGACACGCAGTGCGACTTCAAGCACGAGATCGAGGACTAACTTGTCATCCTGAGCGAAGCGAAGGATCTACGCGAGACACGTAGATCCTTCGTCGCTGCGCTCCTCAGGATGACAGCGCGGGGACAATCGACTGATCAATCCAGCGTGTCGTCCCCCGCGACCAGCGCCGAGTCCGGCGGCGGTGCGATCTGCGACGCGGGCCCGCTCGACGTCGGATCCGGAGAGACGAGCTTGCGAACCAGGTCGGCGCGGTTCGAGACGCCGACCTTCGTGTAGAGGCGGCGCACGTACGTGCGCACCGTGTTCTCGCTGAGGCCCGAGATCGCCGCGACGTTCACGCCGCTGTAGCCGGCGACGAGCAGCCGCGCGATCTCGCGCTCGCGCCGCGACAGCCCTTCGAGCACTGGGCTGTTCGCCTTCTCGGTCGGCTCGACGCGAAGGACCGCGCACCGCGCGCCTCCGAAGACCGGGTCGCCTTCGATCTTCGCGCAGCCCATCACCGTGCCGTCCGGAAGACGCGGCGGCGTGGGGAGCGCTTCGTTCTTCGCGCGCGCCTGGATCGATTGCTCGGTGGCCTGGATGATTTCTTTCTCGATCGGGACGACGTCCTGCTCCCAGTCGATCCCGCGCTCGCGATCGATCGCCCACACGACCGCCTGGCGATCGCGATCGACGATGAAGAGTGTCCCTTTGATCTTCCCGAGCGAGCGGAGCGCCGCCGCTTCGCGCGTGAGCTCGTCGTACGCGATCTGCGCGCGCCCGCCGGCCACGCAGAACGGCGCCAGCTGCTCCAGCTTCCGCACGTCGTCTTGCGTGAACGCCGGATCGCTCGCGCGCCGCTCGAGCCCTGCGAGGCCGAAGAGGACGCCGCCTTCGTGCAAGAAGAGGAGGAGCGAGCGGGTCATCTGATCGCCCGCGGCGTGCTCCGCGAAGAACGGGAGGCGCGCGCGTTCGCTCTCCGGGTACAGCTCGTCGGCGAGGTACGCGCGACGCTGCGTGGTGGCGACGCTCTTCGGGTCGAAGCCGAACGCCGCGCTGAGGCGCACCCCGTCGGATTTTCGGATCGGCGAAGACTGCGCCTCGACCAGGCGCGTCGAGTCGCCGTACGCCCGCGCGTCCTGCGTGCCGAAGCACACGAACGCTCCCGGCGCCGGCACCAGCGAGCGCATCGCGTCGATCACGCGCCTGCGGAAGCTAGCCCTCGAGCCGGGTTGCACGACCTGAAGCTGGGCCGACTCCATAACGCTCTCGTCGCTCACGAAACCTCCGTAGCCGCGCCGCCTCGCACGGATGGCGCGGCGCGTTTGGCGCATCATGTCCGAAAAGGGGACCGCTGCCATCCCCATCGGGCCCTCGGCCTGTCGGCTATACTGATGACATGTCGAGTTCCTCGGACGGAATGTCCACCTCCGATCGCGTCGCCGAGCTCATTTTCGACTGGAACGAAGTGAATCGGAAAGGGCGCATCACCCCCAAGAACTGCACTTTTTTCGACGAGACGCTGCGCGACGGCCTCCAGAACCCGTCGGTCGTCGACCCCGGCATCGGTGACAAGCTCGCCATCCTCCACTTGATGGAGGACCTCGGCATTCACGAAGCCGACATCGGACTGCCGGGCAGCTCGAAGCGCGCGTTCGAGGACGTCCTGCGCATGTGCCAGGAGGTCGTCTCCTGCAAGATGAAGATCAAGATCGCGTGCGCCGGGCGAACCGTCGTCGGCGACATCACGCCGATGATCGAAGTGTCGCAGCGCGCGGGACTGCCGATCGAGGTCTACGCCTTCATCGGGTCGAGCCCGATCCGGCAGTACGCCGAGACGTGGGACATCGAGATGATCGCGAAGCGGAGCACCGAGGCGATCGACGTCGCGGTGAAGGCCGGGCTTCCCGTCGCGTACGTCACCGAAGACACCACGCGCTCGCGCCCCGACGTGCTCACCACGCTGTTCCGCGCGGCGATCGATCACGGCGCGACGCGCCTCTGCCTCTCCGACACCGTCGGTCACGCCACGCCGGACGGCGTGCGCAACTTGATTCAATTCACCAAGAGCGTCGTCGCCGGCACGGGGGCCGCGAACATCGGCATCGACTGGCACGGCCACAACGATCGCGGGCTCGCGCTGGAGAACGCGCTGTGGGCCCTCGAGTTCGGCGCCGATCGCGTTCACGGCACGGCGCTCGGGATCGGCGAGCGGGTTGGGAACGCGCAGATGGAGCTCATCCTCCTCAACATGAAGCTGCTGGGGCAGCTCGAGGATCAGGATCTGAGCAAGCTGCTCGAGTACTGCCAGACCGTGGCGCGCGCGGTGAAGTGGGACGTGCCGATCAACTATCCGCTCGTCGGTCGCGACGCGTTTCGCACGGCGACGGGCGTGCACGCTTCCGCGATCATCAAGTCGATGGAGAAGGGCGATGCTTGGCTCGCCGATCGGATCTACTCGGGCGTACCCGCGGGGATGTTCGGCCGAAAGCAGGAGATCTGCATCGGCTTCATGAGCGGCGCCTCGAACGTGAATTACTGGCTCCACGAGCGCGGGATTCCGCAGAGCGACGCGCTGGTCGCCGAGATCTTGAAGGCGGCGAAGGCGCAGGATCACATCCTCAGCGAAGAGGAAGTGATGGCCGTGGTCACGCGCGTCCGCGCGGGGTGACGCGCGCGAGCTACGGCAGACCGATCCACGGGCCCGGAGCAATCGTCTCGGTGCCGTGGCGGATCTCGAAGTAAAGGAGCGCGCCTTGCCCGTCGTCGCCGATGGTGCCGAGGCGCTCGCCCGGCGTGATCTCGTCGCCCACGCGGACGTCGACCGAGCCTAGGTTGCCGCTCACCGAGTAGTAGTGCGCGCCGTGATCGACGATCACGATCTTGCCGTAAGGCCCGTACCTGTCGGCGAAGGCGACGCGTCCGGCGTACACCGCGCGAACCACGCTGCCGAACGGCGCGCGGATCTCGAGGCCGGGCCCTTCGGTCCCTTCGCGATGCGCGGCGCGTGCCTCGGCGCGGCCGGCGACGGGGAAGAGCAAGCGACCGCGCGACGCGGCGAAGCCTGCCGGCGCGGCGTAGTCGTCGGACGCTCCGCCGCCGCCGTAGACGGCGACGTAGTCGGTGGCGCCGGTGGAGGTCTCGAAGGCGCGGTCGAACGCCTGCTGGCGGCGCGACTCGTCTTCCATGGCGACGCGCTCGGCGTCGAGGACGCTGCGCTGCGCGCCGAGGGCGACGTGATCGCGGGCCACGCGCTCCAGCGATCGCGAGAGATCGACCGCGTGCGATCGAAGCTGCTTCTCCGCTTCGAGATCGGACGCGACGCCGTGGCGCATGCGCTCGACCTTCATGGCGTGGTTCACGAGAGCGTCGAACCCGCCGCCCACGGGGAGCATGCCGGCGCGCGTCGCTCGGTAGAACGCGCGGCCGCGCGAGATCACGCGCGCGTGCACCTCGGCGATGCGCGCGCCCATCGCTTCGAGCTCGCGCTTGGCGTTGGCCTCCTCGGCGTCGAGATCGGCGATCTTGCGATCGAGCGCGGCGAGCGCGAGCGCCGTGGTCGACCCATGCGACGCGGCGGCGGCGGGGGGAGCGTGAGCGTCCCGGGGCGCATCGGCGCGCGCACTGTCGCTCGGCGCGGCGAACGCGAGGGCGAGAGCGAGGATGACTCCCCCTCTCCCTCTAAGGGAGAGGGGGCCGGGGGGTGAGGGGACGCGAGTCACACCGCCACCAGCTTGCGAAGGCCCAGCGCCGCGGCCGTCATCCCCAGCACCGCGCCCACGCCCACCATCCCCAGCGCCACCGGCCACGGAAGGAACGTCGGGTCGACGCCGACGAGCGACGCCAGCTCGCCGTCGAGCCGCCCGCGCACGACCAGGAACAGCGCGCCCAGGAGCGTCAACGCGCAGAACGCGCCGAGCGCCCCTTGCGCGCTCCCTTCGATCAGGAACGGACCCTTCACGAAGCCATCGGTCGCGCCCACGAGGCGGAGCACTTCCACTTCGGTCTTCCGGCGCTGAAGCGCGAGGCGCATCGTCGAGCCGATCACGGCCAGCACCGACGCGAACACGACGAGCGCCAGGAGCGCCGCCGCCGCCACGCCGCCGCGCACGAGCCGCGCGAGGCGCTCGGTCCACGACTGGTACGTCTCGACGTCATCGACCGCCGGGAGGAGCCGGATCTTCGCGACCATCTCTTCGAGATCCGCCGCCGGCATGTCGGGCTTCACGTCGATCTCGAGCGACGCCGGAAAGGCCTCGACCGGGAGCGCCGCGAGGTCGGCCGCTTTCGCGATCTCTTCCTGCCCGAACTCGGTGCGCGCTTGCCCGCTCGACACGTAGCGGACCTGCGAGACGCCGGGGACGGCCGCGAGCGCGACCTTGAAGGCATCGATGTCGGTCTGCGACGCGTTCTCCTTCAGGTAGATCGACGCGCGCCCGGCGTGCGACCAGCGCTCTTCGACCGCGCGCAGGTTCGTAAGCACGAGCAGCGCCGCGCCGAGGCACACGAACGCGACGGCGAGCGAGAAGACGCTGAGCGCGTGAAGCCGCCACTCGCGCAACATCCCGCGCCGAGCTCTGCGCGTCGTGCCGATCGATCCTTCGAACATCGCAACCTCCTGAAACCGAATCGCAGCGCGAGCCTTGTCGCTTAGCCGCCTGGTCGCCGAAAAACTAGAGCGGGAGCTCGTTGTCGTATTCCTCGCCGAGCTCGCCGGTGACTCCGTTGCGAACGTCGACGGCCTTGCCGTCGTCGAGCACGATCAAGCGGCGCGGGCGCACTTCGAGGAGCGAGCGATCGTGCGTCGCGAAGAGCACCGTCGTCCCCGATTCGTGGATCTCTTCGAAGAGCCCCAGGATGTCGATCGCCAGCTGCGGATCGAGGTTCCCGGTGGGCTCGTCGGCCAGGACGAGCGCGGGCTCGCCCACGATGGCGCGGGCGATGGCGACGCGCTGCTGCTCACCGCCGGAGAGAACCCCGGCCGGATCTTCGCCGCGCCCTTGGAGTCCGACGCGCTCCAGCGCTTCGCCGACGCGCGTGCGAATTAAGCGCGCCGGGAGCCCGAGCACCTCGAGCGTGACCGCGACGTTCTCGAAGACGCTCCACGTCTCGACGAGCTTGAAGTCCTGAAACACGATGCCGAGGTTGCGCCGGAGGAACGGCACCGACTGCGGCGTGAGGCGCTCGATGTCGCGCCCCATGAAGAGGATGCGACCGTCGTCGACCGTCTCGGATCGGTAGAGCAAGCGCAGCAAGGTCGACTTGCCCGAGCCGCTCGGCCCCGTGATGAACACGAACTCGCCGCGCTCGATGACGAGGTTCGTCCCACGAAGCACCGGCGCGCCGGGGCGGAACGACTTGTAGACGTCCTCGAACACGAGGATGGGTCGCTGCGCGGCTTCGCGAGCGAAACGGTTGCCCGCGCGGAGAAGCGGCCGGAACGGGCGATCGACGCGGCCGTCGTCGTCGTCGGAATGACGCATACTTCTGCGCGTATCAGCAGCGCAGGCGGGTCGGCAAGTTTTCGCGCCGGCCAGAGCGGACTTGACGCGACGCCCGTTCAGCGGCGCGGAGGGCGAGCATTCCGTCGCGCGCGGTCGCGATCTCCGTCGAGGCGCCGCCGCGGATCGCCGCAGCGAAGGCGACGGTTTGCGCGAGGAGGGGCTCTTCGGTGTCGAGCGGGATCGCCTCGCGCGCGGCGGTCGCGCGGCACGTGCGGACGAGCGAAGGGACGAGCAGATCGCCCTGCCACACGTGCGTCGGCGTGGAGAGCGTGATCGTGCGGCGACGGACGGCGTCGGCCGGGCGCTGATCGACGTACACGTGCACCGTGGCCCCCGACTCGGTGCGCAAGAGGACGTGGGCGCGTTCTTCGATGCCGTCGGCCCCGAGCTCACCTGCGGCGTATCCGAAGCCGAGCGCCGAGCGCGAGAGGTACGCCGCGAGATCGAGGTCGTGCACGCCGAGGTTTGCCAGCGCGCCTTCCTCTCGCTCACCGCGCGCTCGCGGTCGCTGGGACGCGCGCGCGCCCACGCGGCGAAGCTCGATCGCACGGACGCTCGACGGCTCGACGAGCCGCGCGAGCGCGCGCACCACCGGGTTGAACCGCTCCGAGTGCCCCACGAACAGCCGCGCCGCGCCGCACGACTCCGCGATCGCCACGAGCATCGCCGCCTCGCGTGCGTTGGCCGCGATCGGCTTCTCCACCAGCACGTGCGTCCCGTTCGCCAGCGCCCGGCGCACCGTGCCTGCATGTGCGCCGATAGGCGTAGCCACGACGACGGCATCGGCGCCGGCGAGCGCGTCGGTCTCTGCCGCGGCCGCCTTCGCTCCGTGCGCCTCAGCGACGTCGATCGCGACCGACGGGTCGAGGTCCATCACCGCGCTGAGCGCGAAATTCGCGGGGCGCGACGCGATCACCCGCGCGTGTCGCCGCCCCATCGCCCCCGCTCCCACCACCGCGATCCGAAGCGGCCTGGACGGCGCATCCAGGAGCGCGACGCGCGGCGGGAGATACACGACGGACTGCATTCGGAGCCAGCGCTTGCCTTACGCGAAATTGCGCGGCGTAAGGAAGAGAAAGCGCCCCAACCGCTCCGCGATCGCCAATAATCACGCTCCTCGTCTTTTCCGACGGCGGGCCTTTCCGACGGAAGGTCTTTCCGACGGAGGGGCGAATACGCGCGCTCAAGGCGCGTCCAACGGGGGCGGAGGGTGGCAATGGCGATGGGGCGTGCGTGGGTGGGTGCCGGTGCAGCAGCGGCGTTTCTCGCGGTGGCCGCGAACGGAGGCGCCGATCCGGCGCGCCCCGTTCCGATCCCGATTCCTCCGGGCGGGTACCAGCACGCCTACCCGATGATGAACGTCCACGACCCGGTGAACGTCACCCACGTGCAGAAGCTCCTCGCGCGCGTCCCGCAGAAGTGCGGCGCGCGTCAGGTGGCGCCGAACGTGTGGGTGAAGATCGATTGCCATGCGTACAAGGTGGTGCCGAACGCCAAGCCGCTCATCTTCAGCAGGGGGCGCGTGCAGCTGATGCAGCAGGGGAAGCTACGGCTCGATCCGCAGGCGAAGGTCGGCGGCGGCGCGCCTCCTCCTCCGGGCGGCGGCGGTGATGCGGTGCCGGTGGCGGCCGCGTCGTCGTTCCCCAGCATGGTCGATCATCGGCAGACGGGCACCGAGGGGCCGATCAAGAATCAGGAGTACACGTCGGCCTGCACGAGCTTCGCGCTCTCGGCCACGATGGACAACGCGATCCTGCGGCTGGGATCGAAAGACGTGAGCTCGCCGTCGCATATCTGGGCGCACTACGGGCAGCCCGACATGGGCGACGCCGCGTCGGGGAACTTGAACAAGCCGATCGCCACGTGGGCGACGTGGCCGTTCAGCCCGAAAGAAGGGTGCGAGCTCAGTCGCTTCGAAGACGACTGCGACGAGCACTACGGCGTCTCCACCAACAGCTACACGCGCGACGCGAAGCTGGAGAGCGAGCTCGCCGCCGCCGAGGCGAACGGCAAGTACATGATCGCCAGCGTTCAAGCGCTCTCGATGCCTGCGAACCCGAACGACCTCGCGGCCGTGCTCGCGACCGGCGCGGACCTGTGGGTCGCGTTCTCGCTCGACGCGAACAACTGGGGTTACACGGCGCTCCAGCAGAACAACAACGTCATCCCCGACTGGAGCGAACCCGAAGGGGGACACGCCGTGATGCTCGCCGGGTACCGCGTCACGTCCGCTGGGACCAAGCAGTTCCTCATTCACAACTCGTGGGGGACCGACTGGGGCGACGCCGGGTACGCGTGGGTGAGCGAGACGATGGTGAAGCGCTTCTTGCGGAGCGCCTACAAGATCAAGGTCACGCCGGTCGGCGGCGCGATCGCGCCCGTCGCCGCGCTCCCGCTCACGGACGACGATTGCGACAGCGACGAGCTCGTCGACGCGGTGACCGGCCAGTGCTCGCCGGAGTGCCCCGACGGATCACGCCCGTCGAAAGGCGTCTGCAGCAACTCGTCGTCGTCGGGGAACAGCAGCGCGAGCGGCACGAACGCGCATCCTCCGAAGAACGGTGCGTGCCCCGCGGGTGAAGTGCTGATCGGGGGACGCTGCATGATCCCCATCCATTTCTAGCGAGCGAGCGCGGCGCGCAGAGTCTCGGCGGCCTGCGACCACACCGCTTCGTACGCGTCGGGCGACGCCATCTGGTGCGT
Organism: Myxococcales bacterium; assembly: GCA_003151595.1. The sequence continues at coordinate 59,519 of PLXW01000112.1, forward strand.
CTGTCCGATGAACGGCACGAAGCGGAAGGCGCGTCCCGATTTCGCCATGGCGTCGACGAGCTTCAGTGAGTTGAGGAAGTAGACGTTGTCGTCGGCGGTGCCGTGCGCAAGGAGCAGCGTGGGCTCGCGTGATGAGGGCGATCGCGGCCGGTTCGCGTACGTGAGGACCGAGGCGGCGTCGTACGCGGCGGCGTTGGCGTCGGGGAGGCCTAGGTAGCGCTCGGTGTACGCCGTGTCGTAGTCGCGCCAGTCGATGACCGGCGCGATGGCGACGCCGACCGAGAACAGCTCGGGGTGGCGAAGGACGGCGGCGGCGGAGAAATAGCCGCCGAACGACCATCCGTAGACGCCGACGCGCGAGCCGTCGATCTCCGGATGCGAGGCGATGATCGCGTGGAGCGCGGCGACGTGGCCGTCGATCGGGACGTCGCCGAGCTTGCCGGCGATGGCGCGCTCCCACGAGCGCCCGCGACCGGGCGTCCCCTTCGCGTCGATCGTCACGACGATCGCGCCGGTGGCGTCGGCCATCCATTGCTCCAGGAGCTGCTGGCGCGGATCGAGCGACACGATCTGCACGCCCGGTCCGCCGTACGCCGCATCGATGACCGGGTAGCGCGCCCCTTCGACGTACGCGCGCGGGCGAACGATCGCGACGTGCATCGCGTCGGGGCCGACGTCTTCGTGAATCACCCGAGGGAGCGGCGGGTTCGCCGCCAGCGACGGGATCTCGCGCGTGGTCTTCCCGTCGAGCGATCGCACGACGCTGCGATGCACGCCGGAGAGCGACGCTTCGCTCGCTTCGAAGACGTCGTGCTGCCCGTCAGTGAAACGCGCGCGCACCGCGCCGTCGTCGATCCTGGCGACGGACGTGGGGTCGCCGCCGTCGAGCGACACGCGCATCACCTCGTGGTGAAGCGCATCGCGCGTCATGCCGAACACCGCGACCCGCTTCGCGCCGTCCACGTCGAGCACGTCTTCGACCTGCATCCCGAGCGGCGTCAGCCACTTCACCTGCGACGCATCCTTCGCCGGCACGAGCCCGAGCCGTCGGTCGCCGTCACGCTCGCTCATCCAGAGAAACGCGCTTCCGTCGGGCAGCCAGAAAGGGACGCTCTGCTCGACGTTGACCCACGCCTCGTCGTGCTCGCGCAGCGCCTCGCGCGTCTTGCCGGTCTTCTCGTCTCCGAGCAGGACGAGCTCGTTCTTCTGCAAGCGATCCATCACGACGAACGTCGGCGGCGCGTGCTCGCTCCAATCGGCGCTGACGAGGTACGGGAACTGCGCGCGATCCCAGTCGATCCATTTCGTCGCGCCGGCGAGGCTCGCCACGCCGACGCGCACGAGCGCGTTCGCCTTCCCTGCGCGCGGGTATGCCGTGCGATCCGGAGGGTTCTGCGGGTTGGCGGGATCGGCGATCGTGAGCCTCTCGACGCCGGCGACGTCGGCCTCTTCGAAGAGGATCGATTTCGAATCGGGCGACCACCAGAAGCCGCGAACGCGATCGAGCTCCTCGGATGCGGCGAAGTCGGAGAGGCCGTGCGTCTTGTCGTCGCTCCCGCCGCGGGTGATCGCGTGCGCCTTGCCGGTGCCGTCGAGAGAGGCCACGTGCACGTCGTCGTCTTGCACGAAGGCGACGAGCTTCCCGTCGGGCGACAGATGCGGATCGATCGCGGCGCCTTTGCCGACCTCGATCGCGTGCGCCTTCCCGCTCGCGCGATCGAGCGCGAACAGCTTGCCGGACAGCACCACGACGACCGTTCGCCCGTCGCGACCCAGCTCGAACGACGTGAACCCGCTCGACGTGACCCGCATGCGCTCCCGCCGCGCACGCTCTTCGAGCGTGAGGTGCTCGGGCGCCTTGTCGAGCGCGTCGGGCGAGAGGATCTCGCGCGCGGCGCCGCTTGCGACGTCGAGCTCGAAGAGCGATTGCTTCGGGTCTTCGGGCTGCGAGCGGAGGAAGAGCGCGGCGCGTCCGTCGGGGGTGACGAGGGCGTCGCGCGGGGCGCCGCGGTTGAAGTGGCGGGACCTGGCGTAGGCGCGGAGGAAGTCGCGATCGACGACGGGCACGGTCGGGGGCGCGGTCGAGGTCGGGGTCCGGGCCGGGGTCGAGGTCGAGGTCGGGGTC
>PLXW01000092.1 GCA_003151595.1 Myxococcales bacterium
CCGGTGCCGTCGCCTTCGATGAAGGGGACGATCGGGTTGTCGGGGACGTTGAGCTTGTTGCCCGTACCCATCGTGATCGGCGTGCCTTGAACAGCGGTCATCGCGGAGCTCCTGTCTTGGAAAGCGCGCCCCCGGGAGTGCGTCTCGGAAGCGGGATCGAGGACGAACCGCGTAGCACGTGCGGCGAAGCGCGCTCAAGGGTCGCGCATGGATTGGCGCAATGGATCGCGCTCGGCGCGTGTCTACGAAGTAGAGTGCGCGAGGCTGTTGGTTCAAGGAGTAGGAATGCGTTTTGCCGCTCGGTTCGCTTCTCTGGTCGTCCTCCCGCTCGCCTCGCTCGCGCACGCCGCCACCTCGGCGCCGACGCCTGCGGCCCCGCTTCGATGGACGGATGAGACGCCCGATCCGATGATCGATCGCGCCGTCGAGCGCGCGACGCGGTGCACGGACTGCACGGTGGAGCGCGCCGACGGAGATGCGCTCGCGGCGATCGTGACGACGTTCGCGCTGGCGAATCGCGCGGCGTGGGGGCACGCGCGGCAGGCCATCGACGGCATCGGCGCGGCGCCGACCGTGAGCGCCGAGGTCCGCGCGGAGGCGGCGCTGGCGGCGCGCGCGCTGGCGGAAGACGAAGGGACCGACGCGGGGATCGATGCCGACCGAAAGCTCGGCGTGGTCACCGACCTCGCGCTCCTGGGGCCGTTTCGCGACACCGGCGGCGGCCTGGCGGCGAAGGATGGACCGGAGGCGGCGGGCGCGTCGTTCCCCGACATGCACGCGCGCTACTCGTGGGGAACGACGGACGTGGCGTGGCGCACGGTGCCGCGCGCGTTCGCCAGCGCGTCGGGCGTGCCGCTCGATCTGTTCGTGCATCCGCGCAAGGAGAGCTGCACGTGGGTGGCGACGCAGCTCACCGTGCCGAGCGCCGAGGGGGTCGTCGTGCGGCTGGCCTCGACCGGGCAAGCGCGCCTCATGTTCGACGGGACGGAGCTCGGTCGGAGCGAAGACGCCAACGGGTCGGCGCCGTTCGCGCGGATCGCGGCGCACGTGGCGGCGACCGCAGGGGCGCACCTGATCGCGGCGAAGGTGTGCGCCGGCGCGCTCGACGATGAAGGGCGCGTGCGCCTGGTCGTCACCGACGAGAAAGGGAGCGCGCTCGCGGGGGCGACGAGCGCGGCACTGAAGGAGATCGGGCACGCGAAGGTGGTGGCGAAGTCGCTCGTGACGCCGCTCGCGCGCACGCTCGCTCTCCCGCCGAACGCGACGCTCGACGCGCAGATGGACGCGGCGATCGTCCGCACGCTCGGAGGGACCGACGACCTGCGAAGCCCGCGCGCGCCGGGGCTGCTCGATGCGCTCACGCGCCGCGCCGACGTTAGCGTCGATGCGCTGGCGATGGTGGGATGGATCGCGCCGTCGGGGGCGAACCGGAGCGGGTGGCTGAACCTCGCGCGCACCAAGGCCGAGACGGCGCACGACGCGAAGACGACCGCGTTCGCGGGGCGAAGGTTGATCGCCGAGCACCTCGGCGCGCAGATGCCCGACTGGGCGATGGCGTCGCTGCGGGCGCTGGCGCCGTCGGGCGACACCGAAGCGGTGCTCCTCTCGGCGATGGTGAACGAGGCGCTGGGGACCGACGCGCTGCGCGCGCAGGCGATGCGCGATCTGTCGACCGCGTACCGCGCGGCCAAGACGCGCGTGCCGACGAACCTGGTGAGCGAGCTGGCGGCGGTGTCCGCGGGGTTCGACGCGGCGCTGGCGCGCGACGCGCGGCAAGAGCTGGCGCGACGCGGAGACCGCGGCGGCGCGTGGGTCGTGGCCGAGTCGTCGCGGGACGCGAAGGCCGCGACCGATGCGGCGCGCGTGGCGTTCGGCACCGCCGGGATCGACGACGCGGACGAAGCGATCGGCATCGCACGATCGGTCTCGCGCGCAGGGGCGCACGAGGCGGCGCGGAAGCTGTTCGCCACGCTCGTGGAGTGGGCGCCGAACCGCGCCGAGGCGTGGGCCGGCCTGGCCGACGAGATCGGCGCGACCCCCGACGCCCAAGCCATCACCGCCTCGGGCGCCGCGCTCCGTCGCGCGCGCGAGCTGGCTCCGGCCGAGGCCCGCTACCGCGAGCAGCTCGCTCTCCGATCCCGCGCGACCAGCGACGGCGAGGAGCACGGCGACGAGCACTACCTCGTCCCCTCGCAAGAGATCCTCGCGCGTCGCAAAGGGATCTCCCCCGGCCTCCCCGACGTGTCGGCGCGCGATCTCCACTTCCTCCGCGCCGTCGTCATGCACGCCGATCACCGCGTCTCGATGCTCATCCACTACGCGCGCGAGATCGTGATCGCGCCGCGCACCGAAGGAGAGCTGTACGAAGACCTCCCGGCAGACGAGGACCTCACCGAGATCCTCCGCGCGCGCGTCCACCGCAAAGACGGCGGCACCGCCTTCCCCGCCGAGGAGCACAACGAAGGGGGACGCCCGCGCGTTCGCTGGCCGACGTTGCAAGCGGGCGACGTCGTCGAAGTGGCCGTGCGCGAATGGACGCGCGGCCCCGTGGGCGGGCGCAGCGACGCGCCGTTCTACTTCATCGACTTCGCCGGCGCGTACGCCAGCCACCCGACCTTCTACAACGAGGTCGACGTCGAGACGCTCCCCGATCGCCCGCTGTACCTCGACGTCCTCAACGGCGGCGACTACCAGCGCACGGAGAAGGACGAGAACGGGCATCACGTCGTTCGCTTCGTGTGGGCGCACCCCATGAACGTGGCCGACGAGCCGCTGGCGCCGAACGAGAGCGAGCTGGTGCCGGTGACGGTGGGCTCGACGTTCAAGACGTGGACCGACTTCCGCGCCTGGTACGCGGAGGCCGTGAAGGGGTTCACCGATCCGGACGATCAGGTGCGCCGCATGGCCGCCGAGCTGACGAAGGGGAAGACGACGCGCGAGGCGAAGCTCGCGGCGGTGTTCGACTTCGTGTCGGACGACATCCGCTACGTGAACTACACGAGCGGCGAGTGGTGGCTCCCCAACCGCCCGCAGCAGCTCCTCGCGCGGCGCGAAGGGGACTGCGACGACAAGGCGATGCTGCTCATCACGCTCCTGAAGGCGGTGGGCATCGACGCGCACGAGGTGATGGTGCAGACGCGCATGACCGCGCAGCCGACGCCGGTGCTGGCGAAGAACGCGGTGGTGCCGATGTTCGATCACGGCATCGCGTTCCTGCCCGGGCCGAACGGCGGGACGTACCTCGACGCCACCAGCCCGCAGTCGCGCCTGGGACCGCTGCCGTCGATGGACGCGAAGGCCGTCGCGCTGCGGATGGACTCGGGGCCGGCGGAGATCATCCACCTGCCGGCGAGCAATCCCGACGACCACGGGTCGAGCGTGAAGTGGACGATCACCTTGAAGGGGGACGGCTCGGGCGACCTCGTAGGCGAAGAGCACCACGTGGGCGACGGCGCGTTCTGGCTGCGCACGGCGCTGTCGCAGGCCGACTCGCGACTGAACTACGTGGAGAGCACGCTGCTCGGCGACTGGTTCCCCACCGTGGCGGTCGACAAGAACATCGACTTCAAAGGGGACCTGCCGCACGGCGAGGCGTGGGTGAAATACAAGGCCAAGTCGGACGGGCTCGGGCGTCATGAAGACGGCGGGCTGGTGGTGCCGATCTCGCGGACGATGTCGCTGGCGTCGCAGATCGCGCCGCTCGTGACCCGCACGCTGCCGGTGCAGCTGCCGCCGTACTTCGCGCCCAGCCACGAGACCCGCACGATCCGGATCGTGGCGCCGGCGGGGTGGTCGTGGGGAGATTTTCCGGCCGGGGGCGACGAGAACGGTGGCGACTTCGGGCACGCGCACCTCGAGATCGCGCGCGACCCGCGCGACGCGCGCACCGTGGTGGTGACGAGGAGCGTGAGCTTCGATCTCGATCGGATCCCGGTGGCGCGTTACGGCGCGTGGAGGGCGTGGGTGCAGAAGGTCGACGCGTTGATGCACAAGGTCGTCCGACTCGCGAAGGAGCAGGGCAAGTGAGCGCGCGAACGAAGACGGCGGCGATCGCGATCGCGCTGGCACTCCCGACGATTCAAGCGTGCGGCGGTGGACCGGCGAAGTCGCCGACGGCGGGGAACGCCGACCTGCCGAACAAGGTCGTGGCGGCGGAGCGGGAAGAGGCGATCGGGGATCCGGCGAAGGCCGTCACGATGTGGCTCGGCGTGCTCGACGCGGCGGTCGATGCGGCGGGGGACCCGTGGCAGATCGCGGCGGAGGAGGCGGCGCTCGACGCGCTCGTGCTCCGCGAGGTGAGCGCGCTCGAAGACGCGGGGGCCGACTCGGCGCTGGCGTACCGGGTGAAGGACGCGGGGGAGATCGGGAAGAGGCTTACGGCGGCGGCGGGGCGGGCGGACGATCCGTTCAGCGCGGGGCTCGTGGCGCGCGCGCTTCACGATCTCGCAGCGCACTCCGGGAACGCGAGCGAGACAGCGAAGTGGCGGGCGGCGACGGGGTGCGCGGGCGAGGCCACGATGGTGGGGCCGGTGACGTGGACCGTCGTGACCGGCGTGCACGAGGCCGATCCGCTGGAGAAGGGCGACGCGCGGATCGACGCGACGTACGCGAGTGGGAACGCTTTCGGGCGAACCGTGGCTCCGGTCGTCGTGCGCGGGCGCGGGTGCGCGCTCGATCCGTCGCTGACGAGCGTGGAGCGGGGCGTGCGCGACGTGGTCGTCGATGTGAACGTGCCGCGCGCGCAGTCGATCGGCGTCGCGTTGCGCGCGCACGGCGCGGCGGTGATGCGCGTGGGCGGTCACGTGGTGATCGATCGCGCGTATTCGCTGGGCGGGGACGAGGCGGCGCGGTTCGCGCGGGTCGATGTGCCGGCGGCGGGGAGCGTGCGCATCGTGGTGCGCGTGGGGATGGATGAAGACGGCGAGCCGGTGGAGATCGGCGCGTGGGACGAGCACGGGAAATCGCTGGCGATGCACGCGCCGAACGTCGGTGAAGCCGCGAGCGTGATCGTGACGTCGTCGCGCGCGCTCGCGTGGCCGGCGGCGAAGAGCGACGCGGAGCGCGCGACGTTGGCCTTGGGCGCGCTCGGCGCAGGAGAGCGACCGGCCGCGGAAGAAGCGACGGCGGAACGCGTGGCTCACCCCGACGCGTCGCCCGAGCTGCTGCTCGCGTACGCGCGCGCCGTCGAACAAGCCGACGACCTCGACGAGGTCCACCGCTCCGAGCGCGCGCGCGGCGCGTACGAGCGCGTCCTCGAGGCGTGGCCCGGCGCGTGGGAAGCGATCGCGGCGCACGCGGTGCTCGCCGGCGTGAGACGCGGTCAGACCGAAGCGCGCATCTGGACGCTGCGCGATCTCGACGACCACCGCGCGAAGAGCGACGGCGAGTCCGCGCGGAGCGCGGCTCGGTCCACACCAGGAGCCATCGCCAGCGCGGCGGTGCTCGACGTGTTCGAAGCGGGCGTCGCCGGGCGCGATCGCCTGTTCGATCGCGCGAAGCCCGCGCTCGATCGCGTGAGCTCCGCGCTCGCCGGCACCACGCTGGCGCGCGACGCGACCCGCGCGGTCGTCGATCGCGTCGGCGCCGATCGCGTGGCCTTCGAGTGCGCCACGACCAGCGACGCCGATCGCGGGAAGCTCGGCTGCTACGACGCGCTCCGCGGCTCGGGCGACCGCGCGGGCGCCGCCAGGGAGCTCGATCGCGTGCGCGAGCTCTACGCCTCGCCGACCGCGTACCTCGCCCTCACCCTCCGCGACGCGATGACCGACGGCGACACGAAGCGCGCGGCCGCCGCCTACGACGCGATGACCCCGGGCGAGCGCACCCTCTCCACGCTCTTCGCCGCGAAGGCGAGCGGCGCATCACGCGCGGATCTCGCGGCCCTCGCCGTCACCGCGCGCGACGCCCCCATCGCCCTCCCCCCGCTCTTCCGCGCGACGGGCGACGACACCACCCTCGCCTTCGCCGGGATCGCCGAGCGCCTGGCCGCGGCCGACCGCGCGTCGCCGATCTTGCCGGGCGCGGCCACCGCCGTCCTGGCGCACGACGAGCGCTACGAGCTGTCGTCGTCGGGCCTCGCGCACTTCGTCCTCTTCGACGTGCGTCGCGTGAGCGGCACGACCGACGTGGAAGAGAACGCGCAGGCCGAGCCGCCGGACATCGAGGGGCGCGTGACGATGCGCATCGCGCGTCGCCGCATCTTCAAGAAGGACGGCCGCGTGATCGAGCCGGAGCGAACGCCGAACGCCGCGCAGGCGCACGCCGATCTCTCGCAGCTCGAGCAGGGCGACGTCATCGAGGCCATCTACGAAGGGTTCGCGCTCCCGGGCGAAGCGGGGAACGTCACGATCGACTCGGCGGATCTCCTGCCGGAGCGAACCGCGGTGCACGACGCCTCGATCGAGCTGCGCCTCCCCTCTTCGCTGCACGCGCCGGTGTGGTCGCACGCGCTCCTCGGGAAGCCCACGGAGTCACGCGACGGCGACACGCGCGTCCTCCGGTGGTCCGTGAAGGACATGGGCGAGCGGCGGATCGAAGAAGGGACGCCGCGCATGGATCGCGACGTCTCGGTGAGCCTGTCGACCGCGACGTGGAGCGACACGGCGCGCGCGCTTCGCGAGACGCGCGCGTCCCTCGACGAGGGCGACTCCGAAGTGCGCGCGTGGGCCGTCGACGCCGCGGGCGGGAAGACCAAGCCGCGCGAGATCGTCGACGCCGTGGTTGCAGCGGCGGGCAAGAGCGTGAAGGAGTCGGCGGCGTCGATGCTGTCGGACATCGACGTGGGTCGCCCCGACGGCCCGCAGCACACCACCGCGCGCACCATCCTCACGAACCACGAAGGGAGCCGCACGTGGCTCGTCGTGCGCGCGCTTCGCGAGCTCGGCGTGGCGACCGACATCGCGATCGCCGAGAGCGATCCGTTCAGCGCCGACCCCAACTTCCCTCCCCACGCCGGCCGCTTCACGCATCCGCTGGCCATCGCCCACGTGAAGGACGACGCCGGCGCGCCGAGTGACGTGTGGATCGACGCCGACGTCCCCGGCCCGCCGCTCCCCGCGGGTCACATCTCGCCCGAGCTCCGCGGGCGGAGCGTGCTTCACGAGGACGGATCGATTGCGTTGCTCCCCGCCGTCACGGCGAAGGACGAAGGCGACGAGGTCGACCTGCGTCTCGCGGTCGACGCCAACGGCGACGCGAAGGGATCGATCGTGATCCTGCTCCGCGGCCGCTCGGCGCAGGAGCTGGCCGAGGTGCTCGTGCGGATCGTGGGCGACGAGCGCCAGCGCACGCTGCGCGGCGTGGCGCTGGCGTGGGTGCCCTTCGGCGACGTCGAGGACATCGTCCTGTCGTCGAGCGAAGAGAGCTGGCAGGTCGCGTTGCGCGCGACGGTCACGGTCGCCGGCTACGTCGAAGCCTCAGGGACCAAGAGCGCGCGCTCGTGGATCCTCCCGGGCATCGAGCCGATTCACGCGGTCTATCCGCGACCGACGGTGGCCACGCTGGGCGCGACGTTCGCGAGCCAGGGGGGGCGGCGCAACGCGCTCGCGGTGAGTCACGCCATGCAGTACCACTTCCACCGCCGCGTCGAGCTCCCCGCCGGCGCCTCGGTCGCGCGAGCGCCGGGCGCGTTCGACGCGAAGGGGGACGTGCTGGCCGCGACGCGGAAGATCGCCGTCGCGCCGAACGCGATCGAAGACGACTTCACGCTGACCGTGTCGACCGGCACCGTGAAGCCCGAGGCCTACGGCGCCTTCGCCACCGACGCGCATCGGATCGACGATGCGTTCCTGGCGAGCACGCGGGTCAAGCCCGCGCCCTAGCTCGACGCTCAGTACGGCACTCTGACCGGCATCGTGACGAAGCCCCCGTCGGTCGTGGGGTCCGTCTCGAAATATTGGTTCTCACCCCAGCACCACACTTCGCCGTTCGTCTTGATCGCGCAGACGTGATCCTTGCCGGCCGCGATTCCTGCAGCGCCGCCGAACGGAGTGCCGGTCGAATCGAGCACCGGCGCGGCGATGTACTGGGAGCCCGCGTCGTCCGGACCGCGACCGAGCTCGCCCATGTCGTCTTCGCCCCAGCAGTCGACGGCGCCATCGGTCGTGAGCGCGCAAAAGAAGGTCGATCCAGCCACGAGGCTCGCGACGTTCGAGAGCGGTCCGCTCGCGACGGTGACCTCCGTGATGAGCGGCTGCGCGGTGCTGGGCGCGCCAGCCTGGCCGAGGTACGTCGAGCCCCAGCAGTACACGTGCGCGTCCCTTCCCACGGCGCACGCCGCTGTGACGGCCAGAGCGACGGAAGCTGCCGGTGACCCGATCGGGATGGTCGCGCCGGGGAGGAGCAGATCGCCCGTCCCCGCCGCCGCGGGGTCTGCCTGGAACGACCCGTTCGCTCCGACGCAGTGCACGTCGCCTGATTGCGTCACCCCGCAAGAGTACGTCTCGGTCGACGCCGTCTGCGCGTACGGCTGAGGGAGGTTCGAGCCGTTGGGGATGAAGGTCCACGTGCCATCGGATCCGTTGCCGAGCTGTCCGTTGGAGTCGTCGCCCATGCAACGAAGAGTCACCGCGTCGGTTCGCCAGCACACGTGAGAGGTGGCGGGCGTGACTTCGATCGAGCCACCAAGGAGCGGCTGCGGCGTCGCGAACTTGAGGATGCCTCCGTCGTTCGCGCCGAGACCACCGCCGCTCCCCCAGCAGGCCACGCCGGCATCGAGTAGGAACGCGCACGCCGTGTCGCTCTGCGCGACGATACCGGTGACGCCCGAGAGGTTCGCGCCCAGCGCGGTCAACACGGGGCCGTGGCTGACGGGGGGGTCTTGCGCGCCTTCGCCGAGTTGCGCGGCGTAGTTCTGTCCCCAGCACGTCACTCCGCCGTCGCGAAGGAGGCATGAGAACTGAGCGCCGACGGCGACCGCACAATACGGCGCGCACGATCCGGGGGACCCCGAGTCGATCGCGCTGCCGCCGTCACCAGCGTCATTCGCGGATCCGTCGTTCACGCCGCCGTCGTTCACGGTCGCGTCGAACTGCGCGCCTCCGTCTTCGATCTGCGACGGCAGCGCGCTCTCGCCGCACGACGTGCTCTCGCACTGCGTGGGGTCGACGATCGTCGCCGAGTGACAGAGGCCGTTCACGCACGTCTCGTCCGCGGTGCACGGCACGTCCTTGCACGCCCCTTCGAGCGGCACGGTGAGCGTGAGCGTCTCGTGCGGGATGAACCGCAGCGCGCGCCGCGCCACGATGCACCCCGCGTAGCCCGCGTCTTCCGTGCACTGCTCGAGCCCGTGGTCGACCGCGCCCACGACCTTGAACGCGACGTTCGCGCCGTCGGCGCCGCTCGGGATCACGACAACCGACCCGACGTGCCCCGCGTCGTCACACGACGTGGTCGACGTCGACGGGGCGGCGTTCTCCAGCCCCACGCCCAGCTCGCCCACGGCGATCGCCGCCCCCTTCCAATCCGTGCACTTCTGGTCGGTCGTCACCTCGAGGCGGATCTCGGTCGGCGATCGACAGCCGATCGCGGCCATCGTGAGCAGGACGCCCGCCAGAGCGCGCTTCATCTCAGAAGCGGAGCGGCGCCGACACGGTCGACGGCGAGAACGAGTCGCCCGTCCCGTGCGGCTTCGAGATGAGCAGCGCCGCCGTCGTCACCGCGCCGCCGACCACGACGACGCCGATGCCGGTCCAGAACCACCACTTCGCCGTGATGGGGGCGTTCTTCTGCGGCTCGAGCGTCACGTCTTTGCGCTCGCCGGCGAGCACCTCGATCGTGGACGTCGTGTCCTCGAACCCCGCGCGATGCACCGAGACCTTGTGCGCCCCCGGGTCGACCTGCGTCTCGATCGGCGCGTTGCCCATCGGCTTCCCGTCGACGAACACCTCGGCCGACGCCGCGGTCGACTCCACGCGCAGGATCGCCGTGAGCTTCTTCGCCACCAGCGTGACCTCGAGCACCGTCTGCGACCCGCCCTGGAGATCGACGTTGCGCTTGTACGGCTCGTACCCCTCGGCGTCGACCTCGACGACGGCGTACCCCGCGTCGGTCTGCAGCGGCGCGGCGAGCGGCGTCGTCCCGGCGATCTTGTCGCGCACGAGCACGCGCGCGCCACGTACGTCGCACTTGATCGCCAGCTCGGCCACGTGCTTGCGAACGTCGGCGATGAGCGCATCGAGCTGCGGCACACGCGCGCGCAGCTCGGGCCCGGCCTCGCGCGAGAAGCGATCGAACGCCGTGAGCGCGTCGGGGAAGTTGCCGAGCGCCTGCTGCGCGCGCCCCTGGTTGTAGAGGAGCGCGGGGTCCTTGGTGAGCGCGTAGGCCTGCGCGTAGGCGCCGAGCGCGTCGGCATAGCGGAGGCTCTCCATGGCCGCGTCGCCCTGCTTCTTCAGATCGGTCGCGCGATCGCCGGACGGCGCGGGAGCCGCGACCGCTGGAGTCGCTGGAGGCGTCGCGGGCGGCGTCGCTTGCGCGCGCGCGATCGACGGCGTGAGCGCGAAGAGGAGCGCGAGCGCGAAGAGGCGCGCGATGGGACGAGGGCGAGAGGAGGTGCGGTTCATGGACGCTCAGAGGTGCAGCGGGTTCGTTGCAGCGGGCGTTGGGGTCGGCGGAGGGGCCGGGGGAGCGGAGGGGGGCGTGGGGGTGGTGCGTGGGGGAGTGGGGTGAGAGTGGCGCGGGGTCGCGGTCGGGGTCGCGGTCGGGGTCGCGGTCGCGGTCGCGGTCGCGGTCGCGGTCGCGGTCGCGGTCGCGGTCGCGGTCGCGGTCGCGGTCGCGGTCAGGGTCGCAGTCGC
>PLXW01000024.1 GCA_003151595.1 Myxococcales bacterium
GAGATGAAGGAGAAGAAGGCTCGCGTCGAAGACGCGCTGCACGCCACGCGCGCGGCCGTCGAAGAGGGCATCGTCGCCGGCGGCGGCGTCGCGCTCATTCGCGCGCAGCAGTCGCTCGAGGGGCTCAAGATCGCGGACGAGCAGAAGTTCGGCGTCGCGATCATCAAGCGCGCCATCGAGGAGCCGCTCCGCCAGATCGTGGCGAACGCGGGCCTCGAGGGCTCGATCGTCGTCAACAAGGTCCGCGAGGGCAAGGACGACTTCGGCTACAACGCGCAGACCGACCAGTACGGCAACCTGCTCGCGCAGGGCGTCATCGACCCGGTGAAGGTCGTTCGCACGGCGCTCCAGAACGCGGCCTCGGTTGCGAGCCTCATGCTCACGACGGAGTGCCTCGTGGCCGAGCGTCCGAAGGACGAGAAGCCTGCGGGCGGCGGCGGTCACGCGGGCCACGGCCACGGCGACTTCTGATCGACGCGCTTCACTGAAGTGAACGAGGGCCTCGAGCGCGAAAGCGTTCGGGGCCTTCGTGTTTTCGGCCCGCGAGTTTCGTCGTGATAATCTGAAGGACATCCGTTCGAAGGAGGGGTCGATGGGAGCTCGCTTGAAAGTCTCGTACGCGGCGGCGGCGTCCGCGGGGGCGGCGATCGCGGCGATCGGTGGGCTCGCGAGCTGCGTTGGTGACGACACCGCGGTGACGGGGTCGAACGACGCGTCGGTGCCGGAGCAAGACACGGGGGTCGTGACGACTCCAGACGCGGGGATCGATTCGACGATCGCGGACTCTGGCTCCGACGCGGCCGACTCGGCCCCCGCGATCGATGCGGCCGACGCCGGGTTCGACGCCGGGTGCTCACCCGTGGCGACGCTCACGGGGTTCACCGTGCCGGCGTACGTGCACGCGGCGCAGCACCAGTACTTCTGCACCGATCCGATCATCGATCAGTCGTTCGCGGCGGCCTGCGAGGGCGACGCATCGACGTACACCTCGTGCACGACGTTCCCGGCGACCGACGAAGACGGCGGGCTCACCCCCGAGTGCCAGGCGTGTCTCATCTCGCCCGAGAACAGCGACGCCGGGTACGCCGCGACGGTGCTCTCCAACGGCGTGCCGCTCCAGAACGTCGCGGGGTGCATCGAACTCGCCGATCCGAGCGACGCCGGTCTCTCGTGCGCGATGGCCATCCAGGCCGTGTCGGCGTGCACCGAGTTCGCGTGCAAGAGCTCGTGCCCCGTTTCGGACGGCCCATCGGCGGCGGCCTATCTCACGTGCGTGAGCGCGGCGGCGGCGGGCGTTTGCCACTCGTACGTGCTGGTCGCGCAAGGGTGCATCGCGACGGAAAATGCCGACGCGGGGGCCGGGGTGCAGACGGACCCGCAACGATGGTGCGTCGGCACGCCCGATCCGGTTCAGCAGCTCACGCAGATCGCTGACTACTTCTGCCGGAGCTGATCGCTTCGCGTTCCGGCGACGCAGGCGTACGTCGCGTTCGAGACGACCGCGACCCCCGCGAGCTCACGGTTGCGATCGTCGCTGGCCGCGACGTCGAGCGACACGTCGACGCGTAGCCCGGCCGACGCGAAGAGCGAAGAGAGCTCCTCGCGCGGCAATGGATGCACGCCATGATTTCGCACGTAGGCTCCCGCGCGATCGAGCTGCGCGACCAGCGCCGCCGCGGAGAGCCGCGGACGCAAGCGCGCCTCGGCCGCCGCTCGGAACGCCGCGGCCTCTCGCGCGCCGAACGTGAGAAAGGCGCGCGGGTCTCCCTCGCGCACGCGGTTCACGACCGCCAGCACGCCCGACGGCGCGAGCATCGCGGACCAGTGAAGGAAGAGGGACTGACGCCGCTCGGGGGGGAAGTACCCGATGAACGAGTGGGCCACGATGAGATCGTACGGATCGCTCGGGCGGTGCTCGAACATGTCGGCGTGGCGCGTGGCGATCGATCGACCGACGCGCGTTGCGTACCACTCGTTCAAGCGGAGCGGCGTCTCGCAACGATCGAGGATCGTCACCTGCGGCGCGATCGCGTGCGCGTCACAGGCCGCGAGCACGTGCGCCAGGATCGCATGGTCCGCCGCTCCGGCGACGAGCACGCGCGGCCGCTGGCGAGTCACGAGCGGCACGATCCTCCCGAGGAAGTCGGCCTGATACGACACCCTCGAGCCCAACCCGACGGCGCGAAGATCCGACCACAGCCCGTGGTACCAGGCGCAGCTCTCGCCGGTCCGCGGATCGCGGCGGCAGCGCGTCGTCGCCATTCCGCGCGCGAGCTCCGCGCATTCGTCGATCGGATCGTCGACCTCGAGGAGCGCGCTCATCGCACCCCCCCGTTGAAATAAGCGTAGAGCCCCTCGGCCCGGTACCGCCGCGTCTTCGCGCGCTCCGGCGTCATCGGGATGTTCCCCGCGCCGACCGTCTTATTCGCGTCGAGCAAGATCGGTCTCCCCTCGTGCATCACGTAGTCGAACTTCCCGAAGTCGAAGCCCATCTGCGCGCGGAGTCGGATCATCTCGCGGTGGGGCTCGATCCGCTCGATGCGCTCCTGCGTCTTGCCGTTCACGATCGGGTGCGGGCCCACGAGCCTCCCGCACGTGATGCGATCGCCGAGGAAGTTCATCGCGTGGACGACGTACGAGTCCCCTTCCATCTCGGGGACGAACTTCTCGACGATGAGCTCCGGGTCGTCCCAGATCGCGGGGGCGACGTCGTCGATCCGATCGTAGATGCGGTACTCCTGCGGCGATCGGAAGGAGACGGCGGTAGGGCCTCGTAGCCCGACGAGTTGCTCGGGAATCGCGGCGTAGTTTCGGTTCGTCTTCACGATCACGCGCCCGGCATGCGCGTCGTCGCGCGTGAGCCTCAGCGTGCTGAAGGTTTCCTTGCGGATGTCGGTCACGCCGGCGTTCAGCGCGATCGGGTAGCGACGCGCCAGCGCGATGTACTCGTCCGGCACCACGGAGAGATCGACGTGAACGATCACGAGGTCCGCGGGGACGAAGCGATCGGCGCCGAGGAGGTAGAAGACCTCGTGCCCGTCCTCGCGCCAGATCGACGCGAAATGATCGATCGTGTAGCGCACGGCGCCGCCGTCTTCGTGAGGATCGCGCAGGATGGCGATCGTGCGCTTCATCTCACGCGCTCGTCCCTTCCGCTCTGTACCAGTCGATGATCTGCGAGCCCGTCGCGAGCCACACTTCCTTTCGCGACGCGATGTGCGCGAGCGCCGACGCGATGTACTTCGCGCGGTGCGGAACGCCGGTGAGGAACGGATGGAGGCAGATCGCCATCACGCGCCCGGTGACCGCGCCGTCTTCGTACAGCACGTCGAACTGATCGCGAATCATCTGCCCGAACGACTCGCCGCTTTGCTTCAGCTCGATCATCGCCGGGATGTCGTTGATCTCGAGCGAGTACGGGATCGACGTCATCACGCCCGCTCTCGTTCCATTGCTCACGCGCATTGGGTACGGCTGCTCGTCGTTCGTCCAGTCGCACACGTAGTCGATGCCGCTCTCGGCGAGCAGATCGAGCGTGCGGTTCGACTCGGTCAGCGCCGGCCCCAGCCACCCGCGCGGCTTGTGCCCCGTGCCGCGCTCGATGCCGTCGATCGTGCGGCGAATGAGCGCGCGCTCTTCGTCTTCGGGCTGCTTGTTGAGGAGGATGGAGTTGTTCGTGCCGTGGCCCATCCACTCCCAGCCGAGCTCCTTGCCGGCCCGGATGACGCGCGGGTAGCGCTCGCACACGTCGGAGTTGAGCGCGACGGTCCCCTTGAAGCCGTACCGCTCCATCGCGTCGATCGTCCGCCAGACGCCGACGCGCATCCCGTAGTCGCGCCAGGCGTAGTTGAGGACGTCAGGCGAGAGGCCCGCGGTCACGTGCACGAGCGGAACGCCGCCGCTGCCGAAGGGGTGATGCTCGAGGTTCGGGATCACCCACACAGCGACGCGCGCGCCGTTCGGCCAGCGGAGCTTCGGGCGATCGACGATCGCGGAGTAGGGAAAACGATCGTGCTCTGCGGGCGTCTTCTCGACATCGACGGACATTGCGTGCCCCTTTGGGTTCAGCGTCGCTTGATGGTCGCGAGGTAGTCGCACGTCTCGGCGAGCGAGACGACGTCGGCGTACTTCGCCTGGAGATCGAACAGGCTCTGCTCGTGCGCGCGCTTCGATCGATCGCCCACCGCTTCACGCACGACCATCGGGCGGAAGCCGTGCTGGAGCGCGTCGACCGCGGTGGCGCGCACGCAGCCGCTCGTGGTGCAGCCGGCGAGGATGAGCGTGTCGATCCGGTGCGTGGTGAGGCGCGACGCGAGGTCCGTCCCGAAGAAGCACGAGGCGTACTTCTTCACGATCAAGCTGTCGCGCTTGCCGAAGTCGAGACGCGCGTCGACCTTCACGCCGTCGGTCCCCGCGCGGAGCGTGACCGAGCCCTTCTGCTTCAGCGTCCAGATGCCGGCGTCGGCGAGGTCCGCGTCGTCGTAGCTCACGGTCGAGAAGAAGACGGAGACCCCTTGCTCGTGCGCCGCGCCGAGGAGCCGCGACGTCGCCGCGACCTCGGCGTCGAGGTTCGAGCCGAGCGTGCGATCCGGATCGGTGAAGGCGTTGAGGAGATCGACGACCAGGAGCGCCGGCCGCTCGCCGAACCCCATCGTGAGCCCGAAGCCGCGGCTGGCGAAGAACTCGGCGTCGTTCGAGCTGGATTCGTCGGTCGCCATGAAGCCCCCCTGTAGGCCCAGGCGGTATATCGCGAAGCGGCGGGAGCGTCACCCGAACGGGGGACCGGCGCCGCTGGATGGGATCTCCTCGGAGCTCGTCGATCCCACCAGCTCGCATGAACCTCAAACTTCCTTTCGCTTTGCTTGGCGCGACCCTCGCGG
Source organism: Myxococcales bacterium (assembly GCA_003151595.1). The sequence goes on from PLXW01000024.1 coordinate 4,881, forward strand.
TCTCGCTCTTCGCGTCCTCGGCGCGCGCCGACGAGTCGGAAGACCAGCGCCCGATCGTTCCCGGCGTCGTGGACGAAGCGGGCAAGCCGCTCGACCTGACCGTGAAGCCCAGGTTCAAACCGTTCGCGATCGAGGCGAACGCCGTCGATGCGGGCATCGGTCGAAACGCGCTCCGCGGCGAGTGGATGCCGGCGGTCCATCACGCGGTGGACGTCGAGCTTCACGTCGATTACACGCTGGCGACCGAGACCGCGACGACCGGTGGCGCGAGCACCTCGGTCAAGGCGAGCTTCCTCGGCTTCGGCAGTGAGCTCGGGTATCGCTTCTACACGGGCGAGCGCGGGCCGAATGGGCTCTTCATCGGACCGTCGGTGCACGTCGAGCGGCTCACGGAGACTGCGCAGGGGCATGCGGTTACGGTCTCCACCGTCGGCGTGGCGCTCGACGCGGGGGCACAATGGATCTTCGGCCCGGGAATCGTCTTCGGCGTGGGCCTCGGGATCGACTACACGCCCGTCGGTACGAACACGACCGCGAGCCGGCTTCCGGTCGAGGGCGCGTGGCTCGCGGGCGGCGGCGTGAGGCCGCGAGGACTCGTGGCGATCGGCTTCGCGTTCTGAGTCGCGTGCCGGTTCAGCCGAGCAGCTTGGGGAACGCTTCGCGCGCGCCGTCGATCACGAACTGCATCGCCGTGGCCGCGAGGATGAGCCCCATGATGCGACCGATGACGTTGATCCCCGTGCGGCCGAGCATGCGGGCCACCATGTCGGCCGAGCGGAGCACGAGGAGCGTGATCATGCTCACGGCGAAGATCGCCACGTAGACGCCGAGGCGTTGCGGCATCGAGCTGGCCTTTCCGACGAGCACCATCACCGTCGCGATCGCGCCCGGGCCCGAGAGCAACGGAAGCCCCATGGGGATGATCCCCACGTCTTCTTTCGACTCGGCTTCGACCTGCTCTTCGGTCGTCGTGCGCGTGTTCGACTGCTTCGCGCTCATCATCTCCATGCCCACGCCGAAGAGCAGCACGCCGCCGGCGAGCTTGAACGCGGGGATCGTGATGCTGAAGTAGCTGAAGATGTACTGGCCCCCGAGCGCGAACGTCGTGAGCACGAGGAAGCAGGTGAGCGACGCGCGGAGGGCGGTGCGCTGGCGCGTCGCGTGGTCGGTGCTGCCGGTGAGCGCCAGGAAGATGGGGAGCGCGGCGAACGGATCGATGATCGAGAAGAGCGATCCGAAGCAGACGAGCGCGTAGGAAGCGATGGCGGGCATGGGGGCAGCGGAGGGCCATTTCTAGGGGCGGAGAGCCGAAAAAGGAAGGGCGTTCGGCTTGCGGGGCGCGGGCAAGCTCGGTACGAACGAAGCGCCGATGCAGAAGCCCCTCGCCGGCGTGAACGCGCGCGAAGGCGACGAGGTCGTCGTCGAGGGAGAGGTCGAGCGCGTCACGTTCGAGAGCGCGTCGTCGAGCTTTCGCGTGGTGAAGATCGCGGTCGAAGGGCGGCGCGACAGGCTCGCGGTGGTCGGGCAATTTCCGCCCGTGTCGGTCGGCGCTCGCATCCGCGCGCGCGGTCGCCTCGTGAACGACGCGAAGCACGGCGAGCAGCTTCAAGCCACGAGCGTCACCGAGCTGGGGCAGAACACGCTCGTCGGCGTCGAGAAATACCTGGGGAGCGGGATCGTCAAAGGGATCGGCGAGCAGTACGCCAAGCGCATCGTCGCCGCGTTCGGCATGGACACGCTTCGCGTGCTCGACGAGACGCCGGAGCGACTGCGCGAGGTCGAGGGGCTCGGCGCGCGGCGGATCGATTCGATCGCGAAGGCGTGGAAAGAGCAGCGCGCGATCCGCGACGTGATGGTGTTCCTGCAAGCGCACGGCGCGTCGGGCGCGCTCGCGGCGCGGATCTTCAAGCGGTACGGCGCGAACGCGGCGAACGTCGTGTCGCGTGAGCCGTACCGGTTGGCGATGGACGTGTGGGGCGTGGGGTTCAAGACGGCCGATCGCATCGCGGCCGCGATCGGGATCGGGCGCGACTCACCGCAGCGGATCGAAGCGGGCATTCTCCAGGCACTGCGCGACGCGCGCGACTCGGGGCACGTGTACGTGCCGGCCGACGATCTGGGGACGCGCGCGGCGCAGCTCCTCGAAGTGGACTCGAACGATGCGCTGATTCGCGCGTCGCTCGAGCGCGCGATCGACGCCCTGGCGTTCGGCGGGTACGTCGTGCCGGAGACGACGCGCCTCGGGCGAATCGTGTACGCGGCCGAGATGCACGCTGCGGAGACGCGGCTCGCGGCCAGGCTCGTCGAGCTGGGGGACAGCGTCGTCGCGCCGATCGACGGTGCCGAGCGCGCGATCGCCGAGTTCGAGAAGCACGCCGGGGTCGCGCTCGCGCCGGAGCAGCGCGACGCCGTGAGCTCGGCGGCGCGCGCCGCGGTGCTGGTCGTGACGGGCGGGCCGGGCGTTGGCAAGACGACGATTGTTCGCGCGATCCTGGCGGTGTTCGATCGCGCGGGGCTCACCGTGAAGCTCGCGGCGCCGACGGGACGCGCGGCGAAGCGGATGACCGAAGCGACGGGGCGCGAGGCGTCGACGTTGCATCGATTGCTCGAGATCGATCCCAAGACCGGCGCGTTCAAGCGAGACCATCGCAACCCGATCGAGGCCGGCGCGCTCGTGGTCGACGAAGCGTCGATGATCGACCTCGAGATGGCCGACGCGCTCCTTCAGGCGATCACCACGGGGACGCGGGTGGTCCTCGTGGGCGACGTCGATCAGCTCCCGAGCGTCGGACCGGGCGCGGTGCTCCGCGACGTCATCGCCTCGAAGCGCATCGCCTGCACGCGGCTCACGCGGATCTTCCGGCAAGAGAAGGAGAGCCTCATCGTCGTCAACGCGCACCGCATCCACGACGGCGAACCGCCGCTCGTCCCGGAAGTGGGAGACGAGCGCGCCGACTTCTACGTCGTCGACCGGCGCGATCCCGAATCCGCGAAGAAGACGATCGTCGAGCTCGTGACCGCGCGCATCCCGCGCCGCTTCGGGCTCGATCCCGTGCGCGACGTTCAGGTGCTCACGCCCATGCACCGCGGGCCGTGCGGCTCTTTCGCCCTCAACGACGCCCTCCAGGCCGCGCTGAACCCGCGCGCCGTCGCGGAGATCACCCACGGCGCCCGCATCTTCCGCGTCGGCGACAAGGTGATGCAGCTCCGCAACGACTACGACCGCAACGTGTGGAACGGCGACGTGGGGCTCGTCACGAGCATCGAACAGGAAGAAGACACGCTCACCGTGCGTTACGACGCTGACCGCGACGTGGTCTACGAGCGCGGGTCGTTCGACGAGCTGTCGCTGGCGTACGCATGCAGTGTGCACAAAGCGCAGGGGAGCGAGTATCCGGCGGTCGTGGTGCCGCTCCTGACCACGCACTTCGTCATGCTGTCGCGCAACTTGCTCTACACCGCGGTCACGCGCGGAAAGCGGCTCGTCGTGCTCGTTTGCGACCCGCGCGCCGTCAGCATCGCGCTCGCCGAAGATCGGCGCGACGAGCGTCGCACGCGTCTTGCCACGCGAATCATGGAGGCGCCGTGTCTGACTCGTTGACGCGCGTGCCCCGCATGGTCACGCTGGTGAGCGCATGCTGAAGCGGCTCGTCCTAGGGATCGTCATCGGGCTCATCGTCGGTGGGCTCGTGGCCGCCGGCGTGGTCACCGGGCTGCACTGGCTGACGTTCAGCGGCGTGGGCACGTTCGGCGCGACGATGGCGTACGCGCTCGCGGCCGGGACGGGCGTCGTCGTCGGGCTCGTCGCCGGGAAACCGATCTGGGCCAAGGGGGGGCAGATCGAAGCGGCGCTGAAGGCGTTCTTCGGGGCGCTCCTCGCCGCCGGCGGAATGTTCGCGCTGCGCACGTGGGCGAAGGTCGACGTGGATCTGGCGATGCTTCACGCCGGGAGCGGTGTCATCGGCGATCTGCCGGGCGCGTCGCTGCCGATCATCGCGGCGGTGCTCGGTGGGTTCTACGAGCTCGACAACACGCCGGAAGCGAAGGACGCGAAGTCGCGCACGCGCGTCGCCGGCAACGTGCGCGTGGCCGAAGAAGCGGAAGCCGCCGAAGACGACGCGCCCGCCGCGGCGAAGAAGCGCACGCGATAAGCAATGCCTCCGGCGCGCGCGCTCCTCTACGCGTCGACGCTGGCGGTGCTCGTGCTCGCAGCGCGCTCGGCGCTGGTGCGTCCGCCGCCGCTGTCGGTCGCGGCGGTGGCGTGCCTGGCGTACGTCGCGCTGATCCTCTCGGGCGTGTTCCTGATTCGACTGCGCATGTTCGCCGACGCCGTCACGCGCGGCCCGCGCGACGCGCGCGGATTCGCGCTCACGTTCGACGACGGCCCCGATCCCACGTCGACTCCGCGCGTGCTCGACGCGCTCGACGTGGCGCGCGCGAAGGCGACGTTCTTCGTCATCGCCAGGAAAGCCGAGGCGCATCCGGAGCTCGTGAAGGAGATCCTGGCGCGCGGCCACGCCATCGGTCTCCATTCGTACGCGCACGATCGCTTCTTCACGCTGCGCGGTGAGAAGACCGTGCGCGCGGATCTCGAGCGAGGCATCGCCGTGCTGGAGGCGATCACGGGAGCGAAGCCGACCATCTTTCGCCCGCCCATCGGCCACACGAACCCGATCGTCGCGCGCGTCTCGGAGGACCTGGGGCTCGCGGTGGTTGGGTGGAGCGTGAGCGCGTTCGATGGGATCGCGGGGGCCAGCGCGGAGCGCGTGATCGCGCGGATCTCGTCGCGGATTCGTGACGGGTCGATCGTTCTCCTCCATGACGCGAGCGAGCGTGGGACGCACACGCCGGTGGCGGCGGACGCGCTGGTACGAATCGTCGAAGCGGCGCGCGAGTCGCGGATGGAGGTCGTGCCGCTCGCGCCGTGGATCGAAGCCAGCGAGTAGGCGCGTCAGTCGGCGGCCGCGGGGAGCTCGATCACGAACCGCGCGCCGCCGCGGTGCTCTTCGTCGATGCCGATCGTTCCCCCCGCCGCTTCGACGACGCCGCGACACACCGCGAGCCCCAGGCCGGTCCCTTCGCCCACGTCTTTCGTGGTGACGAACGGCTCGAACATGCGCGTGCGGATCGACTCGGGGATCCCGGGGCCCGTGTCGTCGACCTCGATGCGAACGCGCGCGCCCGCGCGTCGAACGCGGACGGTCACCACGTCGTCGTCCTGCGCGCCGCCCGGTCGCGAGGCGATCGCCGCCCCGGCGTTGATGATCACGTTGAGCAGAATCTGCGTCAGTCGCGGCGCCGACAGCGCCACGTAGGCCGGCGTCTTCTCCGCGTCGATGGCCAGGCGAACGGTCTTGAACGGCTTCTGCGGCTTCACCAGCGCGAACACGTCTTCGGCGACGCTCGCCACGTCGGCCGGAGCCGCCGGCATCTGCGACGACTGCGCTCCCCCTTCGGGGCGCGCGAAGTCGAGCAGGTCGTGGAGCACGCCGCTGATGCGCTCGGTCTCGCTCTTCATGCGCACCAGGAAGTCGCGCTGCTCCTCCGGCGTGAGCCCACCTTCGAGCAGGAGGTCCTCCATGCCGAGGATCGCCGCGATCGGGTTTCCGATCTCGTGCGCCAGGCCCGCCGACAAGCGACCGACGCTGGCGAGCTGCTCGCTGCGCACGAGCTGTCTCCGCGCTTCACCCAATCGCGCGGTGGTCTTCGTGAGCTCCACGACCTTCGCGCGCATCGCGTCTTCTTCGTGTACGAGTCGCTCCGTCATCGTCTGCATGCTGACCGCGAGCTCGGCCAGCTCGCGCGCGCCGGTGGTCGGGACCGCGAGGAAGCGCGACCCGCTGGCGACGCGATCGGCCGCGCGCACGAGCGCTTCGACCGGCTGCACGATGAGGCGCGTCAGCGCGAAGTAGGCGAACGTCATGAGCGCGAGGGCGAAGGTCATCATGTAGAGCGCGACGAGCTTCACGAGCGGCGAAGCGTGATCCGCGTCGTCGTCCGTTCGCAGACGCAGCACCACCACGCCGTCGCCCAGCGGAACGCTCACGTCGAGCACGCGCCCGCTCGCGCCGCGATGGCGCGTGTCCGATTCGCGGTACGGGCGCGCCGGCGCGGTCATGGTCGCCAGATCGTTCTCGGCGCCGGCGCACGCTTCGGGCTCCCCCTTCGCGTCCCACACGCACGTCGCTTCCACCGCACCCAGCCCGGCGTGGCTCTCGAGAACGCGGAGCAGCTCTGCCCGATCACCGCGCGCGCGCACTTCGCCGACGTCGGCCGCGACCGCACGCCCGAGCGCACGCGCTCCCGTCTCGCGCGCTCCGAGCAACGTCGCTCGTGTGACGCTCGCCACCGCAAAGAACAGCGGTACGAACGCGAGCAGCATCAGCCCCGCCAGCGCGAGGAGGATCTGCACGCGAAGACCAGGCGCGCGCGATTCGGCCACGACGCCGATCACGCTATCGCGAGCGCGCCCGGCGCGTCACCTTCACGGTGATGCGCCCGTCCCCGCGGCATCGGGCGCGGCGAGGTAGTCGATCATCTGCGCCCATTGGTCGTCGGTAAGGTGAGCGCGCGTGCGATGCCGCGTGAATGCATCCTGGAGCTGCGCGCGCGTCCGTTGCCCCGGCTCGACGCGCACGTGGCACGCACCGCACTTCGCTTTGTGAAGGCGCGCGATGGGGCTCTGCGAGGGTGCGGTCGCGCTCGTCGTGTTTCCGGACGGCGCGCCGCACGCTGCGGTCGCCGTCGCGATCACGCACGCCGCAATCGCCACCAGCGTTCGCACCTCAGGCCTCGCCGTCGTCGCGCACGCCGAAAGCGTCCTCGATCGCGCGCGCGATTCCGCCGCCGTGCTCCGCCGTCTCCTCGAGCACGATGCTCGCCGCTTTCTTCACGTCATCGGGCGCGTGCCCCATGGCGTACGAGCGCCCCGCGACGGCGAACATCGACACGTCGTTCATCCAGTCGCCGACGCACACCGTCTCTTCCGGCGCGCACCCGTAGTGCTCGGCGACGAACGCGAGCGCGGAGCCCTTCGTCCCTCCGGCCGCGCGGGCGATCATTCCCCACGCATCGGGGAGCCTGCGGATCGGGAACGTCGCGACCTGCGCGCCCGCTCCCACCGTTCGCGCGATCTCCTCGTGCGTCCCGTGAATCTGCGCCGCGGTTCCGACCGCAACGACGGCTGTGACGCCGTCTTCGTCGGTCCACCACTCGTGCGCGACGACCGACTCGGCGCTTCGCACGTCGGTCGACCACGTCTTCACGTACCCGAGGAACGCCTCGCCCATCGCGTCGTGAACGATCGCGTCTTGCGCGAAGATGAACGTCGCCGGCCCGTGCCGCCCGAGCGCATCGCGCACCGCGCGCGCGTGCTCCCCGCGGAGCCCGTGATGAACGAGCGTCGCGTGATCCGACGCGCGCACCATGTGACTCCCGTCGGCGCACCCCACCGGCCCTGCGATCCCGATCGCCTCCGCGGCCTTCCGCGTTCCCGAATACAGGCGCCCCGTGAGAATGCTCACGTGCACCCCCGCGCGCGCCGCAGCCCGAAGGGCGCGCACGTCGCGATCGTGCGGAGCGCCGCGCGTGTCGAGGAGGGTGCCGTCGAGGTCGACGGCGATCACTTTGAAGCGGTGGTTTTTGGACACGACGGAGCGACGCGCGATGAGCTCGCGCGTCTCGTCAGCTTACTTCACTCGCGCGAAGTCACTCAGCAGCGTCGGCAGCGAACGGAACCACTGTGCACTTCCGCTGGGTCTTCGTGCGCCACTCGTACTTCACGGTGCCGTCGACGAGCGCGAAGAGCGTGTAGTCCTTGCCGAGCCCGACGCCCGCGCCGGGCGCGATCGACGAACCGACCTGACGAACGATGATGTTTCCCGCACGGACGACTTCGCCGCCGTAGACCTTCGTTCCACGTCGCTGCGCATTCGAGCTGCGCCCGTTGCGAGTGCTGCCTGCGCCTTTTTTGTGAGCCATTGTCTTTGCCTTACTAAAGTTCTGGGCGCGGGCTCAGCCCGTGATGCCGGTGATTTCGAGCGCAGTGAACGGCTGGCGGTGCCCGTTCTTGCGACGGTAGTTCTTACGGCGACGGAACTTGAAGACGATGATCTTCTTCTCGCGCGCCTGCGCCACGACCTTCGCCGTGACCTTCGCGCCCGCGACCAGCGGAGTGCCGATCTTCAGCGCATCGCCGCCGACGAGGAGAACCTGATCGAAGGTCACCGTCTCGCCGACCGCCGCCCCGATCTTTTCGATCCGGAGCCTGTCGCCTTGCGCGACCTTGTACTGCTTGCCGCCCGTCGTCATCACCGCATACATGGCTGACCCTCTTCGTTGGCCGCGCGCCGCTCTCTAGAGAAGAGCTTCGCTTCGCGCGGCGGGGAATCCCGAGGCAAACGTGCGAAGAGCACGCGGGCCGAAACGGGACGCGGGAGTATACGGGCGAAGGGTCGGTTGTAAAGCGCTTTGGGTCCCTTTGGGCGCAGACCGCCGCGGCGACGGCAGGCACGGGGGAGGGGAGGGGGCCCGGGGCTCCCGCGAGAGGGCCATGTCAACGGGCTGTAACTTCGGCGCGCGCCTTGCTGAGTACCCAGGCAACGGCGTTCCCCGCGCGGAGTGAATCAATGAACAAGCCCATCATTTCATTCGCACTTATCGCCTTCGCAGGCGCCGCGGCCATCGCCGCAGGGTGCAGCGCGCCGGATCCAGGGGTGGAGTTTCTCGGACCCCGACACTTGGATGGAACTGTAGGTAGCTCTGGGACAAACCAGGGGACGAACCCGGGAACCGGAAGCGGGAGCGGCGGCGGCATGACCGGCGGCGGAGAGGACGCTGGGGGAGCGATCACCGTGACGCCCATTGGCGGCGGCGGCGCGGATGGAGGAGTCGCGGCCACGGGCGACGGCGGCGCGGCAGGCATCGATGGCGGAGCGGCCGGTCCCTTCAAGGGGCTCGTGGCGTACGTAAGCAAGCCGGTCGCGGTCTCGGCTCGGACGAGTCACGCGAACAACGGGCAGGCTGCACAGACCCCGGCGACCGACTGCCTCACCTGCCACAAAACGGGTGGCGCGGGCGTGCCGTTCCTCGCGGCGGGCTGGGTCGCGACGGCAGCGAACGGCGCGACCGGCGCGGCCGACGTCGAAGTTGGCGCCTACGCCACGGGCACCGGGGGCAACGCGTTCAGCGCGCACACGGATGCCGACGGCTTCTTCTGGATCAACCCGCCCAACGGCGGAACGACCGGCCCGTACTGCGGCGGCGTGCGCCAGGCGACCGAGCTCGACATGCCCGCGACGCAGACGAACTCCGACTGCAACAACTCTTCGTGCCACGGCGGAGCGACCGGCCCGATTCACTATCCGTGACGAGCACCTGATCCGTCGCGGCGTGACGTCTCCCGCTTGACGCGAACGTCGGCGAGCGCGATTCACGATCGCGCATGGCGCAAACGGCAAATGGCTACCTCGCGCTCGTCCTCCACGCGCATCTGCCGTTCGTGCGGCACCCCGAGCATCAGCGGCACCTCGAAGAGCGCTGGTTCTACGAGGCGCTGCTCGAGTGCTACCTGCCGCTCCTCGATGGGTTCGATCGGCTCGCCGCCGACGGCGTGCCGTTCGCGCTGACGATGAGTGTGACGCCGCCGCTGGCGTCGATGATGAAAGACGCGCTCCTGCAAGAGCGCTTCGAGCGTCACCTCACGAACCTCGAGCAGCTCGCCGAGAAGGAGATGAAGCGGCTGTGGGGCGACGAGAAGTTCGCGCCGGTGGCCACCTTTTATCGCGACGAAGCGCGACGCGTCCGCGCGGTGTGGGAGCGGCACGAGCGCGACGTGCTCGCGGGCTTCGTGAAGCACGCCGACGCGGGGAACCTCGACCTGCTCACCTGCTCGGCGACGCATTGCTACTTGCCGGGGATGATCCCCGCGCGGGAAGGCATCCGCCCGCAGCTCGAGCTCGGCGTGCGCGGTTGGGAGAAGATCGTCGGGCGGACGCCGCTCGGAATGTGGCTCCCCGAGTGCGCGTACGACCCCAGCTTCGATCACGAGATCGCCGCGGCCGGGATTCGTTACACGCTCGTCGACACGCACGGCATCACGCACGCGCGCCCGCGCCCGCCGTTCGGCGTGCACGCGCCGATCGTCTCGCCGAACGGCGTCGCGTTCTTCGGGCGCGACGCGGAGTCGAGCCGGCAAGTGTGGTCGCGCGACGAGGGGTATCCGGGCGACGCGTTCTACCGCGACTTCTATCGCGACATCGGCTTCGACCTGCCGGTGAGCGAGTTGATGGGCGAGGTGGCGGGCGACGGCTCGCGCATCATGACGGGGCTCAAGTACTTCCGCATCACGGGGAAAGACGGCGAGAAGCAGCCGTACCAGCCGGGCGTCGCCGCGGAGCGCGCCAGGGAGCACGCCGCGAACTTCGTCTTCAATCGCGCGGCGCAGATGACCCATCTCGCGAAGTCGATGCCATGCGCGCCGATCGTGGTCGCGCCGTATGACGCCGAGCTCTACGGGCACTGGTGGTTCGAGGGGCCGCGGTTCCTCGAGCACGTGTTCCGCGAGATCCCGAAGACGAACGGCGCGGTCGAGGCCACGACGCTGCGCGGGTACCTCGAGAAGAACCCTGTGAACGTGCGCGCGACGCCGAGCGCGTCGTCGTGGGGCGCGGGCGGATACGGCGAGGTGTGGGTCGGGCCTGCGTCGGCGTGGTCGTGGCGGCACGTGCATCACGCCACGCGCTACGTGAGCCACCTGGTGAAGACGCATCGCGAGGCAGACGGCGTCGTCGGTGACGCCCTCGATCAGACGATTCGCGAGCTGCTCCTTCTTCAGTCGAGCGACTGGAACTTCATCCTGCACACCGGCACGAGCATGCGTTACGCCGAGGCGCGGATCCGCGCGCACGTGCATCGATTGCGGCACCTCGGGCACCTGGTCGAGCAGGGGGTCATCGAAGGGGACGACGCCGTGTGGCTCGAGGACGTGCGAAGGAGAGACAATTTCCTCGCTCGGATGAAAGGTGATGAGCTGCGTCGAGCGTTTGGATAGGACACACCATGGCTGCAAGCTTCGAAGGTACGTACACGGCGCTCGTCACCCCGTTTCGTGACGACGAGTCGATCGATTGGGATGCGTTCGATGCGCTCATCGACGCGCAGCTCGCAGGCGGCGTGCGCGGGCTCGTGCCGTGCGGGACGACGGGGGAGAGTCCGTCGCTGTCGCACGAAGAGCAGCTCGCGGTGATCTCGCGAACGGTGAAGCGCGCGGCCAAGCGGGCTCACGTCGTCGCGGGCGCGGGCTCGAACTCGACGCTCGAAGCGGTGCACCTCGCGCGTGAGGCTGAGCGCTCGGGCGCGGACGCGGTGATGATCGTGGTGCCGTACTACAACAAGCCCACGCAAGAAGGGCTGGTGCAGCACTTCGTCACGGTGGCGCGCGCGGTCAACTGTCCGCTCGTCATCTACAACATCCCCGGACGCACCGGCTCCGATCTGTTGCCCGACTCGCTCGCGAAGATCGTCGCCGCGGCGCCGAACGTCGTGGCCACGAAGGAGGCCACGGGGAACGTGCTTCGCGCGCAGGAGCTCGTGCGCCGCTTTGGCTCGCGACTCACCGTGCTCTCGGGGGACGACGCGTTGACCCTGCCGATGATCGCGGTCGGCGCGCGCGGCGTCATCAGCGTGACGTCGAACCTGCTGCCCGGTGCAATCGCGCGCGCGACGCAGCTCGCGCTCTCGGGGAACTACGAAGCCGCGCGGCAGGCGCACCTGGCGCTGCTCCCGGTGCACGAGGTCATGTTCCTCGAGTCGAACCCGGGGCCGGTGAAAGCGGCGCTGGCGATGCGTGGCGTGATGCGCGATGCGGTGCGCGGGCCGCTCGTGGCGGCGTCGAAGGCGACGCGCGAGGCGATCGCGGCGACCTTGGCGACGTTCGAGAAGAGCGACGCGCAGCAGGGGCTGGCGAAGTGATCCGCATCGCCGTCGTCGGCGCGCGCGGGCGCATGGGGCGCACGGTCGTGCAGCTCGCGGGCGAGCAGGGGATCGACGTGGCGCTCACGCTCGACGCGGGCGAGCGCATGGAGTCGCTGGCCGGATCGGGCGCGCAGGTCGTCATCGATTTCTCTTCGCCCAGCGCCACCACCGAGCTGGCCGACGTCGCGTCGGCTGCGGGGATCGCGATCGTGAGCGGGACCACCGGCCTTCACGCCGCCGCGCTCGCCGCGCTCGATCGCGCGAGCAAGCGGGTCGCTGTCGCGTGGGAGCCGAACATGAGCGTCGGCGTTCATGTGCTGGGCGCGCTCGTCGCGCAGGCGATCGCGATGCTCGGTCCCGACTTCGACGTCGAGATCGTCGAAGCGCACCACAAGATGAAGGTCGATGCGCCGAGCGGCACCGCGCTCCGCCTCGCCGAGCTGGCGCGCGACGCACGCGGAGGCGCGCGGGTCGTTCATGGGCGTGAAGGAAAACCGGGGGCGCGCGGGGCGAGCGAGATCGGCGTGCACGCCGTGCGCGGCGGCGACGTCGTCGGCGATCACACCGTCCTCCTCTTCGGCACCGGCGAGCGCGTCGAGCTCACGCACCGCGCGTCGAGCCGAGAGCTCTTCGCCAGCGGTGCGCTACGCGTCGCGCGCTGGATCGTCGACAAGCCCGCCGGCCGCTACGGAATGGACGACGTCCTCAGAAAGTGAACGATACGTTCACGCCGCCGCCTTCGCTCGGGCGCGGCGCGACGTACGGCAGCACGTGGAGACGCCCTTGCGTCGTCGTGCTCGTCTCGAAGCCTTCCTTCGTGTGATCCGTCACCAGCAATACGACGCCCACGACGAGCGCCACGGCGCCCGCGCTTCCGATGAGCACCGCCGTCGTTCGCGCGCTCTTCGCGTCGTTGAACTTCGAGCAGCCGTCGACAGCGGCCGGGTTGGTCGAAGGCGCGCAGATGTCGGCCACGTTCTTGTCGACCTTGTTGCGGTCGTCGTTCAGGTCGCCCTTCAGCGAGAGAAATCGCGCCGCTTCGACACCGGCGACGACCTCGCCCACGATCCCCACGCCGATGAGCGACCACGCCACGATGCGCCGCACGTCCATGTGCCCGCCGCCGTTGATCGCGCCCGACTCGCCGATGGGCTCGACCACGAGCCGCAAGGCGACGCTCGTCTCTTGCCCGGTGGTCACGACGACGCCCGCTTGCTGCGCAGGCGCGAAGCCGTTCGATCGCACTTCGACCGTGTACGTGCCGGCGGGGACTTCGAGCGTCGCCGCGCCGTGCTCGAGCGACTGCTTGCGCACGCCGTTGATCCACACGCCCCCTTCGGCGTCGCCGGCGTGAACGACGATGGTGCCCGTCGTCGACGCGCCGGTGATGCGCTCGAAGATGCGCGACGCGACCTTGCGGAGGGTCTCGTCGTTCTGGTCTTTCAGGTTGTCGCTGTAGGTCTCCTTGATCATCGCGTCGGGCTTGCCGCGCGACCACAGGTGAACCTCGGCGGTCACTTGATTGCCCGGCGCCTTGGCGACGACGCCCCACACGAAGCGATCGGTCCGGAGCTGATCGCCGATGCGCTGCAAGCACGGCGCATCGGGCTTCTGCGAGCAACGGAGCGCCGCGGTCAACATGCCGAGCGCGTGCTGCGTCTCCTGCAACGACCACCCCGGCGCCACGCGCACGCGCGATCGAATCGCGCCGGTGAGCGCGTCGGCCTGGTCCTCGGAGTCGTCCGAGTCGAGCGCCAGCACGTGAACCGGTGTCGCCCGCGCGCTCGGTGCTTCGGCACGCGCGAGGCGGAGCGGCGAGAGGAGAGCGAACAGCGCGAGCGCGTACGCGACCGCGACGAAATGAGAGGGAAGGCGCAAGATCGCACGCATCCCGACGAGAGTACCGTGTAGCAAGCGATGGCGGCAAACACGTAGCCGCCTTCTCTGCCTTCTCTCTCTGCCTTGTCCATGCGCATCACCGGTGGCCAGCTCCGCTCCCGCGCTCTCAAGGCGCCCAAAGGGACCTCCACGCGCCCCACGTCGGATCGCGTTCGCGAAGCGCTCTTCAGCATCTTGAGCGACGAGTGCGCCGGCGCGCGGGTGCTCGATCTCTATGCCGGGACGGGCGCGCTGGGGCTCGAGGCGATCTCGCGCGGCGCCGTCTTCGCGGTGTTCGTGGAGCGGTCGAAAGAGGCGCTGCTCGCGCTGAACGCGAACGTGCGCGCGCTCGCGCTGGAGAACGCGACGCGCGTGGTCGCTCTACCGCTCGAGCGCGCCGCGCGGCTCTTGGTCGCCGCCGACGAGCGCTTCGATCTCGTCTTCGCCGATCCTCCCTACGCCGACGTGAACAACGGCGCCGCGGTGCGCGCCATCGAAGCGATCGTGCCCGCGATCGCGCCGAATGGCCGGCTCGTCGTCGAGCACGCGCATCGCGATCCGTCGCCCGTATTCTCTGGCGTCACGCTTGAACAGGCGCGCACCTACGGTGATACGACGCTCTCGTTCTATTCAAGTGCTGGCACCTGAGATGCGCCCACCCTATACTCGCCGGCCACAGATCTCTTGCGACGGGCCGTCGACGTCGAGGCGCTCTTTCGTGATCGAGAGGTTCCTTCGAAGATGAGCTCGAGCAATCCCCCGAACCCCTCGATGGCCCCCGCAGCGGGGCTTCCCCCTTCGGGCAACGGAAAATACATCGTCGTCGTGATCGGCCTCGTCGCCGCGATCGCTGCGCTTCTCGCGTGGAGATCGTGCGGAGGTCAGGGGGGCAACCCCACGCCGATCGTCTCCAAGTACGACGCCGCCCCCACGCCTCACGACGACGACAACGTCCCGCCGCCTCCACCGCCCGACGAGCCGGTCGCCGACTCGGGGCCGCAGACGCGCGTGAACGGGACTTACGATCCGTGCGCCGTGAAGTCGTGCTCTGGCGGAAAGACGACCGACGAGCTCGAGAACGCGCTGGCCTACCGCGCGAAGCAGGCGCACCGCTGCTACGACCAGGCGCTCGCGCAAGACAGCGATTTGAAGGGGCACGTGAGCGTCACGGTGCGCGTCGGCGCCAACGGCTCGCTCTGCTCCGCGAACATCTCGAGCAACGACATGGGGAGCGACATCGTCGCCAACTGTGTCGCCAACGTGTTCCGTTCGTCGCGAAGCTTCCCGCCGCCCAAGGGTGGATGCATCGACGCCAAGGTTCCGATCAGCTTCGTACCGGGCGGGAAATAACGTGGCGAACGTGACGAGGCCGGCGTGAAGCGGCATCGGCTCGTGGCCGTCGTCGCGGCGCTCGCGTGCGCGGCAGTGGGTGCGGTGCTCCCCTCGACCGGGTGCGGCGGGAGCGGGTTCACGCCGACGTGCACGTTCGAAGACGGCGCCGCGAACGTCGAAGCCGGGTGCGGAACGCCGGTCGAAGCGTCGTCCTTGTTCACCGATTCGGCGGGCGATTCGCCGGAGGATCAGGGGACGCCGCAAGGTGACGACGCGCCGGCGGATACCAATCCCGCGTCGGGCGACGACGCCGCGGACGCCTCCGACGGTAGCCACTCCGACGCCGACGCCCACGTCACCGACGCGCACGAAGATGCCCATGATGCCGCCGACGCCCACATCCAGGACGCCCATAACGACTCCAAAGGCTAAGTCAGGCGTTTTCTCGGCCTGATTGGTGCGGCCTTGTTATCGTGAGTGCACCATGGGGAATCGCTCGAACGTCCGCGCAGCATCTGCCTTCGTGTTGATCGTCGCCAGTCTGGGCGCGGCGTTCGGCGCATGCACGCAGTACAAGTCGTACAACGGGCAAGAGTGCCTCAAGGACGATGAGTGCCTCGCAGGCTCGTGCGTCGCCGGACTGTGCGAACAGCCGCCTCCGTTGCTGACCGGGCCGCTCCCCGACTCCGGGACGCCCGACACGGGCCCCGCGACCGACTCCGCGCTGCCGTCCGAAGCGGGCGACGACGGCCCAGCTGCTCCGGGCGACTCCGGGAACGACTCTGCGATTTTCGACTCGGGTCACGACGCTGCTGACGCCGCCGATGCGGCCGACGCTTCGAACGACGTGAACGCTCCGTCCGATTCTTCGGACGACGCCTCGGACGCTGCGGACGACGACGCTACGGGCGCGCGCGACGTGCGGCCCGACTCGCTCTTCGCGTGATCGTCGCATGACGTCGGGGGACTCGAAGCGGCCGCCTTCCGAAGCGCCGCCGCCGCGTCGTCCGAGTACCGCTCCACCGCCATTGTCTCGTCGGGCGAGCCCACCTCCACGGCAACAGTCGTCGCAAGCGCCGCCCCTCTCGCAACGAGGGAGTGCGCCGCCGCCTGCGCGAGGGAGCACTCCGCCGCCCGCTTCGCATCGCGGGAGCACGCCGCCGCCGTCGCGATCGAGCGCCGCGCCGGCCGGATCGGGGCGCCCCTCGGCGCGTCCGGGGCGCATCTCGTTTCCGTCGGTTCGCTTCGCGGCCATCGACTACGACCTGGCGAACGCCGCGCGTCGCGTGATCGAAGGGGCGCTCGGGATCGTGCGCGGAGAGCACGTCGTTCTCATCGTCGACAAAGGGCGGCGTGACATCGGCTCGGCGCTGCTCGAGATCGCGCGCGACCTCGGGGCCGATCCGATCGTTCACGAGATCGAGTCGCACGGCGATCGCCCGATCCGTCAGCTCCCCGACTCGATTCGCTCGGCGCTGAATCGCGCGCAGGCGAGCTGCCTGGCCATCGGCTTCGAGGACGGCGAGATCGGCATGCGTCACGAGCTGCTCGTCGTCGTGCGAACGCTGGCGCTCCGCCACGCGCACATGATCGGCGTCTCGCGTCGCTCGCTCATCGCCGGCTTCTCGGTCGATCACTCGCGCATCCTGGCGATGACGCGCGCGGTGCGAACGAGGCTGCGACCCGACTCGCTCCTTCGCCTGCGAACGCCCGCGGGATCCGATCTCGAAGTGCGGCTCGATCCGTCGTCGCGATGGGTGGAGCACGTCGGCGTGATTCGTCCGGGCAAGTGGGAGAATCTTCCGTCGGGAAAGCTGACGTCGTGCCCTGCGCTGGTGCGCGGCGTGTTCGTCGCCGATGCGAGCGTAGGGAGTCACTTCGGTCAGGCCGCGGGGTTGCTCGACAAGACGCCGCTGCGGATCGAGATCGAAAACAACACGTGCAAGAGCGTGCGATGCCCGGACCGCGCGCTTCAACGCGAGGTCGAGACGTACCTCGGGCGCGAGCACAATCTGTCGCGCGTGGGGGGCGTGTGCGTGGGAACGAACGTCGGCATCTTGTCGCCGACGGGCGAGCTCGTGGCGGATCAGAATCTCCCCGGCCTCCACATCGTGTTCGGCTCGGCGATCCCGGAGCAGACCGGCGCGTCATGGTCGACGCGCGCGCAGCTGCCGATGACGTGCGCGCTGGCCGATGTCGATCTCGACGGCGCGCCACTCCTTCGCGCCGGCCGCTACATGGTCACATGACGACGGCGCATCCGCGCGCGAGCTCGCCGCGCGGTCTACACTGAACGACGTGAGCGAACACGGCGTCCTCCTCACCGTCGCGTACGACGGCACCGCGTATTCGGGCTGGGCGCCGCAGGTCGACACCCGCACGATTCACGGCGCGGTCGCCGGCGCGATTCACGCGCTCGATCCGCGCGCGTCGCTCCCGCGCGGCACTAGCCGCACCGATGCGGGCGTGCACGCCGACGGTCAGCTCGCCGCGTTCGACGCCACGCTGGCGATCCCGGCGCGCGGGTGGGTGCTCGCGCTCAACCAGCACTTGCCCGACGACGTGTGTGTTCGAAGTGCGCGGAGCGTCGTCGCTGGTTTCAATCCTCGCTTCGCGGCGCGCGGCAAGCGCTACAGGTACCGCGTGCTGCTCGACCGGGTGCGCGACCCGCGCTGGACGAGTCGCGCGTGGCGCGTCGGGTGGCCGGTGGACCTGGATCGGCTCAGTCGTGCAGCGCGTCAGTTCGAGGGGACGCACGACTTCGCCGCCTTCCGCTCGTCGCACGACCCTCGGAGCGATACTGTGAGGACGATGACGCGCGTCGCCGTTGAAGCGGGTGAGGACCCGCGCGTCGTGACCGTGGTCGTCGAAGGGTCCGCGTTCCTCTACAACATGGTGCGCATCATGGTGGGCACGCTCTTCGAGATCGCGCGCGGCAAGCTGCCGGAAGACGCGGTCGCGCGCGCGCTCGAAGGGAAGACGCGCAAGCTCGCGGGGACGACGGCGCCGGCGCACGGGCTCACGCTCGAAGAGGTGCTCGTCGACCTGCCGGAGGGGACGGGCGAATCATGGCCGCGTTGAGCAAGGCGAGCGACATCGTGGTGCGCGCGGCGATGCCCGGTGAAGGGCGATCGATCGCGGCGCTCTGGCGCGAGCTGTGGGACGCGCACGAAGCGTGGGGCGGCTACCCGGGCTCGCACGACGAGCGCGTGTACGGGCAGCTGGCGACGCGGCTCGAAGAAGACGCGCGCGTTCGCGCGGGGCAGCCGGTGCTCGGGCGGCACGTGCATCTCATCGCCACGTGGCGAGGGACCGTCGCCGGGCAAGTGGAGGGGTGGTTCGAGCGTCATGGAGCCGACGCTTCGACGCCGTACACGTGCGAAGTGCGATCGCTGATCGTGCAGTCGCAGATTCGCGTCTCGGGGCTGGGTCGCGCGCTCCTCGACGAGCTTGCACATACGGCGCGACGCATGGGGCGCGGTTCGCAGGTCGTGCTCGCGGCCGAGGTCCTCGAGCCGAACCCCGCGCACGGCTTCTACGAGAAGTGCCGGTACGCGCCGGTCTCGTACAACCAGCGGATCGTGACGTCGCTCGGGGCGGCGGCGCCGGTGGGCGGGCAGGGGATGGGCGCGCGGGTGGCCGATGCGCGTGACGCGTTGCCGATCGCGCTGCTCGAGGGGACGCTGGCGACGCGGCGTCGTGAAGCGGGCGACGTGCGGTTCGATCGCGCGCGGCAAGTGGACGCTGCGATCCTCGGAGGCATCGCGGCGCACCTGGCGCGCGCGTCGTCGAGCGAGCCGTCGGAGCTGGTGGCGTACGACGCGCGCGGCGACGTGCGCGGGTCGGCGACGCTGGCCGTGGCTCTGCTCGAGCCGCCGTTCTTGCCGGTGAAGCGCGCGATACTCGGGCGCTTCGCGGTCGACGCGTCGTGCGATCGGGCGGCGTGCGTGGCGGCGCTCGTGGCGATGGCGTCGCGGATGGCCGCGTCGCGCGGCGCGCCGACGATGGAGCTCACGGACCTCACGCCCCCCGGGACGCCTTTGTACGAAGCGGCGCTCGGGACCGGGGCGCGTCCGTGGTCGCGGGTGGTCGAGAAGATGGTCGACTGACTTTGGTGTTTTTCGGCGGTCCAATCGTGGACACGCCTGGGGCGAAGCGTTCTCGACCTCGGAAACTTGCTTCACGGACGACGAGTGCGATTCTCCTCGGCATGAGGATCGTTCATCTCTTAGTCGCCGCCGCCCTCGCTTCGTCTCTCGCCTCGAACGCGCTTGCCCAGCAGCCACCGAAGGCGACGCCCGCCAGCGTGCAGACGAAAGAGGCCGCGCCGGTGCGAACCGGGGCGCTCCCGCAGTCGCAAGCGGAAGCGAATCGGTTGTCGGATGCGTTCGTCTCGGTCGCCGACAAGGTCGGCCCCAGCGTCGTGCAGATCGACGTGACCGTGCGCGACGAGAGCTCCGAGCAAGTGCTCCGCTGGCTCGGTGGGCGCGGCGACTCGCCGGTCGCGCGCGGAACGGGCTCGGGCGTTCTCTTCTCGCCCGAGGGGGCCATCCTCACGAACAACCACGTCATCGAAGGGGCGCTCACGATCTCGGTTCACTTGCGCGACGGCCGTGTGCTCCCCGCGCGCCTGCTCGGTCGCGATCCCGATACGGATCTCGCGGTCGTCAAGGTCGAAGCCACCGGTCTCGTCCCCGCGCACTTCGCCGACTCGGACGTGGCGCGCGTGGGCGAGTGGGTAGTCGCCATCGGGTCGCCGTTCGGGTTCACCAACACGGTGACCGCAGGGATCTTGAGCGCGAAGGGGCGCGGGAATCTGAGCGAGAACCAGATCGAAGATTTTCTCCAGACCGACGCCAGCATCAACCAGGGGAACTCGGGCGGGCCGCTGTGCGATCTCGACGGCAAGGTGCTCGGCATCAACGCCATGATCCTCGGCACGCGCACCGGGAGCTTCGGGATCGGGTTCGCGATCCCGTCCAACATGGCGCGGCGGGTGGCCGAGCAGATCACGAAGAGCGGGCACGTGGAGCGCGCGACCATCGGCGTTCAGGCGCAGGACCTCACGCCCGATCTGGCGACGGCGTTCAAGCTCGACGTGCGCGCCGGAGCGCTCGTCGATCAGGTGCAGAACGAAGGGCCCGCGTCGAAGGCGGGCGTGAAGCCGGGGGACGTGATCGCGGCGGTGGCGGGGCATCCGGTGCACGATCGCGTCGACCTGATGCGCGAGATCCTCTCGCACGACGTCGGCCAGAGCGCGCAGCTCGAGATCATTCGCGGAGGGAAACACTACGGTGCGAACGTGACGCTCGCCGCGCGCCACGAAGAGCCGGTCGAGCCCGTGCCCGCGCAGCAGCAAGGCGTTCCGCAGGTGGGGATGGGGCTCCGCGTCCGCGATCTCACGCCGCAGCAGTCGCAACAGGTCGGCTACACGCCGCACTCCGGAACGGCCACGATCATCACCGACGTCGCGCCGGGCTCGTCGGCCGATCGCGCGAGCCTCAAGACGGGCGACATCATCGTGGAGTGCGACGGGAAGCCCGATCCGTCCGCCGCCGACGTGCAGAAAGCGGCCGGCGACGGCGAGCTGGTGGTGCGCGTTCAGCGGCGCGGCTCGGCGTTTTATGCCGCTTTGAAGAAGTAGCGTTGCCAGCACCGGGTTGCATGCGGGCGCGCGCGATGCGATAGCGTCGCCACGCCAATGATCGAGATTCGCCAAGTTCCCATGGGCGGCGACGTCCGCGATTTCCTCGACGTCGTCTCGTACATCTACAAGGACGAGCCGAACTTCATCCGGCCGCTCGACCAGGATCTGAAAGATCGCCTGAACCCGAAGAAGAACCCGTTCTTCGAGCACGCCGAGGGGACGATCTTCCTCGCGTACCGCAACGGCAAGTGCGTCGGGCGGATCACGGCGACGATCGATCAGGAGCACCTCGCGCGGTACAAGGATGCGACCGGCTTCTGGGGGTTCTTCGACACGGTCGACGACGAAGAGGTCGCGCGCGAGCTGATCGCGCGGGCCGAGGCGTGGCTCAAAGGCAAAGGGATGAAGCGGGCGCGCGGGCCGCTCTCCATGTCGATCAACGAGGAGCTGGGGTGCCTCGTCGAAGGGTTCGACACACCGGCGGTGTTCATGAACCCGCACCACCACAAGTACCAGGCGGGGCTCATCGAGAAGGCGGGCTACACCAAGCTCAAGGACTTCTTCGGCTGGCACTACACGGTCGGCGACTTGAACGCGCGCGCCAAGCGCGGTCACGACGAGATCGCGGCGCTCCCCGAGGTGAAGAGCCGCCCGGTCGACATGAAGCACGTCGAGCGCGACGTGGAGATCATCGTCGACGTCTTCAACGACGCCTGGGCCGACAACTGGGGCTTCGTGCCGGCGACGAAGAAGGAGGTCGCGAAGATGGCGTCCGACTTCAAGTTGATCCTGGAGCCGGGCATCACGCGCATCGTGACGATCGACGGCGAGCCTGCGGCCGTGGCCGTGGCCATCCCGAACCTGAACGAGCTGGCGGCCGATCTCGACGGCAAGCTGTTCCCGCTCGGCATCGTGAAGCTGCTCTATCGGCTCAAGGTGAAGGGGGCGAAGAGCGCGCGACTCATCATCCTCGGCATCCGCCAGAAGTACCGGCACGTCAGGAAGTACGCGGGCCTCAGCGCGTTCCTCTATGCGGAGCTGAACGAAGGCGGCAAGAAGCTCGGCATCGAGTGGGGCGAGCTCGGTTGGACGCTCGAAGACAACGGCCCGGTCAACGCCGGCATCCGAATGATGGGCGCGAAGCCGTACAAGCGGTACCGCGTGTTCGATCGGGAGATTGCATCGTGAAAGTCCTCGTCACCGGCGCCAGTGGTTTCCTCGGCAGTCACATCGCCGAGCAGCTCTCGCGCGAAGGGCACTCGGTTCGCGCGCTCGTGCGAAAGAGCAGCAAGAAGGAGTTTCTCGAGCGGCTGGCGAACGTCGAGTTCGCGTACGGCGGGGTCGAGGATGCGGACAAGGTCGCCGAGGCCGTGAAGGGGGTCGATGCGATCATCCACTCCGCGGGGCTCGTGAAGGCGCGCTCGCCCGAGGAGTTTCGGAAGACGAACGTCGACGGGACGCGCAACCTGATCGAGGCCGCGAAGAAGCACGCGCCAAAGCTTCAGCGCTTCGTGCTGGTCTCGAGCCTGGCGGCGGTCGGTCCGTCGCTCGATGGGCGGCCGGTCGATGGCACCGGAACCGGGAATCCGGTCACGCACTACGGTCGCTCGAAGCAGGAAGCGGAAGCGGTCGTGCTCGCGGCGAAGAAGGATCTTCCGGTCGTCATCCTCCGCCCGGGCGCGATCTATGGCCCGCGCGATCAGGAGATCTTCGCGTTCTTCCAGTCGGTGTACCGCGGCGTGCTTCCGACCGTCGGCAAGGGCGACAGCACGATCAGCATGATCTACGGCTCGGACTGCGCCGAGGCCTGCATCAAGGCCATCACCGCCGACGTACCGAGCGGCTCCACGTACTTCGTCGAAGACGGCGAGCCGCACGGGTTCCGTTCGATGGTCGAGGCCATCGAGACCGCGCTCGGGAAGAAGGCGTTCGTGCGCTTGAACCTGCCGATGCCGGTCATCTGGCTGGCGGCGCTCTCGAGCGAGCTTTACGGCAAGGTGACGAACAAGGCCGTCATGCTCACGCGCGACAAGATGAACGAGATCCGCCAGCCGCACTGGGTGTGCAGCGCGGAAAAGACGCGCACGGACCTGAAGTGGGAGCCGCACGTGACGCTCGCCGAAGGCACGAAGCTCACGGCCCGCTGGTATCAGGAAAACGGCTGGCTCTGACCGACTCGCGGCGAAGCTTCAGGCCCATCAAGAGCGCGCCGGCGCAGATCGCCATGTCGGCCACGTTGAAGACCGGCCAGCGGTGGATGTAGATGAAGTCGACCACGTAGCCGTGGGCAATCCGGTCGGCGACGTTGCCGATGGCGCCGGCAATGACGAGGACGAAGGCGACGCTCTCTGTGGCGCTGGCCTTCGCGCGGCGCTTCCACCAGGCGGCGGCGATGGCGACGATGGCGACGCACGAGAAGGCGATGAGGAACCACCCCTTCGCCGGGCCGAGGACGTTGCGCGTGAGGCTGAAGGCCGTGTCGCGGTTCTCGGCGTAGACGAGATCGAGAATTCCCGGGATGACGGCGTGCGTTCGGCCCCCTTCGAGCGTGATCTTGGCGACCACTTTGGTCGCGTGATCGCACCCGACGAGCGCCAGGAGCAGGAGCATCAGCGCCCCGCGAATCGTTCGGGCGACCATTGCCGTCTCGAACCGCCGAGGCCGGTCGCCCATTCCCGGCCGGTCGCGTACTGAACTGTTGCGCCGTCCACGAACCCTCACCCCCCACCCCCCTCTCCCGCAAGGGGAGAGGGGGAGCGCAGTG
>PLXW01000043.1 GCA_003151595.1 Myxococcales bacterium
CCCCACCCCGCCCCCAAACCCCACCCCACCCGCCCGATCGCAACCTCGCCCGGCTTCTAGCCCCCGCGCGCCACGATCGACGCCGCCGCCGCCTCGGCGTTCTTCACGCAATCGGGGATCCCGTTCCCCTCGAAGCCGTTCGTGGCCACGTAGATCCCCGGCCAGCGCGCCAGTCGCTCGTTCGTCGTCCGCACGCGCGCGAGGTGGCCGACGCGGGGCTGGGGGCTCGCGTGGTCGAAGCGGAAGACGCGCGCGAAGAGGGGCGTCGCGTCGATGCCCATCAGCGCGTGAAGCTCGTGGCGCGCGAGCGACGTGAGCTCTTCGTCGTCGCGCTGGAGAATGGCCTCGCCGGTCGCGCCACCGAAGAAGACGCGAAGGAGCGCGTGGCCTTCGGGCGCGCGGTGCTCCCACTTGCTCGAGACCCACGTCGACGCCAGCACCGAGCGGCCCATCGATCGCGGTACGAGGAAGCCCGTGGCGTCGAGCGGGTGAGCGATCGCCGCGCGCCGGTACGCGAGGAAGACCGTCGCGGTCGACGCGGCGTCGAACGTCGCGAGCGCGTCGCCGAGCGCCGAGTCGAGCGAGTGGGTCACCGTGCTCGCCGCGCGCAGAGGCAACGTGAGCACGATGTCGTCGCAATCGATCGCCTCGTCGCCGTCGAGCACGACGCGGTACGTGCGACTGCCGGTCGCGTCCTCTTGCGCCTCGATCCGCCGCGCGGCCACGCCGGTTCGCACGCGCACGCGCGGCCCTACGCTCGCCGCCAGCGCGTCGATCAGCTCGCTCATCCCCCCTTTGAGCGAGAGGAACGCGCTCCCCTCGCCCGCCGTCCCGTTCGGTGCGCTCGCGGCCTTCGCCTTTCGCGCCGCTCGCATGGCGCGCATCGCGCGAACGAGCGAGCCGTACGTCTTCTCCGCATCGACGAACTGCGGGAACGCCGCGCGCACCGAGAGGTCGCGCGCGTCGCCGGCGAAGATCCCGCCGAGCAGCGGGCCCGCGAGCCTGTCGGCCACCTCGTCACCCAGGCGTCGCGACACGAAGTCGCCGATCGACTCGTCTTCGTCGCGGTCCCACGCACGCGGCGGGATGAACGGCTCGAGGGCCATGCGCAGCTTCGCGTCCCACGAGAAGAGCGGCGTGGTGACGATCGGCATCACCTCCGTCGGCACGCCGAGGATCATCCCTTCGGGCAGCATGCACAGCGCGTTCTGCCAGGCGATGTAGACGCGGCGGTTCGCGGCGATCGTCGGGATCAAGCGCTCCGCGAGGCCGAGCGACCTGGCGAGCGCCGTCGCATACGGTTTCGTCGCCACCCACGAGTCGGGGCCCCCATCGAGCACGAAGCCGTCGCGCGTCTCGGTGGCGATGTTCCCGCCGAGGCGCGCCGAGCGCTCCACGATCGTGATCTCACGCTCGCCCGGCGAGCCGAGGAGCGTGCGCGCGGCGACGAGGCCGCTCACGCCGCCGCCGAGGATCACGACGCGGCGCGGGCTAGGCATGGACCAGCGTCCTGGCGACGCGCGCGATCACGCCGACGAGCGCGTCGCCGTCGTTGAGCGATCGCGTGCGGTGAAAGGCCATCCCCCGCGCTTCGACCCAGCCGCGCGCTTCGATGTCGAGGTCGTAGAGGATCTCCACGTGGTCGGCGAGGAACCCGATCGGCGCGAAGACGACGTCGCGATCGCCGCGCGCCCGGCAAGCATCGATCGTCGTCATCAGGTCCGGGCCGAGCCACTCGATCGGCTTTCCGCCGGGCCCCGTACCCATGCCCTGGCTCTGGAACGCGACCACCGTTCGCGTCGAGGGCGCGCGCGCGACGAGCCGCGCCACGACCGCGTCGCACGCGGCGCGGAACTCACGCTCGTACGAATCGCCCGCGCGGATCGCCGCCACCGGCAAGCTGTGCGCGGTGAGCACGACCGTCGCGTGCGAACCCTCGACCCCGACGAGCGCGGCCGCGATCGCATCGGCATACGCCTCGATCAACGCCGGGTCTTCCGACCAGCTCTTCGCGCACGTCGCCGCGATCCCCGCTTCCTTCGCCGCCGCTTCGACCGCCTCGGCGTACACGTGCGCCGAGTACTGCGCGAGCGGCACCGACGCCAGGTGCGTCACGCCGTCCTTCGCGAGCTCCGCGACCACGTCGTTCACCGTCGGGCGCGCGAGCCGGTTCGCGATGCGCGTCGTCACCCCCGTCGCGGCCTCCACGCGCGCCGCGAGCCTCCGGTTGATGGCGTTGAGCGGCGACTGCCCGCCGATCGCTTCGTACCGCCGGCGAAGCTCGGTGAGCAGCTCGGGCGGCGCCGGATGTCCGCGCCGGATCCGCGTCACGAACTCCGCCAGCTCGTCGAGGTCGTCGACCGTTCCGTGCGCGACGAGGAGCAGCGCCTCCTTCATGGCCGCGTGCTGGGCGGCCGATCGCTGAGGCGCGTGCCGCTGCTCGTCTCGTGCACGTAGTCGATGACCGCCTGCACGGTGTCCACCGGCGTCTCGGGCAATATTCCGTGACCCAGGTTGAAGATGTGCCCCGGTCTCCGCGCCGCCGCTTCGAGAACGCGCGTCGCGTGCTTGTACGCGACCTCGCGCGGCGCGAAGAGCACGCACGGGTCCATGTTCCCCTGCACGGCGCGGTCGTATCCGATGCGCGCCCACGCATCGGCCAGCGGCGTCTTCGAGTCGACCCCGATGACCGTACCGCCGGCGTCGCGCTGCAGCTCGAGGAGATCGCTCGTCCCCGTTCCGAAATGGATGATGGGCACGTTGGTCGACTTCAAGTCCTGGAGAATGTGCGCCACGTGCGGCTGCACGTAGTCGCGGTAGTCGTCGGGCGAGAGCTGCCCGACCCACGAATCGAACAGCTGCACGACGTCGGCCCCCGCGGTGATCTGCGCGCGCAGGTAACGCCGCACGACCTCGGCGAGCTTGCCCATCAGCGCGTGCCACGCCTCGGGCTCTCCGTACATGAGCGCCTTGGTCTTGGCGAAGTGCGCCGACTTCCCCCCTTCGATGAGGTAGCTCGCCAGCGTGAACGGCGCGCCCGCGAACCCGATGAGCGGCACCTTGCCGGCGAGCTCGCGCTTGATCGTGCGGATCGCCTCGAGCACGTAGCCGAGCCCGTCCTCCGCTTCGATCACGCGGAGCGCGTCGATCTGCTTCCGGTTCGCGATCGGCTCGTGAATGACGGGCCCCTCCCCCTTCGCAAACTCGAACGACGCCCCCATCGGCTCCAGCGGAAGCAAGATGTCCGCGAACAGGATGGCCGCATCGACGCCGAGGCGCAGCGGCTGCATCGTCACCTGGCACGACAGCTCCGGGTTCTTGCAGAGATCGAGCAGCGAGTGCTTCTCGCGAAGCTTCCGGTACTCGGGCATGTAGCGCCCGGCTTGGCGCATGAACCACACCGGCGTCACGTCGGTGGGCTCACGGCGGCAGGCACGCAGGAAGCGATCGTTCATCGCCGATGAAGGTAGCGCGCCTCACGCCCACGCGCAGCGGTAACCGAGCGTCGAGGCGGTGCAGAATTTCGGCAGATCCTTCACGTACGCCTTCGTGCAGCACACTTCGAGCATCGCGCCGATGACGCCGCGCATGGCGTGCTTGATGTACATCGAGCGCGACACCGGCCACCCCACGATCTCCATCCGCGCTTCCTTCGGGCCGATCTTGTAGACGCCCACGCCGCCCCCCATCCACACGCGCCCCCAAAGCCGATTGAACTGACTGAACGCGGTCCATGGCGTGACGCCCGTGTTCGCCGCCAGCTTCACCAGCATGCTGAGCACGCTGGCGTTGGCATGCGCCTGCACTTCGCGTCCGATGGCGACGAGCTCCAGCTGCGTGAAGTTGAGAGCGTCGCAGGCCGCGTAGTGCGCGACGGCGACGGAGACGGGGAGCCACGAGCCGGCGACGCTGTTGCGGACGACCTCGTGGTACTCGGGCGGCAGATACGAGAAGTACTCGTCGTTCCGCCCGCGATCGCGAATCGCCAGGAGCGACGACGTGAGCCACGTGCTGCGAAAGCGCGTGGCGAGCGGCACGAGGTCCTTGGTCACTGCCGGAAACGGCAGATGGATCTCCTCGTCCGAGCTCAGCAGCCCCACGACTTCACGATGCGCGCTTCGCCCGACGCGCGCAACCGCCTCGGGCGCGGGCTCACGTGGTCTGGTTGTAGTTCGTGTTTTCCAGCAAGATCACGTTCGTCTTGCTCCGCGTCTCGCCGACGCTCGTGATGTAGACAGCGGGCTCGTCCTGCACGGGGCAGACCTTCTCACACGCGCCGCAGCCGATGCACAGGCTCGGGTCGACGTGCGGGCGTTGCAGGTGCACGGTCTTCATCGCCGGCTGCTCGCCGTTGGGTCCGGGCTTCGAGTCGCGCACCGGCTCGTCGACCTCTTCGACCCAGATGGCCTTCGGCGACGTCGGGCAGAACTCTTCGCACACGATGCACGGCGTCTGCATCGCCCACGGCAGGCATCGCCCCTGATCGTAGAACGCCGTCCCGATCTTGATCGGCGGCACCCCCTGCCCGAGCTTCTCCTTCTCGGTGATCTTCTGGATCGCGCCCGTCGGACACACCTGCCCGCAGAGCACGCACGAGTGCTCGCAGTAGCCGATGCGCGCGATCAAGATCGGCGTCCATAGCCCCTCGATGCCCGCTTCGAACATCGCTGGATGGAGCGCGTTGTTCGGGCACACCTTCATGCACTCCGCGCACCGAATGCACCGCTCGAGGAACGCGCGCTCTTCGACCGCGCCCGGCGGACGAATGACCTTCGAGTGGTAGTTCACGTCGAGCGAGTCGGCGATGCGCGCCGCGGGGATGAACATCGCACCCGCGCCGACGGCCGCGAGCGCCGTGCGACGCTGCGTGTCGGGCCTGGTCACCGCGCTCTGACGGTTCGGCAGGAAGCGGAACTTGATCACGTCCTCGGGGCACGCGGCTTCGCAGTTCATGCACATGTGGCACTCGTCCTGCCGCCACTTCACACCGCCTTGCGGCGAGTCGGCGCCCTGGCAGCTCACGAGGCACAAGTTGCAGTCGGTGCACTTCGCGTGATCCTTCTCCATGCCGAAGAGCGCGAAGCGGGCGAAGACGCCGAGGAACGCGCCGAGCGGACAGAGCACGCGGCACCAGAAGCGCGGGATGAACCGGTTCGCGAAGAGGACCGCGATCAGCAGGAAGACGATGAGCCACGTCTGGTGGAAGTAGAACTGCTTCGACTGCCAGACCGTCTGCGCGAGGAAGTCTTGTGTGTGATCGGCGGCGGCTTGAAGCGGCCGCGCGTGGACGTTCTGCGCGGCGCCGAGCGTGCGACCCGTGAGGTACTGTGCGGCGGGGATGACGCCGAGGCCGATCGAACGGACCGCGATGCAGATCGGATCGAACAGACCGCCGATGGCGCTGCCCGCGACGCCCGCGACGAGGAAGGCGTAGAGCAGGTAGTACTTCACGCGCTGGTACGTGTGCGTCTTGTTCGCTTCGACGCGGTGCCCGCCGCGCCCGAAGGTCGACGGGAGGATCCATCCGAAGAAGTGATGGAGCGTTCCGAACGGGCAGATCCACCCGCAGAAGACGCGCCCGAAGACGAGCGTCACCGCCAGGAGCCCGACGCTCCAGAGGAGGCCGCGGTAGACGGTGTGCGTGGAGAGGACGGTCATCGCCGCGACGAACGGATCGGCGAGCAGGAACCCTTCGACCGGCAGCGGGAGGCGCACGGGCGCGTCGGACTTCGCGGCAAAGCTGCCGCGGAAGCCGGTCTGGAAGAGGAAGTACATGAAGAGCGCGAAGAAGAAGATTTGCGCGAAGCGACGCGCCCAGACGAGGACGCGGATCGTGCGACGCGCGGGGATGCCGCTGCCGGCGCGTTTGGGATCGATCTTCTTGGGCTTGGGTTTCGCGAGGGGGAGTGCGACGGCGGAGGCGGTGGCGGACGCCGACGTGGACGCGCACGGGGACGTGGAGCCACAGGCGCAGGCGTTCGCGTTCGCGTTCGCGTTCGCGTTCGCGTTCGCGTTCGCGTTCGCGTTCGCGGTCGGGGTCGGGGTCGGGGTCGGGGTCGGGGTCGCGTTCGGAGTCTTCGGCACCCACGACGTGTCGCGATCGATCGGCGGGATCGCCCCGACGATCCCCTTCCACGGGATCGGCTCCACGTGCATCGCGAGCTCTTCGCTCGCTTTCGGGTTGCTCAGATCGAGCGAGACGCCGGCGTGCGGCGCCTTCGGCACGTGCGGGTGATGCGACGACGCGTTCGCCACGTCACACCTCCTTCCAACGGAGGTTCTCCCAGTACATCGTCCCGAGACCGCGCTCGTGGCCCATCTTCAAGTACGGAACGTTGTCGCGGTGCTGGCCGATGAGAGTGCACCCGTAGGCGTCGGCCGCGACCTGATCGACCGTGGCGATGACCGTGTTCATCACCTTCGTGTCGTCGATGTTGCCGCCCTGCGGACCGTTGCGAACGAGCACGCGCGTGGCGTCGACGACGACCAGCGACGGCCGCATGAACGTGGCGAGATCGGCGATCGAGACGTCGATGCTCTGGTGGAGGCGATTGCGACGGCCGCCGAGGATGCCGTACCAGTTCTTCATCGCCGCGGTGTACTTGGCGAGGTTGTGGTGCTTCGCGACGGGCACGTTGATGACCTTGTCGGCGTCGACGAGCGTCGTGAAGATCGGCCACTCGTCGAGCACCTCGCCCTTGATGCGCGTCGTGCGGAAGCGATGCTCCGCGGGGAGCACCACCTCGGCGCCGAGCGCGTACGCCGTGCGCCAGATGCCCGATCGCTGGAAGCATCGGTTGGGGTCGTTGCACGAGCCGTCGGCGACGATGACCTTCTTCGCCCCGGCGTCGAACGCGAGCTTCACCACCGCGCCGACGACGTCGGGGTTCGTGTTCGCGGCGTGAATGGGGAGCCTGTCCCAGCCGATGTTCGGCTTGATGACGACGACGTCGCCGCGCGAGATGAAGCGCTTCATCCCTCCCAGCGCCTCGACCGCGCGGCGCACCAGGTCTTCCGGCGTCCCTGCGGCGTCGACGATGACCGGCGACTTCGCGATCGCCAGCTCTGCAAACTCGTGGTCCGCGGCGCCCCCTGCGACCCGGTAATCGCGCACCTGCCGCGCGCCCGACTCCTGGACCGACTCGAAACCGCCCTTGTCCCACAACGCGCGCCCGAGGACGCCCGCACCGGCAAGCACGCCGGTCGCCGCCCCAAGGCGGACGATGGCCTCTCGGCGGGACAGCGATTTCACCCCTCTTCTTTACCCCCGCACCGGCGTGCTCGGCAACTTGGCGCGCCGCAGCGCGGAAAAAAGCAACCAGAGCGGTGCATCCTTCTGATATTCCCGCCGTCGAACGTTCGGCTCGTGCGAGCGCGACCGCGTCGCATTTCGGGGCCGCGTCTTAACAACGACCACGGGAGGAGAGCGCAATGAACAGCAAGACTTGGCTATTCGTCGGAGCGGCTGCGGCGGTGTTCGGCATTTTCGTCGCCTGCACCAGCAGCACGAACGGCGGCACGGGCGCGAACAACAGCCAGTACTCGAACTGCCCCTATAGCCCGGCGTATGCGTTCAGCGCGGCGGCGGGTCAGGGCTCGTCGTGCGCCAGCTGTATCGAGAGCAGCAGCTGTCTGAGCACGTACGAGACCGGCTGCAGCGCGTACCTCTCGTGCATCTGTCCGGGCGGAAACGCAGCGACCGACGCTTCGGCCCTCGTGGGATGCTCCTCGAGCGCCAACACGTCGAGCTGCACGACGGCCGCTTCGAACCTCGAGAGCTGTCTCAAGACGGCATGCACGAGCAGCTGCCCCGCGGGCTCCTTCAACGGTAGCGGAAGCGGCGGCGGCAGCGGCAGCAGCAGTGGCAGCAGCAGCGGGAGCAGCAGCGGCAGCAGCAGCGGCGGCAGCGCTACCCTCAGCGCGGACTGCCAGGCGTACGTGACGTGCTGCGAAGCCTTCTACAACCAGGAAGTCGGCGCCGACTCGGGCGCCGACTA
Organism: Myxococcales bacterium; assembly: GCA_003151595.1. The sequence continues at coordinate 7,998 of PLXW01000043.1, forward strand.
CGCGGCGACCTGCACGGCGCTGGCGCAGGCCTATCAGGCCGGCGATTCGCCCGGCACTACGTGCGCGTCGGCGCAAGCCATCTACGCCGACGCCGGCGTCGCAGCCTGCAATCACTGAGCGACTCTGACACGACGGGCGCGCGAGGCATCGCTTCGCGCGCCTGTTTTTTTTGTGAGTGGCCTAGAGCCCGTGGCCTGGGCCGAGGATGTCGGCCATCTTCTTCTCGGCGTCGAACCCCTCGACGTGAGGCGGATGGTGACACCCGAGACACGTGTCTTTCGTCGGCTTCGAGGTCACCGGCTTCACGTGCTTCGGATCGGCAGCGTGCTTGGAGCCGGGGCCGTGGCAGTTCTCGCACTGCACGTTGGTGAGCTTGTCGACGTGCGTGACGGAGCTGCCGCCGGGCTGGTCGTAACCGGTGACGTGGCAGGAGACGCAGTCGAGGTTGAACTGCTTGTTCTGATCCACGAGCGTCGCGTAGGCGTGCGAGTGGCGCGTGGTCTCCCAGACGGAGCGCGCTTCCTTGTGGCACTTCGTGCAGGCCTCGACGCCGATGAACGAAGGCTGTCCGGCGACGACCGCAGGCGGCAAGCGGTCGGCGAAGGCGACGCGGTTGTGCTCGTTGATCTGCTTGTAATACGCGAGCGCCGCGTTCTTCACCTCGGCGTCGCTGCCGAGCTTCTCGCGGATCTCCTGCGACTCGTAGCGGAAGTAGCTCCCCTTCGGAGGCGCGGGATGGACGTCGAGGGCGGCGAGATCCCCTTCGAGCTTCGTCACCTCCGCGCGGCGCGCCGTGAGATCCTCTTTTCGAATTTGCGGGTCGCGCTCCCACGCCGCGATGCGGTTGTGGAGGTCGTCGATGCGCCGCTGAAGCTCGTCGCGTTTGTGACCGAGCTCGAGCCCCGTCGCGTCGGCGAACGCCGCCCCGCCGTCGCGCACGAAGAGATCGAGCGCGCCCACGGTCGTGAGGTGATTGCCGGTCTGAAGGACGAGCACGTCGCCGATGCGCTCGGGCGGCGGCGACGGGGAGTTCACATCGCCGCTCCCGCCCGGTGAGCCCACGACGATCGCCGTCAACGTCGGGACCGCGTCGGCCAACCGCTTCGCCTCGCCGCGGCCGATCGCCGCGAGCGCGACGAACACCAGCGCGCCGCTCTTCTTCAGCGCCTCGATGCCGCGCGTGATCGCTTCCGGCGCCGGCGTGGTCGCGAGTGGAAGCGACGCGCCGTCGATCTTGTCCGCGGCCGTGACGCCGATGATCCCGACGTGAAGTCCGTTCACCGAGGTGATGGTCCACCCTTGAAGCTCGGTCGCGGCACACGCGCCCGCGTCGGCATCGCTAGGCTTCATCGTCGCGTTCGCGATGAGCAGCGGCGCGCCCGTGGTCGACGTCAGCTTCGCCAGCTCGTCGCTCCCCGCGGCCCATTCGTTCGCCCCCGGCGCGAACGCCGCGAGCCCCAGTGTCTTCAACGACGCCGCGATCGTCTCCGCCTTGGCCACGTCTTGATCGCGATGATCGCTCTTCAGCGACGGCTCCATGAAGAACAGCGGCCCCGCGCTCACCAGGATAGCGTTCGGCGCCTTCGCCTTCTGCGCGCGCATCCACGCCGCGGCGTGGTCGAGCCCGCCGAGCTGGTCCTTCGTGCACCCGCACGGCTCCAGCGCCCCCGCGAGATCGCTCACGAGGTAGATCCGCGCCGTGGGCGCGTCGGACGGCGCGGTCGCCGACGAAGCGCCAATCGCGTTGCCTGGCGCGTTCCCGTTCGCCTGGCCACCGGGCGTCCGACACCCTTCGCACGCCGCGAGCGCCACCGAGGCGGCCATGACCGCCGCTCCCACACCATGCGCCCACCCGAGCTTCACGCAGCGCTTATCGATTCGATTCGCGAAGAACACGCCATTGCCCCTTAGCCGAGAGCCTCACGAGTTGGCATTCCCAGTTAACATTGGTGAAGCCGTTCGCGGACGATACTCTTTCCCAAGCGATGCCGAGCGAACAGCCGCCCAAACGCGGCCAACCACAACCCCTCACCGGCGGACCGATCCGGTTTGGGCCCTACTGGCTCGACGCGCGCATCGCGGTGGGCGGGACGGCGGAAGTCTACCTGGCGCGGCCGGTCGACTCGCGCGCCGACACGCAGCGACTGATCGTGAAGCGTCTTTTGCCGCATTTCGCAGGTGACGAAGAGGGGCGAACGATGTTCGAGCGAGAGGCCGCGCTCCACGCCTCGGTCACGCACGAGAACGTGGTCACGGTGTTCGGCTCGGGCCTCAGCGAGTCGGGCGAGCCCTACCTGGCGATGGAGTACGTCGACGGCGTCGACGGGTACCGCCTGCTCCGTCGCTTGAAGCAGGAAGGGCGCCTCCTCGCGCCGGGCATCGCCGTGCACGTCACGCGCGAGGTGCTCCGCGCGCTCAGCAGCGTGCACACGGCGAAGGACTCGCAGGGGCGCGCGCTCGGGATCATCCATCGCGACGTGACGCCGTCGAATCTGTACCTGTCGATCGAAGGCAAGGTGAAGCTCGGCGACTTCGGCATCGCGCGCTCGACGACGCGCGCGACGATGCGGAACGCGGCGAGCGCGGTGCTGAAGGGGAAGTTCGCGTACCTCGCGCCGGAGCAGGTCGCGGGCGAGGCGTTCGATCATCGCGCCGATCTTTTCAGTACGGCGACGGTGCTGGCCGAGATGCTGCTCGGCAAGCCCTTGTTCCCGGGCGGCGGTCAGCTCGCGGTGCTGCTGGCGATCCGCGACTGCCGCATCGACGCCATCGACGAAGTGAAAGACACGCTCCCCGCGGGCCTCTTCGAGGTGTTGAAGCGCGCGCTCTCGCGCGATCCGAAGCAGCGCTACCAGACCGCCGATCAGTTCGGCGCCGCGCTGAAGCCGTTCTCCGCGGAGCCGCGCGCCGCCGAGAAGGAGCTCGCGTCGTTCGTGAAGTTCGTGCAGGCCGCACCGTCGACCGACGCGATGACCGCCGTGCGCGAGAGCGTGCGCCAGATGCGCGCCGCGCAGATCCCGAACACGAACGTTCCGCCCGAGAGCGCCGGCGCGTTCGAACGCGCGACGGGCGAGTACGGCACGCTCCCGTCGTACGTGCTCACGGGCGACGGAACGAAGCACGGTCCGTGGACGTTCGCGCGCTTGATCGAGGCGTGCGCCACGGGGCAGGTCGGGCGCGGCGACAAGGTCGACTACATGGGTCGCGGCTACGCGCCGATCGACGACATCGACGAGCTCGCGCGTCACTTGCCGATGCGCACGGCGACGACGAACCAGCTCTCGGGTCCCGGCCAGCCCGATTTCTTCGACGACCTCGCGCAAGCGCCGATGCTCGCGGTGCTCCTGCGCATCCTCGAGAATCGCGAGACGGGCGTCCTCTTCGCCGAGCGCAACGCCGACTCCGCGGGCGAGGCCAGCCGCAAGGAGCTCTACGTCGTCGACGGGCGCCTCCATCACGTCGCGTCGAGCAACGCGCACGAGCTCCTCGGGGAGTACCTCGTTCGTCGCGGTAAGCTCGCGCGCGAAGAGCTCGACCTCGCGCTGGCTGTGCTCCCTCGCTACTCGGGGCGCATGGGCGACACGCTCATCTCGCTCGGCCTCGTCGGCCCGGTCGACATCTTCCGCGCCATCCGCGAGCAGGGGCGTGATCGCGTGGCCGACCTGTTCCTGTGGAAGACCGGGAAGATCTCGTTCTACCGCGGGCAACTCGCGCCGCACGTCGAGTTCCCGCTCGATCTCGATCTCCCCGGTCTCATGATGGCCGGCGTCGAGGCCGCGCATCCCAACGAGACACCGCTCGAGACGTGGCGCGACCGCCTCGACAAACCGCTCGGCCCATCGGGCGAAGATCGCAAGGCGCTCTCGGGCGTGGCGTGGCCGACGCTCGTGGCGCGCGTGCTCTCGATCGCGACGAGCCCGAAGCCGGTGCGCGAAGTGCTCAAGGTCGCGGCACGCGCGGGTGGGACCGCCTCGGCGAGCGACGTCATGCGCGCGATCGAGGTGCTCCTCGTCTCGCGTCTCGCGAAGCTCGGCTAGATCCTTCGGACCTACAGGTCCTCAGGATGACTCGCGCTTGGGGCGCGAATCATTTCGACGCGCCCGACACGGCGCCGCCGGCGAACGGAAGCACCGTCTTCAGATCCTCGTCCGTGAACCGGAGCTGCAGGCCGAGGAAGTAGTCGCGCTGCGTTCCGTTGAACACGTGATCGACGCCGCCGAGGAGCCACAGCTTGTTCACGAACTGGTACGCGACGAACACGCGGTACCGCGGCTGGATCTCTTCGCCGAAGCCGAAGAAGTCCTGCACGATCTCGAAGCGATCCTGCAGCAAGTGCACGTCGAGCCCGATGCCGCCGGTCGACTCCTTGATGCCGAAGCGCCCCGTGAACGGCCCCAGCCGCCGCGCGAACTGGAGCGAGAAGCGGAAGGCGTCGGTCGTGGTCGTGGTGATCGTCTGGTAGTGCGCCGGCAGGTTCGGGTTCGTGGTGTCGACCTGCTGCTGCATGAAGCTGGTGTAGCCGCGCGGATCGTTCACCAGCTCGATGACGTAGTACTTGTCTTCGCGCGGCTGCAGTCGAAGCTCGACGTAGCTCTTGATGGTGTTCGCGAGGAAGTTGTAGTCGCTGCGAAGGCCCACGATCGTCTGCAGGCGCGTGATGCCGCCGACGTAGTCGTTCACCCCCTCGGCCACGCCCTGCACTTCGTTGATGAGCGTCTCGTCCTTCGAGAGCCGCCCGAGCGTCCCCTTCCCTTCGTCGATCCGGCCGGTGGCGCTGTCGATGTGCTGGAGCGCGCTCTCCAGGCTCTTCGACGCGCGATCGAGGTGCGCGATCATGTCGCGCATGTTGCTCGGCTGACCGTCGGCCTGGTTGGCGGCGACGAGCTCCTTCACGTCTTGCGTGATCTGCCTGACGTTCTCGAGGATGCGCGCCATCTGCGGCTCGCCGTTGGACGAGATGTTGTCGAGGTGGATGAGCGTCTCGTGCAGCGTGTCGCGGTTCTCGCGCACGGTGCGGTTCATCGCGTCGGTGGCGTCGGCGAGGTTCTGCAGGATGGCCTGCATGTTCTTGCCGCCCTGCTCGCTGCCGACGGCGTTGGCCAGCGACTCGGCGACCACCTTCACGCGATCGGCGATGCGCGCGACGTCCTGGAGGATCTGATCGGTCGAGGCTTGCTCGACGACGATCGTGATCTCGTCGCCGTCGTGAAGGCGTGGATGGTCCTCGGTGCCGGGCGTGAGCACGATGATGCTCTCGCCGAGGAGCGACGCGTTCTTCTTCCCGATGGTGGCGTTTCCGTAGAGCGGCACGTCGCCGTTGACCTCGACGTTCACGCGCGCCTCGCTGTTCGCGAGGTCGATGCTCTTCAACGTGCCGACCGGGATGCCGGCGATGGCGACGCGCGATCGCGGCGCGAGCCCCGTCGCGTCCTTCAGGAGCGCGTGGACGACGTACCCATGCTTGCCTGCGATGTCCTTGGACACCGTGCGCATGACGATGACGATGAGGACGGCCGAGAGGACGACGAACAGCCCAACTTTGGCCGCCTGCGTGAATTTCCCCATCCCGTTCGGGGGACGTTACCAGGGTCCTACGCGGCTTTGCCTGGATACTTCTGCTCGTAATGGCGGATGACGACGTCGCCGATCGCCTCGATCGCGCTCCCCGCGATCGCGCCTTTGATCCCCCATCCGATGACGGGCAACGCGTTGGCCGCTTCGATCGCGGCCGTCTTCAACGCGATGCTCGCGAGCTCCAGGCCGCCCGCGGTCATCATCACGTCCATGCGGGTCGGAGACTCGCCATAGATGCGGCCGATCCAGTAGATGAGGTGCGTCTCCATCGCCGTGAGGCCGAGGCTCGTGGCGATGGGGATCGGCAGTACGGCCCAGGTGGTGCCGGCCACGGCGTACTTGTGGACGAGCGCGCGCGACTTCTCGCGGCAGGTTGGCGCTGCCGCCACCACATCTTCGGAGAGGGAATCATTCGCCGGGACTGACGGCGAACGCGTGAAGACGCGCGTGACCGCGGTCTTGATCGGCGCGAGGAGATTGGCCATCTCCCCTTAGCTTAAGCACGCTGCGGCGAACCGCCAATTTGCAGCAATTTGCCGCGAATCAAGCACGCCAGGACCATGTAGACGCGGACGCCTTCGGCGCCGCTATCACGTAGACGCGGACGCCTTCGGCGTCGCTAGGGGCTCTCTTCGAAGACCTCGTCGCTGCCGGCGTCGAACGTCGCCGCGACGCCACCATCGGGCACCGCGAGCGGAGCGGGGAGCGTGATGGCGTCGAGCGCCAGATCGAGCTCGGCACGCTCGCGCTCGAACTCGGCGCGGTCGCCCATGGGGACGACACGTACGCCGTCGAGCTTGAGCGCGAGAGGATCGATGAACTGCTCGCCGCGCTTCACCGCGAAGTGCAAGTGCGGGCCGGTGGTGCGCCCGGTCGCGCCCGAGTAGCCGACGAGCTGGCGCGACTCGACGTGCTGTCCGACGTGCAAGCTGGCGAAGCGCGAGAGGTGGCAGTACGCGCTCGTGTAGCCGCCGGCGTGACTGATCTGCACCATGTTCCCGCACGGACCGCCGCTGCTCACGATCTTCACGGTCCCCTCGGCGGTCGCGTAGACCGGCGTGCCTTGCGCCGCGACGAAGTCGACGCCGTTGTGCGGCATGATGACGTGAAGCACGGGATGCATGCGCTTCGGATTGAAGCGCGAGGTGATGCGCGCGAACGGCACGGGAGACTTCCACCCGCCTTGCATCGGCTGCCTCCCCTTCGCGTCGTAGAAGAAGGTCGGCGCCTTCGCGCTGTCGCGTTGCTTCGCGGAGCGCGCGAGCCAGGTCGTGGTAGGCGCCTTGGCGAAGAAGTAGACGCGAAGCGGCTTGGTGTCGGCGCTGGCGAAGGGGGGCGTGTACTCGACCGCCTCGAGCGCTTCGTACTGAACGAACGCCCCGTCGGCGCGATCCTCGACGGCGAGGATTCGCAGGCGCGCACCGGTTCGAAGATCGGAGAGCTCGGCGTGGCCCTCGAGCGCGTCGTCGAGGAGCGGGAGCATGTCGTCGTCGAGCCCCGCGCCCACGATCGACGCGCGCAGGTCCTCACCGACGGCGATGCCCACCGCGACGTGCTTCTTCTCCATGCGCAGGTCGAGCTTCTTCGCTTCGTAGTCGCCGGCGCGCGGGGTCCCCGCCTCGGTCGCCTCCTCGTCGTTCGCGCGCGCCTGCCACACCTCGAAGGGAGACGCCGCGTACTCGAAGGCGACGATCTTCCCGCTCGCCTTCTCGCGCGCGACCACGAATGTATCTTTCTGCCCACAGTCGTCGAACGTCCGAATGCCGTCGAAGGCGTGCACGAGCTTCAGCGCAGCGACCGTGGGGATGCCCGACGACGTCAGCGCGTTGAGGAGCGTGCGCTTCGCCATGGTGCCGTCGACGAGCTCGATGGCGGGGTCCTTGGCCAGCGACGAGACGCGCCACGTGGGGGGCAGAGGAGGCGCGGCGTCGGCGTCGATCCCCGCGTCGAGGTCGGACGCGTCGGCATCGAGCGCCGCGTCCGCGTCGAGCGCGCCCGCATCTTTTCCCGGCTCGAGCGAGCCGCCCGACCCTCCCACCTGGGCCAGGAGGAGGATCGCCATGATCCCGCTCGCCGCGGCCAGGATGAGCATCGGCGGCACCCCGTCGAAGAAGCCCGCGCGCGGTGCCGGATCGGGATCCGGCGACCCACGAGGCACCGGCTCGTTTTGAACGCCGAATAGCACGCTGGCCGACGCTTTAGCCGAGACTGTCTCGTGGGCGCAAGACGGTCACCCGCAGGTCGCGCGAGTCACTCGACGCAAGACGCCCGCACGGGATAGGCTCCCCACGGATGGACGAGCGTACGAAACAGCTCCTCGTGCTCGGTCGTGAGCACTACGCGAAGCGCGAGTTCGAAAAAGCCGAGCCGCTCTTGCGCGAAGTGCTGGAGACCGAAGACCGATTCGCCGACACGCACGACATGCTCGGCGTCATCGCCCACTCGCGCGGCAACTTCATCGCCGCCGAGAAGCACTTCGAGCGCGCGCTGGCGATCAACCCGGCGTACACCGAGGCGGCGTTGAACCTCGCCGTCACGTACAACGACCGCGGGAAATACGAGAAGGCGCGCGAGGTGTACGCGCGCATTCAAGGGTCGCCCACGGGAAGCAAAGGCGGGCTCGACCCGTTCGCGCGCGGCAAGATCGCGAACATGCACGCCGACGTCGGGCAGGCGTACGCCGACGCCGGGCTCCCGCTCGAAGCGATCAGTGAGCTCGAGAAGGCCGTCGATCTCTGCCCCCACTTCGCCGACCTCCGCACGAAGCTCGGCGCGCTCCTGCGTGACGCGAACGAGCCGATGCGCGCGAAGGAGCAGTACGAAGCGGCGATCGCGACGCGACCGAACTACGTGCCTGCGCGCATCCAGCTCGGCGTGACGCTGCTGGCGATGGGCGATCCGGAAAGCGCGGCGACGCAGTGGAACAAAGTGATCGAGCTCGACCCGGAGAACTCGCGCGCGAAGATGTACCTGCGGATGCTGAGCATGCAGCGCATGAAGAGCGCGCCCCCCGCGAACCCGCCGTCGACGCCGCCGCAAGCCGGGGAGTGACACAGGTCTCGCTCGCGTCGCGCGTGAAGGACGCGACGTCGCTGGCGTGGAAGAGGCTGCGCGGGGGAGAGCTCACGCCGCTACGGGCCGCGCTGTCCGTGGGAGTCGGGCTCGCGGTGGGGACGACGCCGCTCTACGGATTGCATCTGTGGATCGTGCTCGCGCTGTGCGTCCCGCTTCGGCTCGACGCGGCGCTCGCGTACCTGGCGGCGAACGTCTCGCTGCCGCCGGTGATCCCGTTTCTGCTCGTGGCCGAGGTGGAGATCGGATCGCTCGTGCGAACCGGGCACACGATCGCGGTGACGGCCCTCGAGGCCAAGACGCGCGCGTTCGGCGAGCTGACCCGTGAGCTGGCGGTGGGGACGGCGATCTTCGCGCCGTGCGCGGGCGCCGTCGGCGGTGCGATCGCGTTCGTCATCGCGAGCCGCGCGCGCGCAAGCAGGCCCGCCGCGAAGCGCGATGCGTTGCGTGACGCGATCGCGCGCGTGGCCTCGCGGTACGCCGGAGGGCGGCGCGCGACGTACGGGTACGTGCGCGGAAAGCTGGCGAGCGACCCGGTGGCGGCGCGCGTGGCGTCGATGGGGCCGCTGGGCGAGGTCGTCGACGTGGGGTGCGGTCGCGGACAGCTCGCGGTGCTCTTGGTCGAGGCGGCGTGCGCGACGCGCGTGCGCGGGATCGATTGGGACGCAGGCAAGGTCGATGACGCGGCGAAGGCCGCCGCCACCGCGCCGGCGCTCGCGAACGCGAGCTTCGAGGTCAGCGACGCGCGCGAGGCTCCGATCCCGCCGTGCGACACGGTGCTCTTCATCGACGTGCTCCACTACATGACGGACGCGGAGCAAGACGCGGCGCTCGTGCGCGCGGCCGATGCCGCACGAGCGCGCGTGATCGTGCGAGAGATCGATCCCGATCGCGGCTGGCGAAGCGCGGTCACGCGGGCGCAGGAGTGGGTGACGACCGGCCTCGGCTACAACCGCGGAGCGCGTGCGCGCGCCAACGCCCGAAGCATCGAAGCGATCGCGACCACGCTGCGGGCGCGAGGATTCGCGGTGAGTGTGGAGCCCTGTTGGGGAGCCACGCCGTTCGCGAACGTGATCGTGGTGGCCGAACGCGCGGCGTGACGAACGCCCGCTGATTGGGCCCTTTGGTACGCTTGAGCTAGTCTCGGATACTGGGAGGGCTCATGCGGATCGACCTTCGTACCTTGGCCATTGCGTGCGCAAGCGCGTGTCTCGTCTTCTGCTCCACGAGCAACCCACAACCGCCGATCGATACGAACGCCTCGTCGTCGAGCGGAGGGGGCTCCGGCGGCGGCACGCCCCTCGGAGACGACGACGACAGCGGTGCGAGCGTGGACGCTGCGATCTTCGTACCGACCGGGGGCTTCTCGGTGACCGGGCTCCTTTACGACAGCACCGGCGTGACGCCACTTTCCGGCGCGTCGATCTGCCTCCTCGCAACGCCGAACGGGTGCGTCTCGACGACCTCCGCCGGCGCGTTCACGATCAACGGCCTCGTCCCCAAGCTCTCTGGAATCACGGCGACCGATACGGGGTACGTGAACGGGGTGTGGGCGCTCACGCCGACCGCGAGTCTCGGTTCGTGGAACGGATACCTTCGGACGCAAGAACGAATCAACGCGCTCGCGGGGCAGGTCAATGCGACGTTCGCGAGCACGACCGGCGCGATCCACTTCATCGCATACGACGCCACGGGAAACGGTCTCACGGGAGTGACTGTCACGGCGAGCACCACAGGCACGGTCGGCTACTTCGACACCAGCGGCGCGACGCTCGGAACTGCGAGCACGGGAGTCGCGGAGACGACGTCCGACGGCGGCGGGATGATCTTCGGCCTCGCTGCAGGCACGACCGTCGACGTCACGTTCACCGCGCAGGGGAAGACCTGCGTCCACCACGACTCGAGCGGATGGGATCCGAAGTCGCCGTCGGCGACGATGTCCGTCCCCATCGTGGGCGGCTCGCTCACGTTTGCGGGCGGAACCTGCACGTAGCGGCGCGCGTCTCCGCTTCCTCCGCGATCCCCACTTCCACATCGAACACACGCGCCACCTGCACGCACGCGCGCATCGCGAGATCGCGCACGCTCGGCGGCGGGGCGCCAAGCGCCGCCAGCGACGTCACGCCCAGCTCGGTGATCCCGCACGGCACGATCAGCTCGAACCCGCGAAGATCGGTCGATGCGTTGAACGCGAACCCGTGCATCGTCACCCAGCGCGACAAGCGCACGCCGATGGCGCCGATCTTCGCCAGGCGCTGCGTCTGCAGATCCGGCGGGTCGCGCCACTCGCGCGGGCGATCGCGATCGACCCACACGCCGATCATCTTCGCGTCCCCTTCGACGACCCCCGCCGCGATCTCGTAGTCGCCGGCCAGCCCGATCATCACGCGCGCGAGATCGCGCACGTACTTCCTGACATCGCACCGATCGGGCTTCAGATCGAAGATGGGGTACGCCACGAGCTGCCCGGGCGCGTGGTACGTCACGTCGCCGCCACGCCCCGTCTCGAAGTATTCGACGCCGAGCTCGTCGCGCATCGCGGGCGACGCGAGCACGTTCATCGGTTTGGCGCCCCGGCCGAGCGTGATCACCGGCTCGTGCTCGAGGAGGAGCAGCGTGTCGCCGATCTCGTTCGCGATGCGCGCCTCGACCAGCCGCTCCTGGAGCGCGAGCGCTTCGCCGTAGCGAACGCGCCCGAGCCAATGAGCCGTGACTCCCATCTAGATCCTTCGCTTCGCTCAGGATGACACTTCGCTCTTCAGCGAAGGTCAGCTCCGGTAGTTCGGCGCTTCTTCCGTGATGATGACGTCGTGCACGTGGCTCTCGCGAAGCCCTTGCGACGTGATCCGCACGAACTTCGATTTCGTCCGCAGCTCCTGGATGGTGCGGCACCCCGTGTACCCCATGCCCGATCGCAGCCCGCCGACGAGCTGATACAGAATCGACGCGAGCGATCCGCGATGTGGCACGCGCCCTTCGATCCCTTCGGGGACGAGCTTCTCGTCGGCCGTGCCCCCCTGCCCGTAGCGATCCTTGGACCCCTTGCGCATCGCACCCAGCGAGCCCATGCCGCGGTACACCTTGTAGCTGCGCCCCTGGTACAGAACCATCTCGCCCGGTGACTCGTCGGTCCCCGCGAAGAGCGAGCCGATCATCACGCAGCTCGCGCCGGCCGCGATCGCTTTGGTCACGTCGCCCGAGAACTTCACGCCGCCGTCGGCGATGATCGGCACGTTGTACCGATCGGCGACGCGCGCGCAGTCGTTGATGGCGGTGATCTGCGGCACGCCGATCCCGGCGACGACGCGCGTGGTGCAGATGCTCCCCGGGCCGATGCCCACCTTCACGGCGTCGGCACCGGCGTCGATGAGCGCTTCGGTCGCTTCGGCGGTGGCGACGTTGCCGGCGATGACCTCCATGTTCGGGTACGCCTTCTTCGTGGCGCGCACGGCGTCGATGACCCCCTTCGAGTGGCCGTGGGCCGTGTCGATGACGATGACGTCGACGCCCGCGGCGATGAGCGCCTCGGTGCGTCGCTCGCGATCGGCGCCAGGGCCTATCGCCGCGCCGACGCGCAGGCGCCCTTTTCCGTCCTTGCTCGCCTCGGGGTGGCGGTCGGCCTGGAGGATGTCTTTGATCGTGATGAGCCCGACTAGCTTGCCGCCGTCGACCACCAGCAGCTTCTCGATGCGGTGCTTGTGAAGGAGGAGCTTGGCGTGATCGTTCGTCGTGGCCGGCGGGACGGTGACGAGCTCCTTCGTCATCAGCGCGCTCACCGGCTGGTCGAGGTTCTTCTCGAAGCGAATGTCGCGCGCCGTGAGGATGCCCACGGGCGTCTCCCCTTCGGTGACCGGCACGCCGCTGATGTTGTGCTGCTGCATGATGCCGAGCGCTTCGCGGAGCGACTGCGTCGGACGCACGGTGACGGGCGCGGCGACCATCCCGCTCTCGGCCCGCTTCACGCGCTGCACCTCGAGCGCCTGAGCTTCGGGGTCGAGGTTCTTGTGGAGGATGCCGATGCCCCCCTCACGCGCCATCGTGATGGCGGCGCGGGCTTCGGTCACCGAGTCCATCGCCGCAGAGACGAGCGGCACGTTGAGCTCGATTGACTTGGTGAGTCGAGATCGCGTCTCGACGTCCTTGGGGAGCACTTCGCTGTAGGCGGGTGCGAGCAAGACGTCGTCGAAGGTGAGGCACTCGCGGAGACGATCTTCGAGCATGGGGGACCTCGGCTGCCGAATGGGCGACGGCGAACGGGCGACGAAACGGGCAGGGACGAATTTGCGCGGGAGCATAGTCGACGATGGGTCTTCACGCACCGCCACGACACCGGTGCCACGGGATCGCCGTAGACGCCGCGCGTTCGCCGCGATGCGTTCACCTCGATTTTCCCCGCGCGCGATCGATCCGCCACGCGACGCGGCGAGGATGATCCCGAGGCACGACCCATGCGACGTCGGTCGGCGATGGCGAGAAAGCGAAGCACCGTTGCCCTGGCCGGCGCGATGGCGCTGCTCGCTGCGGCGCTCACCTCCACCTCCGTGGCCAAGACGTCGATGCCGCGCGTCACGCCTCTCGAAGCGAGCGCGAGCAGCGAGCGACCCGATCGCGCGGTCATCGTGCTCGTGATCGACGGCGCGCGCTGGCAGGACGTCGTCGGCGACGGCCACGCCATGCCGCGACTCGCGTCGCTGGCGCGGGAGCACGGCGCGGTCCTCGGCGCGCCGAAGAGCGGCGGCGCGATGCGCGCGAGCGGTCCCAATTTCGTGTCGATGCCGGGATACGCCGAGATCCTCGGTGGCGCTCCGGCGCGAGCGTGCCTGGGGAACGACGATTGCGCGAGCGCGACGCACGCCACGGTCGCCGACGCCGTGCTCGCCGAGAGCGGATCGCCTTACGACGCCGCCGTGTTCTCTTCCTGGCCCGACTTGATCCGCGTGGCGTCGGCGGCTCCCGACGCGCTCGTGGTGTCAGGCGGGCGATCGACGACGCACCACGAAGCGGAGATGCGACGCGATCCCGAGATGAGCGAGCTGCTCGATCGCGGCGAGCGCGCCGACGCCTGGCCCGGCGAGAAAGACTTCCGTCCCGATCGCTTCACGGCTCCGATCGCCGAGCGGTACCTCGCCGCGTTTCGCCCGCGCTTCCTCTTCGTGTCGCTCGGCGAGGCGGACGAGTACGCGCACCACGACGATCACGCGAGCTACATGGAAGCGCTTCGCTACGCCGACGGCGTCGTCGCCGAGCTGTATGCCGCGACACACGGCGCGAACGCGCACGGACGCGCCACGACGATCTTCGTCACCGCCGATCACGGACGCGCGAACGACTTCAGGAACCACGGCGGTCGCTGGCCCGAGTCGTCGCGCTCATGGCTGGTCGCGCTCGGTGGTGACGTGACCCGCGCCTCTGTCGCCGGCGCGCACGATCACGCGCTCGCCGATCTCGCGCCGACGGTGCGCGCGTGGCTCGGACTCCCCGCCGACGACGCGACGGATGCAGGTCACGCGATCGCGGGGCTCTTCACCAACGCTGTCATCCCGAGCGAAGCGAGGGATCTCCGCGGGCCCCACTGAGATCCTTCGTCGCTGCGCTCCTCAGGATGACAGCGTGGGGGATGCGTCCTAGCCCACTTCGATCCGCGCGATCGCTCCGTACGGCACGATCGACATCTTCCCCGCGTCGTCGCGCACGACGATCGCCCACCCCTGCGGCTGGTGATGAAGCGCGAGGAACGTCCCCTTCACGCTCGCACCCCCGCCGAAGTGAATCGTCACGACGCGCAGGTCTTCCACCAGGCGATGCAGCGTGAGCGCCGACGCGCCCGTCACTTCCATGTAGTCGGCGAGCGACTGCGTGTACGCCTGCCCCGTCTCGCGCAGGCGCTCGGCCATCACCTTCGCCAGCCCGGCGTAGAACGTCGCCGCGACGCGCGGGTGCTCGGCCGCCACCTTGTCGAACGCCGCGCGCTTCAACATCGAGACGTGCGTGGCCACCACGGCGCGCGCCCCGGCGCTGCGCCGGCTGCCGTCGAGGAAGCTCATCTCGCCGAACACCGACCCCGGCGTGAACGTGCCGACGACGCGATCGACGTTCCCGCGCAACGTGGAGAACGCCTCCACGCACCCGGCCTCGACGATCCAGAGCGCGTCGCCCTCGTCCCCTTCGCCGAAGATCTCGTCGCCCGCCAGGAACGTCTGCATCTTGCACGCATCGAGCACGCTCTGGATCTCGCTGCGCGAGATTCCGGCGAACAGCGTGACCTGGTGCAGCTCGACGCTGAGTCTGTCGTCGCTCATTGCGCTGCCTCCTCGCTCCACGGCCCGCGCAGGTTCGCGCGCGTGAGCGTGAGCCCCATCTCCTTCTTCGAGACCGACGACGCGTACGCCTCGGCCGGCTCGATCGTGCCGTGCTTCACGAGCGAGAAGAGCGCGTCGTTCAACGTCTGCATCCCCATGCCGCGGCTGGTCTGCATCACCGTCGGGATCTGGAACGTCTTCTCTTCGCGAATCAGGTTCGCCACGGCCGGCGTGACGAGGAGCACCTCGAGCGCCGCCACGCGCCCTCCCCCTTTCTTGCGGCACAACGTCTGCGAGACGACGCCGAGGAGCGACTCGGCGAGCATGGCGCGGATCTGTTGCTGCCGGTCGGCCGGGTACTGGTTGATCAGGCGATCGATCGTGCTCGCCGCGGTGTTCGTGTGGAGCGTGCCGAACACCAGGTGGCCTGTCTCCGCGGTCTCGATGGCGATGGCGCTCGTCTCCAGATCGCGGAGCTCGCCGACCAGGATGACGTCGGGGTCTTCACGAAGCGCCGCGCGGAGAGCGGCTTGAAAGGTCATCGTCGACGAGCCGACCTCGCGCTGGTTCACGAGGCACTTCTTGTCCTTGTGAACGAACTCGACGGGGTCCTCGATCGTGATGATGTGATCGGTGCGCGTGTCGTTCACGTAGTCGATCATCGCCGCGAGCGTGGTCGACTTGCCGGAGCCGGTGGGGCCGGTGACGAGGATGAGCCCCTTCGGGTAGTCGCACAGCTTGATGATCGCCGGCGGGAGGCCGAGCTCCTTGGCCGTGAGGATCTTCGCCGGGATCTGCCGGAACACGGCGCCGACGCCGACGATGTCCTTGAACACGTTGCACCGCATGCGCGCGCGCCCGGCGAGCGCGTACGAAAAGTCGGTGTCGCGCGTCTCTTCGAACTGCGCGCGGTTGCGCGGCGGGAGGATCGGCTCGAGGAGCGACCAGAGCTCCGCGCCGGAGAGCGGCGGGCGCCCCTCGAGCAGGGTCATCTCGCCGTGGATGCGGACCATCGGAACGGCGTCGCTCTTCAAGTGGAGGTCCGACGCTTCGAGATCGAGCATCTGATGGAACAGATCGTCGATGCCCGCGGGCTTCGAGGTGATGCGCGCGGCACCGCTCACGCGCGCCACGTGCGCGGGCGCGTGCGAGGCGACGACCGCCTTCATCGACCCGCTGGTGTACCGCGTCGGCTCGATCTGCATCGGCTCGGGAGGGGCGAGCGACGCCGGCGCGGGGGCCGAGTTGCTCCACGGCATCGCGCGAAGGACGATCCCGTGCTCGGTCACCTTCACCGTGAGCCGGATGCGGCCGATGGGACTCTCGTACGGAAAATCGCGCGACGTCGCGTCGGGCTCGAAGCGATAGCCCGGGGCGATCACCTCTTCGATGATCCCCCGAAGCTGGTCGTACGTCGGCGTCCCCTTGCTGACGACGCGCGACGAGCCGTTGACCAGCAGCTCCACGGGCGCGCCCGATCGAAACTGGATGGCCTGTGCGCCCGGCGTCCGAAGCGCTTCGAGGTACCGATCGAGAACGGCCACGCGCTCACCTCCCCCGCTCACACGCTCACGCGTCTCAGTCCGGAACTCTGTCGCCCTTCGCGATCTGCTCCTCGCGATACTCGTCGAGCCCCGAGCAGAACGCGTCGCTCACCGCGGGATCGAACTGCGAGCCGGAGCACCGCTCGATCTCCGTCACCGCGACCTCGTGCGGCAGCGACCTGCGGTACGCGCGGTCGCTCGTCATGGCGTCGTACGTGTCGGCCACGGCGATGATCCGCGCAATGAGCGGCACGTCGTTCCCCTTCAACCCCAGCGGGTAGCCGCGACCGTCCCACCGCTCGTGGTGCAGGTGCACGCCGGGGATGAGCGGATGGAGGAAGCGAATCGGGTCGAGGATGTCTTTGCCGTAGCCGGGGTGCTTCTTGAAGATCTCGTACTCGTCCTGCGTGAGCTTGCCCGGCTTGTTGAGGTTCATCACGCAGCCGATCTTCCCGATGTCGTGCATGAGCGCGCTCTGGCGAACGATCTCGATCACGTCCGGCGGCAGGCCGAGCTTCACGGCGAGGTACATGGCGTACGTGGCGACGCGATCGGAGTGGCCCGCGGTGTAGCGGTCCATCTTGTCGATCGCCTTGGCGAGACCCTGGATTGTCTGCTGGAACGTGGCGCGAAGATCTTCGTAGAGGCGCGCGTTCTCGATCGCCGCCGCGGCGCGCGAGCCGACGATCGACAGGAGCTTTCGCTGCCCTTCGGCGAAGCGCTTGTTCTTCGTGAAGCTGGCGACCGAGATCCATCCGAGGAGGCGCGTCTTCATCCGAAGCGGCACGGCGACGAGCGACGTGAGGGTCCCCTCGGGCTTGGTGGCGAAGAAGCGGAGCCCTTTGCTCCCCTGCTCGAGCAGCCCCTGCTCCGTGGCGAACAGCTCGAGGAACGCTTTGCTGTCGACCGTGCCGTAGTCGATCTTGTCGTCGACTCCCGGCTTCGATCGCACGAGGCGCTGCCGCTCGAAGAAGCTCCCCTCGCCGTCGTCGAGCCAGGTGGAGACGAGGTCGCCCTGGATCTCGTGCACCGCCGTGTCGCCGATCGTCGCCAGCACCTCTTCCAGCGACAAGCTCGCGGCGATGGCCTCGCTCACCTTGTAGAGCGAGAGCGCTTCGCGGAGCCGGAGGTTCTCGGCGGCGAGGCGCTGCTTCTCGAAGCCGCGCTGCACGACGTGGATGACCTCTTCGACCTTGAAGGGCTTCAGGATGTAGTCGTACGCGCCGCGCTTCATCGCATCGATCGCGGTCTCGACGGTGCCGAAGCCGGTCATGATGATGGTGATGGCGTTCGGGGCAGCCTGGCCGATCGCTTCGAGCAGCTGGATGCCGCTCATGCGGGGCATCTTGAGATCGCTGATGACGAGATCGTAGTGAGCGTGATTCAGCTCGTTCAGCGCGGCGACTCCGTCTTCCGCCGTGCGGACGAGGTAGCCCTCCATGCCGAGGAAGTCGGCAAGGATGTCGCGAATGAATTTCTCGTCGTCGACGATGAGGACGCGGGGGCGCTCGTCGTGCTCCAAGTGGGGATCTCCGGGGAGAATCGATGCTAACGCGAGAACGTCGCGCGTTGCCTGGGAATCGCCCGCGTGCGAGGTTGCTTCGCGTGAATCCGGGAGTGAGACTGGGCGTGAGACGAGCCGGTCCGAAAAGCGGCGCGCGGCGGGCAACGGAGGTCGGCGTCGTCTCCGCGTATGCGGCGGCGGGAGCGATCGCCGCGGGCCTCTCGGTCGCGCTCGGTCGCGATCCGATCGCGACGCCGTCGTGGGTCGGGCTCGAGGGGACCGAGGCGGTGGCGTGGAGCGTGGCCATGGGGGTCCTCCTCGGCGCGGCGACGGTGCTCGCGTCGCGCATGCTGTCGCGAAGAACGGTGTGGGCGCGCGCGCTTCACGCCGCGCTGAGGCCCGCGGTCCGTGACGTGGACGGCGCCACGATCGCCGTGATGGCGCTCGCCAGCGGCGTCGGCGAAGAGCTCTTCTTCCGCGGGCTGCTCGTCCCCGTGGTGGGGGTGATCGTGTCGGCGGTGGCGTTCGGGCTCCTTCATCAAGTGCGCGGGCCGGCGCGATGGGCGTGGGCGGCGTGGGCGTTCACGATGGGCATCCTGTTCGCGCTCGTGTTCGTGATCACGGGGAGCCTGGTGGGGGCGATCGTGGCGCACGTGGCGATCAACGGCGCGAACCTGCGCTTCATTCGCGACGTCGATCCGGGGTTGCTCGCGACCGGGAGCGACCCCAAAATCACGGCACCGCCATGGCCAAGAAGATCGAGCTCGCCTCCGCCCCCACGCGCTTCGGTAGCGCCTACCCCGCCCCCTTCGACGCTCCTTGCCTCGAACGAAAGCGGTGGCGTCTCGGCGACGCCGCCGGGCTCACGCAGTTCGGCGTGAACCTCCTGCGGCTCGCGCCGGGCGTGTGGTCGAGCCAGCGTCACTGGCACTCACGCGAAGACGAGTTCGTGCACGTCGTCGAAGGCGAAGTGGTGCTGGTGACGAACGCCGGCGAGGAGATCCTGCGCGCGGGCGACAGCGCGGGGTTCAAGGCGGGCGAGGCCGACGGGCATCACCTCCAGAATCGATCCGACCGCGAAGCGGTTCTGCTCGAGATCGGAACGCGCTCGCCGATCATGGACGACTGCGACTATCCGGACGTCGATCTTCAGCTGCGCAACGGCCGCTGGGAGCACACCGACGGCCGGGCGTACGACGGCAAGCCACGTCAGTGACGCGCCCTCGGCGCTAGTCGTCGTCCTTGTCGGACCAGGTCATTCCGTAGAGACCGCGCTTCTTCAGGAGATCACGCAGGTGGTGCCGCGCGAGGTCCGCTTCGCGCGACGCCTTCGACAGGTTGCCGCCGCAGCGCTTCATGAGCGCGCCCAGGTACGCCGCTTCGAAGCGCTGCACGGCGCGGTCCTTCGCCGGCGCGAACGTCCCCGAGAGATCGAGCACGCTCCGCTCTTCGCGGGTGCCGCGGAAGCCGAAGCCTTCGCCGGCGACGTCGACGCGGCGGATCAATCCGTCGGAGCAGAGCGCCGCGGCACGCGAGAGGACGTTGCGAAGCTCGCGCACGTTCCCCGGCCACGGCTGCGCGGCGAGCTGCAAGAGCGCCGACTGCTCGATCATCACCTCGCGGTCGCCCGCGATCGACGTCAGGAGCTTGCGGCACAGGATCGGGATGTCCTCGAGCCGATCGCGGAGCGGCGGGATGGAGACGCGCAGCGGCGCGAGGCGAAAGTAGAGGTCTTCGCGAAAGCGACCGGAGTCGATCTCGTTTCGCAGATCCCGGTGCGTGGCCGTGATGACCCGCACGTCGACCTTGATGGGCGCGTTGCCGCCGACGCGCGAGAACTCCTGGCTCTCGAGGACGCGCAGGAACTTCGCCTGGAGCGGCGTGGGGAGCTCGCCGATCTCGTCGAGGAAGACCGTCCCCTGGTGCGCCGCTTCGAAGAGGCCGATGCGACGCTCGGTGGCGCCGGTGAAGGCCCCCTTCTCGTGACCGAAGAGGAGCGACTCGGCGAGCGTCTCGGGGAGAGAGGTGGCGTCGATGACGACGAACGGCTTTCCCTTGCGGAGGCTCCGCTCGTGAATTGCGCGCGCCACCTCCTCTTTGCCGGTGCCCGTCTCGCCTTGAATGAGGAGGCCGATGTTCTTCGGTGCGACGCGCGCCAGCGTGGCGAAGAGCTCGCGCATGGCGCTCGATTCGCCGACCAGCTCGCCGAAGGTCTCGTCTGCGCTCTGCGCCGCGAGCTCTGCGCCGCCGTCGAGATCGACCCGCAGGTGCGTGTCGCCGACGACGATCTCCGCGCCCACCGCGAGCTCGATCTCCGTGATGCGGTGCGGGCCGAGCCACGTGCCGTTCGTGCTCCCCGAGTCGCGCAGATGAACGCGATCGCCGCGACGCCGCATCTCGAGGTGCACGGCCGACACGCGCGGATCGGCGAGCACCAGATCGTTGGTCGCGTGGCGCCCGGCCGTCGCCAGCGCGCTGGCCATCGCCAGCGATCGCCCCGCGCCCGGCCCGCTGACGGCGCTCAACCGCGGAACTCCTTCACGCGCCGCTCGAGGCTTCCCGCCGACGCTCGCGTGCGCTTCGGTCCCCCCGCTGATCGGTCGCTGCCCCTGGCTCATACGGAGCTCATCGTAAGGGAAAGGCAGGCGGCATCGGTCGAAATCCCGTAACGTCGAGGACGTGAGGTGGCGCGTCGCGCGATTCGCGATGACCCTGGGTGCCTTCACCTTCGCGTGCGGCATCGCGCGAACACCCGGCGTGGGCCGGGTCGCGTGGATCGCGACCGCGTCGGCGCAAGACGCGGCCGAGCTCGCCGCCGCGCGAAAGCTCTTCGGCGAGGCGCTCGCCGATCAAGCCGCGCAGCGCTTCGCCCCTGCGCTCGAGAAGTTCCAGCGCGTCCAGGCGGTGCGCGACACGCAGGCGGTTCGTTATCGCATCGCGTCGTGCCTCGAATCGCTCGGCAAGCTTCGCGCGGCGCTCGAGGCGTACACCGCGGCGTCGGTGGCGGCGGGGAACGACGCGGAGAGCACGAACATCGCGCGCGTGTCGCGCGAGAAGATGGACGCGCTGAGCGGGCGTGTGGCTCGCGTGATCGTGAAGCTGTCGCCCGTGGCACCGGACGACGTGCAGGTGAAGATCGACGGCGACGTCTTGCAGCCGAACGCGATCGGCACGCCGGTCGCGATCGATCCCGGCGCGCACGAGATCACCGCGACGGGATCGGGCGCAGCGCCGTTTCGCGCGCAGACGACGATCACCGAAGGGGGAACGGCGACGGTCTACGTGTTCATCGACGCGCCGAAACACGCGCCTCCCCTCCCGCCGATCGAGACCATCCCCGTGACGCAGTCGCCGAAGCCTGCGTCGCCGCTCCCCGGCGAGCCGGCCGCCACCGCGCCGGAGTCGACCGAATCCGCGAGCTCGGGTCGCACGACGGCGGGCGTCGTGGCCGTCACCGCCGGCGGCGTCCTCGTCGCGGGGTCGATCGCGCTCCTCCTCGTTCGCCACGCCGAGATCGCGGCGATCGAGGACGCGTGTCCAGGCGGGATCTGTCCGGTCGCGCGCCAGAGCGAGCTCGAAGCGACGCGCAGCCGCGCCCTCCTCGAAGGCTCCGCGGCGATCGGCGTGGGCGCAGCGGGCATCATCGCCGCCGGCGTGGGGATCGTGCTCCTCGCGACCTCGAACCCGTCGGCGAGCGCGGCTCACGCGACCGGGCTCGCACCGTGGGTCGACAAGAACGCACGCGGTCTCTCCTGGACCGCGTCGTTCTGAGATCGCGCGAAGAGCGCCCCCGCTACTTCGGCGGCGGCGGCGGCGGCGGCGGCGGAATCGGAATGCCCGGCGCCGACGTGTCCGGAGTCACGCATGCCGAGAGATCGAAGAGCATGAACTCCAGGACCTTCTCCTGCGGCGAGAGCTGACCCGGTCCAGGACTGCACTTCGACGACGAAGGCATCTGCGTTCCTCCGGTCGAGTCGTTGGCCGCCGCGCCGACGTGAAGCCCGCTGAAGACGACGCGACCGCAGTACGGCGCTGCGCCACCGTCAGGCGGAGCGACCGCGTTGACCGGCGTGTTGAAGGAGAAATACGCCGTCGGGAACCCGTTGTCCGTCGCGGCCGTCGTGTCGTAAGTCGCCCAGGCCTGGGAGATCGTGTTCGCCGACGTGACGTTCGGATCGAACGACGGCGAGTTCACCGCGACCTCGGTCGCCGCGACGCCGCCGGTGCCGAGCGCCTTCACGTTCGACAGCCAGTCCGCGAGCGCCTTCCCCTTGGCGAAGGTGCCGCCGCCGACGTTCAACGTCGTCGAGATCTCGCCGCCAATGACGGCGCCGAAGTCAGCGCCGTTGTCGCTGCTGTTCCACGACGCGAGGTTGGTGCCCCAGTCCGCGTTCGCGGTGTAACCGCCGTTCTGGAGCGGGCCGGCGAGCCATGCGTAGTGGTAGTGCGAGGTGAACGCGCGCCCTCCGGCGTTGACGTACTTCTCGAGCACTTGCGGATTCGCGTTCTTGGTCTCGTCTCCCTCGCAGGAGAAGAGCGTCACGTCGTACTTCTCGAGATCGCCGAGCGAGTCCCACAGCGCGCCCGAGCTCTCCGGCGGATGCGTGCCGCCGCCGTTGCCGCCGCCCGTGAAGATGTGGATGTGACCCGTGGAGGCCGCGCCGCTGGTGAACTCCGACGCCGCCATGCCCATGCGGTACGGCAGACACTCGAGCGAGTCGGACCCGCCCATCGAGATCGCGATCTGCGGAATGCTGACGATGGGATCGGTGCCGTCGGCGGACGAGGGGAGATTGATGTTGCCGGCGTCGGCCGGGTTGCAGTCGGTCACCGTCGACACCGTGGTGTGCGTGCGCCACTTGCCGACTTGAATGACGACCGGGATGTTCTTGCCGCTCGGCGCGTTGGTGATCGTGAACGTGCCGTCGGTGCCGGAGCTGCCGATGGCGATGGGGTGGCCCGTGTAGAGGTAGCTGCACGAGTCGCAGGTGACGCCCGACGGGAACGTCACGCCGCCGACGATCGGTTCGATCCCGGCGCCCGCGGGGATCCCGCTCGGGTTCGCGGGGTCGAACATCGGGACGTACGCGAGCACGTTGTAGAGCCCGTTCGCGCCGGCCGGGTCGAGGATCTTGCCGGTGATGGTGGTGCCGCCGTCGTTCTTGCACGTCTGGGCGATCGCGCACTGCAGCCCTTCGCACCCGCCGTCGGTGTACGCGATGGGGACTCCGCCGTCGCCGCCGTCACCCAGGTTGAAGATGGGCGTCGGCCCGCCGCCGTCGCCGTACTGCGAGATCGATCCATCTTGTTGCGTGCCCGGTCCGCCGGGAGCGCCGCCGTCGGCGAAGCCACCGTTCTGGCCACCGCACGCGAAGAGCACCACGCCCGCGCCGATCGCGGAGCCGAGCAACACCGTCACGCAGATAGAGACCCTTCGCATCCGATCCTCCGCCGCAGAAGCGCATTGAAGCGCACCTCGGTGCGTGCATGGTGCCTGTTGGCGCGCCACCCGCAAGCACACACTCAGTCTCCGTGCGAGGTGTGTTCCGGTGGGAAAAATCCGTGTGTATCCTTCGTGGATCATGCGAAGCGCACAATGGGTGGGTTGGGCTCTTGGGGTGATGATGTCCGGCGGCCTCGTCGCAGCGGGCTGCACGAGCGACGACAACGCGGCGCCGGGCAGCGGCGACTCGGGCGCGCCGCCGGGGGACGACTCGTCCGTGCCGTTCGACGCGGGCCCCGGAGCCGACGCATCGAACCCGGCCACCGACGCGGGACCGGACGCGACACCCGACGCGCAGCCCGACGGCGCGACCGCCGCGTGCGATCAGACCAAGCCGTTCGGCACGCCCGCGCTCGCGCCATACACGTCTGGCGATTTCGACGACTTCGCGGCGCGCCTCTCGGCCGACCAGCTCACGATGTACATCCAGAGCAACCGCGACGGCGTCAGCTTCTTCGGGACGATCGACGTGCTCACGCGCGCGACCAAGAGCGGCACGTTCGCCGGCGCGACGCCGCTCGCGGTCGCCAACTTCGCCGGATCGGCGAACGAGAAGCCGTCGATCAGCACCGACGGTCTCACGCTCTTCACCGACTCGAGCTACCTCGATGAGGGGGGGAACAACCCGTACATCTTCAAGTTCACCCGCCCGACCGCGCCGGGGACGTTCGGCGCAGGCGTGCAGGTCGATCTGCACGCGCCGTCGGTCGACACCTGGGACGTCTCGCCGTTCATCACCGCCGACGGCGCGACGCTCTACTTCTCCTCGACGCGCACTGCGGACTCGAGCCTCGGCGGGTTCACCGCCGCCGTGCTGGCGGACGGCGGGTTCGACACGCCGAAGGAGCTGACGGAGCTCGACGTCGCCGGGACGATCACAGGCAATCTCTTGCCGAGCGCCGACGGGCTCACGATCTACTTCTTCTCCAACCGAGGCGTCGGCGACGCCGCGCCGGCGAGCAACGACATCTACGTCGCGCGCCGCGCACACACGACCGATCCGTTCGGTGCGCCGGCGCTCGTCGCGGAGCTGGCGACCGCGCAGAACGACGAGCCGTCGTGGCTCTCGCCCGACACGTGCACGCTGTGGTTCATGTCGCAGGGGCAACCGGACGTCGATGGCGGCGCGTCGACGCACGCGCGCATCTACCAGGCGACGCGACCCAAGTAGCCCGCCACGTCCGCGCGCTTCGCGCCATCCTGCCCCGCGCATCGTTCGTCACGAACGGATCGAGGCCGGACGCCGGTCGCGTGCCTGTCGTTGCTCGCGGCACGCACCGTGCTCTTCCCTCGGAGAGCCATGACGCGATGCCTCGTTGCCTTCTTGCTCCTCACTTCACTCGGCGCCTGCCAACCGATGACGAAGGGCCCGCCGATCGAGTCGACGGGGACCGGAGTCCCGTCCGCGGCGGAGCATGAGGGGAACCGCGACGCGAACGACGACGGAGGCGCAGCGTGCGTGCCGCAGCTCGCGGACTTCGTCCCCGCGTATCACCCGCCGGTCGGCCTTCACCCGAGCTGCAGCGGGCCTCAGATTCGTGCGTATTACGAGCAGTGCTTCGGCACGAACTTGAACCTCGCGGAGTGCGCCGACTGGCAAGCCGCCGCGGCCGAGTGCAACAACTGTCTCCTCGGCGCGAGCTCACCGACGGGCGCCGCGTGGGGGCCGTTGGTCGCGTACGCGACGAGGACCGAGATCAATCAAGGTGGATGCATCGCCACGGAGTTCCGCACGGACGTCATCTGCGCTCAGGCGGCGCAAGAAGCGCAAGAGTGCGAGCACGCGGCGTGCGATGGCGTGTGCGCGTCGCCGTCGGACGAGGAGGCGTGCCTCGCGAACGCGGAGGCGGGCGCGTGCCTCTCCTATGTGCAGACGGCGAGCGAGCAGTGCGACTTTCCGTCGGCGTGCTTCCGGTCGTCCGACGAGGAGACGTGGTTCATCACGGTCGCGTCGGCGTTCTGTCTGTGAGAGCGCGATCGATCAGGGGGCGAGGCTCGTTCGCGAGATTCGCTCCGCGTTCAAGATGGCGGCGGCCTCGTCGAGCGTTCGCACCAGCTCGTTGGTCAAGCGACGCAGCGCGCTCAGCGATCCTTCGAGCGCGCCGGAGGCCTCGAGCATCTGGCGATCGAACGACTCGTGGCGCGCCTCGAGCTGCTTCTTCAGCGCGTTGATCTGGAACGACAGATCCTGATCGACCCCTTGCGATCGATCGAGCTCCGCGTCGAGCGCCGCGCGCTCCCACGCGCGCGTCTCGATCGACTCGGGGCCGCCGCTCGGCGCCATGTCTTCGAGCATCCCCGCCTTGCGCGCCAGCACGGCTTCCAGGTGCGCGCGCTCGCGCGATCGATCGTGCACCAGCACGTCGACCGCGTGCCCGAGGTTCGCGCGGAACTCGCGCCCTTCGACCTCGAACCTGTCGACCTTCGACTGCGCGTCGGCCACCACGCGCTGCGCGCGCTCCACGCGGCGGATCATCTCGCGCGCCACGCCCGCCAGCTCCGACGCGCGATCGGCGGCGAACGTCCCGCCTTTCTCCTGACCGCGCGCGCGAATCGCCCCTTCCAGATCGGCCAGCGCGTTCGACCACCCCAGCGCGAACTGACCTGTGACCATGCGCCCGACGTTCGCCGTCTGCGATTCGCCCGCGAGCCGCACGTCGCGCGTCGGTAGGCCCGGCACCACCGGGATCGGATGCTCGACGAGCGTGGGGTTCGACTTCTGCGCCTCGGGCACCCGGAACGGCGTCGACGTCTCCTGAATCGGCGGCGGCCTCACCGACGGATCGGCGAAGCGACGGAGCACGTCGCTCAGCGCATCGACCACGACGTACGCATCTTGCGGGCGATCTTCCGGACGACGCGCGAGCAGCTTCAAGATCAGCGACTCGAGCTCCGGCGGAAGCCCCGCGACGCGTTCGCGCGGCGGGATCGGCGGCGTGGTCATCGGCTTCAAGAGCTTGTCGGCCTGCGTGCGCGCTTCCCACGGCAGACCGCCCGTCACCATCTCGTAGAGCACGACGCCGAGCGCGTAGAGATCCGAGCGCCCGTCGGCCGCGATCCCCTCGATCGTCTCCGGCGCGATGTACCCCGGCGTCCCGAACAGCTGCTCGGAGAACGTGAGGCGCGGCGCGTCGACGATCCGCGCGATGCCGAAGTCGGTCAGCTTCACTGCTTCTTCGCGCGTGCCGGGCGGCCCCACCAGGATGACGTTCTCCGGCTTCAGGTCGCGATGGATGACCCCCATCTGGTGCGCGCGTCCGAGCGCGCTCGCGACCTGCGATGCCAGATGCGCCGCGCGTGCCCAGGCGAGCGCGCCGTGACGCAGGTGCGCGAGGAGCGACTCGCCCTCGACGTACTCCATGACGAGGTACGCCAGCGTCTCCATCTCGCCGTAGTCGGTGATCTCGACGATGTTCGGGTGGTTGATCCGGTTGACCGCGCGCGCCTCGCGAAGGAAGCGTTCGCGGTTCGCGGGGTTGAGCGCGAGGTCGGCGCGCATCACTTTGATCGCGCTCTTGCGCTCGATGATCATGTGATGCGCGAGGTACACGTTCGCCATCCCGCCCGAGCCGAGGCGGCGGATGATCTTGTAGCGCGCCGCGATCGTGCGACCGATGAGCGGGTCGGTGCTCTTCTCGAGGACGGCGCCGTCGGTCGGACAGAACGACGACTCGTCGGGTTGAAGCTCTGAGCAGCGCGGGCAGATCTTCACGGGAGCGAGGGGCGAGCGTAAGGCAAACGCGCGCGCCACGCGAGACGCGCGCTTCTCAGTCGTGCGATGCTCCGATCACCCATGACAGGACCTCTCGAACAGCACGACGTCGCGGGCGGATACGGACCTCCGGGCGGCGGCGGCGCACCTCCGGGTGGCGGCGGCTACGGACCTCCCCCGGGCGGCGGCG
>PLXW01000094.1 GCA_003151595.1 Myxococcales bacterium
GATGCTCCCGCGCATGCGAACGCTCCACGCTTCTCCGCTGCTTGCCCTGCTCTTCGCCTGCGCCGCCGACGCGCCGCCGCCGCCGGTCGCTCCCCCGGCCGCGCCCGCGCCTGCCGCCACCCCCGCGACGCCCACGCCCGCCGTTTCGGCCGCTCCCGTCGCGCGCCAGCTCGCCGACGATTCGCCGATCACCGTCACCTCCGGCGCCACCTTCACGGCGCCCAAAGGGTGGTGGGTCACCCAGACGAGCGACTCCATCGTTCTCGAGGATCCCGAGCGTGGAATGAAGGTCACGCTCCTGGAAACGACGGAGACCGATCCCCTGAAGGCGATCGATGCGTCGTGGCAGCGCGTCGCCCCCGGCTTTGCGCTCAAGCCCCAGAACGAACCGGTGAGCCCGCCGCCGATTCGCGGCTGGGACTCGATCACCCAGATCGACTACGACACCAAGGTCGCCGACCAGCGCATCGTCCTCGCGCTCGCGCGTCGCTACAACGGCACCAGCTACGTCACGCTGTTCGATAGCGGCCGCGCTGCGATGGCGCGCCGCGGCGCGCAGCTCGACGAGGCCGTGTGGACCTTCAAGCCGGCGGGGATGCACGAGGAGTCGTTCAAGGGGAAGACGCCGCGCGCGATCGACGCCGCCCGCGCCAAGGAGCTCGACGCCTTCATCGAGCAAGCGAGAGCGCGGCTAGACGTGCCCGGCGCCGCGGTCGCGATCGTGGAAGGGGGCAAGGTCGTCTACGAGAAGGGCTTCGGCTCGCGCCTCCTCGGGAAGAAGGAGCCCGTCACGCCCGACACGCTCTTCATGATCGGATCGATCACCAAATCGATGACCACCATGATGGAGGCCACGCTCGTCGACGCTGGCAAGCTCGCCTGGGACACCCCCGTCACGAAGGTGCTCCCCAGCTTCGCCCTCGGCGACGCCGATCTCACGAGCAAGGTCGCGATGTGGCACACGGCCTGCGCGTGCACCGGGATGCCGCGGCGCGATCTGGAGTTCATCTTCGAGTTCGCGAACGTCACGCCCGAGCAGCGCATCGATGCGATGAAGACCATGAAGCCGACGACGGGCTTCGGTGAGACGTTCCAGTACTCGAACCTGATGGTGGCCGCAGGGGGCTACGCCGCGGCGCACGCCTACGATCCCAAGCGATCGATCGGCGACGCCTACGACGTTGTGATGAAGAAGAACGTCTTCGAGCCGATCGGGATGAAGGAGACCACGCTCGACTTCGGCGCCGCGTTACGCGCCGATCACGCGATGCCTCACGCCGAGTCGATCGATGGGGCTCCGCACCCGATCCCGATCTCGGAAGAGCATTTCGTCACCGCGCTCCGCCCGGCCGGCGGCGTCTGGTCGAGCGTTCACGACATGGAGCGATACGTGATGACGGAGCTGGCGGACGGAGCGTCGCCCGACGGCAAGCGCGTCGTCTCCGTGGCCAACCTGCACGAGAGGCGAAAGCAGCGCGTGCGCTCGGGCGAGGTCAGTGGGTACGGGCTGGGGCTGGGCGTCGGTACGTTCCGCGATCTACCTGTGCTCGAGCACAACGGCGGGACGTTCGGGTTCGGGACCGAGATGTTCATGTTCCCCGAGCAGAACGTCGCCATCCTCTCGCTCACCAACACGGCCAGCGGCGGCGCCTTCAACGAGGTCGTGCAGCGCAAGATCGTCGAAGAGATCTTCGAAGGAGCCAAACCGCTCGCCGCGCCGCGTGTGGAGTTCTTCGCCAAGACGAAGCACTCCGACATCGCAAAGACACTGGAGAAGGTGAATCGCGAGCCGGACCCGAGCTGGGTGAAGGGGCTCGTGGGGACGTACACGAACGCGGACCTCGGAAAGGTGACCCTCGCCGCCGCGACGTCCAAAGGGGGGGCAGGGACGTTCGACGCCGGCGAGTGGAAGAGCGTCTTCGCGCAGAAGAAGGAGAGCGACGGGACATTGAAGATCATCCTCGTCGATCCGCCGTTCGCCGGGTTCGAGCTCATTCCAAGCGGCGACGCCGAGCACCCGACGCTCAAGCTCCTGGACGATCAGATCGAGTACGTGTTCGAGCGCGCGAAGTAGCCTCACAAAAGCCAAGAGCCGCGACTCCGCGGCTCTCGACTCTCACCGTTTTCGAGCGGGGGCTCGACCTAGCACGCGAGCTTCCCGCAGTGAGGGGGCGGCGGCGGCGGGGGCGGCCTGCGTCCACCGCTGCTGCTCCCACTGGAGCTGCCGCTGCTGCTTCCACTCGAGCTACCGCTGCTGCTCCCGCTGGAGCTACCGCTGCTGCTCCCACTGGAGCTTCCACCCTTGATCGGCGGGAGGAGCGTGACCGGAACCAACGTGCATTGCCCGCTCGTGTTCTCGCCGGTCGTTCCGACGGGGCACGTGTTCGAGCTCGTCGCGCAGATCTGCACCCACGTGGCGAGGACCTGGCCACCGGGGAATCGGCCGTTGTCCTCATCGACGTCGTTGAATTGAACCTGAGTGCTGCCATTCACGTACGGGATCGCGCCCGACGGATTGCTCGGATCGGTCGCGAGCGTCCACGGTCCCTGCGACGAGGTGCCGAGGCCGAGTGTGTACGTGCCATTTCCCTGTCCGCCGCATGTGACGAACAGATAGCCAGCCTCGGAGAAGCTGGAGCTGAGCACCTGCGCGCTGCAAGCGTAGGGCGGGTCCTCGCACGTCAACGGGGACAGCGCTTCCGAGCCCGCCGCCGATGTTTCGTCTTGCGAAGCCGGCGCGCCGCAAGCAACGACGCCCGCGAACGCAGCTCCCATGGTGACGAGCGACGCGAGGCGCGCCAAAGACCAGGACTTGTTCTTAATCATGATAGTGACTCCTTGAAGTGGCGAGCCCGGTTCGGACCCGCGGTTCGACGACCATTCAGCAAGCCGCGCACCAACGCGCTTTCTCGGGTTTCTCTCGCGCTTTTCCGCGGTGTGTCTCGCGCCGCCGGCGCTCTCGCCACGCGATGTCGCGCGCATCCACGGCGACTGTCACAGCCCCATGCTCCGCCTGGCGCGGGCCAGCAGCGCGAGTCGTGGCGCGGGCGATGCGCCGGAGACGCGGAGCGGTTCGAGGATTGCGATCGCCCTGTTCACAGCGTCCTCCGAGGCCTTGTCGCCGCTCGTCGCCACGTGCGCGCACGCCTTCGCCAGAAGCAGGATCTCGCGCTCTTCGTTGAGATCGAGCGGCCCGCTCACGAAGCGCTCGAGCGCGGATTGCATCCGTCGCGTCGCTTCCGCGTGCTCACCCGCGGCGTCGTCGAGCTCCGCGAGCTCGAGCTCCGCGAAGATCAACGTGCGGTTCTTCTCGAAAGCGCCTCCCGGCTTCACGAGCGCCTCCAGCACGACGACCACCTTCGCCATCTGCTCTCGCGCGGTGCGCCGATCTCCCTGTTCGGTCGCGAGGTCGGCGAGAAGCGCGCGGGCGTCGGCCAGACGTGACTTGAAGAGGTCGTCGCGCGCCGCGAAGCGCTCGGCGATCGGCACCGACGATTGGAACGCGACGGCCGCTTCGGCGAATCTGCGATTGCGTTCGAAGACCCAACCCAGCCGCTGATAGGCGAGCAAGAGGTTGTCGTTCACCGTCGGCGCGTCCGGGGTCTTCGCCGCGACGCGCTCCAGGATGGCGATGCTCTCGCGGCAACTCGCGATCGCCTCCTCCGAACGCCCCGCGAGCTGCTGCGTCGAGCACAGCGTGTCGTACGACTGGCCGAGGAGACGTTGCCATTCGCTGTTGTCCGGGTCGCGCGCGGCGAGCTTCGCGCGGAGCGCTTCGGCGCGCCGCGCGTCGGCCAGCGCGAGGTCGAGGCGATTCTCGTCGCGACGACAGAACGCACGCAGCTCGTAGGCCTTGCTCAGCGCGAGCTGATCGCGCGCGTCGTTCGGTGCCGCCGCGACGAGCCGCTCTCTGACCTCGACCCCTTCGTCGAGGTGCTTCGAGTCGAAGCGCCCGGCGACCTGATCGACGCCCGCCGCCTCGTCGAGCGCGATGCCCATCACGCGCAGCGCCTCGGTCGCGTGTTGACCAGTCGCTACAAGGCGTCGCGCCGCGTCGAGCGCGCGTTCTGCTTCGGCGGTCGCCGCGTCGAGCTTTCCTTCTCTCTTCTCGACGACCGCGAGCGCGGCGTGTGCCCGAGCGACGAGCGGCAGCGCGAGAGAGTCGTTCGGATTCGCCGCGGCCAGGACGGCGTCGCCGATCGCCACTGCGCGCTTCGCGAACACGCGCGCCGTCGCGACGGACCGCTCGCTCAGCTCGAACCGCGCCCGACCTACGAGCATTGCCCCCTCGGACACGCGTGCCGCGATCTGCTCTCGCCCCGCACGCCGCGCGACGAGCTCCTCGCGCAGCGCTTCGGCGGAGTCGTACAGCGCGCGGGCTTCGGCCGGCTCATGACGCGCGTCCTCCACTCCGGCCAGCGTCTCCGCGGCAGACGCGCGTCGTTCGAGCACGCCCAGGTCCACCCCCTTCGCGATCGGAGCGACGCTCTCGTAGTACCCGTTGACCTCCTTGCCGACGCCCGCGAGCACATCCAGGCGACCGACCTGCTCCAGCTGATCGCGCAGCGAGGTGATGGCGAAGCCGACCAGCTTCTCCGCGGCGTCACGCTGCGTGGCCATCGCCTCTCGTTCGCGCCCTTCGACGAGGTTGGCCGCGTCTGCGCGATCGCGCTCGCGAACGATCCGCCGCACGCTCAGTGCCGCCACGGCCGCGAGCGCGAGCAGCAGCACGGCGGCCACCACGAGCGGCGCCGTGTGTCGCGCCGCCCATCGTCGCGCGAGCGCGCCGAGCGTGTAGCTGTGAACCGACACGAGCTGTCCGGCCGCGAAGCGCTTCAGATCGGCGGCCATCTCGGCGGCGCTCGCGTACCTTTCGCTCGGCGTGCGCGCCATCGCCTTCGCGACGATCGTCGCCAGCTCCGCAGGAACGCGCGGCTCGATCGCGCTCACGGCACTTGGAGGCCCCGCGATCACTCGCGCCAAAGCGTCTTCACCCGACGCGCCGTCGTACGGCGAGACCCCGGCGAGCACGTGATAGAGGAGCGCGCCCAGCGCATAGACGTCGGAGCGCTCGTCGGCCGCATCGCCGCGCGCCTGCTCGGGCGGCATGTAGCGCGGCGTTCCGATCGCGCGTCCGGCGATCGTGAGCGCCGAAGCGGGCCCGGTCGGGGGCTCCTCCTCGGGGTCGTCGAGTGATGCGGAGTCGAGCTCCTTTGCGAGCCCCCAATCGATGACCACCGTCTCGCCGAACGCGCCGAGCAACACGTTCGAGGGCTTGAGGTCTCGGTGAATCACCCGCCGCGCGTGCGCGTACCCGAGCGCGTCGGTGATCGCGATGATGTGAGGGAGGAGCGCCAGTCGCTCTTCGATCGAGCCGCACGCACGGACGGCGTCCCCGAGCGATCGCCCGTCGACGAGCTTCATCGCATAGAAGGGCTCGCCGGACTCTCCGTATCCCGAGTCGTAGATCGGCACGATGGCCGGGTGCTGGAGTCGCGCGGTGATTCTCGCTTCGCCGGCGAAGCGACGCGCCATCGGCGCGGTCCGATGGAGGAGTAATTTGATTGCGACCTTGCGCTCGTGACGCGGATCCCACCCTTCGACGATCCGCCCCATTCCTCCGCGCGCGATTTCTTCTCCGAGCTCGAAGCGCGTCGCGCCGTCGCCCGCGACGCGGGTAGCGTCGTCTCGCGCGATCACGGAGGGAGCGGCTCCGATCGTCGCGGCGCCGAGCGACAGAAACGACGACGCATGCGTGGCGCTCTTCGTCGAAGCTGCGGTTCTCATGCGGAGAGGATCGTCACTCGCCGCTCCCCGTGCACGTCACCCGTCTGGGTGAATGCGGCGACACGGCGCGCGTGGCATTCAATGGTCGTCGTGCGCGATCCAAGTCGAACGTCGAGCGGTACAGGAGGGCAAGCGTCTCCCGGCGCCGCCCGTGTCTTCCAAATCACCGTCGCCGCGAGCCCCACGCTCGTCGAAGCTTCGGTCGTCACGCTCGACGAGCGCGCGCTGACGTTGGGGCGCAATCCGCCGCAGTCGTCGCGTCGCCTCGCGCTCGTGGACGATCAGGTGTCGGGGCGTCACGCCGAGGTGGTCTACGACGCCGCCGAGGACGGCTACGTGATCCGCGATCTCGAGAGTCACAACGGTCTGTTCGTCGATGGTCACGCGGTCGATCGTGCGCCGCTCCGGCACGGCACGATCTTCCGCGTCGGCCGCACGCTCCTCGTCTGCTCCGACCGACTGCTGCACACCGACGAGCCGCTCGCCCCCGAGTGGCCGACGCTGCGAGGAATGAGCCTCGCCATGCAGCGCATTCGCGGCGACGTCGAGAGGGTCGCGCCGCACTCCATTCCCGTCCTCGTTCTCGGCGAGACCGGCACGGGCAAGGAGCTCGTCGCGCGTGAGCTCCATCGACGGAGCGGGCGCAGCGGCCCCTTCGTCGCCGTGAACTGCGCGGCGATCCCCGAAGCGCTCGCCGAGAGTGAGCTGTTCGGTCATACGGCCGGCGCCTTCACCGGTGCCACGCAGCGCACCGACGGATTCTTCGCCAGCGCGGACGGCGGCACGCTCTTTCTCGACGAGGTCGCCGAGCTCCCGGCGAGCGTTCAGTCGAAGCTCCTCCGCGCGCTCGGCGCAGGCGAGGTGCGCCCGCTCGGTCGAAGCGACGCGCGCAACGTCGACGTGCGCGTCGTCGCCGCGACCCATCGTGACGTATCGACGGCGGGGGGATTCCGCGCGGATCTCCTCGCGCGGCTCGCAGGGTGGACGCTTCGACTGCCGCCGCTGCGCGATCGTCGCGAAGACATCTTGTGGTTGGCGCGCGGATTCGCCGAGCGTGAGTCGCCCCCCGCGTCGATCTCGACGAACGCGGCGGAAGCGCTGTTGCTCCACGACTGGCCGCGGAACGTGCGTGAGCTGGAGATGTCGATCGTCTCTGCATCCGTCCGCGCCGGCGAGAGACGCGTCCTTCAGTGCGCGCATTTCCCCGAAGCGATAGGGGCCCCGATGGTGGCGCGTACTCCCACTCGCCGCACCGAACCGCCGCTCGACCTCGTCGTGCCCCGCGATCGAGCGCCTTCCCTCGCGGATCTACGGATCGTGCTCGCGCGATGCGACGGCAGCATCGCCCGGGTCGCCGACTACTTCGGCAAAGATCGGAAGCAGGTCTATCGGTGGCTCGAACGCGCGGGGATCGATCCCGCGAATCACCGCGAGGGATGACTCGTCCGGTCGAGCCCACCTTCGCCCACGTCCGCCGGGCGTCATGGTCCGACACCGCGGTGTCCTCGAGAGACACTCGCCGGGCGGGTCCCGCCGAGACTCCGACGAAACGCGCCTCTTCCAGCGCACGCCGAGCCTGGCACGCGCCGCGCAAAGTGCGTCGGGCATGGGACTCCAACGTCGTCTCGTCCTCTTCTTCATCGCGATGCTCGCGGTCGTCGCCTGCAGCGCGCCGCCGACGGACGACGTCGCGGAAAGCAGCGCGGCCCTCTCCCCTTCGCCGAACGATCAAGCCGCCTACGACTACTTCGTCGGCAAGGGGCTCACGAACTTTCAGGCCGCGGGCATCGTGGGGAATCTCGATCAAGAATCGCAAGTCGATCCGGGAGCCGTGCAGGCCGGAGGGCCGGGTCGCGGTATCGCGCAGTGGTCGGTCGGCGGTCGATGGGACACGGATTCGAAAGACAACGTGATCTGGTACGCGGGCACCCAGGGCGCTTCGAGCGGGTCGTTGACCTTGCAGCTCGAGTTCATCTGGTACGAGCTGACGACGTTCTCCGGATATGGATTGTCGGAGCTGCGCGCGAGCACGAACGTGACCGACGCCACCGTCGCCTTCGAGACTTATTACGAAGGATGCGGCCAGTGCGACCAGGCCAATCGCATCGCCGATGCCGAAGCCGCCCTCAAGGCTTACGGCGACGTAGCCTACGCCGCGGCGTACGTGAGTCAGTCGTTCCCGCTGGCGTCGAGCGCGCTCACCATGTTCGCGGGCCAGACCGTCCCTTCGTACATCGAGCTCAAGAACACCGGCACCAAGACGTGGAACTCGAGCACTCACCTCGGTACGAGCAACCCGCGCGACCGCGTGAGCCCGTTCGCCGACGGCACGTGGATCAGCACCAGCCGTCTCGCGGGTGTCAGTGGGAGCGTGGCGCCGGGTGCCTCGTTCAAGTTCACCTTCGATCTGCACGCGCCCGCGAAGACAGGGACCTATTTCGAATACTTCAACGTGGTGCAAGAGGGCGTCGCCTGGTTCAGCGATCCGGGCCAGGGCGGTCCGACCGACGACGACCTCGAGGTGCAAATCGTCGTCGTCTCAGCACCGGCGCCGCCGCTCTCGGCCGCGGCGGGGATCAAACGTTGGGTGACCGACCCGGCGTCGTTCAAGGCCTGGAAGCTCGGGGTCTCTGACGTCGTCACCGAGACCGCGTCGCTCGTGGACTCTTACCCGACAGGTCCTTCGATGCCGGCTGCGCCCAAGGTCGTCCTTGCCAGTGGCGCGCCGGACGTTTGGGTCATCGATGGATCCGAGCGCCGCCACGTAATCAGCCCGGCGTCGATGACAGCCTGGCAGTTCACCGCCGCGACGTGGACGTCTGCGCAAGTGGACGCCTATGAGCAGGGGCCCGATTGGCCGGCCAGCCCGTTCGTGTTCCAGGGAGCTGGGGATGCGGCGGTCTATGTGATCGACGTCGCCGCTGTGGACGCCCAGGCGGATGGAGGCGCGGGCTCGGGTGCGGGTGAAGGCACGGACGGAGGCACGGACCCTTCGGCCAATGGAAGCGGTGGCGGCGCCTCGGCGGGATCGGCGGGAGCTGCGACCCCCGCGCCCTCCGACGACGGCGGCGCCGCGGACAACGGCGCAGCGGCCGACGGATCCGGGAGCACGGCAGCCAGCTGCACGATCGCGCGCGCGTCCACCAAAGGCGCGGACGTGAGTTGGATGGTGGGCGTAGCGGTCTTCGGATTCGTCGCGCGAAGTCGGTCGCGACGCCGCCGTGGACTGATCGGCGACCCGGAGAGAGGCTCCACGCTCGCCGCCTTTTTTCGCTCTCAGCACAACGTGAAAAGTTCCGTGCGCCGCGTGCTAGCTTCCACCTCTTCCCGGAGGTTCCCATGGTGACTCGCGCATCCGTCTCGTTCGTCTTCGGCGCTGCGACCCTCGCGGCGTGCACCCTCGTTTGGGTCGCGTGTAGCGGCACCTCCTCGACCACCACCAGCGATGGCGGCGGGAGCGGCAGTGGTGGTTCCTCTTCTGGGAGCAGCAGCAGCGGGAGCTCCAGCAGCGGAAGCTCCAGCAGCGGTAGCAGCAGCGGTAGCAGCAGCGGTTCGAGCAGCGGCAGCAGCAGCGGCTCGAGCAGCGGCAGCTCCAGTGGCAGTAGCAGTGGGAGCAGCAGCGGTAGCAGCTCGGGTGGCACCGGCACCTGTCCCAGCAGCCCGTGCACCACGCCCGGCCAGTCGTGCTGCGCCGACACCGCCACCGCCTCGCCGTTGTGCGGCACCTGCGCAGCCAGCGACACGATCGCCTGCACCGTCACCGCCGATTGCGCGGGGTCGACCGACGGCGGAACGCAGTGCTGCGCGACCGCGGTCCTCAAAGACAACCCCGACGGCGCCGCGGCCCCCAATTGCGGGATCGCATCGCTCACGTCCTTCTGCGGGCAATGCACCACGAACATCAACGTGGCGTCGTGCACGGCGACGGACGATCTCCACGTGTGCGGGTCAGTGGCCGACTGCGCGGGCGAACAGACCGCGACGAAGTGCTGTACCGTCTACAACTACCATGTCTGCGTCCCGCCCCTCGACGCGGTCATCGGCAAGCTGACCTGCCTCTAGAAGCGGCGATCGAGTTTCTCCACGTCGATCCGCACGTCGTCGTCGTCAACAAGCCTTCGGGCCTCCTCGTTCATCGGGGTTGGGACAACGACGACGACGTCGCCATGTTTCGCGTGCGCGATGCGCTCGGTGGAGACCACGTCTACCCGGTGCATCGACTCGATCGCGGCACGAGCGGCGCGCTCGTCTTCGCGCGAACACGCGAGGCGGCGGCGGCGTTGGGGCGGGCGTTCGAGTCGGGCGCGGTTCACAAGACCTACCTCGCGCTCGTGCGCGGGTCGCCGCCCGAGCGCACCGTCGTCGACTACGCCATTCCGAAGAGCGAAGACGGCCCGCGCGTCCCGGCGGTGACGCACTTCCGCGTGCTGGGGCGCTCGCCCGTCGATCGCTGCTCGCTCGTCCTGGCCACGCCCGAGACGGGGCGGCTCCATCAAGTGAGGAGACACCTATGCCATATTCGCCACCCCATCGTGGGCGACGTGAAGCATGGGTCGGGTGAGATCAACCGTCACTACCGCGCGACCTACGCGCTCCATCGGCTCGCGCTGCATGCCGTATCCATCGCCTTCGATCACCCCGCAGGCGGAGCGCGCGTCGACGTGATCGCGCCGCTGTCCGCAGACTTCGCGGCGGCGCTCCTCGCGCTCGGCCTCTCGTGGTCCGAGGGGGACGTCCGCGCGGAGCCGCGTTCGTGAGCCGGCGCGACAACGCCGAGCATCGTTGCGCGCGTTGCCGAATGCACGGGAGCCTGTGTATCTGCGCGCTCATCCCGCGAATCGAAACGAAGACGCGCCTCGTCCTCGTCATCCATCGCTACGAAGATCGAAAGCCGACGAACACGGGGCGCCTGGCCACCGAGTGCCTGGTGAACAGCGAGGTCGTCGTGCGGGGTCACGAAGGAGCGCCCAGCGCGCCGCTGACGTTCACGCCCGACGTCCAACCGGTCTTTCTGTTCCCTCACGAAGGGGCGATCCCGATCGAGCGCTTCGCCGACTCCGCGCGACCCGTGACGCTCATCGTGCCCGACGGGAGCTGGAGGCAAGCGTCGAAGGTCAGCAAGCGCGTCCCCGGCATGCGCGACGTCCCGTGCGTGACGTTGCCGCGCGGCGCGCCGTCGACCTATCGACTCCGCGTCGATGCGCATGAAGAAGGGTTGGCGACGATCGAGGCCATCGCCCGCGCATTTCGGATCCTCGAAGGCGAACGCGGAGACGCCGTGCACGACGCGCTCGAGTGGGTCTTCCGCGCGATGGTGGAGCGAACGCTGTGGGCGCGCGGGGTAGGGGAGGCGGAAGGCGTGACCGCCGGGATCCCCGCCGGCGCGAAGCGGCACGATCCGCGAAGGTAGTCGCGCGTCTCGTCTAGCGCGTCGCGAGCACCACGTGGAATGCGCCGCACGTCGCAGCACCGCACGCGCGCTTCACTCCATACGCCGCGTCCATCGCGCCCACGAGCGAAGCGTACGGAACGTCGTCCGCCGTGTGGAGCACGAGCTCGTCGATCGCGCGATCGTCAGGAGCGCGGCGCAAACCCGATGCTCGCCACTCCTCGTCGAGCGCACGCGCGAGCTCCGGGAAGCGCACGGTGCGCGGTGCTCCGTGATCGATCACCACGACTTCATGCCGCGCGACCTCGCGCGAACGCACGACGCTCGCGCCTTCGGTCCATCGCAAGACGAAGCGCGTCGGATCGTTCATCTCGACGTGAAGGCGCGTCTCTTCGGTCGGCGCCGTCGGGCCGGGGAGCGCCGGTGCGAGGGCGTCGGCCGAGATCCGCGCCGCGTGCACCCAGGCGGCCGTGATCAGAAGGAACGAGATCGTCACGAGCAGGAGATCGATCATCGGAACGAGGTTGAGATCCGAATCGACCGGCCGGCGACGCGACCGCGAATCCGCAAGGGCGAGCGACATGGGACCTCCGTGGAGAGAGACATCGACGCGCGGTCCAAAGTTCCCTGCTGCCGCGAGGCGCTCGATCCCGATCACGTGCCGGACGTGGCCGCAGACCGAACGCGACCGGCGATTCGCCCTGTTCCTCGCCCCTTGCGCGCGTTCTCGCCACTGGAAGTCTGCGGGGGAAGGGTTACCTTAAACGGGCCATGAGTATTCGCGCTTCAAAGCTTCTCCCGTTCGCGCTCGCTTCGGCGATGGCCCTCGTTCCCGCGAGCGCGTTCGCGCGCGGCGGCGGTGGCGGTCACGGCGGCGGCGGTGGCGGCCGCGGAGGCGGAGGGGGCGGCTTCCACGGCGGAGGTGGCGGTGGCGGCGGCTTC
Source organism: Myxococcales bacterium (assembly GCA_003151595.1). Next base: position 12,119 of record PLXW01000094.1, read on the forward strand.
CGTGGCGGCGGAGGCGGAGGTGGAGGGGGCGGCTACCACGGCGGCGGCTTCGGAGGCGCAGCGCGTGCTCACGGGGGCTTCCGCGGCGGCGGGTTCGGGAGAACTGGCGGCATCGGGCGCCACGGC
>PLXW01000034.1 GCA_003151595.1 Myxococcales bacterium
CGACGGTAACGCCGTCCTTGGTGACCGTCGGCGAGCCGAAGCTCTTCTCGATGACCACGTTGCGACCCTTGGGGCCGAGCGTGACCTTCACCGCGTCAGCGAGCGCGTTGACGCCCGCGAGAATCAGGTTCCGAGCGTTCTCGGTGTAGACGATTTCTTTGGCAGCCATGTTCGTAGACCTCTTTCAGGAACTCTTGTTGGCGATGGTGTCGCTGGCGAGTGGGTCGAGAGCGAAGCGGATTTGTCGTCGGATCGGTGGCCGAGGCGCGGAAGCGTACGACTGTACGCTGAGCACCGAGGGCGCCGAGACGGCGGCAAAGACGCGAGCTATCGGCCCGCTCGCGTCACTTCTCGAGAACGCCGAGGATGTCTTCCTCGCGGAGGATCAGACGGTCTTCGCCGTCGACCTTGACCTCAGTGCCCCCGTACTTGCCGAAGAGAACGCGGTCGCCGACCTTGACGTCGAGCTTGCGGACCGAGCCGTCCTCGTTGACCTTGCCGTTGCCGACGGCGAGCACTTCGCCCTCGATCGGCTTCTCTTTGGCGCTGTCGGGGATGATGATTCCCCCCTTGGTCTTCTCTTCTTCTTTGACGCGCTTGACGATCACGCGGTCGTGGAGCGGACGGATGCTCGACATGGTGGCCTCCCGAGATGTGAATGAGTGACGGTTGCGACCGCGGCGGTGAACGGCGCACATGGCGCCACCCCCTCTAGCCGCGGGGAACGGTTGGTGTTGCGGGCGATTGTTAGCACTCACTCTGACCGAGTGCTAACGGTCTGGCGCGAACATAACCGTGGCCTTGGGGTCGTCAAGAGGCGCCGCCCACCTTTCGCCATGACCATCCCGCGCAGGGCCAAATGCCGGCCGCGATGTGGCTTTTCGATGACGGAGCGTGACGCCGTGCGGCGCGTTGGCACTCAGCTCTGCCGAGTGCCGGTCTGAGAAGCGAACGCCACGGCCGGACAACTACGCGAAATTGCAGCAAGGCTCCAAGCTGGCTACGTCTTGATGTAGGCCCATGAGCATTGTCGCAGCGGGTTCGGTGAGCGAGTTCTTCCTCGAAATAGTCGGCGACGCGATCAAGGCGCGGAAGCTGGAGACGACGGACGGGGCCCAGACCTACCTCGTCTCGCTCCTGGCCGAGTACGCGAAGCCCGATGAGCGTGCGGAAGAGCCGCTCGAGAGACCGCTCGCGTTCCTGCTCGATGAGGCGCTCCACACGGTCGAAGCCGGAACCCGGTTCGACAAGCTGCGGGCGCTCGGAGACGGCGTCCTCTATGCGTGCGGCTTCTTCGGGGAGCACTTCGAAGCGCGCGGGGTCGACCCGTCGTACGTGATGGGGATCGGGACGACGGCCTACGGCGCGGCGAGCTCGATGCTCCGACTGCCGAGCGAGGACGCGGGCAAGTCGTTCGACATCTACGGCGAGCTGTCGGCGAAGTTCGAGACGTTCGTCGATGTGCTCACCGACGTGGCCGACGTGACCGTGGCGCACGGCGCGGCGACGCCGAAGCAGGTGCTCAAGCTGTACGAGCGCTGGCTGAAGACCGGGAGCGATCGGCTCGCGCAGGCGCTGGGTGCGCACGGCCTCGTGCCGTCCCGAAGCCCGCGAGGCAAAGGGGTTCTTCAGTGAGACGGCACGCTCGCGGCTTGGCCGCGACGTGGTCTGCACCAGACACGACGAGCGCGCGGTTCCTCGAAGGGAACGGCGCGGGGCTCGTACGCGAACGCGCCGTGGCCGATCGCGTGCAGCGCGCGCTGGAGCGTCTGTATCAGCTCGATCGCGTCGCCGACGTCGACGCGTTCCTCGAAGAGGCCGCGAACGGCGAGCGCGAGACGTTGCTGGTACGCGAAGCCGACGACGGCGTGATCGAGATGGCGCTGCGCGTTCCCCGGCTGGGTGCGCGCGCGTTCGACGTGGCGCACGACGCGGATCTCGATCCGCTCTGCCAGATCATCGAAGGGGTCAGCCACTTCGTCTACCTCGCCGATCGCGCGCGCGTCGATCGCGAGGCCACGCAGCTCGAGCTCGAGCTCCAGGCGGAGGTCGACAAGTTCGTCGTGCTCGCGGCGTGGCTCGGCGAGCCCGACGTCCGCGCCAGCACGACGCTCCGCCGCCGCCTCTACGAAGACGTCGCCTTCGCGCACGATCCGTCGAGCGAGCGCGGTCACCGCTATCGCGTCGCGAACGATCGCGCGCATGCGTTCGTCCGGAAATTGGAGCGCGAGTACCTCGAAGCGCGCCGCTGGCCGGAGATGCGCGCCGAGCTGAGGCGCTTCTACCGCGTGGGTCAGGAAGAGAAGCTGCGCATCGCCTGCGCTGCCTGACTCACCCCGTATAGTAATATTCGAACTCGAAATCGCCGACTTCCGGGTGCGCGACGAGGAGCGCGTCGATGCACTGCTCGGCGAGCGCATCGAACTCGACATCCTTCAGCCCGAGGTCGCCGTTCCGGTGGAACGTGACCCGGATGGTCTCACCGTCGGGGCGCGGCTGGACGAGGCGGAGCTTCAGCGTGAAGTCCTTCTCGTCCTCGGTTCGGCGGAAATGGTGCTTCTCGAGGGTGAATTTCGTGAGAAATCCCTCGGCTGTCCTCGAAGCTTCCTGGATGTCCATCTCGGGCGACCTTCGTTCTGTTGCGCGCGATCTAGCATAGCCCAGGCGCGACGCGCGACGCCCCCGCGCGACGCCCGTTTCGTCGAGCGCGCTACGCGTTCGACGCGATGCGCTGTCGGATTGCGGATGTGCCACGAGTGAGCTTGCCAAGCGGGCCGGCGTTGAGCAGAGTCCACGCCGGCCCGCGCCGGGGGATTGGCGTTCGGGGGGGAAACGGATGGGTAACGACACGGTGCACACGATGCCGCTCGACGCCTTGCGCGCTCGGGCCAGCGAAGCGCGGCGATTGATCGCCGAAGCGAGAGCGATCGCGCGCGCTTCGTTCGAGACGCTCGATGCGCCGAAGACGGCGGACGAAGCGGCGCACCGCGTCGGCATGCTGCTCGACGCCGCGCAGACCTTGCTCCCGGGGATGGCGCCGCTCGCCGACGAGCGCGATCGGGCGCCGCGCTCGAAGCCGCCGCGCGAGTCGGGGTGGCGTCGGGTCACGATGCGCGGGGGAGTCCACCGCGCGCTCGAGACGATCGAACGCGCGGCGATCCTGGAGACGCTGGCCGAGGACGCCGCCACCTTGTTCGCGGAGATCGAGCGAGGGCGATCGTCGTCCGCGTTCCCGGCCGCCGACCTCGCGTCGTCGGACAGCGAACGCCTCCCGCGGCGCAACTAGCGCGACCCTCCGGCCATCGATCTCGGCGCTCGACGCCTCGAGCTCGACTCAGCGGACATCGAATTCGCCCCCCCGAGTCTCGTGCGCGACCTCTCGCGCCGCAGTTTCGATCCTCGGCCACGCAAACACCTGTGCCGGCCACGCAGTTTCGATCCTCGGCCACGCAAACACCTGTGCCGGCCACGCAATTTCGATCCTCGGCCACACAAACACCTGTGCCGGCCACGCAATTTCGCCCCCCCCGCCACGCAATCTCGCAGCGTCGAGAGTCGAGCTCGCAGCGCCGAGGGTCGACCTACGGCTTCGTCAGCTCCAGCTCGGTCCCCTCACGCGCCGCGGTCGATCGCGTGTGAGGTGCGTGCTCGTGGAGCCACTGCGTCGCGCGTGCGGCCATCGAGTCGATGGCGTCGTCGTCGCGCTCCGGGTCGTGATGGAAGAGGACGAGGTGCGGCGTCGACGCCTTCTTCGCCAGGAGCAGCACGTCTTCGAGCGTGGAGTGCCCCCACCCGTGCTTCGCGGGCATGTCGCTCTCGACGTACTGCGTGTCGTGAATGACGAGGCTCACCCCTTCGACGAACTTCGCCAGCTCGTCGATCGTCGCCCCTTGGTGCGAGCCCGCCGGCGGCGAGATCTCGTTGTCCGTGATGTACGCGAGGCTCGCGCCTCCGTCGTCGTCGATGCGGAAGCCTTGCGCGCCGCCCGGATGGTTCAGAAGGATGTGCCGTATCGACGCCGATCCGATGCGCCACGGGTCGCCGCGCGTCTCGAGAAAATCGATCGTCGCCGGCACGTCGGCCGCGCGCACGGGGAAGTGAATCCCGTCGAAGAGCGCGCGCTTCCGCGCCGCGGCCTGCTGCGTCTCGTTGGCCAGCGGGTGAATGATGAGATGCGTGTCCTTCTGCCAAATCGGCTTGAAGAACGGGAGCCCCATCACGTGATCCCAGTGCAGGTGCGTGAGGAGCATGTGGAGCGGCCCCTTGTGCGCTTCGCTCTTCAGCGCGTTCCCCAGCTCGCGGAGCCCCGTGCCGGCGTCGAGGATCAGGACCTGCCCGTCGGCGAGGCGCACTTCGACGCAGACGGTGTTGCCGCCGTACCGCACGGTCGCCAACCCCGGCGTGGGGGTCGAACCGCGGACACCGTGGAAGCGGACCTTCATGACGAGCGGTCAGCATAGACGGGGCAACGTGCCCGCGGCCAACGTTCGTCGCGCGCGCGCGCGACCGCTCGCTCACCCCGCCGATCGCCATCGCATGAACGTGTGAATGAAGCGGGCGCTGGTCTCGTCCGAAGTCCGAAGCTCACGGAGCGAGCCAACGCTTCACGAAGCGCGACGCGGCCAGCGGCCGCATCAAACGAGGGAGAACCGCGAACGGATTTGCGCGGCAATGCGCGCCAATGAGTGGGGCATTCGTGGTCGCAAATGTGGCGTTTCCAAATTGAAAGGTTGTACAAAGCAGAGGTATGCACGGGGGGACGTGGGGCTCCTGCGTGCGTTTCGAATGGAACACATGAGGAGGAGAATCAGATGATCCGTACGCTTTCAGCAGTGGCCATCAGCGCCGCCACGGCGCTCTTCGCAACGTCCGCACTCGCGCAAGATCCGCCCGCGCCCGCGCCCGTGCAGCCGGTCGGCACGCCCGGCTCGGCTGGCGCCGCAGCGCAGACGTCCGCGGACACGTCGAGCGACGGAAGTGGCGTGAGCGCCGCCGTGCTCCTCGGCTACGGGTTCAACGATGCCTTCAAGCTCGGGTTCGGCGCGCGCGTTGGTTACACGCTCCCGATGCACCTCTATCTCGGCGGCACGTTCGTCTATCACCTCGGCACTTCGACGGACATCGGCAACGGCCAGTCGATCACCACGAACGTCATGATGATCGGGGCCGAAGTCGGCTACGAGATCCCGGCGGGCCCCGTCATGATCCGTCCGAACGTCGGATTGGGCATCGGCATCGTGAAATCCTCGGTTCCGGCGGTCAACGTCGCCGGCTTCGGCACGGTCGGCGGCGGCTCGGCATCGGCTTCGGACTTCTTCATCGCCCCCGGCGCGACGTTGCTCTACCCGGTCACGGGGAGCTTCAGCGTCGGTGTCGATGCGCGCTTCATCATCATCAGCGACGCGAACGCTTTCGCCGCGTACCTCACGGCCCAGTACCACTTCTGATCGGCGCGCGCCTCACGACCCGTGCTCGTCACGAGTCGAGAGCGATCCACGGCGTACGCCGCGCGCTGCACGCTTCTTCCCTCACGTAGTCGAGGAGGCGCGCGGCGGCGGCGTTTCGCTTTTTGTTCGGCCCCCCGCGCCAAGTTGGGCTACCTGAGCGCTCATGGTCCGAAAGCACCGCTTCCTCTTTGTCGCCGTCCCCCTGGCCGCGGCCTCATCGCTCGTCTCGCTCCCCGCGCTCGCGCAGCAGACGACCGGCACCGCGACGACTCGCGCGGCGGCCAACCCGAGCTTCGACGATCCGGTCAACCCGATCGATCCGCCGGGGTGGTCGATCCAGGCGCTCCTCGGTCTCGGCGTGAACGACGGCGTGGGCTTCGGGCTCGGCGCGCGCGGCGGGTACACGCTCGACAACCACGTGTACATCGGCGGCACGCTGCTCGATCACTTCGGCAGCGGCTTGAACTTGCTGCTCCTCGGCGGCGAGGGTGGCTACGACTTCGTGGCCGGGCCGGTGATGATCCGCGCGTACGCCGGCATCGGGTTCGCGATCGCCTCGATCGGTGGCACGACCGAGACCATCGCGACGCCGACCGGCACGACCACCGTCGGCTCACCCTCGGTGAGCTCCACGAACTTCGCGTTCTGGCCGGGCGGCACCGTGACCTACACGTTCCCGCAGAACGATCGCTTCTTCGTAGGCGGCGACGCGCGCATCTACGTGTTCAGCGGCTTCAGCACGTTCGCGCTGTACGGACTCGGCGGGATGCACTTCTGACGCGCGCGAATCGCGGGTTCGCCGCGGATCGCGGTAGTCTCGACGTGAGATGAGTCGAAAGCTCACGGCGATCGCGTGTCTCGCGGCAGTGGCGCTGGTGGCGTCGTCGGCGTTCGCCGCGCCGAAGAAGAAGAAAAAGAAGAAGCACCCGAAGCCCGCCGCGACGACGACGATCGAGCTCGACGAGAAGCCGGCAGGGCCGCCGACGCCGGGGCCGGCCGCGGGCGCAGACGCGAACGCGAACGCGAACGCGGGTGCGAACGCGAACGCGAACGCGAATGCGAATGCGAACGCGGGTGCGAACGCGAACGCGGACCCGAACGCGAACGCGGACCCGAACGCGCCCCCGACCCCGGCCGCGACCCCAGCCGACGCCGACGACGACAAAGACGACAAAGACGACGACTCCCCGGACGCCTCCGCCATGCCCTGGAGCGCCGCGCTCCTCCTCGGCTACGGCTTCAACGGCGCCGAGCACCTCGGCTTCGGTTTGCGCGGTGGATACACGCTTCCGAACCACGTCTACCTCGGCGCAACGTTCGTCTATCACGTGGGCACGTCGAGCGACGCCGTCTCCACGAGCCTCTTCTACCCGGGCGTCGAAGGCGGGTACGAGCTCACGGCCGGCCCGGTCGTCCTGCGCCCCTTCGCCGGCTTCGGACCGGTGCTCGTTCGCGCGTCGCTCCCCACGAGCGTGATCCTCGGCGTGACCGAAGGGGGCGGCACGCAGGTATCGACGCTCTTCGGCGTCTGGGCCGGCGGCGTGGCGATGGTGCCGTTCGCGGATCGCTTCTTCGCGGGGGCCGATCTGCGGCTCGTGGTCGTGAGCGGGTACACGACGGCGGGGTTCTTCCTGACGGGCGGCGCGCGGTTCTGACGAAGAGCGCGCGGTCGAACCTCGGGAGCTTCGGATCGCGCGATCGAGGCGAGCGACCGGTGCGCCACGGTCGGCGACCCGTGCACCGCGGTCGACGACCTGTGGACCGCGGTCGACGATCGGTGTGACGGGGTCAGCGACCTGTGCACCGCGGTCGACGACCGGTACGACGCGGCCCGCGACCTGCAGAAGCCGATTGCGAGCCGAATCCTCGTGCCGCCAGGCTCACCCCCCGGCGCTCGTGTACCGCGCGATCGATCGCCGCCACACGACGCGCGCCACCACGAGCGCCGCGAGCGACGCGCCGAACGCCGAGAGCGCGTGCGTGACGTCGAGCTGCCCCAGGATGGCGAGCGCGGGGTACGTCGTCATGAGCGCCAGCGGGATCACGAACGTGAAGACGATCGCCGCGAAGCCGCGGAAGACCGAGGCCGGCCAGCGGGCGGCGTCGTAGATCGAGAGGAAGAGGTACGAGAGGTTGTCGACCTTCACGACGACGAAGGCCAGGCACACGACGAGGATCCACATCGCGTAGAGAATGAACGACGCGCCCAGGAGCAGGAGCGCCGTCCACGCGAACGCGCCCGGCGAGGGGACGCGCCCGATCTTGCGGAGCGCGAAGACGAGAATGCCGACTCCGCCGGCGACGTTGATGAAGCGGAAGAGATCGAAGCGCGCGGTCGAGACGAGGAACTGCGCGTCGGCCGGCTTCAGGAGGACGAAGTCGAGCGTACCCTTGCGAATGGACTCGACGACGCTGCCGAGCGCCGGACGGATCGCGCCGTCGAGGATCCCTTTCAAGCAGGTGAACCACGCCACCACGACGAGCGCCTGCGGCCAGCTCCAGCCGGCGATCTGCGTCCGCTGATCGAACAGCACGACGAGCGGCACGAGCGCCGTCGCCGTCCAGAAGAGCGACATGACGGCGTCGATCGCGAAGTCGAGCCGGTACTGCATCGCCAGAAGGAGCGAGGCGCGGAGCTGGATGTAGAGGAGGCGGGCGTAACGGAGCATCGCCGATCACCCTCCGAAGACCGCGTAGCGCGCGACGCCGCGACGCCACAAGACGAGCGCCAGCGCGAAGAACGACGTGACCCACGCCCACTGCGCCGCGAGCGACCGGAGCGACTGCGTGACCGACTCGAGGCCGAGCATCGTCTCCACCGGGAAGGCCAGCGTGTAGCGGAACGGCATCCACCACGTCGCGCCGCGCAGCCAGCTCGGGAAGAGCGCGAGCGGCATGAGGTAGCCCGAGAAGATGAAGAAGAGGCCGAGCCATAGGTCGTAGAGCGACAGCGAGCTCTCCCAGAAGAGGCCGAGCGAGCCGATGACGAGCATCGCCGCGAACGTGAGCGCCCACGCCCCGAAGAGCGCGACGAGCGCGATCGCCCAGTGCGCGGCGTCGTGAGCGACGTGGCTGGCGCCGACCCAGGCGAGGGCGCCGAGGGCGATGGGGAGCGCGAGGATGGCGCGCATGGGGATCGCCGAGAGGTTGTCGGCAGCGTAGTGCACGAACGGATGAATCGGACGCAGCAGGCGCATGGCGATGTCGCCGCTGCGGATCTCGGTGTTCATCTCCCAGACGACCCACGAGCCGGTCATGAGGCGGACGATGAGCGTGGCCAGGAAGTACGCGGCAAAGTCCTTCTCGCCGAAGCCGGCCACGGGCGCTTCGCGGGCTACCTCGCGGAAGAGCGCGAGCATGACGAGCGGCATGTTCGTGGAGAGGATCCAGATGAGGAACTCGCCTCGGTAGGCGACCGCGCCCGCGAACCCGACGCGGAACAAGGTAGGGACGGCGCGGAGCGTTCGCGTCGCCGTCATGGCGCGCCCTTGGCGGCGCTGCGGGCGAAGAGGTCGGCGATGACCTCCTCGAGCGGGGCGTCCTCGATCTTGAGGTCCTCGATCGGCAACGATCCGAGGGCGCGCTCGATCACGGCCCTGACGGAGTGCGGGTCGATCTGGAGAACGGCCCCGTCGTCGTCGCAGGTGACGACGCGACCGCCGAGCGCCTCCACGTCCTGACGATCGGCGGGGCGCGTGAAGCGGAGCGTGAGGCGCTTGTCGGGGCGGAGCTCGCGCACCAGCGCGTCGAGCGAGCCGTCGTAGGTGAGCCGCCCGCGATCGATCACGATGACGCGCTTGCAGAGCGCGGCGACGTCATCCATGTAGTGGCTCGTCAGGATCACGGTGGCGCCGAAGCGCTCGTTGTACGAGCGGATGAACCCGCGCACCGCCGACTGCATCGTCACGTCGAGGCCGATCGTCGGCTCGTCGAGGAAGAGCACGCCGGGACGATGAAGCAGCGCCGCCGCGAGCTCGCACTTCATTCGCTCGCCGAGCGAGAGCGTGCGCGTCGGCTGCGTGATGAGCGCGCCGATGCCGAGCAGCTCGACGAGCTCGGCTCGCGTCGCGTCGTACTGAGCGCGCGGCACGTCGTAGATGGCGCGATTGAGCTCGAACGTCTCCGCCGGCGGCAGATCCCACAGGAGCTGCTGCTTCTGCCCGGTGACGAGCATGATCGATCGCAGGAAGTCCGGCGCGCGATGCCGCGGCGTGAACCCGGCGACGGTCGCCTCCCCCGACGTCGGATGGAGCAGCCCCGAGAGCATCTTCAGCGTCGTCGTCTTGCCGGCGCCGTTCGGCCCCAGGAACCCCACGCGCTCCCCGGCGGCAATCTCGAACGACAGATCATCGACCGCGACGACCTTCTCGTACGTCCGCGAGACGACCGAGCGCATCGCCGCGACCAGCCCCGGCGGGCGGCGATGAACGAGGTAGTGCTTCGCGAGGTGACGAACCGAGATCATGGCGGAATGCGATCAGGGCGATCAGGGCGATCGAGGGATGCGATCACTGGATGTCGAACGTCACGTCGTCGTACCGCGCGGTCCACCCCTCGGTGGAGATGCTGGCGTACGTGAGGCCGACGAGGATCTGCGGCTGCCCATCGAGCACGACGACGGCCACCGAGTCCTTGGCGACCTCGGTCGTCCCGAAGTGCAGCGCGATCGTGGCCACGCCCGAGGTGGCGACCGTGGCGTCCATCTTCACGCGCGTCCACGCGCCGAGCGGGAGCCGCTGGGAAACGGGGTGCGAAGTGTAGCTGCCGGCGTCACCGGCCGGCGAGCGGTTCTCGGAGAAGAGGACGTCGAGCGCGCCGCCGCCGTCGACCGCCACGTACGAGGTCTCGAGCTGCAACGCCCAGCGTTCTCCACCGAGCCCCCCCACGAGCTCGATGGCCGCGAGCACCGCGTCCGAGTTCTTCGTCTTGTCCGCCGCGCTCACGTAGAGGTCGAACGCGAGCGTCATCTGCACGGTCTTCGTGAGAGCCGGAAAGACCTGGTACGCGGCGAGATCAATCGACGCCGTGACGGGCGAGGTCGCCGTCGAGACCATGGCGAACGGTTCGGACGTCACGATCCCTTCGCTTCGAACGACGGTGCCTCCGGTCTGCGCGATGTGCTCCCACGGCGCGGTGAACGCGGCCGCGTCGAGCGGGTCTTCGTCGAAGTCGTCGCAGAAGAGGGGCGCGGGCGACTGCGACGTGCAGAACGCGGCGGCGTCTCCGGCGTCGAACGAATCGGGACTGCCGTCGGGCCCCGTGAGCGCATCGTCGCCGGTCGTCGCGTCGTCATCGCCCGGCGGGATGACGACGCTGCCGTCGACGCGCGCCTCGCCCGCGTCGTCGCCGAGGGCCGAATCGGGCGAGCCGCCGCCGCCGCCCCCCGTCAGTCCATCGAGCGACGTGAAGAGCGAGCAAGCCGCCGCGGCGCACGCGAGCGCGGCCGCCACGATCGCCGAGCCGAGTCGGGAGCGCCGCACCCCTTCAGGTTAACACCGACGCGCACCAACGGCGAAGCCGTCCGCGTCGCGCCTAGAGCCCCATCAGCTTCGCCACGTAGTAGCGAAGGGTCTCGGTCGTCCCGCCGCCGATCCGGAAAAGCCGGTTGTCGCGCCACATCCGGGCGATCGGGTACTCCTCGATGTACCCCGCGCCGCCGTGGAACTGCAGGCACTGGTCGGCGATCTCGGTGCCGATTTCGCCGACGAAGATCTTCGCCATCGAGATGAGCTTCACCGTCTCCATCTCGACCGGCCCCTTCTTGACGTACTTGTCCTCGTTGTACGCCTCGGCGGCCTTGTAGGTGAGCGCGCGGCCCGCCTCGAGCTTCGAGTAGAGGTCGACGAACTTGTGCTGCCAGTACTCGCGCTTGATGATCGGCTTGCCGAACGCCTTGCGATCGCGTCCGTAGGCGACGCTCATGTCGAGCGTGAGTTGCAGCCCGGCGCACGCGCTGGTGCAGGCGATGATGCGTTCGCTCTGGAAGTTTTGCATGAGGTACATGAACCCCATGTTCTCTTCGCCGAGCAGGTAGCGCTTCGGCACGCGCATGTCTTCGAACGCCAGCTCGGCGGTGTCGCTCGAGTGGTTGCCGATCTTCTTCAGCTTCTTCGAGACGCTGAACCCCTTGGTCTTCGTCGGCACGAGGAAGAACGAACAGCCGTGCGCGCCGGCGTCGGGGTTCGTCTTCACGAGGAGCGTGACGAAGTCGGCGCGCGTCCCGTTCGTGATGTACGTCTTCGCGCCGTTGATGATGAAGTCGTCGCCGTCCTTCTTGGCCCACGTCTGGATGCCGGCGACGTCGCTCCCGGCGTTCGGTTCGGTGACGCCGAGCGCGACGATCTTCTCGCCGTGGATCGCCGGCGTGAGGAACTCGGCGATCTGCTCCTTCGTCCCGAGGTCGCTGATGACGGGCGTCGCCATGTCTCCTTGAACGAGGAGACCCATCGTCACGCCGGCCATCCCTCCGCGAACGAGCTCCTCGCTCTTCGCGACGGTGAACCAGAAGTCGCCGCCGCCGCCGCCGTGCTCTTCGGGGTAGTGCGCGGCGAACACGCCGAGCTCGCCGGCGCGCTTGAACACTTCGTTCGGAAAGTTCTCCGCCTCCTCCCACGCGTCGACGAAGGGATAGAGCTCCTTCTCGGCGAACTTGCGGACGGTGGCGCGGAACTGCTGGTGCTCTTCGCGGTAGGGGCTCGGCATGAGATGATTCGTACACGAAACATCTCGCCGGGCAAGCCTCGACCGGCTTGAAAAGCAGTCGATCGCGGGCGTGATCACCGCGTGCTCGACCTCGTCTCATGGGAAATGCGACGGAGAAATCTGGTCTGCAAGGCTGCCGGAACCCCGACGCCTCGCCTGCCTTTGCTCAAGACGGTGAGCTCCAGCATCGCCCTCGGCATAAGCCTGGAGCGGACCACGTCACTCGCGAGGATCCTTCTGCGTTTTCCGATCGATGCAGCGTGCGCCATCGGGGGCGTTCAATCGAACGCGAAGGCCGTGCGTGAGCAAGGCCTCCCCTTTCGCGCTCTCAAAGAGAGCGTGCGCCGCGCAGAGCGATCGCTTCTACGCAAATGGAGTGGCTTAGAGCGCGCTCGCCGTTCGCGCGCGGCGCAACGGTCACCGTAGTGCCGTCACGCGCGTTCGAGCGCGTTCCCCAAGCCCCTCACGAGATCTACCTCGTCGCCGGCCGGGCCGATCCCATGCGAACTTGCCGCGGGTCTCAGTTTATCGGCCGGCTCGGGTATCGATCTCGTTGCGGCGAACTATTTCGCCTTCTTCTTCGCCGTCTTCTTCGCAGCCTTCTTCGCAGTCTTCTTCGCAGCCTTCTTCTTCGCAGCCATGTTCGTCTCCCCTTTCTTATGTTTCGTTTTCGAGGTGTTGCTGAGCCGGGTCTTGGCTTTCGCCGCGACCTTCATCTTGGAGGCGGCCGGCTTCTTCGCAGCGGGCGCGCTCTTCTTCTTCGTCGTCTTCTTGTTGCTCGCGGTGAGGCTCTTGGCGCTCGCCGTCTTCTTCATCTTCTTCTTCGAGGTAGCGCCCGCGGCCTTCGCCGCCTTCGCCGGTCCCGACACTCCGTTCACGTTCTTCGTCGGTCGTTGGACTGCGTCGCGCTGAGTGGCGCGAGCCGAGAGGGCCGCCTTGACCTTCTCGTCGAGCTCTTCGAAGTCGAACGGCTTGTCGATGTACGCATCCGCACCGTACAGCGGACTTGTCATCTGGTTCAAATTCTCGCCAATGCCGGTGAGCATCACGACGCCCGTGTGAGCGAGCGCGACGTCCTCTCGGATCTTGCGGCAGACTTCCCAGCCGCTCATGCCGGGCATCATCACGTCGAGCACGACGAGGTCCGGCAGGTGCTCCTTCGCGAGCTTCCACGCTTGCTCACCGTCGCTCGCTTCGATGACGACGAGCTTCGGGTCGTCGAGCGTCTTCAGGTGCTGCGCGACCAACTCCAGCATGCTCGGTTCGTCATCAGCGACGAGCACGACGGGGTTCGATGACGGGAGCATGTGGTGATTCTCCATCTCGCGATCGTTCTTCGTCAAGCACTTGATGATCGCACGTGATCGATTCTTCGATCGCGATCGCACACGCACTCACGCGATCGATCGGTCGAAGAGAGCGCGCGATGGAGTGCGATGGAGTGCGCAAGCGATCGACGAAGTGAAGTGCGTGTAGATGATCCGGATCGCGAATCGCGCTGTTTTGAAGCGTGTTCGTGCGTCGCGCGGATCACTCGTCGCGGAACTTCGTCGCGACGCGCGAGGTCGACGAGACGAGCGCTTTCGACGCCGCGACGTACTTCACCATCGTCGGCATGTGCCCCTTCGTGAGCTTCAGCTTTCCTTGCATCATCCCCTTCGTGGGATCGAGCTCACCCTTGATGACGGTCTTCCAGAGCGCGTACGAGGCCACGATCACGAACGCGGCGGCCTCCGCGTCCTTCGCCGGGATCAACTTGCAGTCGCGACAGACGCCGCGATCGAGGTCGAGCCACATCGCCATGTCCTCGTCGATCCGCAGCGCGGGGTCGGCCTTCACGACCATCGCCACGACACCGTGCGTCCAGTCCTTGCCGGCCGTCTTGTACGCGTCGTTCGCGTTGATGGCGTCCTTGAACGCGGCGGTCCACTCGTGCGACGGGAAATCGTAGGCCATGACTCGTTCCTTTCGAGGAGCGAGGCGATAGCACGAGCGCGTGGCTCGGGCACTCGCGATGGCGATGACGCGCTCGGGCGATCGGCGCGTACGAAACCGGAACGAAACGCGGTCGAGATGGACGGAGAGCGCGACGCGCGCTTGAATGATTCGAGCCGATGACCCTCCCGAAGACTCACCCAGGCCCGCACGTTCACCGCGGCGAGAAGCGTCTCGAAGCGGTGCTCGACTTCGTCGCCTTCACCGCGCGCCCGATGCCGCTCGTCACGCTGCTCGACGACGCGCCGCGGAGGATCGCCTCGATCTTCGGCGCCGACGTCTGCTCGCTTTACTTGCTGGAAGGCGAAGGCGACGAGCTCGTCATGCGCGGCAACGTCGGCTTCGCGCGCAACGCGCTGGGGCAAGTGCGGCTTCAGATCGGCGAAGGGATCACGGGCGAAGCGGTCGAGTACCTGCGGCCGATCTCGGCCGACTTCGCCAAGACGCACGCCTCGTACAAGCACTTCGAAGAGCTCGGCGAAGATCGCTTTCCGGTGTTCCTCGCGGTTCCGATCCGCGGCAAGTCGGGTCCGCTCGGCGCGGTGGTCATTCAACGCGCAGAGACGCCGTTCCCCAGCGCCGACATCGAGCTGCTCACGGCGCTGGGCGCGCTCATCGCGGCGGGCATTCGTCACGCGGAGCTGATCGACTCCAAGCGCGAGAAAGGAATCCCGCGTCGCGCAGCCGGCGGAGGGACGCGCAAGGTCACGCTCCCGGGGCGACCGATGTGCCCGGGTCGCGCGCTGGGCGCCATCGCCGCGCTTCGACGACCGGCGCAGCGCCCGACCGACGCCGAGCCGAAGCGCGATCCGGACGCTGACGTGCGCATGCTGCGATCGGCCTTCGACGTGGCGGAGAAATCGATCCGCGGCCTCAGCGAGCGCGCGCGACAGCTCGACCTCGGGCGCGACGCGGCGTTCCTTTCGACGTACGTCGAGATCCTGGGCGACGCGCGCTTCCGCGAGCGGGCCAGCGAGCTGGCGGCCGAAGGGATGGGGCTCACGCAAGCGCTCGATCGCGTCGCCCGCGACGTGACGCGCACCGCGCACTCGATCACGCGCGATCCGTTCCTCGAAGAGCGCGCGAAGGACATCGAAGACCTGTGCGACGCCCTCACGATGCTCGCCGCGGCCGACAAGCGGGCCGAGCTGCCGTCGAAGGCGGTGATCGTGGGCGACGGGCTCACGGTGTTCGACCTGCTCATCTCGGCGCGCGCGCACCCGGTCGGCGTCGCGCTGACCGAGCGCGCCTCGGGGCCTCGCACGCGATCGCTGCTCCAGCTGCTCGGCGTTCCGTCGGTGGTCGGCGTGCAGGGGCTCTTCCGCTGGGCGTCGGACGGAGACATCGCGCTGGTCGATGCCGATCACGGCCTCCTCGTGATCAATCCGTCGAAGAGCGAGATTTCCGACCTGCGTGAATTCAAGCGGAGCACGTCGATCCCTCCGACCGAGACCTGAGCGCAGCAGCCCGCGTCTCACGTCGCGAGGCTCGTTGCGATCCAATGCGGCGCGTGGCACTCGTGTCCATGTGGAGTGCTCGCCGTGAAGACCGATGAAGCGCCGGCGAAGCGCGAGCTCCCCGACCTGATCGCGACCGCGCCGGCGCGCGCCGAAATGGAGTCGGTGACCGACGTCCACGGCACCGTCGCGCGCTTCGAGATGGCGTACAGCCCCGTCTCGCGCGCTCCCGAGAAGTTCGGGCCGCCAATGCGCCAGCGCGTGGGGTCGATGGTGTTCTTCGCCTTCGCGATCGCGATCGCCGTGCTGGTGGCCGTCGCGTACTACGCCTCGTCGAGCAACTCGGCGCTCTACGTGTGGGTCGTCGAAGGCGATAGAGCGCGACCGCTGCCGGCGCCGGTGCTGGCGTTCTTCGTCTTCCTGAGCAGCGTGGGGACGCTCGTGCGGGCGCGGATGCGCGGCGTGGTGGTGCACGTCGACGGGATCGAAGCGCGCTACCTCTTGCCGATGGGCGTGCCGCGCGTGAAGCGCTGGGCCTGGGCGCAGATCGAGCGCGTGGTCATCGACGACGAGAGCGCGATGCTCGAGCTGTGGGACTCGACGTACGAGCGCCTGCCCGACGTGGCGCGCCCGCAGGACCTCGGCGCGCTCCTCGAGCGCATCGCCGCGTCGCGACGGATCGTCGTCACGCGCCTCGACACGATCGAGCGATAGCGGGCGCCGACGCCGCGGGCATCGCGGTCAGGGCGACTTGGTGAAGTCGCCGGCCGTCGCGCGCGAGAGGTCGGCGATCCCCAGCGAGGCCTCGAGGTCGCCGACCTCGGTGACCTTCCGCTCGAACCCCTTGTCGCCGAAGAGCTCCTTCTCGCGCGCCTCGAACGTCGCGCCCAGCGCGTCGAGCTCCGCTTCGCGGAAGAGATCGCGAAACGCAGGGAAGAGCACCGTGTCTTCACGCGCCACGTGCGGGCGGTACATGCGCCCGAACGATCGCAGCGCGGCGGCGAGCCTCTTCCGCTCGTCTTTCTTCGTGCTGGCCGCGCTCGCCGCGTTCGCCTCGACGTAGGCGCTTATCTTCCGTCCGACCGCGTGCTGATCGCGCAGCACGCGCACGAGATCCGTGTGCACGAGCGAGGCCTCGCACTTCGGGAACACGTGCTCCTCTTCGGTTCGCTCGTGGTAGTCGTGCACGAACGCGCGGACGATCCGCGACGCCGCCGGCAGCACCTCGGGCGGCACGTCGACGTTCGACTCGATGCGTCGCGCGCACTCGTCGTAGACGAGCATGAGGCGATCGATGAGCCCGTGCTCGCGCATGAGATCTTCGGTGGGGGTGACGTCGTCCTCGCCGCCGCTCTCCCCCTTCACTTCGACGGGCGCCTGCGCCGGCTTGCATCCCAGCGCGGCAAACGCCATCACGGCCGCGGCGCCGGCGAGGATCTCGCGTCGCGATCGCAATCGGCTCACCCGCTCCCGCGCGCATCCCACTCGGCCCTGAGCGCGCCGCGAAGCTCGGCGTCGGCCAGGACCTCGATCGCCGTGCGCGCGAGCGCCTTGGCCGCCACGATCGCCGCATCGAGCCCGCGATCGCTGGCCGAGGCCGCGGTGAACGGGTGCGTGTGGCAGAGCGCGACCCCTTCGTCGACGATCCCCAGGTACGGATGAATCGACGGGACGACGTGCGAGACGTCCCCCATGTCGGTGCTTCCGGCGCCGACGCGGGAATCGGTCTCGCGGGGCGCGCGGCCGAGCGACTCCATGTGCGTCCCGAACCGACGCGCGAGCGCGAGGTTGTTCACCATGTCTTTGTACCCCTCGCGTCCGGCGATCTCGACCTCGACGCCACTCGCCATGGCCGCGCCGCGCGCGCATCGCTCGACGATGGCCCGCACGCGCGTCAGCTCCGCGACCGTCCGCGCCCGGACGCTGATCTCGCACGCGGCGTGCTCGGGGATGATGTTCACCGCCTGCCCGCCGTTGGTCACATAGCCGTGCACGCGCACGCCGTCCCTGAAGTGCACGCGCTGCCCGTCGATGAGGCGAAACGTGTCCATGCACGCCGTGAGCGCGCTGTTGCCGTCGTGCGGCGCCGCGGCGGCGTGCGCCGGGCGCCCCTTGAACTCGAACGTGAGCCACACCGACGCGAGCGCCGGGTGCGCGAGGATGTCTCGATCGAACGGGTGGAACATCATCGCCGCGTCGAGCCCTTCGAAGGCGCCCGCCTCGATGAGCCGAATCTTTCCGCCGCCCCCTTCTTCGGCCGGCGTCCCGAGCAAGATCACTTCGCCGCCGACCTTCTCGACGACGCTCGCCGCGGCGAGGAAGGCGCCGACGCCCCCCATGGCGATCAGGTTGTGCCCGCAGGCGTGGCCGATCTCGGGGAGCGCGTCGTACTCGGCGAGGATGGCGACGCACGCACCGCCGCCCTTCCCAGCGCGCGCGCGGAGCGCAGTCTTCATCCCGCCGACGCCGCGCTCGACACGATGCTTCCGCGACGCCACCAGCTCCTCGATCCACCCCGCGGCCTTCACTTCTTCGAAGCGGAGCTCGGGGTTGGCGTGAATGGAGCGCGCGAGTCGGAAGAGGTCGGCGCGGTCGTGATCGACGGCTTGATCGATGGAGAGGGCGATGTCTTGTCGAAGCATGGGATCCGTACGTTCGAGCAAACGCGGATTGTCGTCAAACCGCGCTAGCATCCACCGCGAAATGAGCCGTTTGATCCTCGCCTCGGCGCTCTCCGCGATCGCGATCCTCGCCTGCCACGACGGCCCGACTTCGGCCGCGAGCTCGCCATCGACCGCGACCCCGACCCCGACCGCGAACGCGAACGCGCCCACGACCCCGATCGCGAACGCGACTCCGACCTCGCCCTTCACCGCGACCCGCATCACTGCGACCGACGCGGCCATGGGCACCCACATCTCCCTCGCGGCCTACACGACCCCGGCGCTCGAGGACGCCGCCGTCCACAAGGCCTTCGACGCCAGCGTCACCGAAATCCGCCGCATCGAATCGCTCATGACGACCTGGCGCCCCGACGCCGAGCTCTCGCGCGTCAACGCCGCCGCCGGCAAGTCCCCCGTCGCCGTCAGCCCCGAGACCTTCGACATCGTCAAAGAGTCGATCCACGCGAGCGACATCTCCGAAGGCGCCTTCGACATCACCTTCGAGAGCCTTCATGGCCTCTGGAAGTTCGATCAAGACCTCGACCCGCATCCGCCGACCGACGCACAGATCCGCGCGAAGCTCCCGCTCGTCGGTTACCGGCACATCCACCTCGATGACGCCGCGCGCACGGTCTACCTCGATCAGGCCGGCACGAAGATCAGTCTCGGCGGGATCGCCAAGGGATACGCCGTCGATCGCGCCGCGAAGGTTCTGCGCGAGGCCGGGCTCACGTCGTTCTACGTCCAGGCGGGCGGCGACCTCTACGCCGCCGGCACGAAGCCCGACGGGAGCGAATGGTCGGCGGGCATTCGCGATCCGCGCGGCCCCGAAGGGCGCTACTTCGCGGTCATCGCGCTGCGCGATCACGCCTTCAGCACGGCGGGCGACTACGAGCGGAGCTACCTCATCGACGGGAAGCGCTACCACCACATCATCGATCCGAAGACCGGGCGACCGGCGACCGCGAGCCGTAGCGTGACGATCTACGCCCCTACGGCGCTCCTCGCGGACGAGATCGACGACGCGGTCTTCATCCTGGGTCCCGAAAAGGGAATGAAGCTCGTCGAATCGATCGACGGCGTCGGCGCCGTGATCGTGGACGCAAAGAACGACGTGCACGTGTCGAAGCGAATCCAGGAGGCGCTGCACATGACCGCGGCCCCCACCGACGCCCCGTGACTCAGCGGTGCACGAGCAGCGCGCGCGCAGCCTCCTCGAGCTCGCGCGCGCATCGCACCTCGAGCACCGCGTTGCACTTCGGCGCGTAGCGAAGCATCGCGCTGTCGCCCGTAGCCCACTGCGCGCGCGACTCGGGGGTGAACCAGAGCAGCGCGCCAGCGCGGTCGCGGATGCGATCGAGCACCTCGGCTGCATCGTCGTGGTAGTTCGTGCGGCCGTCGCCGAGGATCGCGACCGTCGTGCGGCGATCGAGCTCGCCGAGGTGCCGCGCCTCGAAGTCGCGGAGCACGCGGCCATAGTTCGAGTTCGAGTGCACGCTGACGATCGAGCCGCCGTAGGCGTGACCGAGCGCGACGCTCGGAGACTCGCGCGCGAAGAGGTCGGTCGTCTCCCCCAGCTCGCTCACGAAGACGAAGCTGCGCGTACGATCGAACAGCTCGTGCGCCGCGTGCACGAACTCGAGCATGAAGCGCGCGGCCGCCCGGACCGAGTCGCTCACGTCGCAGAGAAGCACGAGGCGCGGCTTGTCGCGGCGGCGCGCGCGGCGAGCCGGTGCGAACGGAACGCCCCCGGTTCGCATCGCCGCGCGGAGCGTTCGATGCGGATCGATCCGCCCGCGTGTCGCGCGCTTGCGACGGACGCGCTCGCCGCCACGAAGCCGCTCCACGAAGATGCGCACGGCGCGTGTCACGTCCGCGATCTCGTCGTCCGAGAGCGTCGCGAACGCGGCGCTGTCGATCCGTCGCGGTCCTTCGTCGCGAACCTCGACCGCGCGCGACTCGATTCGCTGGCGCACGTGATCGCGGACCTCGTCGCCGGCGCGTTCGAGCTCTTCTTTCAACGCGTCGGCCAGGGAATCGCCCCTCGCACCGAGCGCATCCGAGAGCCGCGTTCGAAGCGCCGCAAGCGATTGGTACGCGCGCGGAACCTCCAGCTGTTGAAGCACCCGATGCGCGAAGAACCCGGCCTGGAGCGGCGACTGGACCTGATCGAGCGTGCGACTCACCCCCGCCAGCTGCAGCAAGCGATCGAGCTCCGGCCCTCGCTCGAGCAGCACGCCGAGCCGCTCGAACGAATCGCTGCTGGCGTTCGCCAGCTGAGCCAGCAACGTGCGCACCTCCGCCAGCTCGTCCTCGGTGAAACCGCGCGCGAGCAGGCGCTCCCACAGCGTTCCGCGAACCGCGCGCGACGGCGCGAAGAACCCCTCGAACGCCGCATCGAACCGCGGCCGATCGCGCGCCCGGTCGACCACGACGCACGCGATCGCCTCCCGCACCGCGTCGCGATCGGCGAGCCCGGTTTCCCGCACCGCGCGCACGACGTCGATCGCCTGTGACGTCGCCACGCGAAACCCTTCGCGGCGGAGCGTCCAGAGCAGCTCATCGACCACGCGAGTCAGCGCGCGCGCGTCCGCCATCTCACTCCCCCGGTTTCGCGTCGCTCGGCGCTGGCTCCGCGAGCAGCGTCTTCACCAGCGCCTCGATCTGCACTTCGCGCCCGGGGTCGTACCCCATGGCCACGTCACGCACGACGCCGCGCTTGTCGATCACGAACAGCGTCGGCAGCACGCTCACCGAATACGCGCGCGACGTCGTCCCGCTCGGATCGATGTTCATCGCGTACTTCAACCCCGTCCGCTGTGCGAACTCGGCGACCTTCTCTGCGCCATCGGTCGTCACGCCGACCACGCGGAGCCCTTGCGCGCCGTAGCGTGCCTGCATCGCGCTGAGCCGCGGCGCGAGGAAGCGACATGGCCCGCACCACGTCGCCCAGAAATCGAGCAACACGACCTTCCCGCGCAGCGACGCGACATGCGAAGGCGCGCTCCCCACCGGCTCCACGCCGACCCACTCCGGCGCGAAAGCCCCCACGCGATCCATCCGCGTGACGTCGTCGGGCGACGGACGCGCATCGAGCGACACGTGCACGCTCATCGCCACGTCGGCGCGCGTGATCGTCGCGACGATCGCATCGCCCGGATCGTGATCGGCCACGAGGCGCGTAACGTCCTGCGGCGACGCGACCTTGGTCCCGTCGATCGCATGAATCGCGTCCCCCTCCTTGAGTCCCGCCTTGTCCGCCGGCGATCCCCGGACCACGTGCGCCACGCGGACCCCGTCAGCGAGCGACGTCTTCTCCATTGCCACGCCGAGCCAAGCGTGACCCACCGTCACGCGCCCGACCGGCGCGTCCGCCGCAATGGCCGGGGGCACATCGCCGACGATCCCGGCAGCGGCGATCAGCGCGGTCCGAAGGAACAACTTCCGCGCATTCATGCCCATGTTTTACCACGCGCACAAAAGCGACGTGGCGCGCCCCCGTCCTTTCGGATCGGGAAACGCGCCACCGTTAAGCGCTCTCGGTTCCAGTGATGCCGAGCCGGAAGCTAGTTAAGGAGAAAGAAGATCAAGCTCGGCCAAGGAAGCGCGAAAGCCAGCTTCAAGCTCGTGCGGACCAGGAAAGGAAATCGGCCCGTTCCATTCGCACGTTCACCGCAGCCCACGACGAACGCACGAGGTCGAAGCGGAAACCCGCATCGACAAGCGACGCGCCTCCTTGAGCAGCACCCGTGCCACGCAGCAGAACGGCTTATTTTCGGCCGTTTCATAGCTTTTCGAAAGGCTCGCGCGAACGCATCGCGGCATCGGAGTCACGGGTCCCCGCCACCCACGCAAACTTTGCGAACCTCGAACGCTCGGCTGAATTGCGCCAAAGGAGCCGCGCTCGTACACATCGATTGACACCCGGGTCGCACTGACTATGGTTCGCGGCTCTCTACACGCGCCCATAGCTCAGCTGGATAGAGCATTGGTCTACGGAACCAAGGGTCGGAAGTTCGAATCTTCCTGGGCGCGCCACCCGAGCACGAGCACCGCGTGATCCGCGACGACAGCGAGTGGATGCGCGTTGCGCTCGAAGAGGCCGACGCTGCGAGCGCAGTTGGCGAAGTGCCCGTGGGCTGCGTCATCGTCTCGGCCGCCGGCGACGAGCTCGCGCGCGGACGCAACGCGCGCGAGGCGCTCTCGGATCCGACGGCGCACGCGGAGATGCTCGCGATCCGCGACGCCTCGCGAAAGCTCGCCAGCTGGCGACTCGATGGAGCCACGGCCTTCATGACCTTGGAGCCATGCGCGATGTGCGCGGGCGCGCTGGTCCATGCGCGGGTCGCGCGCGTCGTCTACGGCTGCGACGATCCGAAGGGCGGCGCGGTCTCCACGCTCTTCACCATCGGCCGAGACCCGCGTCTCAATCATCGCTTCGAAGTCACGCGCGGCGTGCTCGAGACCGAGTGCGCCGATCGCCTGCGGGCCTTCTTCGCCGCGCTGCGCGCTCTCGGAAAGAAATAGCGGGTCACGCTACGGCGTCGCAGGCACGGCAGGCGTCTCTTCCCAATCCGCGCCCGCTCGCTCGTTCGTCGCTTCGAAATGCGTCCCGACCACACGCGGACGCGCGCCCGGAGGAGGATCCTTCGGATCGTGGAAGCTCACTTCCTCCTTCAACCCTTCGGCGAGCTCGGCCTCCGAGATCGTCCCGAGCTTCGCCGCGATCGTCATCAGCTCTCGAAGATGCTTCGTCCACGACTCCGAGAGCGGCGACTTCTCGGCGAGCTTCGAATACCGGATCGGCGACGGCAGGATCGACGACAAGAACAAGCACTCGGCCAGGTTCAGCTCCGCCGGCGTGCGGCCGAAGTAGTGCGCGGCCGCCTGGGTGATCCCGTACACGCTCGGGCCGAACTCGATGACGTTCAGATAGAGCTCCATCATCTCGCGCTTGGTGAACGAGCTCTCCAGATAGTCGGCGAGGATCACCTCCTCGAGCTTCCGCGACAACGTCTTGTCGCGCGACAAGAACAGGTTCTTCGCGAGCTGCATCGTGATCGTGCTGGCTCCGCGCACGAAGCGCCCGGCCTTCAAGTCGGCCACGAGCGCGTTCCGCATGGCGGCGCGATTGAAGCCTTGGTGGCGATAGAACGCACCGTCTTCAGTCGTGAGTACGGCCACCTGCATGAACGGGCTGATGCGCTCGATCTCCGTCCAGTTGTCGCTCGTGGGCCCGGTGGTCTCCTCCTCGAGCGTGCCGTCGGGCTCGTAGATGGCGTGCTCGAACGGCTGCGCGAAGCGATCTTTGGCGAGCCTCCCAGGAACGGTCGCCATGGAGCAGCGATCTTCGACGTTCCAATCGAAGACGAGGTCGTCCAGGTTCCGCGAGTCGAACGCGATCCGTCCGCGGGCTCCGAGCGTCCCCGTCATCTCGGCGCCATCGAGCGTCGGCACGAGCGCTGATGGAACGCTCTGCAGGAGGGCCTGGCAGGGCGCGCTCGGTAGGTCGACGCCGAGGGATGCCACCAGATGGTCTTCGGTCTGCTCGGCGCTTCCATGCGCCAGCAGCCGCAAGGCGCCGAGCGCGACCTCGGCATCGTCAAGGCGCAAGGTCCCGTTATCGTCCAGCGCGCCGCGCGCGATCGCAGTGAGGTCCACCCCGCGAACGGTCTCGCGCGCGATCCGACGCTCGTCGAGCGCGAGCCCCCGCGCCGCGACCTCTCCATCAAAGGTGAGCGCGTCGCCCGCCGCGGAGAGCGACACGTGCCCGCGGCCGCTCACCGTCGTTCGGTCCACCGCGACCAGCCCCCCCGCCGCCTCGTCGAATCCAAGCCGGGCGAGAGAGATCGGGCCGCCCGCGAGGGAAAGCACTGCATCGCCGGCCTCGAGAGGCAGCGTCGCCTTCAGTGCAAGCGGCGTCCCACGCGCGTCGGTGCGCGTGGTGAACGTCACATCGACCGCCGCGCCGCTGCGCGTGACGCTTAGCGGCCCTTGGCCGATCGTCAGCCGACGCTCGCCGTCTCCGAGCGCAAAAGCCATCGCGTCGACATCGAGGTGCACGCCGTCGAGGAGATGCTCACGCGCGAGGGCGGCGAGCGCGACGAGACGGGCGTGCACGGCGCGCAGGTTCGGCAGCGGCAAGCGGAGCGCGATCGGCGCGCTCGCTTCTTTCGTCCGATGCTTCGTGGTCAGCGCCGGCAACGGAGGCGGCGCCGGTTCGAGCGGCTGAGTGTTCACGGCACCGCGCGGGTCGTCCGCGCCTCGCGCGAGCGCGATCGCAACGTTGGAGGCGTGCCCGGCGAGAAGAACTCCATGCCCGTCGATACGCGCGCTCGCACCGGTCAACTCGACGCGCACATTCTCTCGTTGCACCGTCGCCTCCTCGAACGAGCCTTCCCAGCCGTCGTGCGTCCGCGAGATCGCTGCGCCGCGCACGTCGAGCAGCGGGAGCTCGCCTTCGCGCGCGATCCATCGAATCCTCAGGCGTTCAATCGACATCGCCGCTTTGCGCGCCGAGCCTCCCTCGCCAGACCCGGCGGCACGCCAGCGACGAATCGCGCTCTCGACCTCCTCGGCCGAGCCACTCACACGAACCTCGCCCCCACGAACCGCGACCCTCGCGACTCCGAGTAACCCGCTGAGCTCAACCCGAACCTCCGGGAGGACGGCTTGCATCTCCGCAACCGCCGCCGGTGCAACACGCACGTTGCGCAACGTCACCGAGAGCCAGCCTGCCGAGATCGAACCGACCTCGACTTCGACGCGGCGCGCAGCCGCAACTGCTGAAACCCGCGCTCGAACCAACGGGGCAAAAGCGATCGCCACGATGGCGAGCACCGCGACGATCCCTGCTGCGGCGACAATACCCTTCCGCGGAACCCGCATTCGCACGGGAGCCTAGCGCGCCACCGTCCAAAACCGAATCCCGCCGACCGAGGTCGAGCGACAAAATGAAAAAAGGCCCGTGCGCTTTCACGCACGGGCCTTCGGGAAAAAATCCCGGCGACGTCCTACTCTCCCACACGGCTTCCCGTGCAGTACCATTGGCTCCGAGGAGCTTAACTTCCGAGTTCGAGATGGGATCGGGTGTGGCCTCTTCGAAAACATCACCGGAAACTTGTTGGGTGCTGGCTGGCTCGTCCAAAAGCCTTGCCTAGCGGTCGAACTCGCACTTTATGTTGTGCGCGACTCGCAACCCGAATCCTGGGTGCGAGACTCAATGTTTGCCTTAGAGACACGATCAAGCCGCACGACCTATTAGTAGTGGTTAGCTCCGCAGATTGCTCTGCGTCCACACCCACCCTATCAACCTCGTAGTCTACGAGGGGTCTTTAGAGGCCTTACGGCCTGGGATACCTTGTCTTGAGGCCGGCTTCCCG
>PLXW01000177.1 GCA_003151595.1 Myxococcales bacterium
CTGCTGACACCTTCCCGATGATCTTCCGGATGCGATCCACGAGATCGTCGTCGACGCGTGGCAGGTAGCCGAGTGCGATGCCGACTTCGATGCACGCGAGTGTCTCGCGCATCGATCCCATCGCGGTGTAGTAGCGGGCCGCGCGGTTCTTGCCCTGGCTGCACATTCCTTCGGCTGTGTTCAGCGCCACGCTGCTCGCCGCGCGCCTCATCTGCCGCGCGAGATCTGCATCGCACCGTTCGATCTGTCCGATGACCGGCCGCAGCTCCGTGATGACTTCCAGAATCACGCCGTAGATCTTCAACATCGCGCTCTCCATTCCGTCTCCGTCTCTCGAAGACAAAATGCCGACGCCCGGGAGCGCAGGGTGCGTCAAGGCTGCGAAGCACCGCCGCAGGCGGCAAGCTCGGCGCAGCCGAGCGCAGGCCTTGAAGCGCCCGAGCACCCGGGCAAACTCGTCAGTCCCGAGAGAGAGCCCGAGTTGTTCTTTCTCCTCGCGAACGCGAACGCGAACGCCGACACGACGGCTTCTCTCCCATCACGAGGTCTCCTCACGCCAGCACCATTGCTCGATCTTCCATCACGAGGCGGCCTTGCGCCGACACGCCCGCACGCCTCGCCAAGGACAATGCGCCCCGCGCCAACACGTTTACCCCCTTCGCCGGGACGATCGCCGTCCACGCCAACACGTCAGCTCGCTCCGCCATGACGACGGGTTGCCCAGCCAACACGTCGGCTCGCTCCGTCAACACCATGGCCGCTTGCGCCAACACGTCGCCTCGCTCCGCCCACTCGATGGCCGGTCGCGCCAACACGAAGTCTCACTCCGCCATCACGAGGGCTCCCCGCGCCAACACGATGGCGCGCGTTGCCGAGACGATGGCCGCCGGCACCAACGCGACGGCTCGCGTCGCCATCACGAGGGCTCCTTGCGCCAACACGTTGACCGGCTTTGCCATCGCGTCGCCCCGAGACGCCAACACGTTGGCGAACGTCGCCATCGCATCGCCTCCCGAGGCCAACACGTCGGCGCGCCTCGCCGTCGCATCGCCTCCCGAGGCCAACACGTCGGCGCGCCTCGCCATCACGTGGTCTCCCGCAGCCGGCACCTTGGCGCCCGCCGCCATCACGTGGTCCCCGCGCGCCACGACCTCGGCGCTCGCCGCCACCACGCGGTCTCCCTGCGCCGACGCCTTGGCGCGCGCCGCCCTCACCGTGCCCCGACGCGCCCTCGTCTTGGCCGAGCCGGCCGTCGCGTCCCCGCCCCGATTCTCTCAGTCCGCCCCGAGCGCCCCCAGCGCGCTCTCCAGCTCCGACTGCGCGTGCGCGTCGCGCTTCTTCTTCGCGACCTCGATCCCCGCGAGCAGCCACTCGCGCGCGTCGTCCTTGCGCGCCATCTTCTCGAGCATCTGCCCGCACATCAGATAGGCCGCCACGTAGTCCGGATGCTGCGTGCGGAGCGTCGTGAACGTCTGCAGCGACTCGTCCCATCGCTCGAGGCCGCGGTACTCGTTCGCGAGGCAGTACCAGGGGAACGGATCGGTCGACCCTTCGCGGGTGACCTTTTCCAGATAGAGGAGCCGCTTGCTCATGCGCGCTCCACGACGCCGATGAACGGCAGGTTCCGGTACTTCTCGGCGTGGTCGAGGCCGTAGCCGACGACGAACTTGTCTTCGATCGTGAAGCCCAAATAGTCGACCTTCACCGCCACGCGCGCCCGCGCCGGCTTGTGCAGCAGCGAGCAGACCTTCACGCCGTGCGGGTTTCGCGTGCGGAACAGATCCATCAAGTGCGCGATCGTGAGGCCCGTATCGACGATGTCCTCGACGAAGAGCACGTCCTCCTGCGCGATCGGCCGCGACAGGTCCTGCGTGATCTGGACGACGCCGCTCGACTCCGTGCCTTCGCCGTACGAACGCACGCCGAGGAAATCGACGCGGAGCGGGAGGTCGATCTGGCGCATCAGATCGGCGGCGAAAACGAAGCTCCCTTTGAGGACGCAGACCAGGACGAGCGGCCGATCGGCGTAGTCCTTCGTGATCTGCGCGCCGAGCTCTTTCACGCGCGCGGCGATCGTCTCGGCCGAGAGCATGGTGACGATGCGTTCACTCATGGGCACCGCTTAGAAGCTCGTGCCTGCGCCGTCAACGGCTCGCGCTGCCGCGGAGGCGATCGCGAGGGCCTGGCCGTCGGTGGTCACGGTGACCGCGCCGTCGTGATCCGTGCGCCAAATGCGGGCTCCGGCGGCGGCGAGGGCGTCGAGCGTCGTAGGGGCCGGGTGGCCGAAGCGATTGCGCGCGCCGCACGAGACGATCGCCTCGCGGGGGGCTACCGCGGCGAGAAACGCAGGCGATGACGACGTGCGACTCCCGTGGTGGCCGACCTTGAGCACGTCGGCGCGCAACCGATCGCCGTAGAGCCGGACGAGGTCCGCCTCTTCTTCGTGCTCCGCGTCGCCCACGAACAGGAACGCGCGCGCGCCGTACGTGACGCGAAGGACGATCGAGTTGTCGTTCGGGTTGCGATCGAAGAGCGACTCCGGGCACGGCGCGAGGACCTCGAGGCGCGCGCCGCCGAGGTCGTGAGGACCGCAGATGTCGGGCGGACGAACGACGGGGACGCCGCGCGCGCGCATCGACGCGAGGAGCGAGGCGTATCCTCCGGCCACCGACTCGCGCTCCCCCTGGCCGGTGTCCCACAGGGCGCCGACGCGCACCGACGTGAGCCCGCTGGCGAGGCCGGTGAAGTGATCGGGGTGCGGGTGCGTGAGCACCGCGAGCGCGAGCGAATCGCGACGGCGCGCGCGTAGCGTCGGCGCGATGACCCGCTCT
Organism: Myxococcales bacterium; assembly: GCA_003151595.1. The sequence goes on from PLXW01000177.1 coordinate 2,832, forward strand.
CCCGTATCGACCGGGCTCCCGACGAGCCCACCGCCGTCGATCAGCACAGCGCTGCCGTCGGGGAGATCGAGGAGCGCGGCGTCTCCCTGGCCGACGTCGAGGTACGTCACGCGCAGCTCGCCGACCGGATGACCCGCGCGCCGCGCGAATCCTTCGGCGACCAGAACGACCGCCGCGGCGACCGCGACGATCGGCCACCGCCAGGCGCGACGCGCGGCGACGAGCCCCGCGAGCCCCACGCACAGCGCCACCAGTTGCCACGACGTCGGCGGCGGCACCGCGATCGCGAGCGCGTGAATGCCGGCAAACCCGCGCGCGATCGCGCGCACGATCCGCAGCGCCCCCGACGCCACGCATGCGCATCCGCGCTCCGCCGCAGGCCACGGCGAGAGGAGCGCGTGCGCCAGGCACAAAGGGAGCGCGACCGATTCGCCCACCGGCACCGCGAGGAGATTCGCCGCGACGCCTCCGAGCGGGAGCGTCGGCGCGAACCGCGCGAGGATCGGCGCGCAGGGGATCGTCGCCGCGAGGGTGGCCGACGCGGTCGCGACGATCGGACGAAGGAGTGGAAGCGAGCCGACGAGGCGCTCTCCCGCCGCCGCGATCGGACGTGAGAACAAGAGGAGCCCTGCCGTCGCCGCTGCCGACAACACGAACGAGACGTCGAACGCCACCAGCGCATCGCCCGCGGCCATCGCCACGATCGACCACCCGAACGAGCGCGCGCCATCGGCCCGCCGCCCGAGCACGCGCGCGACGAACGCCGTCGTGAGCATCCACGCCGCGCGACGCGTCGACCCGCCGTCGCCAGCCAGCTCGGCGTACGCCCACGCCAGCGGCAACCCGATCGCCGCGGCGATCCGCCCGACGTCCCATCGCGCAACCAGGAGCGGCACTCGCGCGAGCAACGCGCGAATCCCCGCGACCACCGTGAGCACGGCGATCACGAGATGCATCCCCGACACCGCCAGGAGATGCGAGAGCCCGCTCGCCCGCATCGCCAGATCGTCCTCCGGCGCGAGGTCCGATTCGCCGAGGACGAGCGCGCGCGCCATCGCCGAGACGTCGTCGGGGAACGTCGTGTCGATCCGGCGCCGCGCCCGCGCACGCTCGCGATCGATCCACGCCAGCACACCCCACCCGCGCCGCGCGATCCGCGCATCCACGACGCCGCCCGAGCGCACGCTCGCCTGCCGCGCCTCCCGCGGACGCGGGTCGGACTCGTTCCACAATCGGTTCGGCGGCGCGATCTGCGCGACCACGTCCACGTCGTCGCCGCGCGCGAGCTCTTCGGGTCCGCCGAAGAGCGTGACCCTCCCGCTCCACGCTTCTCCTTCACAGCGTGCGTCGCGAAGCTCCCCCGACCATCGCATCGCGCCGCCCATCCGTACCGGAGACGACTCGACACGCACCGTCCCCGCGCACCGCACCGTCTTCACGATCACCGCGTCCGCCGCGCGCACCACCTCCTCGTGCGCGCGCACCGCCGACCTCGCGCGCGCCGCGCCGATCGCCAGCGCGAGCGCCGCCACGACGACGAGCACCCACGCACGCCGATCGCGCGCGAGCACGATCGCGCCGATCGCCAGCGCCGCGACGAGCACCTCGCCGCGCGCGAACGGCATCACCCCGCCCGCCGCGAGCGCGAGCCCGATGACCACAATCGGATCCACTCACCCCACAAACGCACGCGCTGAGCCACACGCGATCTTCTGGAAAAAGGGTGGGATCGTGAATTCTGGATCCGGCACGGACACATTTCGATGCGGCCACGGCCACCACCGAGCCCATCCGTCCTCGCGCCGTTGCTCACTCCGCGTGCGACGCATAGTCTCCTAGACTTAGGTGGTTCCCTTCGCCGTCCATGCCGTGCTGCGTTCATGAGCCAACGGTTCTTCCGCTGTCCTCATTGCGGACTGCCGCACGATCTGACGCAAACGATCTGTCCCGCGACCGGGAAGTCGATCGATCGCCGCCGCTACAACACGAGCTCTCTGCCGGCCGTGCGCGAGATCGCGCCTCAAGGGGTCATCCCCGCGCTCTACAAGAAGCCGCCGTCGAATCCGCCGCCGCCGCCGCCTCAACAGCAGCTCGCAGCGACGCGCCACGTCTCGACGATGCCGCCGCGCGCCGGGCGCGATCTGATCGGCAAGACGATCGGCGGTAAGTACCTCGTTCGTTCGGTGCTGGGTGAAGGGGGGATGGGGTCGGTCTTCGAAGCGGAGAACGTGCCGCTCGGGCGAAGCGTGGCCATCAAGGTGCTCCACCCCGCGCAGGCGCGGAAGAAGACGGCGGTGAAGCGCTTCCACCAAGAGGCGCGCGCGGCCGGCGCCATCGGGCACCCGAACATCTGCGAGGTCTACGACCTTGGAACGCTCGACGACGGGAGCCCGTACCTCGTCATGGAGCGCTTGCTCGGCGAGACCCTGGCCGACCGGATCGCGAGCGAAGGGGGACTGCCGTTCGAGGACGTGATCGATATCGTCACGCAGGTGCTGTCGGGCCTCGTGGCGGCGCACGAGAAGGGGATCGTTCACCGCGACATCAAGCCGGAGAACATCTTCCTCACGAAGCGCGTCGGCGTGCCGGCGCTGGCCAAGCTCCTCGACTTCGGTGTGTCGAAGATGATCGCGCCGATCTTCGGCAACGAGAAAGACGAAGACCTCGACCTCACCCGCACCGGGATGGTGATGGGGACGCCGTTCTACATGTCGCCCGAGCAGGCGCGCGGCGATCGCAACCTGGACGCGCGGGTCGATCTCTATGCGTGCGGGATCATCCTGTACGAAGCGCTCACCGGGAAGCGCCCGTTCACGGCGGCGAACTACAACGCGCTCCTCCTCCAGATCCTCACGACCAAGCCGCGCCCCGCGCGCGAGCTCCGCCCTGCGTTGCCGCTGGGGTTCGACGAGGTGCTCGACAAGGCGCTCGAGCGGAGCCGCGATCAGCGCTTCCAGAGCGCGGCCGAGTTTCAGCGCGACCTTCAGCAGCTGCGCGACCGGCATCCGCAGACGGCGGTGGGGATGGACGTGACCGACATCAATCGCCAGCTGCAGCTCCGGAAGGGGACCCCGCTCGCGCCGATCATCCCGACGTCGCCGCGCGTTCCGTCGCCGCCGCGCGTGGAGCCGCGGATCCCGGAGCCGACGCCGAGCTCGGTGGAGATCCCGATCATGTTCTCGGAGACGCCGCTGTCGGGCGAGCAGATGCCGGTCGAGGCGACGTCGATCGACGAGATCCCGCGCGAGATGCGCGAGCGCTTCCCGACCTCGAGCGACACCGACACGACCGAGCGGCGCGCCGACCTGAGCCACCTGTCGATCGGGAAGCGGCCGCGCGCCGGAAACGTGCGGGTGCCGAAGACGTCGTCGTCGACGGATCGCGGGCCGACCGACCGTGGGCCGAGGCCGGTGTTCGCAGCGTCGAGCGATACGGAGATCGACGACTCGAACGCGACGCTCATCTTTCCGTCGCCGCCGACGCGAAAGGGGCGCCCTCGAGGTGCGAGCCCGGACGACACGATTCGCATGGACGGCGACGCCACGAAAGCCGTGAGCGACGCGCGCGATCGCCTCCCGGCGACCTCCACGACGAGCGATACGCCGATCACCCGCCCCAAGCTGCCTCGGCGGTAGCGTCTCCCGGGCAGCGCACGAGACGCCTGCCCATGCGGCGGCGCGTCAGTGCGTCTAAGCTTCCAAGGTGCGTTCTCGTTCGGTCGTCGGGATGGTCGTCGCGCTGGCATTGCTGGCGGCGCAGGCGCACGGCGACGATTTCGATCCGCACGGGCGGCATCGTCACCCTCCGCCGGCGCGCCCGGGGCACCCCACGCACGCCGGGCCGACGCCGCCGGCGCAACCGACGAGCGAGCCCACGGCGTCGCCCGCGCTCATCGAGCGGTACACGCGCATCGTGCTGGCGCAGCCGGGCGCGGCGTTTCCGTTGCAGAGGCTCGCGCAGCTCTATCGCGAACGCGACGGGAGCCTGAAGGGGCTGGCCACGGATCTCGCGCAGCGGCCGACGAAGACGACCGCCGAGCAGTACGCGCTGCAGGTCGCGCTCGCGGGGGTGGCCAAGCTCGACGGTCGCCCCGACGACGCGATCGCCACGTATGAGAAAGCGATCGGGCTCGCGCCGAACGATCCGGCGGCGATCCTGTCGCTGGCGCACGCGCTTCAAGATCGCGGCGACCCGGCCGGCGCAAGCACGCGCTACGAACAAGCGCTCGCGCTCCAGACGACCGCTGCGGATCGCGAGCTGACGATCCGCACGCTGATGGGCCTCGCGCTCGACGCCAAGGACTGGAGCGCGGCGAAGCGATGGCACGCGCTGCTCGTGAAGGCGCAGCCCGCGAGCCTCTTCGTTCGCGGTGAGCTGGCGCACGAGCTGCTGACGCGCGGCGAGTACGCGCTGGCCGAGACCGAGCTCGTCGATCTGGTGGGCGCGTCGCAAGGGGACAACCGCGCGCTCGCGCCGGCGCTGAAGGATCTCGGCAAGGCGCAGGCGAAGGAGCACAAGAACCTCGAAGCGCTGGCCACGCTGAAGCGCGCGCTCTCGGTCGCCGGCGCGGAAGCGGGCGTGCGCGGGGAGATCTACGAAGCGATCACCGAGGTCTATCGCGCCGATCAGCGCCTCCCCGAATGGGTGAAGCAGCTGGAGAACGAGCACCCGGGCGACTTCCCGCGCCTCGCGCTCCTCGGCGCGCTCTACGAAGAGACGGGCGACGCGCAGAAGGCGCTGGAGACGTACCGGCGTGCGCTGGCGGTGAACCCGCGGCAGATCGATCTGCGCCTCAAGATGATCCGCCTGCTGCAATCGCAGGGCGAGCTCGATCAGGCCATCGCCGAGTACGACGGCCTGATTCGCGCGGCGCCGAACAACCCGCAGTTCGTGTTCGAAGAGTGCGAAGCGCTCCTGCAGCGCGGCGATCGCGCGCGGGCGTTGAAGCTGCTGACGGCGCTCGAAGCGCGCTCCGGTGTCGACGACGACGTGCTGTCGCGCGTGGCGGATTTCTACCAGCGCATCGGCGAGGGAGATCGGTCGCTGAAGGTGCTGACGCGCCTGGCGCAAGGAAGCGCGAGCGACCCGTCGCACCTGGTCGATCTCGGCGATCGGTACTTTCAGGACGGGAACACGGCTCTGGCGCTGGCGACGTGGAAGCGGATTCTGGTCGTGGTGCAGCCGCGGGCGCGGGCGCTGTCGATCCTGGGCGACGTCTACCTGGAGCACGACATGACGGCCGACGCGCTGGCCGCGCTGCGCGAAGCGATGACGCTCGATCACGACGACGCCGGCGTGAAGAAGCAGCTGGCGAGCGCGCTCGAACGGGCACGGAGCTACCGCGAGGCGGGCGACACGTGGGCCGAGCTGGCGGCGAAGGCGAAAGCGTCCGGCGACAAGACGCTGGCGCGCGAAGCGCGATCGCACATCGTCACGCTGTGGGGGCTGGAGCGCGTGCTCGAAGGGCGCGTGCCGCCGCTCGCCGGTGCGTTCGCGGCGACTCCGCCCGACGTCGACGCCGGACGCACGCTGGCCGAAGTGCAGCTTCACTTGCGCCGCTTCGCCGACGCCGAGAGCACGCTTCGCCACGTCATCGAGCTCGCGCCCGGTGACGCCGACAGCTACCTCGCGCTTGAGCGGGTGCTCGTCTCCGAGAGCAAGCTCGATCAGGCGATCGTCGCGCTGGAGAAGCTCGTCGTCGTCGAGCCGAAGCGCGCGCGCGAGCTGTACCAGCGGATGGCCCAGTACGCGCAACAGATCTACAAGGACAAGGACGCGATCCGCTACGCGCAGCTCGCCGTCGCGCAGAACCCGGACGACGCCGACGGGCACTACAAGCTCGGCAAGATGTACGGGCAGGACACCGAGCAGGCGATCCGCGAGTTCCGCGCGGCGATCCAGAAGAACGATCGGCTCTACGCGGCGTACTTCGACCTGACCGATCTGCTCCTCTCGCGCGGCGAGAGCGACGAAGCGGATCGCTTGTTCCGCCGCGTCGTACGGGGCGCGCCGGACGAAGAGCTGATCGCACGCGCGGCGCGGCTCTCGATCCAGATCAACCTGGAGAAAGGCACGCTCGAGTCGCTGGAGCAGGAGCTCCTGCCGCTGGCCATCGGCAATCCGCAGCGGCCGGTGTACCGGCGACTGCTCGTCGAGGTGTACGGCGATCTCACGTTCGGGCTCGTGCAGCGCGTGAAGCGCAACGCCGGCAAAGACTCCGACGACGCGCGGGCGGACCTGGCGCGGATCGGCGCGCGCGCGGTGAAGCCGTTGCTCGACGCGCTGGCCGACACGGACGCTTCGCAGCAGCGGATCGCGATCGACGTGCTCGGCTTCGTGCGGAACAAGAACGCGGGACCGGCGCTCTTCGCGTTCGCCACCGGGAACGCGGACACCGCGCTCCGCGTTCGGGCGATGGTGGCGTGCGGCGCGCTGCGCGACGGCGCGTTGCTGCCGAAGTACCAGGCGATGCTCGGGCGCGACGAAGACGCGCCGAGCGACAACGTGGCGGTGGCCGCGGCGTGGGGGCTCGCGCGAATGGAGGACAGGCGCGCGCTGCCGTTGCTGCGCGCGATCGCGCGGCGCGGGTCGCCCGAGGCGAGGGCCATCGCTGTGCTGGGGATCGGCGCGCTGCGCGATCGATCGGCGGCGCGCGCGGTGGCGGACCTGGCGCGCGAGAGCGGCGCAGGGAACGCGGCGCGCGCGGCGGCGGCGTACGTGCTGGGGGAGATCGGCGGCGACGAAGACCGGGCGACGTTGCTCGCGCAGGCCGAAGGGACCGACGCGCTCTCGCGCGAGATGGCGCTGATGGCGCTGGCGCGAATGCACCCGAGCGCGGATCGACCGTCGCAACGCGCCACGATCGCGGCGATGGCCGACGCGGTCTTCGCAGGCGGCGATCCGGAGAGCCCGCGCGCGCAAGCGGCCGCCGAGGCGGTGAGGCGCGCCGGATGCGCGGCGCTGGTGACGGCGAACAAGGGGGCGTCGGCCGTGGAGATCGATCCGCTGGCGCCGGTCGACGACGCGGTCGACGTCGAAGCGATGATCGCGCGCCTGGTGCCGTCGGCGTTGTCGGCCGACGATCGGGCGGCGGCGCTGGTGGCGTTCGCCGAGCCGATCAAGCAAGCCGCGAACGAAGCGCTGACGACGTCGGGCGAGCGGGCGCGCGCGGTGTTCGACGCAATCGAAGGCGAGGGGACGCTCTTGCCGTTCGTGACCAGCGACGCCTCCGCGGCGGCGCACGAGACGGCGCGCGCGATCGCCAGCGACCTCGAGCCGAAGCTGATCGCGTTCGCCAGCGATCAGACGAACCCCGGCGTGCGCGCGCGCGTGACGCTGCTGCTCGCGCGCTCGGCGAGCCCCGCGGCGACGGCGGCAGTGGTGCAGAGCCTGGGCGACTCGGACGAGTCGGTGCAGCGCGCGGCGCTCAGCGCGATCGGTCAGCCGGAGCGGAGCGCGGTCGCGGCGATCGCGCACGTCCTCACGACGCACAAGAGCTGGGCCATGCGCGTCCTCGCCGTTCAGGCGATGGGACGCCTCGGCGCCGCGGGGGCGCGCGCCGACGCTTCGTCCTCGCTTCGCGCGGCGGCCACCGGGGACTCGTACGCGCTCGTCCGCGAGGCGGCGCTCGTGGCGCTGGCGTCGTTCGACGGCGACGCGGCGCGCGTCCTCGCCAAGAAAATCGCCACGACCGATCCCGAGCCGCGCGTCGTCGAGACCGCGCGTAGAATCTGCGCCCCATGATCTCGCTTCGAGCCGCGGCCGTCGCCGTCGCGACCGCCACTCTCACCGTCCTCACGAGCGGCTGCCACGACGTGAGCCGCTTCTCGAACGACGGCGATCACTACGAGGGGAGCATCGTGAGCGGCGACTTCGTGCGCGCCGGCTTCGACGCGACGACGCGCCTCTGCGTCGTGCTCGACGCGAACCATCTCCAGGACACGCCGGGCACGCTCACCTCCAGCGACGGCCGCTTCGCCAGGACCGCGCTGCGCCCCATCCCGCAAATCTGGCACGATCCGCTCTCGACGCTGACGTTCGGTGAAGGGCGCGTTCAGAACGTCGTGTACGTCGCGTCTCCCCTCGCCGACGCCGACACGGGCGGCGACACCTTCGCCTTCGTCTCGCTCATGCAGTCGGGCGACGTCGAAGTGCGGATCGTGCGCGGCGCGCCGACGAACGACGGAGGCACGGGGTCGTCGAGCGGGAACGTCTTCGGAGTGTTCTCGCTGACGCGCACCAGTGGAGCCGCGTGCTCGTTCTAGGGATCGAGTCGTCGTGCGACGAGACGGGCGCGGCGATCGTCTCCGGCGACGGGCGCGTCGACAGCGACGTCGTGCAGAGCCAGGTGCGGCTTCACGCCGAGTACGGCGGCGTCGTCCCCGAGCTGGCTTCGCGCGATCACGTGAAGAACGTGACCCACGTCGTCCGCGAAGCGATGGCGCGCGCGAACGCGACGTGGGGCGCGATCGACGCCGTCGCCGTGACGAATCGACCTGGGCTCGTCGGCGCGCTCCTCGTCGGAGTTCAAGCGGCCAAGGGGATCGCGTGGGGCGCGGGCAAGCCGCTCGTCGGCGTCGATCACCTCGTCGGGCATTTGCTCGCCGTGTTCCTGCGTCGCGACGGCGCGGCCGACGCGCCGGGCACGCAGCCGCACTTTCCGTTCGTCGCGCTGCTCGCGTCGGGCGGTCACACCGCGATCTACCGCGTCGACGCGCCGCACGCCGGTGCCATCCGCGAGCTGGGCGCCACGCGCGACGACGCGGCGGGCGAAGCGTTCGACAAGACCGCGCGGCTGCTCGGCCTCCCGTTCCCCGGCGGACCCGCCCTCGAAGCGCTGGCGCGCGGCGGCGATGAGCGTGCGGTAGCGTTCCCGCGCTACCGTCCGGAACCGGGAGCCCTCGACCTCTCGTTCTCCGGTCTCAAGACGTCGGCACGCTATTTCCTCGCTTCCGACGCTGCACGCAACGTCGCGCGCACCGACATCGCCGCATCGTTCCAAGCCGCGATCGTCGACATGCTGATCGACCGCGTCGAACGCGCGCTCGCCGCCCGTGCGTACCGCGCGATCGTGCTCAGCGGCGGCGTCGCCGCGAACGCNNTTCTGCACCGACAACGCCGCGATGACCGCCGCCGCCGCCGACCGCATCGGCGCAGCCGCACTCGCCGACCCGCTGACCCTGACGGCCGACCCCAGCCTGCCGTTCTAGAGACGCGCTAGCGCAGCGCCGGGGTGTAGAACTCGCGCTCGCGTCGTACCAGCAACGGGATCACGGTGCCGACGATGATCTCCTTGAAGTGCGCGGTCGCCGTGTGGGCTTCGAGCGCCGCCTGGTCCGCATACTCTTCGTAGAGCAGCAGCGAGTTGGGATCGTCCTTCGAGCGGTTGGCATGGTAGATCAGGCACCCAGGCTCGTGCTGACGCACCAGCGGCTTCA
>PLXW01000074.1 GCA_003151595.1 Myxococcales bacterium
GCGTCGGCAACGAAGAGTACGCGCGACAGAACAACTCGTTCGGCCTGACGACGATGCGCGTTCGGCATGCCACGATCGCCGGCGAGACGATGCGGTTCGAGTTTCGCGGCAAGAGCGGCGTCGCGCACGTCGTCGATCTGCACGACGCCAGGCTGGCGCGCGTCGTCAAGGCGTGCCGCGATCTGCCGGGCTACGAGCTGTTTCAGTACGTCGACGAGAGCGGCGAGACGCGCGGCATCGAGTCGGGCGACGTGAACGAGTACCTCCACGTCATTGCCGGCGACGAGTTCACGGCCAAGGACTTCCGCACGTGGGGAGGGACCGTCCACGCGGCGGTCGAGCTCTCTCGGTTGGACCCTGCCGAGTCCGAGGCCCTGGCGAAGAAGAACATCGCCGGCGCCATCAAGGCGGTGGCCGCCCGCCTCCGCAACACGCCGGCCGTCTGCCGCAAGTGCTACGTCCACCCGGCGATCGTCAGCGGATACATGGAGGGTGATCTCGCCGAGGCGCTGAAGAAGACATCGTCGCACCCCGAGCACGCGAACGCCCTTCGCCCCGAAGAACGCGCCGTCTTGGCCTTCCTCGAGGCGCGCGCCAACCGCGAAGACGAGCCCATCGAGTCGAAGCTCGTCCGGTCGTTGAAGAACGTCGCCAACGGTTAACGTCGCGCGCTTCGCCCAGACCGCAAAAACCAGTTACGCTGGCACTATCGCCACGATGGGCACCTCCACCCAGCCGGTGCCTCCCCGAATCGGCCCGTACGAATTGCTTCAACGCATCGCGACGGGCGGGATGGCCGAAGTGTATCTCGCGCGCCGCGAAGGGCCGCACGGGTTCCAGAAGCTGTGCGCGCTGAAGCGCATCCTGCCGCAGCTCGCGCGCGATCCCGATTTCACCGCGATGTTCGTCGACGAAGCGCGCGTCTGTGCTCGGCTCGGTCACCCGAACATCGTGCAGGTGTTCGACTTCGGCGAGCACGCCGGCGACCTGTACATGGCGATGGAGTACATCGACGGGACGACCGGCGCGCGGTTGATCCGCGCCGCGGCCTCGCAAGAGGAGGAGCTCCCGCTCGACGTCTCGCTCCACATCGCGCTCAGCGTGCTGCGCGGTCTCGAGTACGCGCACGCCGCGCGGGACGACGACGGACGCCTTCTGGCGCTGGTGCATCGCGACGTCTCGCCGGGCAACGTGCTCATCGATCGCTCGGGTGCGGTGAAGCTCACCGACTTCGGCATCGCGCGCGCGACCGAAGTGGAGCCGCGCACCGAGGCGGGGCAGCTCAAAGGGAAGCTCGGGTACATGTCGCCCGAGCAGGTCGTCGGCCGCACGCTCGACGCGCGGAGCGATCTGTTCACGCTCGGGATCGTGCTCGCCGAGCTGGTGATGCTGCGCCCGCTGTTCGCCGGCGGGAGCGAGCTCGACGTGCTCATGCGCATTCGCGACGCCGATCTCACCGCGCTCGATCGCAGCGCGGCGCGCGTGCCGGACGACGTGCGCGCCGTCCTGTACCGCGCGCTCGCGAAGGACCCGCTGCTCCGCTACCCGACCGCAGCGGCGTTCGCCGAGGCGATCGAAGAGGTGGTCCGTCGCCGTCGCTTGCAGCTCGGGCCGGCGAAGCTCGCGGCGTGGGTCGACAAGCTGGGCCTCCTCGACGACGGCTACGAGATCGAAGAAGACACCGAAGAGCGGATCTCGACGGCGGTCCTCGAGCTCGGCGGCGAAGCGCAGGACGCGCTCCGCGGAAGCGAGCGTCCGTCGAGCGGCCCCGAGCGCGACGTGTCGCCGCAGATCTACCGCGTGCGTCAGCCCGACGGGATGATCGTCGGCCCCATGTCGTATCCCCGCCTCGTCGAGCTGTTCGCGACCGGTCGCATGAAGACGCAGGCGGTCATCGCGCGCGAGAGCGCCGAGTACCGCCTGGCCACCGACTACCCCGAGCTCGCGCGCTTCGTCACCAGCCCCGCGCTGCGATGGGAGACGGGCTTTCCGGCCGACGCCACGGGCGTGGGACCGCTCGATCGCGTCCTCCTGCCGTCGCGCGTGTTTCAGCTGGTGTCGAAGCGCGAGACCGGATCGCTGCTGCTCAACGACGGCGAGCGGCGCAAGAAGATCTACCTCGTCGAGGGGGTGCCCGAGTTCGTAGCCTCGACCGACAAGCACGAGCTGCTCGGCGAGCACCTGATCGCGCGCGGGCAGGTGCTTCGCATGGAGGTCGACATGGCGCTGGCGATCTTGCCGCGCTTCGGCGGCCGGCTCGGCGACGCGCTCGTCGGCCTGGGCGTCTTGCGACCGATTGAATTGTTCCGCGCCATCCACGAGCAGACGCAGTCGCGCTTCGTGGAGATCTTCCGCTGGCGCACGGGCGAGTTCGGCTTCGTGCGCGGCGCGCGCTCGCACGAAGAGACGTTCCCCATGGGTGTCGATCCGTACGAGCTGATCGCGCGCGGCGTTCGCGAGGGGTACTCGGCGCAGGAGCTCGAAGCGATCCTGAGCCCGCTCGACGAAGAAGTACTCGAGCCGGTGGTGCCGCTCCCGGTGCGCATCGAGACGTTCCGCTTGCCGGAGCGCGAGGCGAACGTGCTCCGCGAGATCGACGGGAAGTCGACGCTCCGCAAGGTGAGCGCGGAGATGAGCGACAAGAAGAAGGCCGATCCGGAAGAAGTGCTGCGCGCCGTCTTCCTCGGACTGTCGTGCGAGATTTTGCGGTCGAACCGGTGGACGGCGTTCACGTCGACCGCGCCGGGCCGATCGCCGTCGCTGCTCTGATCGAGCTGCGCGCGAACCGCGATGCCCCGCTGGCTTCGTTCGCAATGGGTCGTTCTCCCGTTGCTCGTGGCCCTCGGCGTCCTCCTCGCGGCCGGTCTCCACGCGCGACCTCCAGGCTGGCCCACGCTCGACGACGCGACCGAGTTCGTCTCGCGAAAGAGCGAGCAGAAGCCTCTTCGCGTTCTTTTCGTCGGCAACAGCTACACGTTCGTCAACGACCTGCCGTCGCTCGTCATGCGGCTCGCCACCGCGGCACACGAGGAGCTCCGCTTCGAGGCGGTGAAAGAGTGCCCCGGCGGATCGTCGCTGAAGCAGCACTGGGAGTCAGGGCGCGACGTAGCCCTTCTGCGCGAGGGCCATTTCGACGTCATGGTCCTCCAGGAACAGAGCGTCATCGCCTCGTTCCGTCCCGCGCAGCTCGAGACGGACATGTACCCGTACGTCGCGCGCCTCGATTCGGCCGCGCACGACGCCGGAACGCGGACGCTCCTCTACATGACGTGGGGGCATCGCGTCGGCGACCCGATCAACGTGCATGGCGACACGTACCAAGCGATGCAGGCGCGCCTCGTCGCCGGCTACGAGACGATCGCTGCGCGACTGCACGTGAAGGTCGCGCCGGTGGGGATCGCGTGGCGGCGAGCGTCCGAGGCGGACGCGCAAGCGGCGCTCTGGTCGCAAGACGGAAGCCACCCAACGCCCGCGGGGAGTTACCTGGCGGCGTGCGTCTTCTACCGAGTCCTCTACGGGCACAGCCCCGTCGGCAACGCGTTCACCGCCGGGCTCGCCGACGCGAGCGCGCGAGCGCTTCAGGAGATCGCCGACGCGACCGTGCAGCAGTTCGCGCAGCCGTGAGCGCGCTTCACTATTTCCGACAGACCGCGCCCCCTCGCCACCAACACCGAAGTGCGACCGAATCACGGCGCGACCAACTTCCTTCGAGAGGGTGTGCAAATGACAATCGAGCTGACCAAGGTGACCTTCGGCGTGGCGGCAATTCTCGCAGCGGCGGCGCTCGCGAGCGGATGCGCGGTGAGCTCGGGCGCGGCGGAGGACGAGAGCGCGTCGAGCGCGGCGATCGAAGAGTCCGCGTGCGCGAACATGCCTGTGACCGCCGCGGGCGGCGCGTTCGCCGAGGTGAAGTTCGACCAGTTCGCGCCGAACGGGGAGCCGTGCGGCACCTCGTCGTTCGACGTCGTGTCGTCGAACGCGAGCTACGGAAACATCTCGTGCCTCCAGGCCTACCTGGTCGACGTCGCGCTCATCGGGTCGACGTCGTCGAGCCGCTTTCAGATCGGCGTGACCGACCTGACCACGAAGACGGAGGCGACGTGCGCCAACGCGCGCTTCACGATCGACGTCTACGCCGACAACGGCCCCGAGGTCCTGAAGCTCGACGACGTCGCCGGCCAGTGGTCGGACGGCGTGTGCGTCGCCACGGCGGACGTGTCGGCGGCGTACTCGAAGAAGGTGGGACGGTTCACCGAGTTCCTCGTCGCGAAGACGCTCCGCCTCTCGGTGAACGCCGTCTCGCCCAAGCCGACGAAGAAGATCACCGTGATCACGCCCGACATCGTCGAGGTCCGCGGCGGCTCTCCCACCTGCATCTTCTGAACGGAGAACTTCAATGCGCACCATCCTTGGCTCACTTGTTCTGGCGAGCATCATCACGGCGGCTTCGACGGCCGCGGCTTCACCGCTGGCGAACGATCCGATCGCCGGCTTCTACACGAGCGACGACATGCTCAGTCACGCCGTCCTGGCGACCACCGACGGCCGCGTGCGGGAGCTCTACTGGAACGGCGCCGTCGAGGAGTCGCTCGCGGCGGGGAGCGCTCCGCCCGTCAGCGACGTCGTCCTGGCGCACTACACGACGCCGATCGTCGGCATTTCCGGGCACTTCAGCGCGTTCGACGGGTACCGGCACGCGATCGTCGCCCTCACCGACGGCACGGTGCACGAGGTCTACTGGAAGGGGGGGACGGCGATCATCGACCAGGTGCTCTTCACGGTTCCGGCGACGTACGGCGCGGTCGCGCAGATCGCGAGCTATGCGACGCCCGATCTCTTCCAGCACGTCCTCGTCCTCACGACGAACGACTCGCTCTACCAGTACCGCTGGTCGCCCTACTGCACCTCGGGCTGCGGGACGACCTACGGGGTCATCGACTTCCTTAACGGCGCGCGCGTCCGTTCGTCGCTGCCGTACCGGATCTCGGGCTATGTCGATTCGCAGCGCTACGAGCACACGATCGTGGCGTGGACGAGCGGCGGCTCACCGTTCATGGACGATCTCGCGTACGGGGGCAGCAGCGCCCCGAGCGGCTACCCGTTGCCGAACGTCGTCAACACCGGAGCGTTCACGCAGGTCGCCGCGTTCCACAACGGCCTGGGCTACGTCGACAACTGGGGGAACCCTTATCCGGACACAGTCGTCGGCGGGATGCACGACACGGTCAGCGGAGACTTCATCGAGGAGTACGCGCTCACGCCCAACGCGAGCGGCAGGACCACCGACTGCGAAGGGGGCTTGGTCCCCTCTGGGATCGTCGGCATCGGCGGCTTCGCCGAGCAGCGCACGCCCGTCTGGGTCAAGCACGTCGTCGTGGCCGCGAAGAACGGGGCCGTGTCCGACTACTGGCGCGACAACGTCAAGAACGCCGCCGGGAACTACCACTTCCGCCAGGTGCCGCTGGGAGCGTTCTGATCGAGCTACCGCGCGACGACGCGGCGAACGATCGGACACGCCGGCGAGCCGCACGGTGCGCGCACGGTGCGCGACGCGCGTGATCTTCGAAGGAGCGACGATCGCGCGCGGACTCGCGTCGCTCGCGGAGAAGCGCGTTGCGGCACGAAGGGTGCTGAGGCCCTTGGTGCGCCGGCAGAAATGGGCCGGCCCTTTCCAAGGATAATCTCCATGATCACTCGAAGACTCGCGAACCTCGCGCGCCGGGGCGCGCGCATGTCGTTGTTCCCCTCGATCGGACTGATGATGTTCGCATGCTCGGCCGCGCCGCCAACGGCACCCGCCGAGCAAGACTCGATCGAGAGCGCGTCGGAAGCGCTCACGTCGCCGTGCGGAAACATCCCGAAGGCATCGGTCTGCAACCGCGAGCAATGCACCGGCGACGGATGGTTGCAGGTCGCTCTCGCCAAGGGGACGGCGTGCACCTCGTCGACCGGAGCGGCCGGTCGGTGCGATGGCGGCAACCCAGCGAATGAGACGTTCGGAAAGTGCGTGCCCTCGATCACGGGGAAGCTCGATCCCAACTACTACCTTCTCACGATCCTCTACGCGCCGCCCGGAGCCTCGAGCACCGTGGACTATGGAACCGGGCAGACCTTCAGCACGTCGACGTCGCTGACGAGCACCTGGTCCGACGAGTCGAAGATCACCGCCTCGGTCTCCAACAACATCCCTCTGGTCGGATCCGGAGGGCTGAGCATCACGACCACGGCCTCTGCCAGCCTGGGGACCAAGGACTCGACCGACGTGAAGTCGACCACCCAGACCGACTTCGAGTTGGCTGGACTCGAAGACCTCGTCGACCACGACGTCGATCGGATCTACCTCATGCTCAATCCGCAGTTGAACGTGACGGCGAACGGCGACGACATCTCGTGGGCCTTGGGCACCCGCGACGGCCAGAACCCGAGCGTGGTGTACGTGACTCCGGGGTGGCTGAAAAACCCGAGCACGATGGAGCCGACGCTCGCCGCCCTGCTCGCCCAATCCAACATCCTTCCCAGCGACTATCCGCAAATCCTCGCGCTCGATCCGTTCGCCACCGGCACCACGACGTTCGATCCCAATCGATTCGTCTACCAAGGGGAATTCCCGTTCGAGCCGCCGGCGGCTGGCCAGAAGCAGCAGCCGACCAAGCAGTCGCTCATGGCCTCGTCCACCTCGACGCACGGGACGACGGGATCGACCGGCTACAGCGTGGGTGTGACCATCGAAGGCGGGGTCGACTTCACGAAGCTGATGAGCCTCAAGATGTCCAGCAGCAACACCGTCACGTACAAGAGCCAGAGCGACAACAGCGTCGCGTCGGGAGCGACCATCTCGGCCAGCGCGAGCATTCTTCAGCCTCCGGTCGGGTACGACGGGCCGGTCGAGTTGGACGTCTACCTCGACACGGTCTTCAACTCGTTCGTCTTCGCGTTCCGAGGGAGCGTGGGATGCGACGTCGCTCACCTTCGCCAGGGCGACTTCAACGGCGACGGCAAGTCCGACGTGTTCTGCGACGCCTCCGACGTGACCGGGCAAGTCTCCACGTGGCTGGCCAACGGCGACGGCACGTACGCCGCGACTCAATTCGCGAACCCCTCCGACCCGACGCCGCTCAGCGGAAACGGCCTCGTCGCGATCGACGTGAGCGGCGACGGACAGACCGACCTCGTTCACCTCACTCCCACGGGCAACGTGCTCACGTGGCTCTCCAACGGCGATGGCACGTACAAGACCGTTTCGTATTCGACGAGCAGCGACACGTGCCTGCTCAACTGCGGCACCTGGCAGTTCGGTGACGTCAACCACGACGGCAAGGCCGATCTGATTCATCTGACGTCGAACCCCGGCGCCGTGGTGACGTGGCTCTCGAACGGGAACGGAACGTACAATCCCGTCTGGTACACGACGACAGTCGACACTGCGCTCCAGAACGGCGACGGGTTCATGGCGATCGACGTGAACGGCGACGGGAGGAGCGACCTCGTTCACATCACGACCAATCCGGGGAACGTCATCACCTGGCTCTCCAACGGAAACGGCGCGTACACGCCTGTGTCGTTCACGACCGCGGCCGACACGTGCCTCATCAACTGCGGCACGTGGCAATTCGCCGACGTGAACCACGACGCCAAGATCGACCTGATTCACCTGACGACCAACCCGGGCAACGTGATCACGTGGCTCTCGAACGGAAACGGCACGTACAACCCGATCTCGTTCACCACGACGACCGATTCGCAGCTTCAAAACGGCAAGGGGCTGCTCGCCGCCGACGTGAACGGCGACGGGAACGCCGACCTCGTTCACCTCACGGCGAACACCGGCACCGTCATCACGTGGCTCTCGAACGGCAACGGCACGTACGCCACGTCGTCGTACACGAGCGCGATCGACGGCTGCCTCACGAACTGCGGCACCTGGCAGTTCGTCGACGTGAATCACGATCAGAAGACGGATCTGATCCACATCGTCGGCAACCAGACCATGTCGTGGATGGCCAAGGGGGACGGCACGTACAACGTGCTTCCGTCGGCGCTCCCTTGATGGGCGCCGTCGCGTGAAGCGGCGTGGAGGGCCGGCATCGAAAGGTGCCGGCCTTTCGCGCGTGGGGAGGTCACGGGGTGACGGCGCGACGAACGACCGGATACGCCGCGGTCAGACGCGCGTCCGCCACGGCGAGGAATCCGCACGCCGCGAAGAGCGCCTCCGGCCCCATCATCGCTTCTTCGTCGTGAAGTCGGCCGTGCGTCGTCTCGTGAACGTGCCGCGGGTACGCTTCGATCACGCGGCCTCCGCGCGACGCGACGAACGTCGGCGCGGCCTCGAGCAGCGCGCGTGCGACGCCGCGTCGTCGCGCGCGCGGGTCGATGAGAAAGCACCCGACCGACCACACGCCGTCGTCGTCGCCGAGATCGACGGCGCGGTATACGGGGAGCTTTCGCAGCTTCGGGACGGCGGCGCGGGGCGTGAGCTTCATCCAGCCGATCGCTTCGACGGCGTCGAGCGCGACGAGCCCGCGCGAAGCATCGGCGCCGCAGGCGAGCGCCTTCTCCATCTCGGCTCGGTTGACGAGCGGCTCGGTCGCGCACTGCGCGAGCCACTCGTTCTTCGTCCCTTCGAAGTGCCAGTAGCGACAGAAGCACGGCGACGCCGCGCGCTCGAACAGCGTGCTCCACGCCTGCGCGTTCGATTCGCTGAGTGGCTCGACGCGAATCGCGCTCACGACGCCGACGGCGAGTCCGCGCCTGGCGCGGCTCGGTCCACACAAGAAGCCGGCGTCTTGCCGCGCACGCTCGACAGCGCCTCCCACGCCGACGCGATCGCGAAGAGGCGCTCTTCGGCCAGCGCGGGCGTCGTCAGCTGAAGACCGATGGGGAGGCCGCTCTTCGTCATCGCGCACGGCACCGAGATCGAGGGGATGCCCGCGAGGCTCGCCGGCAGCGTGTAGATGTCGTTCAGGTACATCGCCAGCGGGTCGTTCATCTTCTCGCCGAGCTTGAACGCCGCGGTCGGCGAGGTGGGGGAGGCGATGACGTCGACGTCGCGGAACGCGCTCTCGAAGTCGCGGCACAGGAGCGTGCGGACCTTCTGCGCCTTCAGGTAGTACGCGTCGTAGTATCCGGCGCTGAGCACGAACGTGCCGAGCAGGATTCGCCGCTTCACCTCGGCGCCGAACCCCGCGTCGCGTGTCGCGCCGTACATCTCCTTCAAGTCGTTCGAGCGCTCGATGCGGAGCCCGTAACGAACGCCGTCGAAGCGCGCCAGGTTGCTCGACGCTTCGGCCGTCGCGATCACGTAGTACGTGGCGACCGCGAACTTCGTGTGCGGCAGCTTCACCGGCTTGATGACGCACCCTTCTTTTTCGAGCGCCGCGATCGCCGCGCGCACGCCCGCTTCCACCTCGGCGTCGATCCCGGCGGCGAAATATTCTTCGGGCACGCCGATGCGCAGCCCCTTCACGCTCGTGCCGCACGCCGCTTCCATGTCCGGCACCGGCGCATCGAGCGACGTCGCATCCCTCGGATCTTTCCCGGCGATCACCGAGAGCACGCGCGCCGCGCCGCGCACGTCGTTCGCGAACGGCCCGATCTGATCCAGGCTCGACGCGAACGCGATGAGCCCGTAGCGCGAGACGCGCCCGTACGTCGGCTTCATCCCGACGACTCCGGTGAGCGACGCGGGCTGCCGGATCGATCCCCCCGTGTCGCTCCCCAGCGCCGCCGCCGTCATGCGCGCGGCGACGGCGACGGCGCTTCCGCCCGACGAGCCCCCCGGCGTGCGGGTGACGTCCCACGGGTTCTTCGCCGGACCGTACGCGCTGTTCTCGTTCGACGAGCCCATCGCGAACTCGTCCATGTTCGTCTTGCCGGGGAGCAGCGCGTCGGCCGCGCGAAGTCGGGCGACGACCGTGGCGTCGTACGGTGGGACGTACCCTTCGAGGATCTTCGAGCCTGCCGTCGTCGCGACGCCGCGGGTGCAGAGTGCATCCTTCAGCGCGACGGGGACTCCGGCGAGCACGCCGAGCGCTTCGCCGCGCGCGCGCTTGGCGTCGATGGCCTGCGCCTGGGCGATCACTTCGCTTCGCGCGACCGCGAGGAACGCGTGCACGCTCGGATCGCGCGCGTCGATCGCCGCCAGCGTCGCCTCGGCGACCTCGACGGCCTTCACCTCGCCGCCGCGGACCTTCTCCGCGAGCTCGACGACCCCCAGCGACGCGAGGCTCATTCGCCGCTCCCGCTTCCGCTGTCCACGAACGGCGGCACCGCGAACCCGCCCGCCGCCACGCGCGGCGCTTGCGACAGCGCGTCTTCGTGCGACAGCCCGGGGATCACCTCGTCGGCGCGCAACGCCGCGCGCGCCTCTGGTGTAGACCGAGTCGCGCTTCGCGCTTGCTCGCCGTCCTGAACGTGCGCGGTCGGCGGGACGTTCGACGTATCGAGCGTCTCCAGCTCGCTCACGTATTTCACGATGGCGGCGAGCTCGTGGGTCAGCTTCTCGGCCTCGGCGTCGGTCAGCGAGAGCGACGATAGCTGTGCGACGTGCGAAATCAGTGCGCGATCGAGAAGCGAAGGCATGGCGCGGCGCAAGCTACCTCCGCCCGGCGACGCGCGCTATAGGGCGGCGATGCTGTTCGGTGCGCACGAGTCGGTGGCGGGCGGAGTCTCCACGGTGTTCGCACGGGCGAAGATCGACGACTGCCGCGCGATCCAGATCTTCACGAAGAACTCGAACCAGTGGAAGGAGCCTGTGCTCGCGCCCGAGGTGATCGCCGCGTTCCGCGCTGGCCGTGAAGCGTACGGCCCTCTGCCGATCTCGTCGCACGCCAGCTACCTCATCAACCTCGGCACCGACGACGCCACCGTGCTCGGTCGATCGATCGACGCGCTCGTCGCCGAGGTCGAACGGTCGAGCGCGCTCGGCGTCGACTACGTGGTGCTTCACCCGGGCGCGCACCTGGGCGCGGGCGAAGAGGTCGGTCTTGCGCGCGTCTGCGAGGCGATCGACGCCGTTCACGCGCGCACGCCGAACGCGACGGCGGGGATCCTCCTCGAGAACACGGCGGGGCAGGGGACGTGCGTGGGCCACAGGTTCGAGCACCTGCAAGCGATCTTCGAAGGGGCCAGGACGTCGTCGCGCCTCGGCGTGTGCATCGACACGCAGCACTCGTTCGCCGCCGGCTACGACCTCTCGACGGAGGAGGGGTATGAAAAGACGATGCGATCGATCGACACGTGCGTCGGCCTCGATCGCGTCCGCGCGTTCCATCTGAACGACTCGAAGAAGCCGCTCGGCGCGCGCGTCGATCGCCACGAGCACCTCGGCGAGGGGTTGCTCGGGCTGGGCGTGTTCTGGAGGCTCGCGAACGACAAGCGATTCACGAACGTGCCTGCCGTGCTGGAGACGGAGCCGCGCGAAGGGGGCGAGCCGTATCGGGCGGAGGTGGCGTTGTTGAATGGGCTCGTGGGGGCGGGGGAGCCGGAGAGGAAGGTCGCGTTCGCGCTGGAGGTGGTGGAGGCGAAGGGGAAGAAGAAGCGTTAGTGCGGGGTCGGGGTCGCGTTCGGGGTCNNGGTCGGGTCTTCGTATTCGGGCGGCGGGCCCTTGGGTCTGACGGGTTTGGGGCCGCAGGCGGGCACGGCGAGCACGAGCGACAAAACGAGAAGCGCGCGACGTCGGGTCATAGTTCGACCCTACACGTCGCGCGCCGCTCGTTCACGCGTCAGCTACAGGCGCGTGGCTCAGGGCTCGATGCGAACCGTGAACGTGTAGGCGCCGGTCTGCGTCGTCGCGTTGGGGTCTCCGGAGACGACGAAGTACATCGCCGTCGTCGCGGGCGAAGCGGCCTGCGTGAACTCCATCGTTGAGGCGAAGTTCCCGTTGCCGCTGCTGGCGAACACGTCGTTGTTCTGATCGATCGCCAGCCCGGTCTGATCGGCCGGGAACGCGCCGACCGCGCCGGCGTCACCCTGGAGGTTGAACTCCACGACCGCGTTCGCGGGCACGACGATCTTGTACGCGTCGATCTCGCCGTCGGCGGCGATCGTGCCGGTCACGATCGCCGGCTGGGTGATCGTCTGCGCGGTCGCCGTCGTGGCGTGCGCGTTCGCGCCGGTGGCCGCTTCGGCCGTGACCGCGGTCACGGCCGTCCTCGAGACGTGCAGATCGTACGTGTGGTCCGAGTCGGCCGTGCCGGCGGAGTCGAAGAGCGACAGCGACGTCGCCAGCGCACCGCTCGTCGTCTGCGGGATGCTCGCGATCAGGTGGTACGGCGGCGGGTTCGGGCCGAAGAAGCCCGCGGGCGGCTGGAGGATCGCGAGAGAGCCGGCGACCGTTCCCGTCGAAGAGAACACGACGGCGAGAGGAGCGAGCGTCGAGGCCGCGCTGACGTCGATCGTGTAGTTCAAGATCGCCGGCCCGGTCACCGAGGCGGAGTCGTAGACGGAACTGAACGGCGTCATGAGCACGCTCGCCGTGGCGTCGAACGGCAGCGTGAGCGCCGTCGGCGTGGCGGCCGTGACGGTGACGGCGTCGCTCGCGGCGATCCACGAGAGCGACGAGCTCGGATCGTTGGCGAGCGTGAGCTGCACGTGCCCCGCGGCCGTCGCCGGCTCGACGAGGAACATCGCCGTCGCGTCCGTGGCGGTGATGCCCGACGTCGACACGAGCGCCAGGCCCGGGCCGCCGATCGCGAAGTTCGCGGCGTTGGGGTCGAAGAAGTTGTCGTGGTCGTTGTTGTGGACCGAGACCGAGAAGATGCCCCCCTGCGACGGCGTACCGGTGACCGTCGCCGTCATCGGCGGCACCACGTTGAACGCGCCCTTCCCCTTCAGCGGCGTCGCGCCGCCGATCGTGACGTCGTGCGCGCCGACCGTCGCCGTCTTGTCGATCGCGAGGTGCGCGTAGATCGTCGTCGCGCTGACGACTTGAACGTTCGAGACCACGATCTTCGTGTCGCCGAAATCGAGCGTCGGCGCGGTCGTGAAGTTGGAGCCTTCCGCGCTGATCGTGACATCGACCTCGCGCGTGAGGAGACCGACGCGCGGCTCGATGATCGAAAACGAGGTCGGCCCCGCGGTGCCCGGCGTTCCCGGTGCGCCCGCTTCGCCGTTCGCGCCCGCGGCTCCGTTCGTTCCTGCGGTGCCGTTCGCGCCCGTCGCCCCCGCCGTCCCCGCTTCGCCGGGGTCACCCTTGTCGCCCTTGTCGCCGCTGCCGCACGCCGCGACCATCAGAGCCACCGAGCACGTCATTCCGAATCCGGTCCGCTTCCACATGGTTTTCGATCCCTCGCGCTTCATGTTTTTGGTGAGCCCGAATGAGCTGCGCGGGTTGTGGGCGACAATGTAGGTATTCGCAAGTGTGAAAAATGAACGGCGGTTCAGCGCCGATCCGCCCCTGTCGATCGCGATGGCGAATTCCAGCGCTTGACTCCAAAGCGATCGCGCTGCACCTTTCGCCCCCCTCGCGGGACCTCTCTCGCGCGGGAACGCTACGAAACCCAGGGCTTCGGCCCAATCCACACGCCCCCTCGCGCAAATTCTCGATCCGGTGCGTTGCCCTTCTCCTCTTCAATGAGGCGAGCGCAGCGCTGGTCGGGGAAGGGGGCGGAGGCCTAACCGAAAGGAAATCGCGCTCATGACTGCTCAGACCACCGCTCAGGGACTGCCGAAAATCGGCGGAGAGTTCCCGCTTCCTCTCAAGTCGCTCCTCGACGCCGGCGTCCACTTCGGACACCAGACGAAGCGTTGGAACCCGAAGATGCGCCCGTTCATCTACGGCGCGCGCAACGGCATCCACATCATCGACCTCGACCAGACCGCTCGCCTCTTTCAGCGCGCGTTCAACTTCGTCACGGAGACCGTCGCGCGCGGCGGGCACCTCCTCATCATCGGGACGAAGCGCCAGGCGCAGGAGATCGTTCAGGAGGAAGCGGCCCGTAGCGGCTCGTACTTCATCGTGAACCGCTGGCTCGGCGGCACGCTCACGAACTTCCGCACGATCAAGGGCGGCCTCGATCGCATGCGCATGCTCGAGCGCATGAAGGAAGACGGCACGTACCTCCAGCTTCCGAAGAAGGAAGTGTCGCGCCTCGAGAAGGAGCGCGCGCGCCTCGAGAAGTACCTCGGTGGTCTCAAGACCATGGGGTCGCTCCCGGCCGCCGTGTTCATCATCGACCCGGCGATGGAGACCATCGCGGTGCAGGAAGCCCACAAGCTCGGCATCCCGATCATCGCCATCACCGACACGAACTGCGACCCGGACGTGATCGACTACGTCATCCCGGGGAACGACGACGCGATCCGCAGCATCAAGCTGATCACGCAGCGCATCTGCGACGCCGTCGTCGAAGGTTCGCAGCGCCGCAAGGAGACGGTCGGGCGCGACAACGAAGGCTCGCGCGGACCGCAGGCCGACGTTTACCAGCAGCGTGGCCGCGGTGGTGATCGTGGCGATCGTGGCGGCCAAGGTGGCCCGCCCCGTAGCGACGCGCCGAACTGAGGTTAGATTGACTGACGAACGGCGAGCCGCGGGGTGTCCGTTGCTCGCCGTTTGCACATTCCGACTCACTCTTCATTCGGTGGCGTTCATCCACCGTTTTTCATTCTCCGAATCAAGTCACTGAGAGACCCGAGGATTACGTCATGGCCGACATCACTGCATCGATGGTCAAAGAGCTCCGCGAGCGAACCCAAGCGGGCATGAGCGATTGCAAAGCCGCGCTCGTCGAAGCGGGCGGCGACATGGAAAAGGCCGTCGACACGATCCTGAAGAAGGGCATCGTGAAGGCCGCCGCGCGCGCCGGTCGCGTGGCGACCGAGGGTGAAGTTCGCACGTCGGTCTCGAACGAAGGCAAGCACGGCACGATCGTGGAAGTGAACTGCCAGACCGACTTCGTGTCGCGCGGCGAAGCGTTCCGCGCGTTCGTCCACGCCGTGCTCGAGTCGGCCAAGACGCTCCAGAACGGTGGCGACCTCGGCGCGCACAAGTTTCACGGCACCGCGCAGACGGTCGATCAGGCCCGCCAGGAGATCGTCGGCAAGACCGGAGAGAACATGGTCGTTCGCCGCTTCGCGCACGTCGAGTCGAAGGGCTTGAACGGCGTCGTTCACTCGTACGTCCACATGGGCGGCAAGATCGGCGTGCTCGTGGAGGCCGACGTACACGACGTCGCCACCAAGACGAACGCCGACTTCAAGAGCTTCATCGACGGCGTGGCGATGCAGATTGCCTCGATGAACCCGCGCGCCGTGCGTCGCGAGGACATCGCGAAGCCGGAGGTCGACAAGCAGCGCGAGATTCTCACCGCGCAGTTCAAGGAAGAGCAGACTGCGTTGCCGACGGAGAAGCAGAAGCCCGAGGCGATGTGGGGGAAGATCCTCGACGGCAAGGTCAACAAGTGGCTCGATGAGGTCACCCTCCTCGGTCAGGACTACGTCGTCGAAGCAGGGAAGGGGACCGTCGAGGCCGTCCGCAAGGAAGTGTCCTCGAAGGTCGGCGGCGACGTGCGGCTGCTGTCGTTCGTGCGCTTCGAGCTCGGCGAGGGGATCGAGAAGAAGACGGATGACCTCGCGGCGGAAGTCGCGAAGCTGACCGGCGGCTGAGCACGCTGTCATCCTAAGGAACAAACGCTGTCATCCTGAGGAACAAACGCTGTCATCCTGAGGAGCGCAGCGACGAAGGATCTCAGCGGGACCCGTTGAGATCCTTCGCTTCGCTCAGGATGACAAACGGGGAATAGGTCGACGACGGGAGGCATTGTTCCTCGATGCGACTGTGCGCGGTGAGCGTCGACCTCGACGAGATCCCGAACTACTTCGCGATTCACGGTCTGCCGGTCGAGACCGGTCCGGCGAGTCATGCGGTGTACGACGTGGCGATCGATCGCCTCGAGTCGTTCGCCGAGAGCGCGCGGCTGCCGCTGACGTTGTTCGCGATCGGATCCGATCTCGCGCGCAAGGAAGCCGGGGCGAGGCTGGCGCGCGCGCACGCGCACGGTCACGAGATCGCGAACCACTCGCTCGATCATCGGTACGACCTCGTGCGCCTGGGGCGCGACGCGATTCGATCGCAGATCGAAGAAGGCGCGCGCGCCATCGAGCGCGCCGTGGGCGAGCGGCCCGTCGGGTTTCGGGCGCCGGGGTACACGATCACCGACGAGGTCTTCGAGGTGCTCGTCGAGCTCGGTGTGGCCTACGACTCGTCGGTGTTCCCGTGCCCCGCGTACTACGCGGCGAAGACTGCGAAGATCGGGAGCATCGCGCTTCGCGGCCGCACGAGTCACTCGATCGTCGACACCCCGCAGGTGCTTCGCGCGCCGACGCGGCCGTACTTCATCGGCAAGCCGTACTGGACGCGCGGAAGCGGGCTCCTCGAGCTTCCCGTGCAAGTGACGCGCGGCGCGCGCTTGCCGTTCATCGGGACGACGGTCACGCTCGCCGGCCCTTCACGCGCGCGCTTGCTGGCGAAGATGTGTGTTGGTGAGCCGTTCGTGAACCTCGAGCTGCACGGCATCGACGTGCTCGACGCCGACGACGGCCTCGAAGCCTTGCGCCCGCACCAGCCCGACGTCCGCGTGACGCGCGCGCGGAAGCTGGAGTCGCTGCACGCGGTCGCCGACGTGTTCCGGGACGCGGGGTACGAGTTCGTGACGATGCGCGAGGCGGCGAAGGCGTTCGCGTAGTCTCGGAGCGCCGTCACGCCCCGACGAGCTACAGCGACGTCCCCTGCGACGAATCTCTCCGCGCGCGCAGCGTCCCCGTCACGAACGCGCGAAGCACCGGGGCCATGTTCTGCGGGATGTTCGCGTCCCATTCGCCGGCGCTGATCGAGTCGATGGGGCGAAGCGTGGCGTCGACTTTGTAGAACCAGGGGAGCGTGTCTTCGAGCATGCCGCCGGCGTGGAGCTCGCTCGCGAACTCCACGACGTCGACGCGCACGATCTCGACGTTCGTCAGGGCCGCCTGCATCCGCGCGTCGTCGAGCGAGCCGGCGATCTCGTCGCAGACCTCGCACGCCTTCTTGTTCGTCATGACCACGAGCATCTGGTGCGCGCTCTGCGCACGGTGGTACTCGGCGGCGAGCTGCTCGTGGAAGGTCGCGTGCGCGTCGGGGTCGAGATCGACCAGTCGAATGGAGCCGATCATCGTCGGGCCCGCCGGGATCGACGGCGGCGCGGATGCGTTCGTCGTGTCGTCGACGGCCGGCGCGAAGAGCGGCCTGTGCGAAGCGCCTGCGCGCGCCCCGATGACGAGGCTCGTCACGAAGACGATCATTCCGACCACGGCGACCGCCGTTCCGGCGATGCCGGTCGCGATCCCCCACGCGGCCATACGCGCGCCACGCACGAGCCCGCCCGAGCGCGCGATCGCGCTGCGCGCGCTGAGGCCGACGGCGACGGCGGGGACACCGGTGAGGCCGCAGGTCACGAGGCTCGCAAGCCCCAACGCCAGCGACAGGACAGCGCGGCTGTCGGTCGCGTAGGAGTCGTGGCGATACGCACCCCACGAATGCCGAGGCGGCTCGTGCCCCATCGTCATTCAGGAAGGATAGCGACGGGGATCGCGGCGCGCTACTCGCGGTCTTCGCGTTTTTTCACGCGCGACGTGTGATCGACGTCGACCAGCGACTTGGCGATGAAATCGCGCGCCACGTCGCTTTTTCCGTGCGCGAGCTCGTCCGGCGAGCCACGTGCGACCACCTTCCCCTCGATGATGAGGATCGCCTGGTGGGCGATGCGAAAGCAGCTCGCGATGTCGTGCGAGATCACGATGCTGGTGAGCTTGAAGCGCTCGCGCATCTCCTCGATGAGATCGTCGACCAGGCGGCTCGTCAGCGGATCCAGGCCGCTCGTAGGCTCGTCGTACACCAGCACCTTCGGCTCGAGCATCAGCGCGCGTGCGATCCCCACGCGCTTCCGCATTCCGCCCGAGAGCTCGCTCGGGAACTTCGTGGCCACGTCCTTCGGATCGAGCCCGAGGTCCTCGAGGCGCTGCATCACGCGATCGTGGATCTCCTTCTTCTTGAGCTTCCCTTCCTCGACGAGCGGGAAGGCGACGTTCTCGAAGACGCGGATCGAATCGAGCAGCGCCGCGTACTGGTAGACCATCCCGAATTTCTTCCGGACGCGATTGAGCTCGCGCTCACCGAGCTTCGAGATCTCTTCGCCGTCGATCCAGATTTCGCCGCTCGTCGGCTTCTCGAGCGCCACGATGAGCCGAAGCAGCGTGGTCTTTCCGGCGCCGGATCCGCCGATGATCACCGTGGTCTCGTCGCGGCGGGCGACCAGATCGATCCCCTTCAATACTTGCGTCTGCCCGAAGCTCTTCTTGAGATCGCGGAGGACGACGATCTGGTCTTCCTGCGGCTTCGCGCCGAGGGCAGGGGCTGGGGTTTGCGCTTCGGCCGTCAAAGGGATGTCCGTTTCTCCCTTTCGCGGCGACCGGGCGCAAGCTATTCGTGGGCTCGCGATGACCAGCGACCACCTCGAAGCGGTTTTGAAGAGCGTTCAAGCGAAGGCCGAGAAAGACGGCTACCACGTGCTCCCCGAAGGAGCGGCGATCACGCTCTACGTGGCGCACGACGGCGTGCCGCTCACGGTGTCGCGCGTCGAAGGCGTGAAGATCGACGGCGAGCTCGTGTATGCGCGGACGGCGCGGCGCGAGACGTACGCGCTCGTCAAAGGCGATCTCTTCGCGATCGCGGTCGAAGGCGCCGTTGGGCAGCCCGCCCGCCGTGCCGGATTTGCCTGATCTCGGCGCGCTGATCGGGTGGTTCGCGGGCTCCGTGCTGCGCATTCGGCGCGCGCATGTGGAGGATGCGATGGAGCGGGCGGGGATCGCGCGCTCGTCGGCGCTCGAGATGTATCGATCGCTCGGGCGGAGTCTCGTCGAGCTGGTCTGGCTTGCGTGGCGGCCTGCGATCGCCGCGTCGCAGGTGGCGGTGCTGGATGACGAGCTTCGCGTGGCGCTCGATCGGGCGAAGGCGCGCGGGCGAGGGGTGGTCATCGCCACGGCGCACGCGGGGAACTGGGAGATCGCGGCGGCGGCGATCGCGGAGCGGTATCCGCTGACCGTGGTCGGCAAGGCGATGAGCGTGGGGTGGGTCGATCGCTTTTGTCGGGAGGCGCGGGCCGCGCGCGGGATCGCGATTGCCGCTCCGCGCGGCGCGATGGCGAACGCGAAGGACGCGCTTCGACGCGGCGAGGTCGTGGCCATGGTGATCGACCAGGTACCCGATCGCGCGCGTCACGCGCTGTCGGTGGAGTTCCTCGGTGCGCCGGCCGACGTGGATCGATCGCCCGCGGCCCTCGCGGCGTCGATGCGCGCGCCGATGATCGTCGCGGCGGCACGACGCGTGGAAGCGTCGCAGCAGCGCCTCGAGCTCCTCGCCGTCCTCGATCCGCCGGACCGCGCGCGCGGCGCATGGATCGACGAGGCCACACGCCAGGCGACGGCCGCGCTCGACAGGTTCGTGCGCGCGCACCCCAGCGAATGGCTGTGGATGCATCGCCGCTGGCGACACCCGGCTTCTTAACGCGCGGACACATGTCGCACGCGCGGCCCTGCGGTGCGAGACGTGCAAACTCGCGCTCCGGTGTGCGGTTCCTTTACGATGCAGACGATGCGAGTCCTCGCGCGCGCGCTCGCTCTCGCCTTGCCCGTCGCGATCGTCGCGGCGTGCAGCATGAATGCGCCGAACGGCCAGGCGTGCGAGCCGGGCGACTACGTGCCGATCACGCTGGTCGACGGCGGCGCGGGGTTCATGCAGTGCCTGCACGACGGCACCGCGTACGTGCTCTACAGCGGACCGGATCCCAACGCCGTGCCGGATGCCAGCGTGCCTGACGGCGGTGACGCCGGGGCGATGTGCAGCACCGCGAACGGGGAGAAGCTCGGTTTCACGTGCCCGGGTTGCACCTCGGACAGCGATTGCAGCGCAGGGCTCGAGTGCTTCCCTTTCAACAACTTCGGACCGCGCTGCACGCATACGTGCAAGTCGGCGAGTGACTGCGCGTCGCCCTCTCCCGGCTGCGGAAACATGGGCGTGTGCAAACCATGAGGCGGTCGCTCCTCACGCTCGCCGCGCTCGCCTGGCCGCTCACCGCTTCCGCGCAGACCGTCGACGCGACCCCGACCCCGAGCCCGACCGCGACCCCGCCCGCACGCGACCCTCTCGAGGTTCGCATCATCGGCAGCAAGTCCGACTCCCTCCAAAAGATCCCCGGCTCCGGCACCCTCATCACCTCGAAAGAGATCAACGACGCCCAGCCCTACGACACCGCCGAGATGCTCAATCGCATCCCGGGCATCACGGCGCGCCAGGAGCAGGAGAGCGGCGCGCGTCTGGACATCGGCGTGCGCGGTCTCGACCCAGGAAGAAGCCGCAACCTCCTCATTCTCGAGGACGGCATTCCCATGTCGCTCAACCCGTATGCCGAGCCCGATCTCTACATCGCGCCGCAGATCGAGCGCATGCGCGGGATCGAAGTGGTCAAGGGGAGCGGGAGCATCCTGTTCGGTCCGTCGACGATCGGCGGCGTCATCAACTTCCTCACGCTCGCGCCTCCTGCGAAAGAGACCGTCGCGCTCCAGGCCGACTACGGCACGTTCAATTACAAGCGCATCCTCGGCCAGTACGGCAACACGTTCGGCAGCGCGCGGTACATCATCCAGGCGAACTACAAGGCGGGCGACGGCTTCGAAGCGCTCCCGTTCGAGACCACCGACGTCTTCACGAAGGTCGCGATCGACACGTCGAAGACCGGACAGGCGATCCTGAAGCTCAGCTTCCATAACGACGCGACGTACGCCGACGACATCGGCCTCACGCGCGACATGTTCAACCAGAACCCAGGGCAGGCGTCGCTCGCGCCGAACGATCGCATGAACCAGCGGCGCTATGCGGCGTCGCTCATTCACGAAGAGCGCCTCGGCGAATCGACGACGCTTCACACGCTCGTCTACGCCTACGAGACGCAGCGCACCTGGCGGCGACAGCTCTGGGATCGCGCACCGTACGATCCGAACAACCCCGCGGCTGGCGACCCCGCGGGTTTTCAGCGGTTCGCCGGGAACCTCGGCGTGCCCGGCTCGGGGATCTACTTCCTCAACGCCGACGCCGTCCTCGATCGCATCTACGACGTCGCCGGCTTCGAGCCGCGCTTGGAGACGCGCTTCGCCACCGGCTCGGTCAAGCACAAGCTCGAGTACGGCGCGCGCGTCCTCGGCGAGACCGCGCAGTACAAGCAACTCAACGGCACGACGTACGACTCCGACTCGGGCGCGCTCGCCGAGATGGAGAAGCACCGCACGATCGCCGAGGCCGCCTACGTGCAAGACACGATGGCCTTTCGCGAGGACCTGATTTTCACTCCGGGCGTTCGCGTCGAGCACGCTGACTTCCATCGCATCGTGCTTCGGCAACCGACGCCCGGGAGCGCGACGACCCCCGGATGCCCGCAAGGTCAGACCTGTCCGCAGGACGTGAACGTGCCGGGCGATCTGTCATCGACCGGCGTGATACCCGGCGTGGGATCGATCCTCGGCTCCCGCGACAACCATGTGTACGGCGGCATTCACATGGGGTGGCAGCCGCCGCGCGTCGCGTCGTCGTTCAGTCCGAAGGGGGCGCCGCTCCCCGTGAGCGCGCAGACGGCGATCAACTACGAGCTCGGGACGCGCCTCGCGCCGGCGAAGTGGGCGCGCGCCGAAGCGACCGGGTTCCTCATCAGCTACGAGAACGAGGTCATCGCCGGCAACGCGGCGAGCGGCGGCGGCGCCGAGCTGCAGAACGGAGGTCCCACGCGCCACATCGGCGTCGAAGCGGCGGCCACCGCGCAGATCGGGCGCGCCTTCCACTGGAAGACGATGCTCGATCTGATCGCGCGCTACACGCTCGCGCGCGCCACGTTCGTCGGCGGCCCGTACGGCGGGAACGTCGTCCCGTACGCGCCGCTCCACACGTTCAACGCGACGGCCGACGTGAGCCACCCCGTCGGCTTCGGCGGACAGGTCTCGTTCTATTACACGGCCTCGCAGTTCGCCGACGCGGCCGACACGCGCGCCGAAGACGCGACCGGTGCGTTCGGGTTGATCGCCGCGCACACGAACCTCGACGGGAACGTTCGCTATCACCACAAGCCGTCAGGGCTCACGGTGCGCATCTCGGTCAAAGACGTGCTCCAGAACTACTATGTGACCGAGCGCCGCCCGAACGGCATCGCCGTGGGAGGGTTCCGCGAGATCATGCTCGGGCTTCGCTGGGATTGGGAGGCGAAGGAGAAGGCGCGCGAGGGGGAGTAGGCGAGGGGAGCCCGCGGCGATGCCCGCGCCTCGCGCCCCTCTCATCGACTCCGTCGTCCCGAGCTACTTGCAGAAATTGTTCGGCGTGCACTCTCCGCTCGACGGAGCGGGGCAATCGGTCGGATCGGCCTGAGGCCCACCGCCACCCGGATACGTGCATGCCTTGGTGCAGACGAGGGCCTGCATCACGTTCTCACACAGGTTGAACACGCCCGTGCAATTGCTCGCGACGCCCGCGGTCGCGCATGCCGTACCGAAATCGGAGCCGCCGTCGCCACCCGAGCCGCCGCTGTCGTTCCCCGCGTCGCTCACGCCGCCGCTCGACGAACCGCTAGACGAGCCGCTGGAGGACCCGCTCGATGAACCGCTGGACGATCCGCTCGAGGATCCACTCGACGAACCGCTGCTCGATGAACCGCTGGACGATCCGCTCGACGAACCGCTGGAGGAGCCGCTCCCCGACCCGCCGTTGTTCGGCTGAAGCACGACGCCGGGATCGTTCGACGAGCACGCCGCGGTGATCATGAGGGCGGTGAGTGAACCTGCGAGCGAAAGGGCGAGTGAAGTCTTCATGAGATCCTCCCGAGAGCATCGTACGTGCCGCGATCCCGCGATCGCCTGAAATCGCGCGGATTCACGCTTCGGATCTCACATGTCAATTGCGTGTTCACTCGGTGTGACAACTCGAGCTGCGATCTGGATCGCGCGCGAGCCGGGGTGGTCGAAAAGCACGCTCCATGACGAATTGTTTCCGTGTGGCGACAGGATGTTACCGGCGGGCAATCGTCGAACGTGGCAGTCGCTTCTCAAGAGAGCGAGATCAGGGAGCGAGAAAGAACATGGAGGCCGCGATGAACTGCGAACGGGTCTTGGTCGTCGAAGACGAGGTCGATCTTCAGCGCTTGCTCGTGTTCAACCTGCGCGCGGCGGGCTTCGAGGCCGACGGCGTGGCGAGCGGTCACGACGCGATCGAGACAGCATGCGCGATGCGCCCCGACGTCGTCGTCCTCGATTGGATGCTCCCCGATCTCCTCGGCACCGCGGTATGCAGCGCGCTCCGTGCGCGCGAAGAGACGCGCGAGGTCGGCGTGCTCATGCTGACGGCGCGCGGGAGCGAGCGCGATCGCATCGAGGGGCTCGAGTCGGGCGTCGACGACTTCGTCGCCAAGCCGTTCAGCGTGCGCGAGGTGGTCCTGCGCGTGCGATCGCTGGCGCGGCGCGCACGCGAGGTTCGTGCGGCGCACGCTGCCGCCGATCACGCGTTCCGCGTACGGCGCGAAGACGTCGAGATCGATCTGGCCACGCAGCGCGTCTCGGCCGCCGGGAACGACGTCCAGCTTCGCCCGCTCGAGTTCAAGCTCCTGGCCACGCTGGTCACGCACGCTGGGCGGACGCTCACTCGCGGCGAGCTCCTCGACGTCGTCTGGGGCCTCGGCCCCGGGAGCGACACACGCACGATCGACACGCATGTGCGTCGCTTGCGCGAGAAGCTCGGGACCTCAGGCGCGCTCATCGAGACCGTGCATGGCAGCGGCTACCGCGTGCGCGCCGCATAGATCGGGAGATCCACCGCGCCTGAGCCCCCAGATCGCCGTGCGAGTGCGAAAATCCGCGGATCTGCACGAGGAGTGTGTCCCTTTTTCCCGCCTTCGATCGCCTGGGAGCTATGGCCCCACCTGTGCACTTGCTGCCCGTCGGAGGCCTCGGATGGCGAGCGAGTCAGGGCAGCATCGACGAGCGGGAGGGGGAGCGGCGTTGTCGCGCGTGCTCGTGATGCGCGGATCGCGCGCGTCGATCGTGGACCTCCGCCGGCTCTACGCAACGAACCTCAACGGCGCGCGCGTGGTCAGCCTGGCCGACGTCTGGGTCGCGGCGCAGCTGCCGGGCGACCTCTTCGCGCTCAAGTTCGACTTCATCGACGACGACGGCTCGCGCGCCTCACAGCCCGCGAGCGCGAAGCTCGACAACGGCGAGTTCGTGAAGGGGTGGATCGATCTCGATACGCGCGACCTCGTGTGGAGCGAGGGGAGCACCGTGGCCGGTCACTGGCACGCGAAGGCCGTGTCGACGATCGTCGCCGACGAGATCCAGGTGATGGAACCGCCGCGCGAAGCGGGCGGGATGAGCTGATCCCGCCTCGTCGGCTTCGCGCTTCGAGCCCGACTACTTGCAGTAGCCCTTCGCGTTGCACGCCGTCGGTCCGCAGCCCTGATTGGGTGAAGTGGCTGCATCGAGGTAGCCGCCATCGGGCTCTTCGACAAGGCACGCCGCGAGGCCGGTGACACCGGCGTCCCCACCGTCGTCACCCGCGTCGTCGCCTCCATCCGACGTGCCGCAGAAGGCCGTGCACCAGTAGCCTTGGCCGCCGCCGAAGCAGTACGGGAAGTTGGGATCGGTGCAGTTGGCTGGGTCGTTGGCGTTCGGGATCGTGCAGGGGTAGCCGAAGCTTCCCTGCTTCGCACACGCGCTGTACATCGCACTCGGACTCGCGCCGTCATCGACGTGACCGCCGTCGCCGTCGTGCCCCGAGTCCGGCGCGGTCACAGGTCCTGAGTCGTCGCCCGGGGTCTGACCGCAGGCGCACGACGCGGGGTCGTTGCACTTCGCGGTGCTCTCTTGACCATTCGGACAGACGCACGCAACGCTGTCGTTGTTCGTGCACGTCGGGGTCGTTCCACCTGATGGCGTCGACGAGCTGCTGCAGGCGACGACGATGAGCGTCGCGACGCCGGTCGATGCGAGCCAAAGGATGGGGTTCTTGAAGAGGGGGCGAGATTTCATGGGGGTGGGGAGCAATGGAGCAACGTCCATGCTTGCGTTCGAGCGTACGTTCGCTCACGTGAGGAACGCTACAAAACAGCGCGCAACGCGCACTTCCTCTCGCCCCATGTCACACCCGCGCGCGCCCACCCTGGATCGCGCGCGCGCCACCTTCGCGGCCCACGCCCGTGCCTCGTGTGTGGCGGTCGCCGCCTTGGTTCTCACGCTCTTCACGTGTCGCGTCGCGCGCGCCCAGGAGCCCACGAAGACGCTCACCCACGTCGCCGTGGTCGTTCCCGAGCCGTCGAACTTGCAGCTCCTCGCGTTCTGGGTCGCCAGCGGGGCGGGGTACTTCGCCGACGAAGGGATCGCGCTCGACGTGAAGTCGGGTCCGTCGCCCGCGCTCGCGCAGTCGCTCTACACACAAGGGGTGGCGCCGTTCGGCGTCTTGCCTGCGCCCGACTTCGAGCGACTCATCGCCGGGCGCTTTCCGTTCGAGCTCGTGGCGAATCTCCTGGCGAACGATCCGATCAATCTCGTGATGAAGCGCGCGACGGCGGAAGCGCACGGCATCGATGCGAACAAGCCACTCCGTGATCGATTGCAGAGCCTTCATGGACTGAAGCTCGGCGTCGCGCCGCATCCGCGCGCGCGGCTCACGACGCTGTTCGCGTCGCAAGGGCTCGACGCCAGCGCGCTGCTCGACGTTCATGTGCTTCGCGGCGACGAACAGAACCCCGCGTTCACGGCGGGCGAGGTCGACGCGCTCTACGCGCACACGCCGTTCCTCGAGCGCGCGATCCTCGACGACGACGCGATCGTGATCGTGAATCAATCGGGCGGCGAAGTGCCTGCGCTGACGAACCGACAGATCCACGCGCTCGTCGTCACGCGCGCGTTCGCGGCCAAGGAGCCGCGCATCGTTGCCTCGATGGTGCACGCCATCGCGCGCGCCGAGGTGCTGGTGCACACCGATCCGAACGCGGCGATCGACGCCGTGCTTCACGCCGTTCGAAAGTTCGATCGCGCGCACGTGGCGAAGCTCGTCTCGCTCTACGCGCCCGCGGTGCCGGCGACACCCGACGTGTCGGCCGAGAAGATCACGCGCGAGCTCGCGTTCTATCCGAGCGGCGATCCGGCGCCGGACCTCTCGAAGATTGATCTCGCGCGGTTCATCTCTTCGCCGACCGCCTCCCACGCGCGTCCGCACGGCTCGACTCGCGGGCTCAGGCTCGCCGGCGTCATCCCTTTCGCGCTCTCCGCGCTCGCCGCGCTCGCGCTGGTGGCGGCCGCCGTGTTCGCGGAGGTGCGAAATTCGTCGGCGAAACCGTCGCGTGACACTTCCGTGTAACAACGGTTGGGGGTATCTTGCGGTCGAACGCGGAGCCGCAGGCGCGGGAGCGGGGGAGCGTTCGAAGTCTTCAGGAGGTAGTGGCATGCGTCGATCGGGCTTCGCGGTGTTGTTTCTGTGTGCGGCGTTCACGGCGTGCAGCAAGCCGCAGAGCGATGCGCCTCCCACTCCGCCGGCCCCCGTCGCGCCGGCCCCGGTTGCGTCCGCGGCGCCTGCTCCTGCAGCGCCCGTCGCTGCGAGCGGCAAGATGAGTCACTGTCCGAGCTCGGTCCCCGGCGCGAGCTCGGTCATCGACGATACGCCCACGGGCGTCGCGGTCACCGTCACCTCGAGCGACGCCGCGGCCACCTCGGAGATCCGCGCGCGCGCGGCCTTCCTGGTGAGCAGCGCGAACAACGACACGACGCCGATCATGCACAACGGCACGGGCGAAGGGGGCGGCGTCTTCGGGCGATGCCCGATCGTGATGCGCGACACGAAGGTCGACGTCACCGACGTGCCGGGCGGATCGAAGCTCGTGGTCACGCCCCGCAACGCGAAGGAGCAGGACTGGCTCCGCCGCGAATCCCGTGGCCGGCTCGCCGAGCTGGGAGCGCCGGGGGGCGCAGGCGCGGGCGTCGGCAAGATGGCTCACTGCCCGAACGCGGTGAAAGGGGCCTCGACGACGATCGCCGACAAGAGCGACGCGGTCACGGTCACGGTCACCGCGAAGAGCGATGACGGCGTGAAGCAGATCCGCGATCGCGCGCGCGAGATCGTGGCGGCCGCTGCGAAGGCCGACGCCGCGAAGATCACCCACGACGGCACCGGCAACGGCGGCGGTGGATTCGGGCGCTGCCCCATCGTGTTGAAGGACACCGCGGTCGACGAGAAGGACACCCCCGGCGGCGCCGTCTTCACCGTGAAGCCGAAGGACGCGAAGAACCTCCCCGCGTTGAAGCAGCAGGTCCGCGACCGCAGCGCGAAGTTCGACTGAGCGGCTCGCGCTGAACGCCTCACGCGGCGGTGAGCGGCAGCCCCGCGGCCCGTCTCCGCACTGACCCTCACCCCCGGCCCCTCTCCCGCAAGGGGAGAGGGGAGGATTCGACGCGTGTTCTCACCCCTCTCCCCTTGCGGGAGAGGGGCAGGGGTGAGGGCACGCGTGCGGAGCTTGGCGCGGCCAAAAAGGGCCTCGCGCGAAGGCCTCGTGTGGAATCCAACCTCAATCGATTTAGGGCCTTGGCGTCTTGAGGACACCCGCACTCACGTGGATCCTTAACCCCCCTGGGATCGCGATTGGAGCTGCCGGGGGAAATGTAGGTTCCGAGACCGATTGCGCAGGATCAGTGCAATCCACCCGCATTTTGCCGCACAAATACCGGAATCGGACAGCGTGGCGGTAGGACCTGTAACAGGCATGGCACATGCTCTACCCGAGTCACGATGCGACGTGACCTGGTCAAAGCAGCCTCGAAGATCGCCACCGCGCTGGTGGTCTTCGCCTCGGCGCCCGCGTGCTCCAAGCACTCGGCCGGTCAGCCGCCGATCGCGGCGAAGACCGTCGCCGCGCCGGTTGCGGCCGTCGCTGCCGACGACGCGCCCGCGGCCATCCCGCACGGCCTCCGCAAGCAGCTGAACCTCGACGTCCCCGTCTTCGTCGACGGTAAGGAAGTCGCGGTCCTCCGCTACGGCGAGCTCCCCCCGGGCGTCGAGCCGAT
Organism: Myxococcales bacterium; assembly: GCA_003151595.1. Next base: position 28,108 of record PLXW01000074.1, read on the forward strand.
CACGATCCCGGAGAACGAGCACCACGCCGTTCGCTACTTCCGCGTCTCGGACTACCTGAAGGGGATCGGCGTCAACGTCGATCGCGTGCAGGCGGTCCACTTCGCCGACAAGGAAGATCGCATCGCCTCGATCGAAGGCACCGAGCTCCGCGCGCAGAAGGATCGCTTCGTCTTCGACTTCGAAGAGACCACCGGCGGCAAGCCGAAGCAGGCGTGGGAGACGATGGGCCTCCAGACGATGCTCCGCATCGACGACTTCTTCGCGCTCAACATCTTCGTGACGCAGAAGCCGTGGGAGATCGATCACGCACGCCACTGCTACATCGAAGACGAAAGTTGCCGTCCGGTCGCGCGCTTCTCGACGGCCGACCTGATGAAGGGCACGCGCGTGTACGTCGATGGGAAGCTCGTCTCGTACGTGAAGCGCCGTCTGCTCTCGGACACCGCCATCGCGTCGAAGAACGCCGACGGCGACGCGACCTTCTCGACTAACAAATATCTGACGTCGCTGGGTATCAACACGGCGAACGTGAAGCGCATCAATTACCTCGCAGGCGACGAGCTCGTAGCTACCGCCTCGGCGAAGGAATGGGCCGCGGACAGTGACAAGCTCACCTTCCTCCTGGTCAAGCATGGCCACGGGAAGGTGCGCGCGAACATCCCCGCGGATCTGCAGATCAGGGCGGAGGGGACGAAGGACCGCGAAGCACAAGTGACCGCGATACAGGTCTTCAACCGCAAGGAGCCACGCTCGGTGCCGCTCGTCTCTCTCGACGACGTCATCGATCTCGGCTCAATCCCGGCGAGCACGTTGGCCCAGGCGGGCGACGTGACCGACGGGGTCGAATAAGGACGAATGCGAGGCTCCCGCCCCGCGATGAACGACAACGGGCAACACGGAAATTGGAGGATGATGTGATGTTGAGCACGAAGCGCCACCTGACTCTCGGGATTCTCACGGGCCTCACTGCGCTCGGGACGTCGATCGCGGCGTACGCGGATACACCGCAGTCCACCGTCATCCTCAACACGGCGACCCAGCTCGCCTACCACGCGCCCAACTCGACGACCGGCAAGCCGCCGGCGCGCCGCGACGGTGCAGGCGTCATGGACACGACCATGGCGTTCGACCGCACGACGGGCGACATTGTCTCCTTCTGGACCAACTCGGTCCCGTGGGGCAACGGCACGGGCCTCGACACCGGCATGCAAGCCGCGATGGCCTTCACCAAGATGACGCCGACGGGCCTCGCCCCGACGACGGTGAAGATGCTCCCCAACCAGTCCGGCGGACAGCGCGTCTTCATGCGCCCCAACGCGCTGCTCGGGAAGGACTTTGCCGCGGTCGTCTTCGCCGACGAGAACGACGGCCCCAACGCCGACGGCAACCCGCAAGCGGTGATCTGGGTCTATGACCGTCAGGGCAATCAGCTCAACGTCACCAACTCCGGCGACGTCGGCCAGGGCCCGCACGATCCGGTCAACCTCATCTCGCTCGCCGGCCAGCAAGACGGCCAGCAGCAGTGCCCGCACAGCGCCTGCCAGATGCCGGATGCGGCCGACGGTACCCAGCGCTGGGTCATGGGCGTGCAGCGCAACAACCAGAACGCGCGCCTGATGCGCGTCGATATCAAGTCCGACGGCGCCGGCGGCGTCACGGTCAAGGTCCCGTACATCAAGACGATCGTTCAGAACGCGCAGCACGACCGCGTGATGATCGCCTGCCCGACCGACGGTCTCGTTCACGGCGGCGCGGTCGTCGCGACGACCGTTGAAGCCGACGGGCAGCCGGCGAACTACGGCGTCGATGCCGTCCTCTTCGACACCGAGAAGGGCGCGGTCCTCTCCAAGACGCGCGTGTACGACTCGGATCCGCAGAACGGCCTCTACGCCGTGCAGCCGACCACGCAGTACATCAACGACAGCGTCGTCGCCTTCCAGTTCCAGGTCTCGGACGCCGTTCGTGTCGGCGGGCCGAACGGTGTCGCGACGATCGGGAGCAAGTGCAACAGGAACAACGGTCACTGCGCCGCTCCCCAGCAGTCGCACCTCGTGACGATGTCGATCCCCGCCGCGGGCGGCGACTTCCAGACCATCGAGGCCACGACGAAGGACGCGCCGTACGGCCGCCACTCGGAAGCCTTCGGCATGAACTACGGTCCTGCGACGTCTGCGGGCGGCGCGGTCGGCGTCATCGCCGGCTCGTCGGACGCGATGGGCGCCGGCCTCCTGCAGGTCATCCCGATCGACTCGGCCGGTCACATCGGCGCGCTCGACCCGATGAAGGTCTACCAGGTGTCGCAGTACTCCGACGTCGCGCAGCTCCCGGCGATGACGAAGCGCGACCCGGGCCAGGCGCGCGGCTTCATCCACGGCCTCTACGGCGTGCAGAACCCGAGCTACGGCGACAAGACGGGCGGCGGCTTCATGCCGACGGTCAAGACGTTCAACATCTCGGCGGTCGCCGGCTACGCCGACCCGACCACCGACAACCGTGAGAGCCTCACGTTCGCGCTCATCCCGGCCGTGTGGGATCCGGCGGTCGCCACGACCCCCGGCGGCACGGTGCCGATCTCGAGCGTTCCCCCGGGACCGGCCGGCACGCCGCCGGCTTCCGCGGGCTCGCCCGTCACGAACCCCGGCCCCGGTCTGAGCACCGGCGGCGGCACGGCCTCGCAAGGTGGCACCACCGGCACCGGTGGCGGCATCAAGACGGGCTACGGGCTCACCGGAACGGACGCGAGCAGCGGGTGCGGTTGCACCACGGCCGGCTCGGATCAGACCTCGGGTCTCGCGGGCATCGGCCTGATGGGTCTCGGGTTCGCCTTCCTCGGCATGCGCCGCAACAAGAAGGAGTCGTGAGATGAAACGGTCCCTCGCTCTGCTCCTGGCGACGACAGCCGCCGGCGCGCTCATCGCGGCGTGCTCGGCGGGGGCCGACTCCTCGGAGCTGGTCGGGCCGAAGTACAAGACCCCTGTGACGAATCCTGAAGGGTCGTCCTCGTCCGGGGGTGGGTCGGGCTCCTCGTCCGGTTCCTCTTCTTCCGGTTCCTCGTCGGGCTCTTCCAGCGGCTCGAGCTCCGGTGGTCTCGTGACGCAGGCACCGCCCGACGCGGGCCCCGGCAGCACGAGCTCCCCGGCGCACGAGTACTTCGACAGCACCGTGTACCCGCTCCTCGCGGTCTGCCAAGGGTGCCACGCGACCGGAACCGACGGCGCTCCCCAGATGATGGACACGCCGGCCGACAAGACCTACTCGGAGCTCGATGCGCTCGGGTTGATCGTGTCGAACAGCCTGATCCTCACGCACGGCTCGCACGACACCGGCAAGGCGCCGGCGCTCACGACCGCGCAGCAATCGGCGATCTCTCAGTGGCTCTCGCTCGAAGCCGCAGAGCGCACCGGTACGGCCGCTCCCACGAACGTGCTCGCGGAGGTCGCGAAGTGCGTGAGTCAGACGGAGTGGAACAACATCAAGTGGGACACGCTCCGCACGCAGCCCCGCACCACCGAGAACGCGAATCGATGCACCGGTTGCAACGGCGACCTCTGCGCCTCGTGTCACTCGGGCGGTGAGCAAGGCTTCTACATGGAAGAGGGCGCGACCCTCGACCCGCCGGCGACGACGTTCATCCAGACCTTCCAGGGTCCGACCATGCAGACGTTCATCAACAAGTACTTCGGCCTCAACGGGGTCAACCCCGTCGCCTCGAACGCGATCATGAACAAGATGACCGCGGTCGCTGCGGGGCCTGCGTACAGCCACCCGATGTTCGTCATGTCGGCGACGATGCAGACGAGCCTCAACACCTTCGTGACCGACGCCATCACGGCGTACACGAACCACACCTGCACCGGCGGATCGGCCGACGCGGGCGCCGGAGACGCGGGCCCCTAGGCTCAGCGACTCCAAGACTGAAAGAGCCGCTCGCGAGAGATCGCGTGCGGCTCTTTTTTTTTGTCTTGCGGGGCCCGGGTAACCCTGAGCCTCACTCCGCCCTTCGGGCTCCGTTGCGGCTACAGCGGGACGCTCGTCGAGCCTGGGGGGAGCGCGGCCGCTCCGCCCCAGACCCCCCAGCCGAGCGAGTACAAATGAGTATCAGCCGCCGTCGCCGCCGCTGCTGCTCGAGACCGGGGCCGGCTTCAGTGGCGGGCAAACGCTTCGCGGGATCTTTCGCACGACCGCGGGGATCGAGTGGAGCCAGGCGATGATGCCGTTCAATTCGCTGTCGCACATGCCGGGGTAGTGCTGCATCTGCGGACACAGGCGCTCGCTCTGATTGTCGACCCCGTCCCTGATGGCCGCGGTGAGATCCGAATCGCGCCAGTTGCCAACGCCGGTCGTCGTGTCCGGCGTCAGGTTCGGCGGATAGAGGAAGTTGGGAGCAGGGAACTGCGCGAGCGGCGTCGATGTGCCGCCCATGTCTGCCGTGTGGCACGACGTGCATCCCTGCGCGGAGTTGTCGCCGGCGGGGTTCGCCGCATATCCCTTCCCAGCGCTCGCGCTGGTGTCGGTCGGGCAATAGCCGCTGCCACCGCCGCCGTCGGATCCCTTACCCGCGAGCGGGTCGCTGTTGCTCGACGAGCAACCGGCGGCCACGGCCAATCCAACTCCGACTCCAACCCAGATCCGCCAAGCACGCCTAGGCATCGTTGGTCCTTTCCAAGGTCGACGACGATCCACCCACGCCATTGTCGCATGATCCACGCGCCCGCGCGGAAACATGCGAATTGCGCCTGGAACGCCGGTTCACCACGCTTCGATGCGAGGCGTGTGCCTTCGGCACGGAGTACGCTTGTGAGCATGAACGTGAAGATCGATCCGCGGTTTCGAGTCGCCTACCTGGTGGCGATCGCGGTCGGTGTGTTCTTCCTCCGCCAGCTGGGGCCGCTGGCTGGGCTCCTCGCTGTGCAGTGCGGGCTTTGGCTCGCGCTGGGGCTGGGCGTGCCACGGCTGGCGCGGCAGATCGGCAAGCTCTGGTTCTTCGCGCTGTTCCTCGTGGTGTCGTTCGCGCTGACGAAGGAAGACCCGGAGCTCGATCGATGGATTCATCCCGAGGTGCTCCCCGGCGTGCACGTCGCGATCAACGCGTACGGGATGATGGTCGGGCTCGCGATGATCACGCGCGTGGTCGTCGTGGTGCTTGCGTCGCAGGTGGCGCGCGCCGGCGACGGGAGGGCGATCGCGGCGGGGTTGAGGGATCTGTATGTGCCGCCGATCGTGGCGGCGTCGATCGATACGGTGTTGGCGTTGCTCGGGGGTGATGAGCGGATACCGGGATCGGGGCAGGGCGGTGGAGGCGGACGCGGAGGCG
>PLXW01000030.1 GCA_003151595.1 Myxococcales bacterium
CGTTCGCGGTCGGGGTCGCGGTCGGCGCCGGGATCGCGTTCGGCGTCGCGGGCGCGAGCGGGGTCGCGTCGTGGGCCACGTGCGTGCGCGGACGGGCGTGCAGGCGACGGGCGCGCGCCAGGTTGCGCGTCGGGTACTCGAGGCACCCTTCCATTCCGGCGGGGCAAGAGATCCGAACGTGGAAGTGATCGTCGTGCGGGAGCGACCCGCGCGGCTGCGCCATCACCTCCGAGGCGCGAACGCGAATCGCGTACGGCGCGCCGATCCGTTGCGCATAGGTGAGCAGCCGCGCGCGAAGCGGCGACGCGACGAAGAGGTAGCTCACGTGCGCGTGCCCATCGCCGACCATCGAGGCCACGAGCGCCCAGTTCCGCGCGTCGTCGAACTTCGCGCCCGGCCAGCTCGGCGCCGAGCCGTCACCCACGAAGGCGACAAAGTGCTCGGCGAAGATCGACTTGCCCTGCTGGTTCACCACGTAGAACCCGAGGTCCGCGTCGCGCCCGCTCTCGTGCGAGGCGTGCATGTCGACCTCGCCGCCGTCACGTCGCGACAGATGCCCGACGGACAGCACGGAGTCGGGGAACTCTTTCCGCACGCCGCGGGCCGCGCGATCGATCATCGACGTGAGCGCCGGCAGTCCCCAGCGAACGTCTTCGTCGCGATGGCACGGCACGATGCGCAACCACGGACTCTCCTCGATGTGCGCCCCTCCGACGAGGTGCCCCTCCGTGGGAGACCCGAGGCTCCGCGCGCCGACGCCACGCTCGTGCTCGACGGTCGACGCCGTAAGCCGAGCAGTTCGCCGAGGTTGCGCGCTCGCAACGCCGACGGTCCCCGCAAGCGAGAGGAGAGCAACAGCAGCGACCGCAACGACGGTCGAGCCGACCGAGCGCCCCTGAGAGAGCCGGGCCCAGCGGGCCCGAAAAACTAGGGGAAAAGGGAAAGGCGGCACGCCTTTCCGTCCTACACGTGGCCTCGCCACGAACCAAATAAACCGCTAGCGTTCAAGGTGGCGATCCCAGGTCGGGAGCGCCCGCGCCGCGCTCTCGGGGAGGGGGCTCGCGAACTCCGTGAACTCGACCATACCGCCGCCGAACGCCCGAAAAGTGGACCCGCTCCTTGGGAGCATGGTCGCCGGTAAGTTCAAGATCCTGTCGCTCGTCGCGGCCGGTGGCATGGGAAAGGTGTACCGCGCGGAGCAGATCCCGCTCGGTCGCGCCGTCGCGCTCAAGGTGCTTCACGTCCACGCCGCCGACTCGACCGACGGCGACGACCCGCAGTTCAAGAAGCGGTTCCTCCGCGAGGCGAGCATCCTCGCCAAGCTCCAGCATCCGAACATCGTCACCGTCTTCGACTACGGGTCGATCGAAGGCGAGAGCGAACGCTACTTCATGGCCATGGAGTTCCTCTCCGGCCAGACGCTCACGCGCCGCATCACCGAGAAGACGCTCCTCGCGCCGCGCGACACGATCAAGATCGCGCGCCAGATCGCCCGCGGGCTGGTCGAGGCGCACGCCAGCGGGATCATCCACCGCGACCTCAAACCGTCGAACGTGATGCTCCTCGTCGGTCGCGACGGCGAAGACCTGGCGAAGATCGTCGACTTCGGAATCGTGAAGCTGATCGGCGAAGACGACGGGCACGATCAGGAGGAGCTGACCCAGGAGGGGTCGTTCATCGGCTCGCCGAAGTACATGGCGCCGGAGCAGATCACGCGCGGCGGGAAGATCGACGCGCGCACCGACGTCTACTCGTTCGGCATCATCCTCTATCAGTGCCTCACCGGAACCGTGCCGTTCGACGGCGCGAGCTCGGTGCAGACGCTCATGGCGCACCTGAACCAGGCGCCGCAGCCGATGCGCGAGAGGGTCCCCTCGCTCGAGATTCCGGAGTGGCTCGATCAGCTCGTGATGAGCTGCATCGAGAAGGATCCGGCGCATCGCCCACAGACGATGGACACGGTCGCGCGCGCGCTCGGCGAGGCGGAAGCGGCGATGACGTCGGGGCGCGTGATGACGTCGGTCACGGGGCAGACCGCGGCGTCGAGCTTGAACGCGCGCAACTCGTCGCCCGACACGTTCTCGTCGTCCGCGCCTGGCGCGATGCAGAGCCAGACGGGCCAGTCGGCGCAGCTATCGCCGTCGGGGCGTCAGGTGAGCATCACGACGCAGGGAACGATCTCGTCGGTCGCCCCCGGCGCGCCCGCGGGTGAGGACAAGACGCGCACGTCGCCCGGGATCAAGAAAGGGATCGAGAGGCGGTCGGCGCTTCCGTATTTCGTGGCCGCGCTCGTGTTCATCACGATAGCGGGTGGGACGATCGCCGCGCTCTTTCCGCACGCACGCCCCGACGCGCAAACGCCCGTGCAAGCGACGCCCGCTTCGCCGCCGGTGCCGAGCGCCGCGCCGTCGGCCGCCGTCCCGCCCACTCCCCAAGATCAGTTCGCGCTCACGATCGACTCGATCCCGAACGGCGCCGACGTGCGGGAAGGCGATCGCGTTCTCGGCACGACGCCGCTCCTCCTCACGATCGACAACGCCACCGTCAACGCGGCGCCGCGCACGTTCACCGTGGCGAAGGACGGCTTCCAGCCGTACGCGCTCGCGCCGGGCGCGTCGCAGACCAGCGTGCGCCTCATCGCGCCGCTCGTCGCCGCGGCTCCCACCGCACCGACGACCCGCGCGGCGACGCGTCACGCGCCCTCGCGCACGCAACCTTCGCCGAGCGCGAGCCAGGGTCGCCCCGATCTCGACATCCGCCTGAATCGCTGACGCGCGTATGCCTCTCACGAGGCCGCGGGCAGGAAGAAATTCCTCGCGCGACCTGAGCGCTCTCGTATCCTCGCGCGTAATGGGGAGGGGAGCGCCATGAAGCGATTCCTCGTGGCGATTGCAGCACTCTATGCGTGCGCGATCGCGTGCAACGACGGGCCGCAGTCGCACGTCTACGTGGCGATGCTCTACGAGCCCGCCGGCGCGTGCCTCGATCCGACCACGACGCTCGGGGTCATCGGGACGTCCGACGGGAGCCTCAACTGCGCTCCGACGTGCCTCGTCGAGAACGCGCCTCCCGCCGAAGGGACCGAGAAGGTCTACGTGTCGACGATGTGCGGGCCGTATCCGGACATCCTCACCGACACGAGCGGGACCGATCCGGCGTGCACCGCGGCGCTGGCCGCGTTCGCGGCGGGGACGGTGTGCGGCGCGACGACCGGCGACGACGACAGCGGATCGGGTGCCGACGGCGCGACGGGCGACGATGGAAGCGCCAGCGACGACGGGGGCTCGGCTGACGGAGCGGGCGACGACGGCCCCGCGAGCGGCGGCGACTCGGGCGACGCGGGTGGTGCGAATGACGCGAACCCCGAGTGAGGCGCGGACCATGAATCGCATGCGCAGAACGCTGGCCAGGCTGGCCACGATCCTAGCGATGGCGCTCGCGCTCACGTCGCTGCGATCGCTCGCGACTCCCCTCGCCTTCGCCGATGACGTGGCCGACGAAGCCGATCTCCAGTTCCGACTCGCGGCCGAGAAGTACCAGGCCGGCGACTACCGCGGCGCGCTCGAGCACTTCCTGGCGTCGAACCGGCTCGCGCCGAACCGCAACGTTCTCTTCAACGTCGCGCGTTGTTACGAAGCGCTCAAGGAGTTCCCCGACGCCTACCGCTATTACACGCGCGCATCGCAGGGCGAGACCGATTCCGCGGCCCGCGCGCGCATCAACGACGCGCTCACCCGCATGGCGCCGAACGTCGCCATCTTGAAGGTCATCACCGAACCGCCGGGCGCCACGCTCTACCTCGATCGCAAAGACCTCGGGCAGCGCGGCGCCGGCCCGCAGACGCTCGGGCTCGCGCCCGGCAAGTACGTCGTCATCGCCGAGGCTACGGGCTACGAAGACGCGACGTCGCCCGCGATCGAAGTGCGCGCCGGCGGAACGGCGAGCGTCGATCTGAAGCTCGTACGCATCCTGGGGACCGTGCACGTCGCGGGCGAAGAGGCGAACGGCGCCAGCGTGCGCGTCGACAACGAGGAGTCGGCGCCGGCGTGCGTCGCGCCGTGCGACATCCAGCTGCCGCCCGGCCGCCACACGCTCTACGTCTCGCGCGAGGGGTACAAGACGTACGTCACGCTGGTCGACGTGGTCGCCAAGCAGACCGTCACGTCGCACCCGAGCGTCGAAGCGAAGACCGGCACGCTGGTGGTCAGCACCGACGAGCCCGGCGCCACCGTCGAGATCGACGCCTTCGCGCGCGGCCCGACGCCGGCGCTCCTCACGCTCCCCGTCGGCAAGCACGAGGTGCGGGTCACGATGCACGGCTTCCGTCCGATCGCGCGATCGATCGTGATCGAGGCGAACGCCGAGACGCGCCTCGACAAGTTGCCGCTCGTCCCGGTGGAGGAAGTCGAAGCCGCGTCGCGAACCGCGGAGTCGGTCGAAGACGCCCCCGCCTCGGTCACGATCATCTCGAACCAAGAGCTGCGCGGCATGGCGTATCCGACCGTGTTCCAGGCGCTGAGCGGCGTGCGCGGCGTCTACACGTCGGACGATCGTGGCTACGTCACCGCCGGCTTTCGCGGCTTCGGAACGCCCGGCGACTACGGCAATCGCACGCTGGTCCTCTTGAATGGCCAGCCGATGAACGACAACTGGATCAGCTCCGCGTACATCGGTTACGACCTCCGCGGCGATCTCGAGGATGTGCAGCGGATCGAAGTGATTCGCGGCCCGGGGTCAGTGCTCTACGGAACGGGCGCCGTCTCCGGGATCATCAACATCGTCACGCGCGCGCACGACGCGCAGACCGGCTACGAGGTCGGCGGAAGCACGGCCGACGGCACAGTGGGTCGCGCCCGCGCGCGCGCGGCGTACGACTTCGGCGGCGGTGCCGGCATGTGGGTGAGCGGCACGATCAGTCACTCGTCGGGCAACTCGTATTACTTCCCGGAGTACGCGCGCGATGGCGCGACCCACGGCAACACGCCCGCGAACACGGACCGCTTCAACGGCGGCACGTTCACCGGGCAGTTCTGGTGGAAGGCGCTGACCGTGCAGTGGTCCGCCAACTCGCACGACAAGCACTTGCCCACCGGCGAGTACGGCACGCTCCTCGGCGACGACCGCACGCACCAGATCGACACGCGCCTCATGACCGAAGCGCGCTTCGAGCCGAAGATCACCGAAGCGATCCAGTCGCTCTCGCGCGCCCACGTGAACTACTACGAGTACACGGGCTACTTCGCGTCCGCGCCCGAGAACGGCGGCCTCTCGCACGAGACCTTCAAGGGGCTGTGGGCCGGGCTCGAGCAGCGTTTCGTCTTCACGCCCGGCAAGACCGTGCGCGTGACGGTGGGCGGCGAGATCCAGAACCACTTCAAGGTCGACCAGTTCGGCGAGAACGAGCTATTCAGCGCGCCGGCGAAGAACGGCGTCTTCCTCGACGACCACCGCACGTTCCAGATCGGCGCGGGCTATGCCGTCGCGGACATCACGCCGACGCGCGCGGTGAAGCTCTCGCTCGGCGGTCGCTACGACGGGTACTCGACGTTCGGCGGATCGTTCAACCCGCGCGTCGCTGTCATCTTGAAGCCTTACGACACGGGCAACGTGAAGGTGATGTTCGGCAAGGCGTTCCGCGCGCCGAGCACCTACGAGCAATTCTTCTACGAGCCCGAGGTGAGCGTCACCAACACCCACCTCTCGCCGGAGTCGATGTACTCGCTCGAGGTCGAGTACTCGCACCGCTTCACGCCCACGGTCGTTGGCCTGGTGAGCGTCTACGAGAACGTGATCACGAACCTCATCGAGAGCGTCCCGGACGCCGCCAACCCGGCGGCCGGCACGATCTACGAGAACACGAACACCCCCGTCGGCACGATGGGCGCGGAGGCCGAGCTCCGCAAGGAGTGGAAGGACGGCTGGATGGCATCCGCCTCGTACTCGTTCGCGCGTTCGGTCTACTTGAAGGATTCGTCGCTCGGATCGATCGCCACGCTCGCGCGCGACCCCGCGTTCCGCGAGGTCCCCAACGCGCCCGAGCACCTCGCGTCTCTCCACGGCGGCGCGCCGATCCTCGGGCGCGCGCTCATGGCCATGACCCGCGTCTCGTTCACGAGCAGTCGCTACGACGTGCACAACGTGCAGCCGACGCTCACGACCCCGCAGCCCGCTCAGGAAGAGACGAGCGCGGCGGTGATCTGGGATCTGATGCTCACCGGCGCCGAGCCGCGCTGGCACGTTCGGTACTCGCTCGGCGTCTACAACCTCGCGAACTGGAAGTACTCCGTCCCCGTGTTGCAGGGTCCGGGCTACTTCGTTCAGGACTCGCTGATCCAGAACGGCCGCACGATCCTCGCCGCGGCGTACGTCGACTTCTGAATCAGGGAGCGGCGGCTCCTAGCTAGGCCTTGAAGTGCTCGTGGTGCCCGATCAAGCGGGCGTGCTTCACGAGCTTGAAGCGGACGTCGGAGCCGCACTCGTCGCACTGCGGGAACACTTTGCCCGAGACGCACGTGACCTCGTGCGGGTCGGCGTGGTTGTCGTCGTGGATGACCGAGTAGATCCCAGACTTCTTAACCTTCGCGCCCGGATTGAACATATCGGCCATGAGAATCGCCTTCTTCCTTCTGAATCGGTCCGCGCGCGATGCGGACCACGTCTCGCGTCGAGCCAGGCTGTCCATACACCATTGACGCCCTCCTGGATCGTGCCCTCGCTCACCTCACGTCGACGCCGCCTGGGTCGCGCGGTAGGTTTCCACGCATGACGTCGCTCGTGTCTCGTCCTTCGGTGCTGCGCGCCATCGACGCGCCGAAGCCGTGGGGGTGGGAAAAGTGGCTGACCTCGACGCGTTCCGAGGGGGCGGCGACCATCGCGGGGACAGCGCGGACGCTGGCCGATCTCGTGGCGACGAACCCGGACGTACTCGGCCGTTGGGCCCGGCGCCTCTTCGGCGACGAGATGCCGGTGTTCACCAAGCTCATTCACACCGACTTCCCGTCGCGCGTGCACCTCGGTTTCCGGCGCGCGGTCACGCCGGGGGAGCTGCTGGCGCGACTGGACGACGAGCAGGCGATGGTGCGCGCCTTGTTCGCGGCGTTGAAGGTCTCCGACGCGCGCGCGTTCGCGAGTTACCAGGCGCGGTACGAAGCGTGGGCCACGCGGCAAGCGCTCGAGGCGTGGCGCCGTGAGGACGACGCGGCCACAGCGAGCGAGCTGGGGGAGCTCGTCGAGGCGACGTTCGATCTCCGCGCGTGGCTCTCGCGCGTCCGCGCCAACCGCGCCGCGATCGTCGACACGCTCAACGAAGTCGATCTGAAGGACGAGTCGGGGAACATGCTCCTGTCGAGCGCCGGCGTCGTGCACGCCATCTTCGGCCTCTCGCACCAGACGCACCCGCTCGATCGCTCGCGCGCGGCGCTGCAGACGCTCTTCGCCACGCTCGCCGAACGCGCGCCCGCCTCCAGTGACGACGAGCTCGCACGCATCATCGACGCCGCCGCGCTCCCCGCGCTGCGCGCCGCGAACCACGCGCCGCCGAAGAACGAAGCGTGGCTCCCCGCGATGATCGACGGCGCCGAGGTCCTCGTCGAGCCGCAGCAGACCTCGGACACGACGTACAGCCTCGCCGACTTCTACACGCCGCTCACCTGGGGCGGCGATCGCGTTCGCTTTCGCAAAGGGGCGCCGACCTCGGGCCTCTCGCGCGACGAGCTGACGAAGTACCTCGCGGACGTCGACTTCGCGGTCACCCCCGTCGCGTCGATGCGACGCTCGAAGCGCGCGGTCGCCGGCGCCGCGCGCGACGGCGCAGAGGTGTTCTGCCTCGTCGACGAGCCGACGACGTGGCCGTTCTTCACCGCGTATCAGCTGGAGCTCACGGGGAGCTTCAGGTCGGCGCCGCCGCTCGGCGCGTTCCAGCAAGTCGTCGTCACGCGCGGTCGCGTCGCTCTTCACGACGAAGAAGGTCTCCTCGGCGAGCTCTCGCCACACGCCCCCGCCTTCGTCCCGGCGACGCTCGAGGGGAGCTACACGCTGACCGCGCGCGAGCCTTCGACCGTGATGATCGTCGCCGTCCCTGGCGCCCGAGGCGGAGCGCCGCGAATCGCCTGACGTGCCGCGCGAGGGCACTCGCGGTGGTCCGCGGTGTCTTCCGAAGACACCGGCACGCGTGACAAGCACCCGAGAAAACTAGCCCTTCGCGCGGTCGTCGGTGGAGGCACGGCGCTCGCTATGGGCTCTCGCATGCGAACCCTCCCCCGTCCCGTGGCCTCCGTCGCGCTCCCCTTCCTCGGCCTCCTCGGCGTGATCGCCGCCGGTTGCAGCAGCGGCAGCGGCGACGGTCCGACCGGGTCGAGCAGCGCTCCGGTCACGGTGTCATGCGGCGCGTCCGCGAGCGGCCCTGTGCAGGGGGTCGACGTCTCGGTCTACCAGGGCAACTTCAACTGGGCCGCCGCGCACGTCGCTTTCGGGTACGCGCGCATCAGCGACGGCACCGGGACCATCGACAGCACGTTCGCGAGCAACTGGGCGAACATGAAGAGCGCGGGGGTGTTGCGCGGCGCGTATCAGTTCTTCGAGCCGGGCGAGAGCGAGGTGGCGCAGGCCAACTTGATGGTCGAGAAAGTCGGCAAGCTCGGGCCGGGCGATCTGCCGGCGATGATCGACGTCGAGGTCACGGACGGTCAGGGGGGCGGCACGATCGGCGCGCGGGTCGCGCACTGGCTCCAGATCGTCGAAGCGGGAACGGGACGCAAACCGATCATCTATACCGGCTCGTACTTCTGGCAGGACGACGTCGGCGACACCGGGCTCGGCGCGTATCCGGTCTGGATCGCCGCGTACGGGCCGGCGTGCCCGTCGCTACCGCCGGGGTGGTCGAGCTGGTTGATGTGGCAGTACAGCGACGGCGGTGGCTCACTCGATCACGACGTGTTCAACGGAACCTTGGCGCAGCTGAAGGCGCTCGCCGGAATGGACGAAGGCCCTCCGACGCCCAAACCCGCCGCCCCCTCCGGCTGCGGATCGATCGAGCCCGGGCAAGGCCTCACACGCGGCCAGGCGTACCGCTCGTGCGACGGGCGCTTCTCGCTCGACATGCAGACCGACGGCAACCTCGTCCTCTACCTGTACGGCTCGGCGCTGTGGGCCACGGGCACATACGGAACGGACGGTGAGGTCGCGACGATGCAGGGCGACGGCAACTTCGTCCTCTACGGCAAGACCTCGAACGCTCTGTGGGCGAGCGCGACGTATGGACACAGCGGCGCGCACCTCGCGCTGCAGAACGACGGGAACCTCGTGGTGTACGGGGCGAACGACGCGGCGCTCTGGGCGTCGGGCACGAACGTGCCTGCGGCGCCGGCCGCACCCACCGGATGCGGCGCGATCACGGAGGGAGAAGGTCTCATCCGCGGCGGGAGCGTGAAGTCGTGCAACGGCCGTTACCTGTTCGCGATGCAGACCGACGGCAACCTCGTCCTCTACGACGGGAGCAAGGCGATCTGGAACACGTCGTCCGAAGGGACCACGGCGTACGTCGCCACGATGCAGACCGACGGCAACTTCGTCCTCTACGACACGAGGCACGCCGCGAGCTGGGCGAGCGGCACATACGGTCACGGCGGCGCGCGCCTCGCGGTTCAAGACGACGGCAACCTCGTCGTCTATGCCACGAACGGCGCGGCGCTCTGGGCGTCGCACACGAACGGAGAGTAGAGAGCGCGACGCGATTCAGCGCGGCAACGTATTGCCGCACTGATTCGCGACGCCGGCGCCGCCGCACGTGTCGGGCGCGACGCAATCGCCGCAGCTGACCGTGCCGCCGCATCCGTCGGCGATGACGCCGCAGTTCTGGCTCGCCGCGCAGACCGCCGGAACGCACGGAGGCGCGCCGCACTGATTCGCGACGCCGCCGCCACCGCACGTGAGCCCCGCGGCACACACGCCGCACTGGTTGAGGCCTCCGCACCCGTCGCCCATCGGACCGCACGGGCAGCCGCCGCCGCCGCCGCCGTCGCACGCCACCGAAGGACACACGTTCGGCGTGCACGGGTTGTTCACCGGCCCGCACTGACTCGCGCCGCCCGCGCCACACGCCGTCCCCGCGGCGCAGTTGCCGCACTGGATAACGTTGCCGCAGCCGTCGCCCGCCGGACCGCACGCGATGTTCTGATCGACGCACGACTTCGACGCGCAGGTCGGCGGCGGCGGCGGCGGGGTGCCGGCGACGCACGACGCGAGATCGAAGATCATGAACTCGAGGACCTTCTCTTGCGCGGTCATCGGTCCGGTCGAGCACTCCTTCGGGTAGTGCACCGACGACGTCGTAGCCACGTCGGTCACGTGGAAGTCGCTGTAGAGCACGCGGCCGCACTGCGACGCGGGCGCCGTGTTCACCGGCGTGTCGAACGTGTAGTGCAGCGGCGTGTCGCTGTGCGGCGCCGTCGCGTAGAGCCACTGCTGCCCGCCGTTCTGGATCGGCGTCTGGAAGTCACTGCGCGACACACCGATGGGCACCTGCCCCGTGATCGCCGACGCGCCCGAGTAGACGAGCCACTGCGCGAACGCGATCCCCTTGGGGAAGCTCTGATCGACCAGCGTGTTCACCGGATCGGTCGGATCGTTCCCCGTGTCGGGGTTGCTCCAATCGGCCGTCGTGCTCCACGGCGTGTTGTTGAAGATCCAGTCGTAGCTGTAGTGCGTCGCGTACACGCGACCGCCGAGGTCCGCGTACGCCTTCATCGCAGCGAGCGCCTTCGTGGTCCGCGTGTCGGCTCCGCCCTGGCACGAGAGGAGCACCTGATCGTACTGCTCGAGGTTCGCCGCCGTGGCCCACAGCACGCTCTCCTTCGGCGTCTTGGTGTCGTACGAGACGCCGCTCGACGCTCCGCTGCCCGACGACGGCGCGCCCAGGTACAGCTGGAGCCGCGGCGAGGTCACGCCGTACGCGGGGGTCGTCGGATCGCCGACCTGCGAGTCGTCGATCCCGATCTTGCGAAGCACGCACTCGAGCGCATCGACGCTGCCGGTGACGAGCGCGGTCAACGGGATGTTGTCGTACTTCGTCCCTTCGTGTTGCTTCCGCGGGAAGCGCGACTGATCGAGCGTGAGCGGGTTGTCCTGGCACGCCGTCACGTTGACGAACACCTCGCGTCGCCAGCGACCGAGCTGGAACACGACGGGAATGTTCGTGCCCGCGGGGACGCCGGTGAGCTTGAACTTGCCGTCCGGTCCCGTGGTGAACGTGACGAGCGGCTGCCCCGAGGCCTGAGCGCCGCACTGATCGCACGAAATCCCGTCGGGGAACGCGTCGAGCGCGCCGTTGGGCGAGTTGGGGATGTAGACGACCGCGCCGTAGAGCGGGTCGGGCGTGCCGTATTGCGGGGGTGTGGGCGCGACTACCGTGCCGCTGATCGACGTGGTGACGCCGGCCGCGCACGTCGGGATCTGCAAGCAGAGGTTCGTGCACGCGCCCGCGCCGCCGTCGAGGTTCGAGTCGCCGCACTGATTGACGACGCCGCCGCCGCCACAGATGGCCGGCGCGATGCATCCGCCGCAGTCGGGCGTGAGACCGCCGCATCCGTCGGCGACCTGTCCGCAGTTCGCGTTCGCCGTCGTGCACGTGAGCAGCGTGCAGCTGGGAGGGGGACCCGCGTCGGCCGGTTGCACCGCCGCGCCGCACGCGTTGAACGCGCCGCCGCCGCCGCACGTCTCGGGGAGCGTGCACGTGCCGCATTGAATGACGTTGCCGCAGCCGTCGCCTTGCTGGCCGCACGTCGCCCCGCCGTCGCCGCCGGCGATCTGGGCGCACGTCAGGGGAATGCACGGAGTGCTGTCGCCGCAGACGCTCGGAGTGCCGCCAGCGCCGCACGCTTGCGGAGCGGTGCACGTGCCGCACTGGATCGTGTTGCCGCATCCGTCGCCCGCCGCGCCGCACGTGAAGCCGAGCGACAGGCACGTCTTCGGATTCGGGCAGGCGACGGCGATCGTACCGCCGTCGGTCCCGTGATCTTTTCCTACGCCGAGGATGGGCGGGGCCCCGGTGTCGGGCGCGTTGATCGTCGCGTCGTCCCCCTGGCCGAGCGAGGCATCGACGATCGTGGTGAAGCCGCTCTCGCCATTCGTGCCGCCGCCACACGCAGTGAGGACGACGGTCGCAACGAGGCCGATAAGGAAGGACGCAGGGATCCGCATTGCGCCGCTATAGCGCGACCGCGCGATCGCGCGAGTCTCAACGGGCGATCGAAGGGGTGTTGTGCGGTGCGGCGAAGCGCGGGGAAAGCCGATTTCCCCGCGGATCGCCCGAAGCCGGTGCCTGGCGCGCCCTCAGGGCTTCTTCGACTCGCCGACGTGGTCGATCTTCTCGCCGACCTTGGTGACCCACGCGTCGACGTCCTTCATCGCCTGCTCCTTGATGACGGCGTAGCGCTCGTGAATCTTGCCGATGAGCCGGTCGCGACTGCCGCTGACGAACTTCAGATCGTCGTCCGTGAGCTTCGCCCACTGCGTCTTCACGTCGCCTTTGACCTGGTCCCACTTCCCCTCGATCTGTTCCCAATTCATGTTCGTGACCTCCAGCCTCTGACGCAGAGCGCGATCCGTGCCAGGCGCGCTTCGCGGCATGGATCCGGCGATCGGGCACGCGTGCGTCATAACTCGACCTTCGAGCGCGCGCGGCATCTCGCCACGAACGAGCCATCGCGCCACGATCGGATCGGCGCGCGCTCGAGGTCGCGCGCGTCTACGCGCCTCGACGTCGCGCGAGCTCGCGGAGCTTCGCCGCGTCCGGCGGCTTCTCGATGCAACGATTCGGCAGCGCCTCGACGAACTCACGCGCGCGTGACGTGTACACGCCGCCGCTCATGAGCACGATCCGCGGCGCCATCGACGGAACCGAGCGGAGTACCTCGCGGTAGAAGTCCATGCCCGTCATGTCGGGCATCATGAGATCGCACAGGACGAGATCGTAGCGTTCCCCTCGCACGAGGCGCGCGAGCGCTTCCTTCGCGTCGGTGGTCACGCTGACGTCGTGCTCGTCGGCAAGCGACTTCGCGATCGCTCCCGCCACGCGCGCCTCCTCGTCGATCACGAGCACGCGCCTGCGCGTGTTGGGAGCCGCCGAGAACGTCGCCGAACCGCCGGCTTCCATTTCGTATCCGGGCGCCATCGGCAAGGCGATGCGGAAGCGCGTTCCATGTCCGAGCACGCTCTCGGCGGTCATCGTCCCCCCGAGCGACGCGACGATGCCGTGCGCGATCGAGAGCCCGAGCCCCGTGGCTTCGGCAGCCGATCGCGTGGTGAAGAACGGGTCGAAGACGCGCGGCAGATCCTCCGCGGCGATCCCTTCCCCCGTATCGGCGACCTCTCGACCTGCGCGCGATGGCGAAGCTCGTGCGCGATCTGAGCAAGCAGCTCATCGATGACGAACGGCTTCTCCACGACCGCGTTCGGTTGGCCCGCGAGGAACTCCTTGGCGCGCAGGTTCGTCGCGCCGCCGGTCAGGAAGATCATTCGTGCGGCCTGGTCGGGCGACGCCTCGGCGATCGCGGCCTGAAACGGTGCCCGTGTCGTGCACTTCGACCGTGACCCATCCGTCGTCGACGAAAGTGACCAACCGTATCTCGTTGTTGGCCGGCGTCCCCTTCTCCAATCGCCTGGGCCGCGTTGAGTACCAGGTTCGAGATGAGCTGGCCGAGGCGCCCTTCGTTGGCCATCACGTGGGGTACGTCGCGATACTCCTTCACCAGCCGCGCGCGCGGACGGATCTCGTGCATCGCGATGTTCACGGCGGAGTCGAGCACGCTTCGCACGTCGACCGCGGCGCTGTCGTCGCTCGACCGCGAGAAGAGCTGCAGGTCGCGAACGATCGCCCGAATGCGACGGCAACCGTCCTCGGCATCGGCGAGCGCCGAGCGCGCTTCGTCGATCGCGCCGGCCCCGTCGATGACGTCCGCTGACTCGCTCCTGCCGAAGACGCGCACGGCATCACCGGCATCATCAAATCCAGAACGATGACGTCGGCGTGACGCCCGGCGCGCAGATGCGTCAACGCTTCGAGCCCGTTGGCGCACGCGCTGACTGAATAGCCTTCTTGCGACAGAAGTCCGGTCAGTGTCTCTCGAATGTCGATGTCGTCCTCGACCACGAGGACGGACTTGGCGAGCATACGTCCTCCGGAGAGCGCCACTTCAGCCGACAAATCACAGACTAACAGCTCGAATTTTCAGGTGCGAGCTGAGCCGCCGCACCTCGATCGAGGGCCCTGGCTCGACGCGCGGTCCATGCGCTTCTAGAGTGTGTCGCGAGTACTCCCCGGTCACAGGGACGCCACGGTGTGGCGTTTTGGTTCGAATGGCGACCGGCTGTCGTCGCAAAACACCTCCGAATCGAATCGCTCCAGGTGGCATGGGGCTCGCAATCCGACTCGTTCGGCACAGCTCTCGTCACACGTCGCCGGTCGATACGAAAAAAAGACTCTCTACCGTGAGCAACCTCCACAAAGTCCCCGTCGACGCGACCGATGACGTCACCAAGGTCGCTGTCCGCTCGAGCGACGAGCTCTCCGATCCCGGGCACGTCGTCCAGTTTTACGATGACTCGGAGAGCCTCTTCGAGACCGTGGCCGGGTTTCTCGGCGCCGGACTGAAGGCGAACGACCGACTCCTGGTCGTCGCGAAGCCGGCGCACCGCGAGGGGATCCTTCGGCAGCTGGAGCCCATGGGCGGGAAGGCGGCGCTCGCTTCGGGTCAGCTCACGATGTTCGACGCCGGCGACATGCTGGCGACGTTCATGGTCGGTTCGTCGCCGGACCCGGGGTTGTTTCGGGGGGCCCTGTCGCAATGGCTCGCGCGCGTGACGAACGGTGACGCCCATGCGCGCGTCCGCGTCTACGGCGAGATGGTCGATTTGCTCTGGGGTGAGGGAAACACGAGCGGCGCCATTCGCCTCGAAGAGCTCTGGAACGAAGCCTCACGGGCGCATTCGTTCTCGCTCCTGTGCGCTTATCTCATGGGGCATTTCTACTGCGAAGGTGACTCCGCGCGCTTCATGGAGGTCTGTCGGAATCACAGCCATGTGATTCCCACGGAGAGCTTCACGCGCCTCGAAGAACCCCACGCGCGCCTGCGCGAGATCAGCATGCTGCAGCAGCGTGCGCGCTCGCTGGAGAGCGAGATTCGTCAGCGCAAGGAAGTGGAGAGCGCGCTGCGAGACGCGCTCCGCGAACGGAGCCGTATCGAAGAGGAGCTACGTGTGTCGCTGGAGCGCGAGAAGGAAGCTCGCGCCTTGGCGGAGGCGAGCGACGCCTTCAAGGAAGTGTTCCTCGGGATCCTGGGCCACGACCTGCGCAACCCGTTGAACACCGTACTCACCACGGCGCGGCTCATGACGATGCGCTGCGAGCTCCCGCCGGAGAGCCACAAGAGGCTCGAGCGGGTCGTCGTCAGCGGCGTGCGAATGGAGCGCATGATCGAGCAGCTCCTCGACCTCACGCGGGCTCGTCTCGCGGGCGGCATCGCCGTCACGCGAGGCGCGCCGCAGGATCTCGTCCCGCTGGTCTCCAAGATCGTCACCGAGATGAAGGGGGCCCATCCCACGCGTGCCATCGAGCTTCAGGCCGAAGGCCCGTGCATCGCCCGCGTCGACCCGGATCGGTTCGAACAGGTCGTCTCGAATCTGCTCGCCAACTCGCTCACGCATGGGGACAAGGAGCGCGCCATCACCGTCTCGCTCGCTGCGCGCGGAGAGGTCGCCGCCCTCGTCGTTCACAACTTCGGTCCGCCGATCGAACCCGAGCTGATGCCGCTCCTGTTCGATCCGTTCAAGCGCGGCCAAAGACCCAGAGAGAGCCGCCCCGGCGGCCTCGGCCTCGGCCTCTACATCACCGAGCGCATCGTCAGCGCTCACGGCGGTACGATCTCGGTCGAGTCGTCCGTGCAAAAGGGGACGCGATTCGAGGCGCTTTTTCCGCCTTCTCCGCGGGGACCTTGATGTCGGGCGCCGCGCTCGACGACGTCTGCGTGCTCGTCGTCGACGATGACGAGGGGATTCGCGAATCGCTGCGTGAGGTGGTGGAGATGGTGGGGTGCTCGGCCATTCTAGCGGCGAGCGGCGAGGAAGCGCTGGCGGTGCTGGCGACGCATCGTCCCTGCCTCGTAATTCTCGATCTCATGATGCCCACAATGACCGGCACCGAGATGCTCGAAGAGATGCGCAAGACCCCCGACCTCGCCTCGTTGCCGGTGGTCATTTCCACTTCCGCTCCGGCGCTGGCCCCGGCGGGGGTCCCCGTCCTGTCGAAGCCGATCGACATCGCAGCACTCTGGGTGTGGATGCGTCGAACCTGTCATTGCACCGTCGCCGCGACTTGAATCACAGAAGGAGATTTCACTTGGCCGATTCATCCCGCACGACCGAAACCACCACGAGCAGAGTCCTCGTCGTCGACGACGAGCCGGACGCCTGCGACTTGCTCAAGTGGGCGCTCGAACCGACATATCAGGTCGCTACGGTCACGTCCGCCGCTGCCGCGATCGAGAAGATCGCGAACGAGGACTTCGACGTGGTGCTGACCGACCTGGGCATGGTCGACATGAGCGGACTGGAGCTCTGCGAACGCATCCTGGGAACCAAGCCCGACGTGCCCGTCATCATGGTCACCGGCGCGGGGCAGCTCGAGTCGGCGATCGCGGCGATGCGCGCCGGCGCGTACGACTTCATCACCAAGCCCGTCGACCCGCAGCTCCTCGCGCACAGCGTCGCGCGCGCGGTTCAACACCGGCGCCTTCGCGCCGAGGTGCGAAGGCTCCGTACGGCTGCCTCGAGCGAATCACCGATCTCGAACGTCATCGGCGAGAGCGCCGCGATGCGCCACGTCTACGAACTGATTTCGCGCGTGGCCGAGAGCGACGCTTCCGTCCTCATTCACGGCGAAACGGGGACGGGCAAGGAGCTCATCGCTCGCGCGATTCACGCGAACAGTCGTCGAAAGGGGGGTCCGTTCGTCGCCCTCAACTGCGCCGCCGTGCCCCCCGCGCTGCTGGAGAGCGAGCTCTTTGGTCATGCGCGCGGAGCGTTCACGGACGCGAAGACCCAGCGCGCCGGCCTCTTCTTGGAGGCCAGCGGCGGCACGCTGTTCCTCGACGAGATCGGCGAGCTCCCGATCGAGATGCAGCCGAAGATCCTCCGCGCGCTTCAGGAGCGGACGGTTCGCGCCGTGGGCTCGAGCAACGAGGTGCCGTTCGACGTGCGGATCGTCACGGCGACGAATCGGGATCTCGAATACGAGATCTTCGAGAAGCGATTCCGCGAAGACCTCTTCTACCGAATCAACGTCGTCAAAGTGGATCTCCCGCCGCTCCGCGCGCGCGCCGGAGACGTGCTCCATCTCGCGCAATACTTCCTGTCGAAGTTTGCGCGCGGGGGAAAGTCGTCGCTCACGCTCTCCGAGTCCGCCGCCGAAAAGCTCATGGCCTACAACTGGCCGGGGAACGTCCGCGAGCTCGAGAACTGCATCGAGCGAGGCGTGGCCCTCGCCCGCTTCGATCACCTGACGGTCGAAGATCTCCCCGAGAAGATCCGCGCGTATCGCTCCGATCGTCTGGTGATCTCCGCAGGCGACGAGAGCGAGGTCGTCCCGCTCGACGAGCTCGAACGCCGCTACATCACCCGCGTCCTGGCCATCGTCGGTCAGAACAAGACGAGAGCTGCGGCGGTCCTGGGGCTCGATCGACGCACGCTCTATCGGCGCCTGGAGAGATACTCGTCGGACGGCGGACCGGTTTCCGAGGCACCGCCCGCAGTCACGACCTAGTCGCGCAGCGAGAGCGTCAGAACGTCAGAGCGAGCGTGTTCTTGATCTCCGCGTCGGCGGTCTTCACGTCCGTCGGCGGGGCGCTGTCGTAGCGGACCGTCCCGCTGATGCTTGCTGTCAGTAGCTTCGTGATCTTGAACGTCGCGATGCTCTCGCTGAGCACCCGCACGTTTCCGTAGTCCGGGATCGCGGGCTGAGCGTAGAGCGTCGTGGCGACGATCACGCGCTCGTCCACCTGCCACTGCACGGTCGCGTACGTGTTCCACCGCTGCCAGAGCTGCACGCTCTCATCGGGAGCGCCGGGCGCGACCTTGATGGCGTCGCGCTCCAGCATGTACGACGTGCCGAGGTAGACGTCGAAGTCCTGCGGAACAGCGGTGTGCACGATCTGAAAGCGGGGACCGATGCCGAGGAGGCTGCGGAGCGCGAGCCGCTGAAACTGATCGCTCTGCGCCTGCGCGAAGACCTCGCCCCAGACCCCCGGCGTGACCTCGTAGTTGTACCGAGCGTGCGCGAACGTCTTGTTGACCGAGGTGACACCGCCGTAGCGCGAATAGTCGGCGCGCGCGTAGGCGAAGGCGAGATGACGCTCGCTCGCCACGCCGCCTCCGATCCCGCCGCCGGCCGCGATGCCTTCGGTGTTCCCTGCGTCGGCCGTCAACGAGCCTTCCAGGAGGAACGTGTAACCGACGACCTTCACGCGCTTGCGAAGGTTCTCGGTGTTGACCTGAGCGCGCGCCACGCCGCTCGTCGCCAGCGCGAGCGCGAGCGACAGCGTGGGAATGCACACGGTTCGACTCACGCGATCCAGGTTCTCCTGCGGTCGGGGCCAGCAGGCGGCGTGCCAGGTACCGCCCGGTTCTCGAATGTCAGATCGCGTGTTTCGCGACGATCGCGAGGAGGTCTTCGAGCGTCATCGGCTTTCGGATGAACGCGCTCACGCCGAGCTCGCGGGCGCGATCGTCGGCGCGGGCGTCGGCGGTCAGGAGAACGATGGGGATGCCGATGGGCTCGCGCTTTCGGAGCTCCTCGCAGAAGGCGACGCCGTTCATCACCGGCATCATGAAATCCAGGAGCACCAGCGACGGCCGCTCGCGCGACAGATAGTCCAGCGCCTCTTTGCCGTTGTACGCCTGCGCGATGACGTACCCCTCGTCTTCGAGCGCGTCCTTCAGCGACTCTTGGATTCCGTCGTCGTCCTCGACGATCAAGACGATCTTGCGCTCAGGCAAGGGTGCCTCCGACGGCCGGCGCCGCGCTCTGCTGGCGAAGCGGCAGCTCGACGAAGAACGACGACCCCTGCCCGGCTTCGCTGACGACGCGGATCGTTCCCCCGTGCGCCTCGACGATCTGGCGCGCGATCCACAGACCTAGCCCGAAGCCTCCATAATGACGATCGGGCACTGCGCGCTCGAACTTCCCGAAGATGCGCGCCTGGTGCTCGGGGGAAATACCGGAGCCCTTGTCGGTCACAGTCAGGTGCGCGGCGTGCTCGTCGGCCGAGACGGAGACGGAGACAGGCTTGCCTTCGCCGAACTTTACCGCGTTCGAGATCAGGTTGCCGACGACCGTCTCGATCCGAAAACGATCCCAGGTACCGATCGCCGGGTGCGTATCGAGGACGACCTCGGCGTTGGACCGCTGCCCGAGGGCGCTCGACTGAGCGACCACGTCGGCCGCGATCTCGGCGAGATCGACCGTCTCGCGAGAGAGAGTCAGGCAGTCACCGGTGATCCGCGCGACGTCGAGCAAGTTTTGCACGAGCGCGCCCAGGCGCGAGACCTGGCGCCCGATGACGTCGACGTTCGCGGCGAGAGACTCCACCGGTTTCGTGGCGAGCGTCCCGCGTCGGTTGGCTCGCTCGAGCGACTGCACGGTGAGCTGCAACGACGTGAGCGGGGTACGAAGCTCGTGAGCGGCGATCGCCAGGAACGTGTCGCGCGCCTGCACGGCCTCACGCAGCTCTGCGAGCAGTCTCTCGCGCTCGACTTCGGCGCTCCGGCGCTCGGCGACTTGATCGCGACGCAGCGACGCCTCGTGCAGCTCGCGCGCAATCGCGGGGAGCAAGCGCGCCAGCTTGTCTTTCACGACGAAGTCGCGCGCGCCCGCCCGCATGCACTCCACGGCGGTCTCTTCCCCGATCGTGCCCGACACGATGATGAACGGGATGTCGACGCCTCTCTCTTTGACCACCGCCAGGGCCTCGTGTGCGCTGAACTCGGGCATGGAGAAGTCGGAGAGGACCAGATCCCAGTCCTTGCCGGCGATCGCCGTTCGCATAGCCTCGCGGGTCTGAACCGTCTCGTGGATGATCGAGTACCCGCCGCGACGAAGCTCTCGGAGAAGAAGCAGCGCGTCGCTCTCGCTATCCTCCACCATCAGGACGCGCAGCGTCGTCTTCGGTGATTCTCCGTCGACCACGAGCGTCATTGTAAGGGGAAGTCGAGGCACGCGACACCTGAGCAGCCTTGCTTCACGGTAGAGGTGCGCATGTAGCGGGGACGACCGGCCGAGTTTCGTTTCATACTGACGGCCTTACGGCGAGCGCACTGGAGAATATTTTCATGAACGACAAGTCGATCCTCCTCGTCGAAGACAACAAGGACGACGAGCTGCTCACGCTCCGCGCTCTCAAGAAGAATCGGATCGTGAACGAGGTCATCGTCGCCCACGACGGCGCAGAGGCTCTCGACTACCTATTCGGTACGGGGCTCTATGCCGGACGGGACTCGAGCGTTGTCCCACAGCTCGTCCTGCTCGACCTGAATCTGCCGCGCATCGGCGGCCTCGACGTGCTCCGTCGCGTGCGAAGCGACGAGCGAACCAAGCTGCTCTCGGTCGTCGTCCTCACGTCGTCGAAGGAAGAGGAAGACATCATTCGAAGCTACTCGCTCGGCGCCAACAGCTACGTGCGCAAGCCCGTCGACTTCGCGGAGTTCACCGAAGCGGTTCGGACGCTCGGTCTCTTCTGGCTGCTGCTCAATGAAGCGGCCCCGACGCATCGGAAGTAGTCACCGGTCGCGCTTCGCGTCCGCTCTCACCGAACGAATCCCGGCACAGCTGTCGGCGCTCGTACCCGCGCGCACTCAGATTGCCGGGTTGCTCTTTGGAGACGTGCGGCTCCGATGTCTTCGCGCGACGCACCACGTATGCGCGTTCCGCTCGTCGGCCTGGTCGTCGCCTTCTCGCCACCCGTTCTCGTTTCCATTCTCGTCTCAAGTCTCGTCTCCTGCTCTTCGGCGAAGAGCGAGTCGGGTTTCGGGACTCAGGGAAACGGAAACGGGAACGGCGCCACGACCGTCCCCTCGGGCGACGCCGGGAACGGTGGCTTGGGCGACAACGGCAACCCTCCACCGTCCCTGGGCGGCAGCCTCATCGACGGCGGAAGCGGCGACGCCGCCGGTACGACCACGACCGACGGCGGATTCGCCTGCGTGAAGAACACCTCGCAGTACGACATCCCAGGCAACAACTGCGACGACGACGACGACGGCAAGGTCGACAACGTCCTGGTCTGCGACGGCAGTCTCACCGCCGCCGGGGTCGCCGGCGATTTCCTGAGCGCCATGGGCGTGTGCCGCGTTTCGTCCGACGCCAATCACTGGGGCATCGTCTCCGCGAGCTACACGAACGGTCACACGCAGACGACGGCCGGCCCCGACAACTTCGGCGAGCAGCACGGCATCCTCAGCACGTTCGGAAGCGTGATCGTCCCGCGCGAAGGCTACGCGTTCGGTGTCCTGAGCTCGGGCTCGGCTTCGGCCACCGACTCGGACAACGGCCCCAACTTCAAGGGGATCAAGGGCGGGATGCAGACGACGAGCGGCGACGTGCCGACCGGTTTTCCGAAGTCGTCCGGGACCTGCGCCGTCGGCACCGACGTGAACGACGTCATCGATCTCAAGGTTCAGATTCGCGTCCCCACGAACGCCAAGGGGCTCTCGTTCGATTTCGATTTCTGGTCCGGCGAGTGGCCCGAGTACGTCTGCACGAGCTTCAACGACTCGTTCATCGCGTACCTGTCGTCGAAGGCGTTCAACAACGGCACGCCCGACAACATCTCGTTCGATACGAACGGCAACACGATCAGCGTGAACAACAACTTCTTCGGTGCGTGCACGCCCGGCGTACAGACGGGGTGCAGCGGCGGAACGACGAGCACCTCTACGTGCGCCGATGGTCCCTCGCAGCTCGCGGGGACCGGCTTCGACACCGCGAATCCGGCGCAGGCCTACTGCGGCTCGACGAAGAGCACGAGCGGCGGCGCCACGAGCTGGCTCACGTCGCAAGCTCCGGTGCAGGCGGGTGAGGTCATCTCGCTCGAGTTCCTCATCTGGGACACGGGCGACAACAGCTACGACTCCAGCGTCATCCTCGACAACTTCACGTGGGTCCCCTCCCCGCTTCCGCCCGTTCCGATCACGCAGCCTTCGCCGCCACCGCCTCCTCCGCCGCCGCCCAAGTGATCTGACGAGTCGCTCGCTCAGGGGAGCGCGTCTGCGCTCGCGCAGCATCGGAAGCCGGTCGAGTAGTCGTGGTACGCGAAGTCGTGCGCGATCGTCCGGTACGCGCACGCTTCGCCGTGCTGATCGGTGTCGAGCCAGAAGCCCCCCTGGAAGGTGCCGTTCGGATCGGCGGTCCATTCGTCGAGGTTGCCGACCATGTCGTAGACGCCGTAGTCGTTCGTGCACTCGGCGAACGCGCCGGTCTTGGCGACCGTGCCATCGATCTGATTCAGACGCGGATCGTTGAGCGCGACCGGGCCCCACCCGCTCTTCAGCTCGGCCGCGTGGAGCACGATCATCGGAGCGACGCCGGAGTCGTGGCATTTCCCGGGCACGCGCGCGGGTCCGTACGGGTAGGCGGTTCCCTGACTCCCCACGCAGGCCGCGCGCCACTCGACGGGCTGGCAGAGTCGCTTGTGAACGGCGGCGCAGGCGCGCGAAGCCTGCGCGCCGCTGATGTATCCCTGCGGCGTGACGCCGGCGACGCTCTGCGCGAGGAGCACGCGATTGGTCGGGGGCGGCGTGAACGGAGACCACGCGCGGAGCGCGCCGTCGTCGCCGCGCTCGACGAGCGAGCCTTCGTAGCGATCGATGCAAAAGCGGTTGCCGATGCTCGCCATATCGGGCGGGCAATGGGCGTTCGCGATCGGCGGCGAGAGCGTCCCTTCCTCGACGTCGTGGAACGTCCCCGGTGCGTAGGCGGACATGACGTGCTCGATGGTGCCCGGGTCGCCGGGCGCGAGTCGTCGCGCCTTGTGCGTGAGCACGGGCGCGAGCGCTTGCAACGCCGCCGCGACCTGCGCGCGACTCTCGGGGGGCGCCTCTTCGGGCGCCGCCGCGTGCGCGAGCGCGCTGGCGAAGATCGGTGTCGCGAGGAGCAACGCGCGACGGACGCGACTCGCCATTCGCTACGCTCCCTTCTGCGAGAGCTCGACGGTGAGGCTTCGCACGCGCGCCACCATCTCACCGAGCTTCTTCCTGGCCCCTTCGCGCACGAGGCCGGTGGGGACGAACATCGCCACGGCGACGAACGCGCGATAGGTCACGCGGCTGGCGCGCCCCTCGTCCAGGGACTCGATGCGCCACCCTCCTCGCACGCGACGCAGGTCGCCGCCGATCTCTCGCCAGATGATCGTTCGCGCCTCGCGATCGAGCGTGCGACGGAGCACGTACCCCACTTCGCGAACGACGATGTCGACGCGGTACGAGACGTCGAGCGTCGTCGCATCCCCGCCTTGCCCGGCGATGACGCGCGCCTCTTTGATGTCGGGGAAGAGCCGTCCGAAGTTCGCCGGCGACCACAGGATCTCGAGAAGCGCGTCGGGGGGCACCGGCACCTGGAAGACCGCTTCGAGCCCCTTGGTCCCCTCTTCGTCGGTCACGTCTCGCGTCGTCGTGTCCATCGGCGCTCCCGCTCCCGGTCTCATGCGCGGTCGCCTGCAGGCTTGCAACTTTCTTCGTGATGCGCGAACTGATTCGTCATGAAGAGCTTCGGCTTCGCGGCGCTCGTCGCGTTCGTCGCGTTCGTCGTGCTCGTCGCGGGGTGCGGCGGGAGCGAGTTCACGGCGAGCCAGGCGGGCGACGACGCCGGCATCGAGGCGGGCCCGAGCGTCACTGGAGTCCAGGCGTGCGGCGACAGCGCGAAGGCGCGCTGCAAGCGGATCGAGGAGTGCTCGCAAGCGCTCATGGCCACGACGTACGTCGACCAAGGGACGTGCGAGACGCGCATCAAGCTGAGTTGCATCAACGGGCTCTCCGCGCCCAGCGCCGGCGGGACGCCCGAGGCGATCGAAGCGTGCGCGCTCGCCTACCCCGGCGAGTCGTGCGACGACCTCTTGAACGACAACCCGCCCGCTGCATGTCTTCAGGCGAAAGGGTCGCGCGCGAACGGCCAGACGTGCGGTTTCCCCGGCCAGTGTCAGACCGGCTTCTGCGCCATCATTCCCGGCAGCCAGTGCGGCGTGTGCGCACCGCTCCCGCGCGCCGGCGACACATGCACCACGCTCACCACGTGCGGTCAGCTCCTGACGTGTTGGAACGCCACGCTCTTGTGCACCGGCTTCTCCCCGCAAGGCGGCGTGTGCAACAAGGGGCAGCCGTGCGGCGCAGGGCTCTTCTGCGTCGGGTCGACGAGCGCCGTCAGCGGCACCTGCCAACCTGCCGTGGAGACGCTCAACGCCGCGTGCGACTCGCAGGCGAAGACGGGCGCCGGGTGCGATCGAAACGCGCTCCTCACGTGCAGCGGTACGAGCAACCAGTGCGTGCCGATCGCGATCGTCGGAGCCGGACAGCCGTGCGGCTCCGTCAACAAGCAGGTCGCCCTTTGCGGAAGCGCCGGGACCTGCACCACGATCGCCGACGCCGGTGCTGCGCCGCTCGTCGACGCGGGGATCAGCGCGGTCGCCAGCCAGGTGTGCGTCGCTGCGGCAGCCGATGGATCGGAGTGCGATCTCGCGGTCGGTCCCGGATGCATCACGCCCGCGCGATGCATCGCGAACGTCAGCGGCGGGCAAGCCGGCACCTGTCAGTTCGCCGATCCGGCGAAGTGCCAGTAGCTAGGATTTCGAGGGCGGCGGTGTGCTCGGTGTGTCCGTGTCTTTGCGCGCGCGATCGCGAAGGCGCAGCATCGCCAGCCCGCCCAGGATCAGCCCAGCCGCGAATGCGCCCGTGATCCCCGAGGCCGGTCCCCATCCGCCGGCGCGCGCGTCGAGATGCACGCGCGCTTTCTCCGGGAGCGCGAACACGGCGCGCTGGCGCACGTCATAGGAGAGCGCGGCAGGCTCGGCGATCGGCGCGCTCTCCACCTCGGCCGAGGTGAGCGTGGGCGTCGACTCGTCCGCGGTCTCGGGCGCGCTCATCCCCATCGACTCGAGCCAGTCTTGGAACGACATTGCCACGACCGGCAGCCGCGTATCCGCGACCGGCTCCTGCGCGACAGGCGGCGGAGCGACGGGTGGAGGCGCGGGCGCCGGCGGCGGAGGCGCGGGGTTCTGATAGACGACGACCCAAGGTGACGGACCGGCAGAAGGCGGGGGCGGCGAGACGGGAGGAGGCGGCGGAGCAGGAGGAGCGCTCACAGAAGGGAGGACCGTCGCTTCCGAGCCGTTGTTGAAATAGGCCGAGCCCGGACCGGCGGAGGGCACGGTCGTCGCGGCCGCGCCGTTCGTGAAGTACTCCTTCGCGTCGGGCCCGGGCGGGAGCGCGCCGTTGTGGGCCGACTGGTAGTTGAGCATCGTGAGGTACTGCATGTACCTGCCGTAGGCGGCCATCTGAGCGAGCGCGACGGGTCCGGCATACGGGCTATTGCCGTTCGACGGCGCGCCGTGCTGCGTCGGAACGGCAGGAGGAATCGGGGCCTGCTGTTGCTGCGGTCCGTAACCCCCGATCGTGATCGTCACCTGCTGCGCGCGTGCAGGCGTGGCGATCGAACCGATCGCGACGAGAAGGACGACCGCGCGCATATCGAAGGTCACGGAGCTCTCCAGACACCTTAACCCTAATCCCCCTTCTCGTCCCGCCCCGTCCCTCCATCCGGCGTTTCCGACCAGGCGTCGCCCGAATCGCCCCTTCGGCTCGAGCGGTGAGCCCGCCCGTTGAACCCATGCCTCCGGTTCGACTACGTTCCCGGTCCCATGAACAAGGTCCACGCCTCCGCCCGCGAGGCATGCGCCGACATCCCGAACGGCGCGACGCTCCTCGCCGGCGGATTCGGCCTCTGCGGTATCCCCGAGAACTGCATCCGCGCGCTGCGTGAGCTCGGCACCAAAGGGCTCACCGTCGTCAGCAACAACTGCGGCATCGACGACTTCGGGCTCGGCATCCTGCTTCGCAACAAGCAGATCGTGAAGATGATCTCGAGCTACGTCGGCGAGAACAAAGAGTTCGAGCGGCAGTACCTCTCGGGTGAGCTCGAGGTGGAGCTCACGCCGCAAGGAACGCTCGCCGAGCGACTGCGCGCAGGCGGCGCCGGCATTCCGGCGTTCTACACGCCGACCGGCGCGGGCACCGCGATCAGCGACGGCGGCTTGCCGCTCAAGTACGCGGCCGACGGATCGATCGCGAAGTATTCGACCAAGAAAGAGCTCCGGGAATTCAACGGCCGCACGTTCGTGCTCGAGCCGGCCATCACGGGCGACTACGCCATCGTGAAAGCGTGGAAGGGGGACCGCTTCGGCAACCTCGTCTATCGGCACACGGCGATGAACTTCAACCCGATGATCGCCACGGCCGCGAAGGTCACGATCGCCGAGGTCGAAGAGATCGTCGAGGTCGGCGACCTCGATCCCGATCACATCCACACGCCCGGCATCTTCGTTCAGCGAATCATCAAAGGCACGGGCTACGAAAAGCGCATCGAGCGCAAGACGACGAGGAAGAACTAGTCATGGCCGAGCTCACACGCGATCAAGTGGCCATGCGCGCCGCGAAGGAGCTTCGCGACGGCTTCTACGTCAACCTCGGCATCGGGATGCCGACGCTCGTCGCCAACTACATTCCGAAAGGGGTGGAGGTGGTGCTCCAGAGCGAGAACGGTCTGCTCGGCATCGGCCCGTACCCGACCGAAGACAAGCTCGACGCCGACCTCATCAACGCCGGCAAAGAGACGGTCACGATGCTCCCCGGCTCGGCGATCTTCTCGAGCTCCGACAGCTTCGCGATGATCCGCGNNTGATCCCCGGCAAGATGGTCAAGGGGATGGGCGGCGCGATGGACCTCGTGGCCAGCGCCAAGCGGGTCGTCGTGATCATGGAGCACGCCTCGAAGGACGGGAAACCGAAGATCCTGAAGGAGTGTTCGCTGCCGCTCACCGGTCGGCGCGTGGTCAATCGGATCATCACCGAGCTCGCGTGCATCGACGTCACGGACGACGGGCTCATCCTCCGCGAGGTGGCGCCGGGCGTGAGCGCGCGCGACGTGCAAGATCGCACGGAGCCCACGCTCAAAGTGGCGAGCGACCTCATCACGATCTCGTTCTGAGTCTTTCAGTCAGGATGTTCAGCGCAGCATGACGTTCCCCACGCGTAAGCCGGCCGACTACGACGCCAGCGAGAAGAGAAGCTTCGCCAAAGGGGTCTTCCGCAAGTGCGACGGATGCGATCAGACGCTCACCGCCGAGCAGATGATCGCCAACTTCGAGGTGTGCCCGCTCTGCGCGCAGCACCACAAGCTCGCCGCGCCGCGATGGCGCGAGCTGCTGCTCGACGACGGACATCTCGACGAGTGGGACGCGCACCTCGAGCCGACCGATCCGCTCGGCTTCTCCGACGGGAAGAATTACCCCGATCGCGTCGCGGCCGCGCAGCGCTCCTCGAAGGCAAAGGAGGCGATGGAGATCGGGCGCGCGAAGATGAACGGACACGCGATCGCGTACGGCGCGTTCCTCTTCGGCTTCATGGGAGGGTCGATGGGATCGGTCGTCGGCGAGAAGGTCACGCGCCTCTTCGAGCGCGCGGTCGACTCACGGTTGCCGGTGGTGCTCCTGCACGCGTCAGGCGGCGCGCGCATGCAGGAGGGGATCCTCAGCTTGATGCAGATGGCCAAGGGGGTCGCGGCACGCGAGCGACTTCGCGAAGCACGGCTCCCGTTCATCAGCGTGCTTCTCCACCCGACGACGGGCGGCGTGGCCGCGAGCTTCGCGCTCCTCGGCGACGTCAACCTGGCCGAGCCGAAGGCGCTCATCGGGTTCGCGGGGCCGCGCGTCATCGAGAGCACGATTCGTCAGAAGCTCCCCGAAGGGTTCCAGCGCGCGGAGTTCCTCCTGGCGCACGGGATGGTCGACTGCATCGAGAGTCGGCTCGACATGAAGAACACGATCGCGCGCCTGGTCGCGCACCTCACGCCGCGCGTTCGCGACGAAGACTCATCGCAATGAGCGAGTCGCTGGCGCGCGTCCTCGCGCAGCTGTACGCGCGGGTGCCGCGCGGGATCCGGCTCGGCCTCGACGGGATCAACGAAGCGTGCGCCCGCGCCGGCCACCCCGAGCGCGCGTTCGAGACCGTTCACGTCGCAGGGACGAACGGCAAGGGCTCGGTGTGCGCGATGACCGAGTCGATCGCGCGCGCGGCGGGCGGGCGCACGGGGCTCTACACGTCGCCGCACTTGTGCCTCTTCGGCGAGCGCATTCGCGTCGACGGAAAACCGCTGGCCGATGCCGTACTCGAAGAGGTCGTGGCGCGGGCCATGGACCTGGGGCCCGAGCTCTCGTTCTTCGAGACGGCGACGTTGGCAGCGTTCCTCGCGTTTCGCGACGCGAAGGTCGACGTCGCGATCATCGAGGTCGGCATCGGCGGACGGCTCGACGCGACGAACGTGATCCCCGCGCCGCGCGTGGCGGCGATCACGCGCATCGCGCTCGATCACATGGACAAGCTGGGCGACACACCGGTCGCAATCGCCCGAGAAAAAGCGGGGATAGCGAAGCCGGGCGTGCCCATCGTGGTCGGCGCGATGGAGCCCGCAGTGCGCGCGGCGATCGACGAGATCGCTCACGCCGCGGGCGCGCGAACGATCGACGTCCACGCCGCCGAGATCGGCTCGTTCGAGTTCTTCCGCGGCATGCCCGGGCTTCCACCCCTCCTCGGCGCGCATCAAGTCGGCAACTGCGACGTCGCCATCGCCATCGCGCGCTTGCTGCGCATCGACGACGACACGATCGCCCGCGGCCTCAAGGCCACACGGTGGCCGGGGCGGCTCGAGCGGATCGAGAGACCCGACGGTCTCTACCTCGTCGACGGCGCCCACAACCCCGACGGCGCCGCCGCGCTCGCGAGCCACTTGCGGCGCACCGAGGCGACGGGTCAGGCGTTCGGCCTCGTCTTCGGTGCGCTCGCCGACAAGGCGTGGCCCGAGATGATCGACCTCCTCGCGCCCATCACCCCCCACCGCGTCTACGTCGCTCCCATCGTCGGCACCGGCGGCGCGATCGGGAAGCTGCGCGCAGCCGCCGCCCCCGAAGAGCTGGCGCGCCGCCACGCCGGCGACACCGCGCCCGACGTCGCCGCCGCGATGAGCCGTGCGCGATCGCTCGTGGGGCCGAAAGGCGTCGTGGTCGTCGCCGGCTCGCTGTACCTCGTCGGCGAAGCCCGCGCGCTGCTCCTCGGATTGCCCCGCGATCCGCCCGTCGCGATGTAGCGCGCGGTCGACTATCATCGCGCGCCATGCCGAGCTTCGACATCGTCTCGAAAGTGCCGCGCAACGAGCTGGATAACGCGCTCAACCAGGCCGACAAAGAGATCAGCCAGCGCTACGACTTCAAAGACACCGAGACCGAGCTCGAGAAGCAGGAAGACGCGCTCGTCGTCCGCTCGTCGAGCGAGGAGCGCGCGAAAGCGGCGGTGGTCGTGCTGCGCGAGAAGCTGATCAAGCGGAAGGTCAGCTTGAAGCACTTCGACGAGCAGAAGCCGGAGAAGACTCCCAAGGGGGGCGCCCGCATCACGCTCAAGATCAAAGAGGGGATCGAGGCCGAGCCCGCGCGCACGATCGTCAGCGCCATCAAGGACGCCAAGCTGAAGGTGCAGGCGTCGATTCAGGACGCGCAGGTTCGTGTGACCGGGAAGAACAAAGACGATCTTCAGAAGGCGATGCAGACCGTGCGCGCCATCGATCTCCCCATCGAGCTCCAGTTCAATAATTTTCGCGACTGAGCTCGCGACGAAGAAGAGGCCAATCCACGTGAAGTCCCCCAAGACCGCGAAGACGAACGGCGCGCCAGAGCACGTCCGCACCCTCTTCGGAACCGACGGCGTGCGCGGTGTCGCGAACACCGAGCCCATGCTCCCCGAGCTCGCGTTGCAGCTCGGCAAGGCCGTCACGTTCGTCGCCGGGCGCGGCAAGGCGCACATGCCTCGCATCGTCATCGGTAAGGACACGCGCCTCTCGGGCTACATGATCGAAACCGCGATCTCGGCGGGCATCTGCTCGATGGGGGGCAAGGTCCTCCTGTGCGGCCCGGTGCCGACGCCGGCGGTCGCGCAGCTGACGTTGAGCATGCGCGCCGACGCCGGGATCGTGATCAGCGCGAGCCACAATCCGTATCAGGACAACGGCATCAAGATCTTCGGCCCCGACGGCTTCAAGCTCCCCGACGAGCAAGAGGCCGAGATCGAGCGGCTGATGGCGAACGACGCGCTCATGGGGCTCAAGCCCACCGGCCCAGGCATCGGCCGCGCCGAGAAGATGGAAGACGCGCGCGGTCGCTACGTCGTGTTCGCGAAGACGACCTTCCCGCGCGAGCTCTCGATGGAGGGGGTGCGCATGGTGGTCGACGCGGCGCACGGCGCGGCCTACCGCGTCGCGCCGATGGTCTTTCAGGAGCTCGGCGCGAACGTCACCTGCCTCGGAATCAAACCCAACGGCGTGAACATCAACAAGGACGCCGGCGCGCTCCACCCCGACAACGTGCGCGCCGAGGTGGTCAAGAGGCGCGCGCAGATCGGCATCGCGCTCGATGGCGACGCCGACCGGTTGATCGTGGTCGACGAGAAGGGGCAGATCGTCGACGGCGACACCGTGATGGCCATGTGCGCGCAGCGAATGCTGGCGAGGCACGAGCTGAAGAAGAGGACCGTCGTCGCCACCGTCATGAGCAACCTGGGCCTCGAGCACGCGCTCACGCGCGACGGCGCGAAGCTCGTGCGCACGGCCGTCGGCGATCGTTACGTCGTCGAAGAGATGCGCGCGCACGGCTACAACCTGGGCGGCGAGCAATCGGGCCACCTCATCTTCCTCGACCACGCCACGACGGGTGACGGCGTCGTCGCCGCGCTTCAAGTGCTGGCGATCATGATCGCGAGCGGCAAGCCCCTCTCCGAGATCGCGTCGAAGGCGATGGAGCGGGTCCCTCAGGTCCTCGAGAACGTGAACCTCTCGACGAAGAAGCCGCTCGAGCAGATGAAGGCGATGTCGGCGCTCTCCACCAAGATCACGAAGGAGCTGGGCGACGACGGTCGCGTCCTCATCCGGTGGAGCGGCACCGAGGCCAAGCTCCGGATCATGCTCGAGGGGCCGAACGAGGATCGCATCAAGCAGTGGGCGAAGGATCTCGCCTCGGCCGCGAAGCAAGACGTCGGCTGAAGACCTGACGCTTGAACGGCCGCGAGCATCTCTGCCCGCGGCCGCCCGCACATCATCGAGTCGCCGAGATCAGTAGCGGTAGTGATCGGGCTTGAACGGCCCGTTCACGTTGACGCCGAGGTACTTCGCCTGCTCCTCGGTGAGCTTGGTGAGCTCGACGCCGAGCTTGCCGAGGTGGAGCGCGGCGACCTTCTCGTCGAGGTGCTTCGGGAGGACGTGCACGCCGAGCGTGTACTTCTTCGGCTCGGTCCAGATCGCGATCTGCGCGAGCACCTGGTTCGAGAACGACGTCGACATGACGAACGACGGGTGCCCGTTGGCGCAGCCGAGGTTCACCAGGCGTCCGCGCGCGAGGAGCGTGAGGCGCTTGCCGTCCGGGAAAATGAACTGATCGACCTGCGGCTTGACCGACTCTTCCTTGATCTCGGGGTTCTTCTCGAGCCAGGCGACGTCGATCTCGCAGTCGAAGTGACCGATGTTGCAGAGGATGGCCTGGTCCTTCATCGCGCGCATGTGCTCGCTGCGGATGATGTTCATGCAGCCCGTCGCGGTGACGAAGATGTCGCCTTGCGGGGCGGCCTTCTCCATCGTCGTGACCTGGTACCCCTCCATCGCCGCTTGCAGCGCGATGATGGGATCGATCTCCGTGATGATGACGCGCGCGCCGAGCCCGCGCAGCGACTGCGCGCACCCCTTGCCCACGTCGCCGTAGCCCGCGACGACCGCGACCTTGCCGGCGAACATGACGCCGGTGGCGCGCTTGATGCCGTCGCCGAGCGACTCACGGCAGCCGTACAGGTTGTCGAACTTCGACTTGGTGACCGAGTCGTTCACGTTGATGGCGGGGACCTTGAGCTCCCCCTTCTTGTGCATCTCGTAGAGGCGGTGAACGCCCGTGGTCGTCTCTTCGCTGAGGCCGCGGATCGGATCGGCGCCCGTGAAGAGCTCGGGGTGCTTCTTGTGCGCGATGATCGTGAGATCGCCGCCGTCGTCGAGGATCATGTTCGGGCCCTTGCCGCCCTTGAACGCCTTCAGCTGCTTCTCGATGCACTCTTCGTACTCCGGCTCGGTCATGCCCTTCCAGGCGAAGACCGGGACGCCGGTGACGGCGATCGCCGCGGCGGCTTGGTCCTGCGTCGAGTAGATGTTGCAGCTCGTCCAGGTGACCTCGGCGCCGAGCGTCGTGAGGGTCTCGATGAGCACCGCGGTCTGCGTCGTCATGTGCAAGCAGCCGGCGACGCGCGCGCCCGTGAGGGGCTTGGTCTTCCCGAACTCGGCGCGAAGGGCCATGAGCCCCGGCATCTCGCTCTCGGCGATCGCGATCTCTTTGCGGCCCCAGGGGGCGAGCGTGATGTCTTTGACTTGATAATTCTCAGCCATGGTCTTGTCCTCTCTTCGATCGCCGCGCAGGTGCGGCATGCGTACCGTTGGTTTTCTTCTTCGAGTCTTTGGAGTCTTTGGAGTCTTTCGCGTCAGTGCCGTCTGTTGTTGACCGCCCCGCGCCTCGCGCGGATGCGCCGTCGCCCATGCGGGCGACCATCGCTTGCCAGGGGAGATGCGCGTCCGGCCCGCGGCCGTGGAGCGCGCTCGGGATCGACGCCACGCGCGCGTCTTCGAAACCCGCCCCCTTCGCGAGCTCCTTCAGCTCGCGGGGATCGAAGCCGAGCCACAGATCGGCTTGTGAGCGCATCGACTCGTCGTCGTGGTGGCCGTAGTCGAGGACCACGAGCGCTCCGCCCGGACGCACGTGCGCGGCGAGCTTGGCCATGAAGTCCGCGGGGCGCGGCGCGTGATGCAAGAGGCGCACGGCGAACACCGCGTCGGCCCGGCCGCCACGGAGCGCGCGCTTCACGGCGTCGCCGTCGAGGTCGCCGTGAACGAGCTCCACGTTGGACCATCCGCGCGCTTCGCTGCGAGCACGTGCGTGCGCCAGCTGCGCTTCGGATCGATCGATGGCGACGACGCGATCGTAGAAGGGGGCCAGCACTTCGAGCAGGCCGCCCGAGCCGGTGCCGGCGTCGATCGCCAGGTTCGTCCGCCCGAGCAGCGGCGCCAGCGCGCACAAGTACGCGCCCATCTCCGCAGGCACGCCCGCTTCGGTCGCGCCGTCGCGTGCCGGAGCACGCTCGAAGAAGTCGCGCGCCACGGCGTCGCGTGCGCGGATCACATCGGCCACGCGCGCGAGACTCCCGTCCGCCTCGCACAGGGTTCGCCCGCTGGCGAGCGCATCGAGCACCACGTTGTCCCGCGTCGCTCCGTCGCTCAGCTTCACGAGCGCGCGCTGCCCTTGCTTGCGAACGACAAGGAGCCCCGCTTGCTTCAGCGGCGCCGCGTGCCGCGACACGTTCGGCTGACTCTCACCGAGCAGCTCCGCGAGCTCGCCGATCGCGAGCTCTTCTTCCGCCGCCAGCGCGAGCAACCGAAGCCGCACGGGCTCGGAGAGGAGCCGATAGAGCTCCCACCGCTGCGTTCCGTTCGTCGTCGCCTCGAGCACGAGATGTATATATGCATGAATGCGCATGAACGCAAACACGATCGCCTCGGCGAGGCCCCTCCCCTACAAAACCGCGAAGAAAGCCTTACAGTCTTCACGTGACCGCCCTCTCCGCGCCCACCGTTTCGGCCCCGTGGACGACCGCACCCGGCGGTGAGCGGTGGATCGTGCTGTACGACGGTCTTTGCCGCTTCTGCACGGCGCAAGCGAAGAAGCTGGTGAGGGTCGTCGGCAAGTCGCGCGTCGAGTCGGTGAGCTTCCAGAGCGAGGGCGTGCTCGCGCGCTTTCCCGGCGTGACCCACGAAGCATGCATGCTTCGGATGCACGTCGTGCGTCCCGACGGGCGCGTGTTCGCCGGCGCCGAAGCGGTGATGCGCGCGGTGACTCTCGTGCCGATCGTGGGGTGGCTCGCGTTGATCTACTACGTGCCCGGCATCCGGCAGCTCGCCGACTTCGTATACCGGTTCGTCGCGAAGAACCGCTATCGGCTGTTCGGCCGCGCCGAAGAATGCGACGGCGGGACGTGTCACCTGCACGAGTGAGACGCCGGGTCGAAGAGCCCTTGGCCACGGGTCGGAGTCGCGCTCCGAGCCCCTCGAGCGCTTCTCGATCGCCTTGGAAAAGCGCTCCAAGCCCTTCGAGCACGGGGTGACGACCGTGTGACGGTCGGTTGACAACGAATTACATGCCTTCGGCGGATCGGCTTCTAAGCTCAGGCCGAATCCATGTCACCGCATTCTCGTCGCGAGGTCGTCGCGGCGCCCCGGTCGTCTTCTCCTTCCTTCGCGGGAATCGTCACGCGCGTCGTCCCCGCGTGGCGGTCGCAGGTGCGAGCGCGAAGGTGGGCGGGGCGTGCACTGCTACTCGTGCCCGCGCTGGGGATCGTGGCGGCCGACGCGCTCCGTCGCGGGCCGTGGCTCGCGCAGATGGATCGCGCCGACTTGCGGACGTACGCGCTCGCGCTGGCGATGAGCGTCGCCTTGTGGACGAGCCTCGGGTGCATCGCCGCGAAGCGGATCGGCGGCGCGCGTTGGATCGCGCGCGTCGGGCTCGTCGTGCTCGCCATCGGCGCAGTCGGCGCGCAGCTCTACACGTTCGACCGTTACCAGGCGTACCTCGATCACCGCGCGGTCCTCGTCGGCACGTCGATGCTGCCGAGCGTCGGGCAACAGCTCTGGATGGACCGATGGACCTTCGCGCACGCGGTCGTTCCGGCGGCGCTCGTCGCGCTCCTCGTGCCGTGGATCGCGATGCGGCTCGCGCCGTCGCGGCCGTCGAGCGCGACGCGCGCGCGTGACGTCCTCGCGCTGATGGTCCTGGCGATGGCGTTCGGATCGCCCGGTCGAAGCGAGGCACAGGCCGCGAGCCCCGATGTCCTCTATCTCGCGGCGATGGGGCAGCTCTCGCGCGCACACTGGGATCACAACGAGACGATCGAGCGGGTTCACCCCGGTCCGCGCTCGCCGATCCCCGTGCCCGCATTGCACGCGACGCCGTCGCGCATGCGCAACGTGCTGCTCGTGCTCACCGAGTCGGTGCGCGCGCAATCGACGTGCGTCGCGTACACGAAGGACTGCCCGTGGACTCCGAACGCGAACGCCGCGGTGCCGAATCGCCTGCCGCTGACACAGATGCGCGCGGTCGACTCGACGACGGCGATCTCGCTCTCGGTCTTGTGGAGCGGACTCGCGCCGACCGAGTCGCGCGCGGCGATGCACTCTGCGCCGCTGCTCTGGGAGTACGCGCGCGCGGCGGGGCTGGAGACGGCGTACTGGACGTCGCAGAACCTGCTCTTCGGAAACGCGGGCGAGTGGGTGCGCGGGTTGCCGCTGACCAAGAGCGTGAACGCGACGCAGCTCGAGCCCGACGCGGATCTCGACACGGGCGCCGACGACGGCAAGCTGGTCGATCGCGCGCTCGCCGACATGGGCTCGCTGCGCGAGCCGTTCGTCGGCGTGGTGCACCTGGCGAACACGCACTTCCCGTATGCTATCGACGAAGCCGACGCGCCGTTCCAGCCGCAGAACGACGCGACGGGTCCCGGCTACGAACGCGAGATCTTAAACCGGTACCGCGACTCGATCTGGCGCCAGGACAAGGCCATCGGGCGATTTCTGCGGACGCTGCGGTCGACGCCCGAAGGGGCGCGCACGGTGGTCGTGTTCCTCTCCGATCACGGCGAGCAGATGCGCGAGAAGGGAGCCGTCGGTCACACCGGCACGCTCTACGAAGAAGAAGTGCGCATCCCGGCGTGGATCGACGCGCCGCCGGGAACGCTGACTGCGAGCGAAGAACAGAGCCTTCGTGGCCTGGCGACGACGCCGCTCACGACGCTCGACGTGCTCCCCACGCTGCTCGATCTCGCGGGCCTGTGGGACGACAAGGCGCTGGCCACGTTCCGCGCGTCGATGCCGGGGGCGAGCCTCCTGCGGGGTGGGTCGTCGGCCGATCGCGCCGTCGTGATGACGAACTGCACCGAGCTCTGGCAGTGCGCGTTCCGCAACTGGGGGGCGATCCGCGGTGCGCGTAAGTTGATCGCGCACCAGTACGATGCCGACTGGAGCTGCTTCGATACGTCGACGGATCCCGAGGAGAAGCACGATCTCGGGGCCGCCGCGTGCGGCGATCTTCGTGAAGTGGCCGAGGCCGGCGGGCGCGGACGTCCTTTTTAAGCATCGGGCGTCACGCGGGCCCCGATTCGTGCGACCATCTTCGTGAGTGGAGGTTCCATGGCGCATGACCGCGCCGAGCCCGAAGCGAAGGCCGCATCGGAGAGGGGCAGCACCACGGATCCCGGTGAGGTGATCGACATCTCTACCGACCATGGCGACGAGGTCGCCGGACCCGCGTCGATCGACAAGCTCCTCGCGTTGACGGAAGAAGGCTGGGACATCGACCAGCAAGTGAAGAAGCTGCAGACCGCGGCGGGGCAGCAGCCTGCCTTCCGCACGGACATTCCGCGCGCGCCGAAGGTGCCGAGCGTGATGGTGCCGACGCCGTTCGAGCTGGGGATGAGGCCGGGATCGGGGTCGTCGTTCGCCACGACGGGGATCGCGCAGCCCTCGATCGTCGAATCGTCGCCGCCACCCGTGCCGGTACCGTCGCGACCGCCGCCGCTGCCCGGCGCGCGCGGACGATCGAGCGCGCCGCCGCCCAGCGGGAGACGGGGACCGCCGCCTCTGCCGAGGACGACGCCGCTGCCGCCGGAAGGGTCGCCCTCGGGACCGCCGCCGCGGCCGTCGCAGTCGATGCCCCACTCGATGCCCAAGGGGCGCGCGCAGATCGATCCGCTGTCGGCGTCTGCGCTTGTCGAGCTGCTTCACGCGCGCGTGGCGACGCTCGAAGGGGGCGACGACAAGCTGGCGCTGG
The DNA here is from genome assembly GCA_003151595.1 of Myxococcales bacterium. The sequence goes on from PLXW01000030.1 coordinate 37,253, forward strand.
CGCGCGTCCATCTGGAGCTCGCGGTCGCGCACGAGATGGCGGGCGACGACGCGAAGGCGCAGCACCACGCGAACCTCGCGCTCGGCGTCGATCGCGCGTTCGCAGCGGCGCATGGCCTCTTGCGAAGACAGAAGCACGGGCGCGGGGCGATCGCGCCGATGCTCGCGCACATCGAGTTCGAGCTGGAGAGCGCGACGAGCGAAGCGGCGACCGTCGAGCTCCTCGCGGAGAAAGCGCGGCTCGTCGATGCCCTGGGCGACAGGCCCGACACCGCGCGAGCCGCGTGGGAAGCAGCGCTCACGCGCGCGCCGAATCACGCGGCGGCGCTGAAGGGGCTCGAGGCGCAGATCACCGCGCGCACGTGGCTCGGCGACGACGCGGGCGCGGCGAAGGGCGCGAGCCGATCGGCGCCCGATGTTCCGTTCGGGCCGGCGCGGCGGGCCGAGGCGTACGACGCGCTGGCGGTGCACCTCGGGCGAATGGCGGATGCATACGCCTCGGCGCCCAAGCTGGCGGCGTGGCTTCACGAAGAGCGCGCGCAGATCTTGGAGCGGAGACTCGGTCGCGTCGATGCGGCACGAGGGGCGCTGGAGCGGGCCATCGCGCTCGATCCGAGCGTGGGCCCCGTGCGCGAAGCATACGTGCGCCATCTCGCGGCGAACGCCGACGCGGCCGCGCTGTGCAGCGCGCTGTCGGACGAATCGCAGATCGAGAAGGACCCGACGCGGAGCGCGCGACTGGAGCTCGACGCGGCGTGCCTGGCGCATCTTCAGCTGCGCGACGATCCCCGCGCGATCCTCTTGCTCGAGAGGGCCGCGGCGCGCGCACCGACGATCGCGAGCGTCGATCGTCGCGTGCTCGACGAGCTCGTGACGCTGCACGAGTCGGCCGGCGAATGGCTGGAAGCCGCGCGCGCGCGGCGCCGGCGGCTTCAGTTCGTGACGGAGCCCGCGTCGCTGGCGTTCGAGCTTCGTGCGCTGGCGATGATCGGCGAACGGATCGCCGAGCTCGGTCAGGCGATCGGCGACGTGCAACGCGCGCTCGCGGTCGACGCGACCGATCCCACGTTGGTCGAGCTGCTCGATCGGTTGCTCGAGGAGGCGAACAAGCCCGAGCAGCGCGTCGCCTTGTGGCTTACCGAGGGTGCTCGCGCCGAAGACGCGCCGCGGCGCGCGCGCGCGCTGGCCAAGGCCGCGCACATCACCGAGGTCGTGCTCAGCAAACCGGACGACGCCGTGAAGCACCTGCGCGCGGCGTGGGTCGCCTCGCCCGGCGACTCGGAGGTGCTCGATCACCTGGCGCGACTGCTCGCCCCTTCGCCCAGCGAGTCGCTCGACAGCGAAGTGCGCGGGCTCGCGGAGCTCTACACGCAGGCCGCGCAGAAGACGAACGACGGCGTGCGGCGCGTCGCGTACCTGGAGAAGGTCGCGCTCCTCTGGGAAGACATGCTCGGCGACACGCGGCGCGCGGCGCGGGCGTACGAGGACATCTTGCTCGTCGTGCCCGACCATCGCGGCGCGCTCCTGGGCCTCGCCCGAACGGCGGCTCGGATCGGCGACGATCGCGCGCTGGCGCGCGCGCTCCTCGACGAGGCGAAGCACGCGCACGACGGCGTCGACGTGCTGGCGCTGAAGACCCGCGCGGCGACGGCGCTCGCGCGGATCGATCCGGCGCGCGCGCTGAAGCTCGTGGCCGAGGTGATCGACGCCGAGCCGGCGCACACGTCGGCGCGCACGCTCGAGACGCGGCTGCACGAGGACGCGGGGCGATGGGAGGCGGCGGCGAAGTCGTACCGCGCGCGCATCGATCACGCGCCGAAGCTGCAGGACAAGGTCTCGCTGTGGCTCGCGCTGGCGCAGGTGCAGGAGACGCGGCTGCGCACGCCGTACGACGCCATCGAGTCGTTGAAGGCGGCGCGCGTGCTCGACCCCGCGCACCCCGTGCCCGACGCGGAGATCGCGCGCGTGCTGTCGGCGACGGGGAACGATCGCGCGCTGAAGACGGCGTACGTCGATCTCGCGCAGACGTCGCGCACGCCCGAGGAGAAGGCGCGATTCCTGGTGCGCGCCGCCGAGCTCGACGAGATGCGCCTGTCCGACGACGTGTCGGCGATCGACTCGTACGCCAAGGCGCTGGCGCAAACGCCGGACGATGACCTCGTGTCGGAGCGGCTGGCGCGCGTGCTCGCACGACGCGCGGCGACGACGGCGGCGCGCGGAGACGACGGGCCGCGCGGGCCTCAAGAGGGGCTGGGCGCGCTCGTGAAGCACGTGGCGTCGCGCGTCGAACGCGCGCGCACGCCGAGCGACGAGCGCGCGGTGCAATTCGACCTGGCGTGGCTCCTCGCCGAGACGGGCACCGAGCTTCCGCGCGCGACGGGGCTGCTCGAGTCGATCCTGGAGAGCGAGCCCGATCACGCGGCGGCGATGCGCCTGCTCGAGTCGATCGCGCGGCGCAATCAAGCGTGGGCGCCGCTGTCGCGCGTGCTCACGCAAGAGGGGGACACGCTCGTCGATGTCCGCGCGCGGCTCGGTGCGCTGTGGGAGCTGGCGTCGCTCGAAGAGTGGCGACTGCCGGTGAGCGACGCGCAGTCGACGTACGCCCGCATCCTGGAGCTCGATCCGACGGACCCCGGCGCGCTCGAGTCGGTCGTACGGCGAGAGATGCCGAACGCGCGGCGGGGCGAAGGTCGCGCGCGGCGCGCCGTCGTGAGCGCGCTTCAATCGCTGTGCGCGATCGCGCCCGACGACGGAACGAGGCTCGCGCTCGAGCTTCGTTTGGCGATGTTGCTCGAAGGGATCGCCGCAGAGTCGAGCGACGGCTCGGGACCGCAGCTCGCGCGTGAAGCGCTCTCCCGGTACGGCGAAGCGCTGGGCGTCGACCCGCAGTCGGTCACCGCAGCCAGCGGGCTCGCGCGGCTGTCGACGCGCCTCGCCGATGCGTATGGAGCGGTCGCGGCATCGACATCGTTGGCCGATCTCGCCACGCAACCCAAAGCGCGAGCGCGCTACCTCTTCGACGCCGCCGAGCTCCTCCTCGGCCCCGACGACGACGAGCGTCTCGGCCCGCGCCCCGAGCGACGCGCGCGCGCCATGGCGCTCCTCGAGCGCGCGCTCGATGCCGACGCCGACGCGATCGCGGCGGCCCAGCGCCTGGCCGCGCTCCGCATGGAAGACGGCGAGAGCGAACGGCTCATCGCAACGTTCCAGATCACGCTGGCGCGCGCGCAGCTCCCCGACGCCGTCATCATGCTGGGGACCGAGATCGCGCGGGTGGCACGCGACGAGCTGCGCGATCTGGTCGTCGCCATAGATGCCATGCGACGCGTGCGCGCCGCCGCGCCGTCGCACGTCCCTTCCCTGCTCACGCTCGCCGAGCTGTGCATCGCGCAGCGGAGCTGGCCCGAAGCGGTCGAAGCGCTCGAGGCGGTCGTCGCCAAGAGCCACGAACCGTCACCCAAGCTGACCGCGCTCTTCGCGCTCTCCAGCGTCTACGAGAAGGTCCTCGGGCGCCCCGACGATGCCGAGCGCGCTCTTCGACTCGCGCTCTCGATCGAACCAGGGAACGCGCGCGCGCTGCGTGCGCTCCTTCATCGGCTGGCATCGTCGCGGAAGCCCGGCGTTCAACCGACGGCCGCCGCGCGCGAAGAGATCGCCGACCTGCTCGAGCGCCTCTCGCAAGCCGAGCGCGACCCCGCGTCCAAGTGCGACATCCTCCTCGAGCTCTCCGACCTGCGCATGCACCTCGGCGATCCGCACGCTGCAGAGCGCGCGCTCGTCGAAGCCGTGGCGCACGCCCCGCAGAACGCGCGTGCCTTCGCGCGCCTCGGCGCTCTCTACCGAACCACCGCCGGGAAAGACGCCATCAGCTACGGCCGAGCGCTCTCGGCGGTCATCGCCCGCGGGACGCAGCTCGGTCACGTCGATGCGCGATGGCTGGCGACGCTGGGGCAGCTCGAGGTCGAGTCGCTGGGGCGCATCCGCGACGGCATCACGCATCTCCAGCGCGCCACGCAGATGGACCCCACGCTCTACGAGACCCGCTTCGAGCTGGCGGCGGCGTATGCGCGCGTGGGGGCGAACGAAGACACGGCCCGCACGATCCTGTCGATGATCAACCCGTCGTCGCGGCCGCTCGCCGGTCTGGCCGATCTCGGATCGGGGCTCGAGCTGCTCGAGCGCGCGCTCGGCGCGGAGCGTCGAAGCGAAGAGGCGCTCGTGGTCAGCGAGCTGCGCGCGCTCGCCGGCGATCTGGACGACGGGCGTCACGCCTGGCTCCGCGCGCGGCGCTTGCCGGCGCTCGAGTCGCATCACGGCCAGCTCGATCGCCCGACGCTCGTGACGCACGTGCTCCCGCCGGAGGGGCGCCACGTGCTCCTCGAGGTCGCAGCGGCCATCGCCGGCATCGAGTCGAAGATGCTGCGCGCCGACGTGAGCGAGCTCGGGATCTCGTCGCGCGATCGCATCGGTTCGCGGAGCGGCCACCCTACGCGTCATGCGCTCGACCGCTTGACCAAGGCGCTCGGTCTCTCCGACGTCGAGCTCGTCGTGACCGCATCGGTCTCACGCACCCGCGTGCTCGCACAAGACACGCTCTGGATCGTCGTCCCCAAGCCGGTGTCCGAGCTCCCAGAGCCTTCGCAGCTCGCGTCGCTCGGTCGCGCCCTCGCGCGCGTCGCGCTCGGCGTGCCGTGGCTGGAGGAGCTCCCGCCGCCGCACATCGAAGCGCTCCTCGTCGCGGCCGCGCGTCAGGTGGTTCCCACGTTCGGCGACGATTTCATCGACGTGCTCTCGAAGAAGCTCGTCGCCACGTACGAGCCGTCCGTCGCGCGCGCGCTCACGAGGCGCCAGAAGAAGATGCTCGAAGAGCTGGCGCCCCACATCGGCGCGCCGCAAGGGCGGCCGCTCCCCATCGAAGGGTTCATCGCCGCCCTCGCGCGCGCCGAGCTCCGGGCCGCGTATCTCCTGTGCGGCGATCTCCTGGCCACGATCGACGAGCTTCGGTCGCTCGACGCCATCTTCGCGCGCGCGACCGATCGCCCGGGCCCATCGTCGGTGACGGCGGTGCTCGATCATTCGTTCGCCGGCGACATCGCCCGCTTCGGCCTCACCGCGGAAGCGACAGCGCTCCGCCGTCGCATCGGTACGACCTGGACCTGAGTCAGGTCGGCGGCTTCACTCCCGGGCACACGCCGCTGGTGCGAACGCCGGAGCCCGAGGCCTTGGCGAGGCAACCGTTCGCGTACGTGACGCCGTCGCATCCGCACGCCGGAGCGTACGAGTCGTCCGCGCACGCCGAGTCGTCGTTCGGGATCACGCACGTACCGCCCTGGAATTGCGGGTCGCACGAGCCGTCGCTTGGCGCGCACAAGAGGCCGTCGGCGCACGCATGCCCGGGGAGACACGTCTCGCCCGGTTGAAGCTCGGTCGCGCATCGCCCGCTCGTGCGGAGGCAGTCCATGTAGAGCACGACGTCGCGCGCCGAGGTCGGCGTGGGGAAGTGGACGAAGTACTTCACGTTGCCGGTCTGGTCGTCGATGTTCGTGAGCACGAAGCCCGACTCGACGTCGAAGGCGTTGATGAGCTCCACGTTCTTGTCGTTGTGGACCATCCACAGCTCGAACCGGATCGGCGAGCCGTCACTGGTCGCCGCTTCGAGCTGCACCTTCGCGCCGACGTCGAGGTTCACGTCGGCGAGGACGTCGCCGGCCACGTGAAGGCGATTGTTGACCCCGAAGTAGAGGTGCTCCGAAGGCGCGCTGGTGTCGATCGTGACCGACTGGGGCGCGGGTGACGCAGGCGGCAAACGCGCTGCGTTATCGTCGGGTGAGCCCCCGCAACCTGTCGCCGCGAGCCCCGCCAGAGCGAGAACCGCGACAGAATATCCGTGAGAAAACATGGCGATTCCTCCGAGGCGGCCAACTGCTCCGCCTTTGCTGATGCCCTATGACGCAATGCGTAGGCACCCGGCCGCTAGCTGTCAAGTCCCTCCCACCCCAACCCACCCCGGCGCCTTCTCTTTTCGAGAGAATCGCGGCCACCGCGGCCAGTGCTCACGCGGTCGAATTGTCCGATGCGGACGCGTCGAACTACGTGGCGGGCAGAGTGAGTCGAATCAGGGAAAGCGAGCCATCGACCCCTTTCACGCGGGCTTCGAACGGCGCCGACTCGTGAAACGTGCGGCGGTCGTCGTCGCCGAGCGACGCGAGTAGCTCGCCGGGGACCACGATTTCGCCCGAAGAAGCGAGGTGCTGGACCCGAGAGGCGACGTTCACGGTCTGGCCGAAGTAGTCGAGCGCGCCGTTCGCGGTGATGACGTAGCAAGGGCCGGCGAAGGCGCCGAGCTTGAGGCCGACCTTCGCGCCGTGCTCGTGCGAGGCGCGAAAGGCTTCGAACGCGGCGAGCGCTTCGCGCGCGGCGCGCAGGCACTCGCTGGGATCGCGGAACGAGGCCATCACGGCGTCGCCCATCGTCTTCACGATGATGCCGCCGTTCTCCACGATCGCGTCGCGCATCACGTCGAAGTGATCGTCGACGAAGCGGAAGGCCGCGGCGTCCCCTACGCTCGTGTAGAGCGCGGTCGACCCGGTGAGGTCGCTGAAGAGGATGACGACGCGCGTGATCTTGAGCGCCGTGCCGCGCTTCAAAAGGTCGCGCGAGAAGAGGCGGCGGAAGTCGTCGACGTTGGAGAGGTAGTGGGCGGTGGCGGCGTCGTTCGCGTAACCGAGTCGCTCGACCTTCACGTGGCGCGCCTCGCGGGTCGTGTTGGTGACCGCGATCGATCCGCCCGGGGCGACGCTCGCCTCGGGGGGGCGCATGCCGCCGTCGGTCAGCGACAGGCGCACCTCGGCGGGCGCGCCGGCGTCCACCTCGATGCTGGCCACGGCCCCTCCGCGCGCGAACACGCGGTACCTCCCCGTCTCGCGCGGCGCGGCGAGCGCACGAGTGTCGCCGGGCGACAGATTCGTCTGCGACCACACGTGCGGCGTCCGCGCGGGGCCGCCGATGCAGAACATCTGGTTCTCGACTTTGCGGATCGATTCGTGTGGGACGAACGTGGCCTCGACGGCGCGATCGAGATCGAGCTCGAAGCTGATGTCGCAGAGCTGGCAGTGCCCCTCGGGCTTGACCTCCTCGAGCGACGCTGCGAGCTCGCTCGCCGTGTTGCAGCTCGGGCAGACGATCGCCCAGCGGAGATCGAAGAGCCCCGCGGGGACGCCGTGGAGCATCGCGCACAGGACCTCGCGTCGCTCTTCCTTCATGACGTCGGCCAGCTCGAATGGGCGGATGCGAACGAGATCGGGATCGCTGGCGTCGCGCACGTGAGACGCGATGCGCGCCGCGAGGGGAGCGCGGATGCCGCTGCGAACGAGGCGATCGACGCCGTCCGAGAGGAGCGCTTCGTTGACCGGCGTGGTCTGTGCCGCGAACGGGCTGGGCGCGCTGGTGCGAACGTGCGCGTCGATCGACTCGGCGAAGGCGACGAGCTTCGCCACGATCCCCTTCCCTTCGAACCACACGAACGGCCGCAGCACCGCGAACCGCGGCGTCAGCTCGAGCCGCACGCTCACGGCCGTTCCGCTCCCGTTGGGCTCCAGCGACCACGCCAGCACGTACGACTCCAGGAGCCCGCCGCGCATGCGTCGCTCCACGCGGAGCGCGCGCCCCTGGCTCCACTCGAACGGCATCTCGTCGTACGTGAGCGAGAGCCCTCCGGCCTTCGTGTGCCCCACGAAACGCGCGCTCGTCGGCGCGTCCTCCTCGACCGGCGTGTACTCGACGGGGCCGGAGCCGATGACGCGGTTCGTCCGATCGGTGTCCGAGACGAAGCGCCAGACGTCGTCGGGCGACGCGCTGAGGTGCAGCGCCGCGGTGATCGCGATCGGGCGCATCGAGATTTGAGGGTACCATGAGCCCGCGATGGGTCAGCCGTTCCCGCCGACGAAGCTCGCGTCGCCCGCCGCGTCGCGGCGCGCGACGCCGCGGCGATGGTGGCCGGTCCTTCTGTCGGTGTTCGCGTTCTTCGCGGTGGTCGGGATCATCGTCGTCTTCGGCGTGCTCCCCGTCGTGCTGAAGCAGCAGTGCATCGCGGCGGCGGCGAGCCAAGGTGTGACGCTCACGATCGATCACGTCGCCATCGGGCCCGGCGACGTGCGCCTGATGAACGTCGGCATCGCGCTCGAGGGCGTGCCGCAGATGAAAGCCACGGCGGAGAGCATGCAGGTCGCGCTCGTCGGGTTCACGCCCGGGGCGGCGGCGGTGAACGGGCTGGCGATGACGCTCGACGGGCCGCTCGAGGATCTTCAGAAAGCGATGGCGGCGTGGAGCGCGGCGCGCGCACGAGCGACGACGGCGACGTCGGCCGCGAACGCCAAGCCGGTGACATGGGCGCTCGGGAACCTCACCTGGACGCGCGCGTTCGGGCAGACCGCGAAGATCGAGATGAGCAACCTCGAGGGCGAGCTCGATCCGTCGAAGGGGACGTCGCGCATGTCGTCGGACCACGCGATGGTGACGGCGGGCAAGGCGACGTTCGGCCCGTGGCGCGTGGCGGTCGAGCGCGACGCGCAGACCGCGCGGGTCGACGTGGAGCTCGATCCGGTCGTGAAGGGGGGACCGAGCGTCGTGTTCGTGCGCGACGCGAGCAACGCGACGTCGTTGAAGGTGAGCGTTCCCACGTCGCCGCTTTCGCGAATCGGCGTGCCTGCGAAGTCGGTGGGGCTTGCCGCGGACTCGAGCGTGGAGGCCGATCTCGATTTCGAAGAGGCGCGCACCGGAGCGGCCACGTTGAAGGGGACGGTGGCGCTGACGCGCGCGGTGTTCAGCGGACTGCCGATCGACGCGAAGCTCACGCTGGCGGCCGCGGGCGATGCGACCAAGGGGCTCGACGTGAAGCAGGGGACGCTCGCCGTCGGGCCGCTGAACGCCTCGGTGACCGGCACCGTGAAGCTCTTCGACGACGGCATTCGCCTGGCGCTGGCCTGGCGTTCGACGCCCGTTTCGTGCGCGCAGATCGGCAAGCAGATGGCCACGCAGGCGCTTGGGCAGCTGGGCGGGCAACTCGGGTCGCTCGTGACCGATCTGGGCGGCGCCATCGGGGTTCGCGTGGCCGGGGAAGCCTCGGCGTCGGGGCTGATCACGCTCGACTCGCGCGACGTGAGCGCCGCCAGCTTCACCCTGACGGCCAACGATACGTGCGGTCTGGCGCTCTTTTGACCCCCCGCGCGTCCGCCGCGCTGGCCCAAAGCCCATTCCTCGGCTAAGAAGCCCGGCTCGCTCCCCGACCACGCGTTCACGGAACGCGACAGGGGCCATCCTTTAGGAGTCACGACGATGCGCGGTTTCCTTCACCCGGCCGTTCAGATCATCCCCAACGAGACGCAGAGCGCGTTCTCCGGCTTCCCGCGTGGGCGCCGCAGCAAGCTCGCGAAGGAAGCCAACACGACGCTCGTGAAGGCCGACCAGTGGGCCCGCGGAGGCACGGTCGGCACGGACGTCGGCGAAGCGCTCGAGCGCGCCGTCGTCGCACGCACCGCCAAGAAGAAGTAGTCGCTACCCTAGTCGCTACCCATTGGTGCGCGCGAACTCCGCCATGAACGTGGCGAGGGCGTGCACCCACGCGGGCTCGACGGCGTTGTAGAGCGAGACACGGATGCCGCCGACCGAGCGGTGCCCCTTGATGCCGACCATTCCGTTGGCCTTCGCCTCGCGCGCCATCTTCTCTTCGAGCGCTTCGGTCGGCAGGCGGAAGACGACGTTCATCTTCGAGCGGCTCTTCGCCTCCACCGGGCATCGGTAGAACGACGGGCTGGCGTCGATCGCGGCGTAGAGCGTGTCCGCCTTCTCGCGGTTCCGCGCGGCGATGGCTTCGAGGCCGCCAAGCTCCTTGATCCACGCGAGCACGTTCCGCACGAGATAGATGCCGAACGTCGACGGCGTGTTGAGCAGCGAGTTCGCTTCGACGAAGGCGCGGTACTGGAAGATCTTGGGGATGTCTTTCCGACCGCGCGCGACGAAGTCCTTCCGCGCGATGCCGACCACGACGCCGCTGGGGCCGATGTTCTTCTGCGCACCGGCGTAGATGAAGTCGAAGCGGTTCACGTCGATCGGCTTCGAGAGAATATCGCTCGACATGTCGCACACCACCGGGACGCCGCCGAAGTCTGGGACGTCGTCGATCTGGATGCCGTGGATGGTCTCGTTCGACGTGTAATGGGCGTAGACCGCGCTGGCGTCGAGCACGAGCTCCGCTTGCGACGGCGCGCGCACGTAGGCCACGGGGTGCTCGCCGACGCCGGTGTTCGCCGCAATGCGCACCGTCGCGCCCGCTCCCGCCGCGACGATGTTCGCTTCGGCGAGGGCTTTCTCGCCCCACACGCCGTTGACGACGTACTCGGCGTGCGCGCCTTTCGTCAGAAAGTTCATCGGCACCTGCGCGAACTGCTGCGTGGCGCCCCCTTGAAGGAAGATGACGTCGTGCGACGCGCCGATGCCGAGCAGCTCGCGCAGCAGCGCGATGGCCTCGTCGTGCACCGCTTCGTACTCCGCGCCGCGGTGCGAGTGCTCCATGACGCTCATGCCGCTCGACGCGAAGTCGAGCAGCTCGCGCTGGGCGCGTTCGAGGGCGGGGAGCGGGAGAGCCGCGGGGCCGGCGTTGAAGTTCATCACGCGCGTGGTCATGGCCGAGGCAACGTAGCGCGAAATCAGCGCGATGCAGGTTCGCGCGCGTGTGCCGCATCGACTAGGGTGCACAGCCATGTTCCCGTTCGAAATCCCCGAGGGGGCGACCGTTCGCTCGCTCGTGACCGAGGTGTTCCCCGACACGCACGCGAAGCTCGTTCCGGCGAGCGCGGGGAGCACGCCGTTCACCATCGTGCTGGCGCTCGAAGGCGAAGGGAGCTTCACGGCGACGGTCAAGGGGCCGAGCGTCGTGGTGCGCGAAGAAGAGGCGCGCGAGCGCAACGTCTGGATCAGCGGCAACGCGCGGCACGCCGATCGCTTCCTCGAGGACTGGAAGACCGAACGCCGCTTCGTGCCGAAGTTCGCGCCGGCGGGCGACGTCGCGCTCATGAGCGATCCGCGCGTGCTCTCGCGGCTCATCATGGCCAGCGGGAAGATCGAGCTGGCGCTGGTCGATCTCGACGGCGAGCGCGTGGCCATGACGGTGGCCTTCGGAGCGGCGGCGAAGAAGACGATCGACCCGGACGATCCCGACGTGACGATCGAAGCGACCGTCGCCGTGTTCGAAGAGATCCTCGCGGGGAAGCTGGCGCCCGAAGAGGCGATCGTCGAAGGGCGTGTCGCGGTGAAAGGGAAGAAGCTCCTCGCCATGCAGATGGCCCTCGCGCTCGCGCCGCTGGCGCCGCCGAAGCGCTAGGCGATGCAAAGACTCGCGATCGTCGTCGTCGGGCTCGGCCTCGGGCTGGGGGGCTGCAACCACGCGAAGCCGACGCCCGTCGAGTGCGGACAGATGCTCGACCGCTACCTCGACATGACGATCGCCGCCGACCCTGCCCTCGTCGCGCTCCCTCCCGCGCAGGCGACGCTCGCGCGCGAGATGAAGAAGGAGACGAAGAAGGGGGAGCCGAGCTACCGGCGCGTCGCCGAGCAGTGCCAGCGCGAGGTGAGTCGCAAGGAGTACGACTGCGCGATGAAGGCGAACGGACCCAACGAGTGGGAGGCGTGCATCGAGTAGCGCGGCCGGCGCGAACGTGCAGCCACGCCGATCCAGAAGACGCCGATGTGAGGCGCGCGCGTTTCGCGTTATTCTCGCGCGCCATGAAGCGCTCCTTCCTCGTCTTGTCCTGTTTCCTGTGCCTGGCTGCGTGCGGCGGCGCCCCGTCGAAGACCGCGGCCGACGTCGACGAAGACTCGAACCCGAAGTCCGCCGATCAATCCGCGGCCGCCAGCGACGACGGCGGGACGGCGGCCACGCCCACGGCGAACACGGCCCCCTCCCCCGGCTCGCAGGACGACGTCGCCACCGGTCCGAAGAAGGACGAGTGCAACGTGTTCGACGAAGCGAACCTCGAAGGCGTGATCCTGAAGAACGCGTGCGAAGTGCCGAACCCCACCGGCGCGCCGCCGGATACGTCGAAGACGTTGGTAGTCAGCGTCGCGCTCAACCCGATGAAGGTCGCGCCGGGCGCGCACGCCGACGTGGTCGTGAGCTTCACGAACAAGTCGAGCGCGCCGATGCCGCTCTACTTCACGATCGACCCGATGCCGCGCTTCGACATCCAGGTGTTCAACGCCAAGGGGAATCGAGTCGACCTGCCGAAGAACCAGCCGCCGCCGCTCCCGTCAGGGATGGCGGCGCGCGAGCCCGGTGAGCCGAAGACGGCGCGCGTGTATCTCGCCGCGAACGGTACGGCGCGCATGCCGCTCGGATGGGATGCCGTGAAGACGAAGTGGGCGCCCGAGAAGCTGAAGGGGACGCCGCCGGAGAAGGGCTACCCGCGCGCGCCGGCCGGTGCGCTGCCGAAGGGGAAGTACTCGCTGAAGGTGACGACGCCGCTGACGAACGTGGCCGAAGGGATCGACCACGAAGTGAGCCAGCCGCGCGTCGACGTCGTCGTCGGGAAGTAGCGCGGCCAGCGCCAGGAACCGCCGCGATGGCACTCCGCGCTCTCTTCTTCGGAACGCCCGCGTTCTCGGTGCCGTGCCTCGAGGCGTTGGCCTCGATCGCCGACGTCGTGGGCGTCGTCTGTCAGCCCGACAAGCCGGTGGGGCGCGGGCTCACGCTGACCGCGCCGCCCGTGAAGCAGCGGGCGACCGAGCTCGGGCTCCCCGTGGTGCAGCCGACGAAGCTGCGCACCGGCGAGTTCGCGGAGTGGGTGCGGGCGCAGCGGGCGGACGTTGCGGTCGTCATCGCGTACGGGAGGATCCTCCCGCAAGACGTGCTCGATGGGCCGCGGCTCGGGTGCGTGAACGCGCACGCTTCGCTCTTGCCGAAGCTGCGTGGCGCGGCGCCGATCACGTGGGCGGTCGTGCGCGGGGAGCGCGAGACGGGCGTCACGTTGATGAAGATGGATGCGGGGATGGATACGGGGGCGATGCTCGCGAAGTGGACGACCGCGATCGGCGAGGAAGAGACGGCGGGCGAGCTCTCGGAACGATTGAGCGCGCTCGGTGCGGTCGCGATCCGAGAGGGGCTTCCGAAGTTCGTCGCCGGTGAGCTGACCGCCGAGGCGCAGGACGAGTCGCAGGCGACGATGGCGCCGATGCTGAAGAAGGAAGACGGCGCGATCGATTTCACGAAGGGCGCCAACGCCGTGCACGATCACGTGCGTGGGATGAGCCCGTGGCCGGGGGCGTTCACGCGGCTCGAAGGAAGAGTCGTCAAGGTGCACGCGACCGCGCGCACCACGGTAACGACGCCCGAAGGCGCGACGCCCGGCGAAGTTGTGCTGGCGGACAAGGCGCGCGTCGTCGTGGCGTGCGGCGGCCGCGACGCGATCGATCTGGTGCGCGTGCAGCTCGAAGGGCGAAAGGCGATCGCGGCCGGCGAATGGGTGATGGGGCGCGGCGTGAAGCGCGGCGATCGTCTCGGCTGACGTCCGCGCGGAGGCGGCGATCAGCGCGCTTGAATCGGTTGCGTGAGGAGCTGGCGGAGCGCGATCAAGCGCGCGTCGTTGGGGTGCTTCGCGGCGAACTCGTCGACGTGGTGCTGCGCTTCGAGCGTCGCGCCGTGCGCGTGCGTGAGGACGACGAGGTTGTACCGCGCCTCGGCATTCGTCGCGTCGAGCGAGAGCGTGTGGAGGTACCCCTCGCGCGCGTCGTGGTACCGCTGCTGCCGATCGGCGACGAGCGCGTGGTCGTACGTGGCCTGCACGTTGGCCGGGTCTTCGGTGAGCACGTGCGCGAACTGCACGTCGGCGCCGGCGAGGTCGTTGTCCTGGAAGAGGATCAGGCCGTAGAGGAGCTCGGCGGGGATCCCGCGACCGAGCGCGACGGCGTGCTGCGCGTCGGCCAGCGCATCGAGCGGGCGACCTTGGAGCACGGTCCCCCAGGCGCGCGCGAAGAGCGCGTGCGGCTCGTCCGGCGTGCGATCGAGGACGCGCGCCGCTTCGCGGAGACCTTCGTCCATCGCGCCCGGCGTTCCCACGAGCGACTCGGCTTCGAGGCTCATGCGATGAGAGGTGCGCGGGCACGCGTCGGAGGCGTCGAGCACGCGACGCGCGTCCGGGTAACGACCGAGATCGACCGCTTCGCTCGCCGCCGCCTCGGCGCAGGCGCACGACTCGGGGTGGGCGTGCACGCACGCCAGCAGCACGTCGAGCGCGGCGGCGGGGTTGTGGGCCGTGTGATCGGCGGCGGCGATGGCGAGCGCTGCGCTCTCGTTCCCGGGATCGCTCTCGAGCGCGGTCTGCCACATCGCGCTCGACGTCGCGAGGCGCGCGCGTCCGGCGACGAGGCTGCCCATCCCGATCGCGATCACAGCGACCCCCACGATCGCGCGCACGCCGCGCGACGCTTGCGACGCGATCGCATCGGCCACAGGGCCCGCGGCGATCGCCGCGAGCGCGGCCCACACGAGCGGCCCCACGACCCACACGCCGCGCGCGACCGGACCGCGATCGCCGCTGAAGTACGCGCTCGCGATCGGCGCGGCCAGGAGGGCGAGCGTGGTCAGCGCCGCGACGCCGGGATAACGCGGCGTGGCCTTTCGAATGCCGAACGTCGCCGCGGCATACAGCACGACGACCAGCGCCAAGCGGCCGCAGGCCTCGATCGTCGAGTGGGCGGAGATCGCCTCCACGGGCGCGACGCGCGGCGCCAGCGCGGCAGCAAGAAGGATGAGGACGCGCCACGCCGCGTCGCTAGCCACGAGCATCGATCCCTCCATTCACGCGATCGCTCTACTACAAGGACGTCTACGCTGTCTGCGGATGGAGAGCCCGCCGAGCGATTGGTCCGCGGCCACGCGCGAGCTTCTGGCGTCGATGCGCGCCGAGTTCCCGACGTTCGCGATCGTCCCCAAGCGCTCCTCGCGCCTGCAGCGCGCGATCCACGTCGCGCTCTTCGCAATCACGTTCGGCGGGCAGCGCGTCTACATGACGCGGTACCACACCGTTCTCTTCGGCAAGCTCTGGGTCCCCGACTCCTGGGAGGCCATGAGCGACGCCGACCGCTTCATTCTCCTTCGCCACGAGCGGGTCCACCTGCGGCAACGCGCGCGCATGGGCGACGTCGTGATGGCCTTCGTGTACCTCGTCCCCATCTTCCCGATCGGCCTCGCCTGGGGGCGCGCGCGGATCGAATGGGAGGCCTACGAGGAGACCATCCGGGCGACGTTCGAGGTCTATGGAATTGAGGGGGTCGAGCGGGCGCGGCGCGAGATCGTCCGCCGCTTCACCTCGGCCGACTACGGCTGGATGTGGCCATTTCCTCGCACGATCGACCGCTGGTACGACCGAGCCGTGGCCGCGCTTCCCCCACGCTTCTCGCCGCCTTCCGCCGGGGTGTGATACTTCGTTGATCGAGCGGATGAGCGTCGTCGGCATCGACCTCGGGACCACGAACACCGTCGTGGCATGCGTGCGCAACGGGCGCGTGCACGTGCTCGGCGACGAGCAAGGGCGGAGGCTTCTGCCCAGCGTGGTGAGCTTCCATCCGAACGGCGACACGCTCGTCGGTCACGCCGCGAAGGCGCGGCGGGCGGTCGATGCGAAGAACACGATCGCAAGCGTCAAGCGTCTGCTCGGGCGGACGTGGAACAGCCCCGAGCTGGAGAAGGCGCGCGCGCGGTTCGCCTTCGAGATGAAAGAGGGGCCGGGGCAAGGGCCGCTCGTCGTGGCGCGCGGCAAGGAGTACACGCTGCCGGAGATCGGCGCGTTCGTGCTGAAGCGCGCGCGAGAGATCGCGGAGACTGCGCTCGGCGAGCGGGTGGAGCGCGCGGTCATCACCGTGCCGGCCCACTTCAACGAGCTTCAGCGCGCGGCGACGAAGGTCGCCGGGCGCGTGGCCGGGCTCGAGGTGCTGCGCATCTTGAACGAGCCGACGGCGGCGGCGCTGGCGTACGGGCTCGGCAAGGGGGCCAAGGAGCGCATCGCCATCTACGACTTCGGCGGCGGCACGTTCGACGCGACGCTGCTCGACTTGAACGGCAACGTCTTCGAGGTGCTCGCCACCGCCGGCGATCCGTTCCTCGGCGGCGACGACATCGACGACGCCATCGCCGATCGCATGGCCGACGCCTTCCTCGTGCAGCACCGCTTCGATCCGCGCAGCGACGGGCAGACGCTGGAGCGCCTTCGCCAGGCGGCCGAGCAGGTGAAAATGGCGCTCTCGACGCAGGAGCAGACGCAGGTGCACCTGCGCGAGATCGCGTTCGGCGTCGGCGGCGCGCACCTCGATCTGATCTTCGGACTGTCGCGCGCCGAGCTCGACAAGATGACCGAGCCGTTCATCGAGCGGTCGTTCAAGGTGACGCAGGACGCGCTGGCGCTGGCGCGCCTGGCGCCGAGCGAATTCGATCGGACGATCCTCGTGGGGGGCACATCGCGCATTCCGCTCGTGCGGCGCCGCGTGGAGGCGTTCTTCGGCGCGCCGCCGATGGATCGCATGAACCCGGACGAGGTCGTGGCGATCGGCGCGGCCATCCAGGCCGCGGCTCTGACGGACGCCTCGCGCAGGCGGAGCATTCCGCCGCCCCCCACGGCGTTCAGCGTCGCGCGAAAGTCGGCTCCGTCGTTCAGCGACGCCGCGCCGCAGTCGTCGCGGGCGCCGTCGAGTCAGGAGCTCTCGGTCGACGAAGATCAAGAGACGCAGGCGATGCGACGCGACTCGATCCCCGCGTCGGGGCGCGAGTCGGCGCCGCCGGCGACGTCGCGCGGCACGGGGCCCGGGTCGGCGACGGCGCCGCAACCGGCGCTCCTCACGTCGACCGCGCGCATGACGCCGCCGCCGCCCCCCACGACGCGCACGGCGCAGCCCTCGTCCCCTGCCCTTCCGCGCAGCACCGCGCCGATGCCCGCGCGTCAGAGCGCGCCGGCCATCGTGCCGATGGGGCAAGCGCCGCCGCCGCCCGCGTCGAAAGCGACGCCGACGTCGCGACCGTTCGGGACGATCGACGAGCCGTCGCCCGGGTCGTTCGTGGGTGGCCTCACGTCGATTCAAGGCGCGCCCCCTCCGCAAGCGCCGCCTTCGCAAGCGGTTCCTCCGTCCCCCCCGGCCCGCGAACGCCAGCCCTCGGCGCCGTCGTTCGCCTCGCCGTTCAATCCGCTCTCGCTCCCGGAGGCGTCCGCGCCGGGCA
This sequence comes from Myxococcales bacterium, assembly GCA_003151595.1. Next base: position 54,509 of record PLXW01000030.1, read on the forward strand.
ACGCGCTCCAGCAGTTCATGCACGCGCCGACGCAGTCGCAACCGCCGCCTGCGCCGCCGCAATACATGAGCCAGCCGCCGCGCGCGCCGGTGTTCACGCAGAGCATGCCGCCGCCGGTGCTCATCGACGTGACGCCGCGCGCGCTCGTCGTGGAGACGGCGGGAGGGTACTGCGACACGGTCATCCCGCGGAACGCGAAGATCCCGTGCGAGCGCACGCGCATCTTCGCGACGGCGCAAGACGGGCAGCAGCTCGTGCGCGTGCGCGTCGCGCAGGGCGAGGACGCGGCGTTCCGCGGCAACACGTACCTGGGCGAGGTGGAGCTCACCGGAATTCCGGCGGCGGCGCGCGGTGAGGTGAGCGTTCAAGTCACGTTCGAGCTCGACGCCGACGGTACGCTCCGCGTACGCGCCGCCGATCCGATCACCGGACGGCAAGCGACGGCCATGCTTCGGCTCACGGGCATCGCCGCCGAGTCGGAGATCGCGTCGATGCGCGCGCGCATGGAGCAATCCGGCGCCATCGTTGGTGGGTGACCCGTGGACCGCGCAGTCATCCTGGCGTGGCTGCGGGTCCTCGACGACCTCACGTACTACGCGCTGATGGGCATCCCGGACGGCTCGGGCCCCGACGAGATCAAGCGCGCCTTCCACGCCTTCGCCGAGAACTTCCACCCCGACGCGCACGCCGGTCGCCCGAACGACGAGCGCGAGGCCATCGCCCGCATCTTCCGCCGCGGCACCGAGGCGTACCGCGTGCTCGAGAACCCTGCGCTTCGTGCGCAGTACGACGCCTCGCTGGCGGACGGTGAGGCGCCGTCGGTGGCGTCGCGCCGCTCGTCGCTGCCGCCGGCGCGCGAGCGCGTCCCCGGACCGAAGCGCCTCGAGGACACGCTGAAGTCGCCGATGGCCCGCCCGTTCGCGCGACGCGCCGAGGAGCTGGTGAAGAAGGGCGACTGGAAGCAGGCCAAGCTGCAGCTCTCGCTGGCGAAGAACTACGACCCGGACAACGAGGCCATCGCGCTCTTGATGAAGGACCTCGACGTGAAGATCCGCGGCGCGAAGTAGCCGCGCTCCCCCCTCGCGTACGATTTCTAGCAACGTTCGGCGCGAACGATCCGATGGGACTAGTGAGGGCGTGATCTACCCCACGCTCCACCGAAGGACCCATGACGCTCGCGCGCTTCGTTGCCGTCTCGCTTTCTCCCCTCCCGCTCCTCCTCGCCACGACGAGCGCCCAGGCGCAGCCGTCGAACGCCCCCAGCGACGACCAGGCGCTGTTCCCGTACGAGGAACCTGCGGCCGCTCCGATCGTGCGGCAGCCCGAGGCGCAGAAGGCGCCTGTGGCTCCCGAGCCGCCGTCGCCGCGATTCGGCGAGCGGGGGGAGATCGTGCTGACGGCCTCGTCGGGCGGGGCGAACGGCGCCGGAATTTCGTACGCGCAATACTCCGGGAGCCTCGCCACGTACTTGTCCGGTTCGTTCGAGGTCGGTCTCGACTACTTCCTCGTGAGCCACTTCTCGCTCGGGTTCGACGTCAGCGCGGGCTTTGCCAACAACACCGGCTACGGCGCGGACAGTAGCCTCGTGCAGACGAAGAGCACGAGCGTCTCCGGCGGGTTGCGGTTCGGCGCCGACCTTCCGCTCGGCGACACCTTCTCTTTCTATCCGCGCCTCACGCTCGGCGTCCTGGACAGCCACCGCAGCGAGAGCCTCGTGTCGGGCCAGTCGCTCTCGGTCGCGGGGAGCGCGGTGGGCTCCCCGGAGACCTCGCAGGTCGGGCCGTGGATGAATCTCTACGCTCCGTTGCTCGTGCACCCGACGTCCCACTTCTTCTTCGGCGCGGGGCCTCGCCTCGCACACACCTTCGCGAACACGACGGGAGCCGCGCCAGGCGTGAGCGGACAGCCGACGACGCTCGGCGCCTCGTTCGTCATCGGCGGATGGTGGGGTGGCGACGAGGCTGCGCCATCGACGCCCATCGCCGCGCCCGCGAGCGGGCTGCGCGAGCGCCGCTTCGGCGACCAAGGGACCTTCGTCATCACGAGCGAGACGAGCGGGTACGCGCTGTCGGCGACCTACGCCGGAACCAACGCCTCGAGCCTCAGCGTGTACGTCTCGCCGGGCTTCGATTACTTCGTCGCCGATCACGTCTCGATCGGCGTCGACCTGTGGGGGAGCTACGGCAACACGGTCGGCTTCGACGCCAGCGGCGCGAAGGTCACGCAGTCGTCGACGTCCTTCGGTCTCGCGCCCCGCTTCGGCGTGGACGTGCCCGTCTCGGACTCGGTCTCGTGGTACCCGCGCGCCGAGATCGGCGCCGGCCCCATCGTCCAGAACGAGAGCAGCAACGGCGCCTCGAATGACCACACCTCGATGCGCGTCTTCGTCTCCGCGGAGGCGCCCATCCTCTTTCACGCCGCGCGCCACTTCTTCGCAGGCGCGGGGCCGACCGTCTACCACGACCTCTCGCAGGTCGATCAGAACGGCACCTCGAACGCCGGCACCCAGTTCGGCGCGAGCGTCCTCGTCGGCGGTTGGCTATAGGCGTGCTAGCGTGTGCCTCGCGATGACCTCGCGCGCACGCGCCACCGGCACGACGGCCGCCGACTACGCCTTCTACGCGACGATCGCCGTGGCGACCGGGCTGTACGTGTGGCTCATCAACCTCGTCTTCTTGCGTGTCCCCACCGAGAAGACGATGGGCATCGTGCAGAAGATTTTCTACTTCCACGTGCCGTCGGCGTACTCGATGTACATCGGAGCCGCGGCCTGCTTCTTCGGCTCGGTGATGTACCTGATCCGCCCCACCGACGCGCGCGACGCGCTCGCGCGCGCCGGGGCCGAGGTCGCCGTCGTGTTCGGCGCCATCGTGCTCACGACCGGCCCGCTGTGGGCCGCGAAGGCGTGGGGGTTCTACTGGACCTGGGACCCGCGCCTCACGACGGCGCTCCTCAGCGTCCTGATCTACGTCGCGTACCTCGTCCTCCGCGGCTTCGCGGGCGACGGTGAAGGCGAGCGGAAGTTCGCCGCCGCGCTCGGCATCCTCGGCGCCGCCAATCTTCCCATCATTCACTTCAGTGTTCAGAAGTGGAGCGGCCAGCACCCTACGGTCATCACCGGCAAGGGGGGCGGCCTCGCGCACCCCGACATGAAGCTCGCGCTCGGCCTCGGCTTCGCGGCGTTCACGCTGTTCGCGCTCGCCGCGTTGTGGGTGCGCGTTCGCGTCGAGGTCGGCAAGAGCCGCCTCGCGCGGGCCGAAGAAGACGCGATCGATCTCGGCATCGACGATCGGAACGAAGGATGATGCAGAACACCACCGTCACGGCTCCCGCGGGAACGGCTCCCGCTGACTCGGCGAAAGCCGCCGACGCTCCGACGCCCGATGGACGCTCCACCACGTTCCAGGCGGTCCAAGGGGGCGAAGAGCAACACAGCGGCACCACGCTCCTCGTCGAGGCGTACTCCGTCCTCTGGGTCATCTTGATGGCGTGGCTGCTGCTCGTCTGGCGCCGCCAGAAGAACGCCGACGCCCGCCTCGACGACCTCGAGAAGGCGATCGATCGCGCCGCGGCCAAGCTCGAAAAGAAGTAGGCGGCCGGCCCCATGGGAATGCCCACCGTCGAGCACATCATCTTCATCCCCGTGGTCCTCATGCTCGGCGGGGTCATCGGCTTCATTTTCGGCTCGCGTGCGGCGCGCACCGCGATAGAGAAGAAGCGCAAACGCAACCGGGAGTGACGGCGCATGATCGATTTCGAAATCACAGAGGAACAGAAGGCGCTCATCGACACCGCCCGGCGCTTCGCCCGCGAGCGGATCATCCCTGTGGCGCGCGAGTGCGATCGCGACGCACGCTTCCCGAAGGACGTCTTCGAAGCGGCGTGGAAGATCGGCCTCGTCAACCCGACGCTGCCCGCCGAGTACGGCGGCCCCGGCCTCTCCGATCTTGAGTCGGCGTTCATCACCGAGGAGCTGGCCTACGGATGCAGCGGCATCCAGACGAGCATGACGGCGAACACGCTCGCCCTCACCCCCATCAAGCTGGGCGGCTCGCCGGAACAGAAGAAGAAGTACCTCGGCTGGCTCGCCAGTGAGCCCATCTTCGCCAGCTACGCCACCACCGAGCCCTCGGCCGGCAGCGACGTCGCCGGCCTTCAAACCCGCGCCACGAAAGACGGCAGCGGCTGGGTCCTCAACGGCCAGAAGGCGTGGATCACGAACGCCAACTTCGCCTCCTTCATCACCATCTTCGCCACCGAAGATCCGGCGCTCCGCCACAAGGGCATCGGCGCCTTCATCGTCCACAAGGACACCCCCGGCCTCAAGATCGGCAAGCACGAAGACAAGCTCGGCCAGCGCGCGAGCGACACCGCCGTCGTCATGCTCGAGGACGTGAAGGTCCCCGCCGCGCAGGTCCTCGCCGTTCCGGGCCAGGGCTTCAAGCTGGCCATGGAGACCTTCAACCAGACGCGCCCCGACATCGGAGCTATCGCCGTCGGCGTCATGCGCCGCTGCCTCGACGAGTGCGTCGCCTACGCGAAGGAGCGAAAGACCTTCGGCGTCCCCATCGGCCAGCACCAGCTCGTGCAAGCGATGATCGCCGACATGGCCGTGAAGCTCGAAGCCACGACGCTCCTCGTCCGCAAAGCGGCCTGGAGCCTCGACAAGGGGATCCGGAACCCGATCGTCAGCGCGTACGCCAAGGTCTTCGGCGCCGACAGCGCCATGCAGTGCGCCACCGACGCCGTCCAGATCTTCGGCGGCAACGGCTACGTGAAGGAGTACCCGGTCGAGAAGCTGATGCGCGACGCCAAGCTCCTCCAGATCTACGAAGGCACCAGCCAGATTCAACGCATCGTCATCGCCAAGAACATCCTCGGCGGCTGATGCGCCTCGCCGTCGCGTGCGCGCTCTGCGCCTTGTCGTGCGCCGGCGCCAACCGCGACGTCGTCCCCGAAACCCACGACGTCCGCGCCGGCGAGTCGGGAAGCGACAAGCAGGACTCCTACGCCTTCATCGCGCGGCGCCCCATGGGTTTCGTCGCCTTGTCGAACGAGCACGGCCTCGGCCCAGAAATCGCGTCGGGCGCCGTCGGCCACCTCGCCGACTCGCTCGACGCCTGCGCGACGGGCCTCGCGCGAAACGGCCGACTCGTCGACGGCGCCGTCCGCGTCTCGGCCACGATCGGCCCCGAGGGCTCGGTCTCCGTCTCCCACGTCACCGTCGCCCCTGGTGACGCCGTCGCCGCGAACGCGCTCCTGTGCGTGATCGCCCCGCTCAAAATGATCACCTTCACGCCCGTCGACGCCAAGGCGCAGCGCGGGATCGCGATCGACGCCTCGTGGGGCCCAGCGGGAGTCACGACCGCGCCGAAGTCGAACTAGTTATCCGCGCCCCAGCGAAACGCTCCGCGCCCCAGCGAGCTCCCCAATGCATCCCCCTCCCAACAAGTCCGGTGGGGGTCTCCGAGCGCAGGGAGGGCGGTAGCGATCCGCTTTGGAGCAATTCCGCCCTCCCGAGTACGGAGACCCCCATCGGGCGAGCGCCCCGGAGTCTCCGCTCCTCTCGCTCCCGTCCCCCCGCTACGGCCCCGCCGCGTACGTCTTCGGCATGTCGAGCGTGATCGACGCCGGCGCAATAGCCGCCGCGATCGCGCTGTAGACCGGCGTCGTCGTGCTCCCGTCCTGCCCCACGTAGAGCATCGTCCCCACGCTCCAGTCGAACAGCGTCGGCCCCGCCTCGTGCTTCCCCACCGAGTACACCGGCGTCACGCTCCGCACGAGCGGCCCCGAGTCGCCGTAGCGCGCCGCGAACCCGATCGCGCTCGCCCGCGTCTTCGCCCCCGGCAGCGCGTCGTATCCCGTGTACAGCACACGCACCTGCACGCGCCCTGCCGCCGTCGTGCGCGGCGACACGAACGGATCGGCCACCTGCCCCGAATCGAACGGCGGCGACGCATCGCCTGCAAGCGTGCTCACGTCGAACGGAAACGGCGAGAACACCGGATCGATCGTCGCGGGCGTCGACGGATCCGCGTCGGCGCGCGTCCACGTGATCCCATCGGGGCTCGTCGCTTCCCCGATCGAGTTCGCCGCCGCGTAGAACATGTGCCACACGCCGTTCGGAAATACCGCGACGCTCGGCTCCGTCGGCGCCGTCGTCTCCCACGTCAGCGGCACGTCGGTCGCCAGCACCGGCGCCGCCCGCTTCGTGAACGTCAGCCCGTCGGTCGACGTCGCCAGCCCGATGCCTCCCGCCGCCGCGTAATACAGATAGACGCTCGCCCCCACGCGCATCGCGCTCGGCGAGTGAACGTCCCCCCCTTCGCCCCCTTCCCATTCAGCGTCCGCGCTCAGCACCACCTTCGGCGCATCACCGTTCGTCGGATCCAGCGACGTCCCGAAGAAGCTCCGCGCGTCGTCGGCGTGCGTCCGCATGATCACGCTGTGATAAAATCCTTTCACGATCTCGGACGCCGTCACGTACAGCGCCACCCGCGCGCTCGCCGGATCCGCGTCGAGCGCCAGCGCCGACGGCTCGCGGTACTTCGCGTTCACCCCGTCGAGCACGTACGGCGGAATCCCCTGCGCCTCGTCCTCCCCCAGCTTCCGGAACGGCCCCATCCCCGACGTCGGCAGATTCACCCCGCCCGGCCCTTCATCGCCGAGCGTCGCGCACGACAGCGCCACCAGCGCCATTCCCGCGTGAGCAAAGAGGCTACGCGCGCGCATCAAAACCCCGCCGTGAGCGTCGCGCCCAGGTTCCAGATGTGCCCGCCCGCCGTATAGTCGCCAACGTAGTCCACCGGGCTCGCCTTCGTCGTCGTCCCCGTCGGCAGCTCGCTCAGCTGCGCGTGAACGTCGAGCCGCAGATCGCGCGGCAGCTCGGGGATCAGATCCACCGCGCGCCCTCCGAGCCCCAGCGAGAACGCGTGCCGGTCGCGATCGATATAGTTCGTCTCGCCGGTCTGCGCGCCGATCGGCGTCTTGTCGTACTCGTATCCGCCACGCACGAACGCCTCCCAGTGGTTCGATTGAAACACGCGCCACTCGACGCCCACGCGCGGCACGATCCGATCGTGCATCGCGATCGGCAAGATGGTCGTCGGCGCCGGCGTCGTCGGCGGCGTGATGTTCGCGGGCCACCCCCCCTTCGGCGGCGGGATGTTCAGCACCACGCTCACGTCCGAGACCGGCGGCACGTACGCGCTCCAGTTCACCCACGTCAGATCGAAATTCGCGCGCAGCCCCTTCACGGGCTCCCACGAGTTCCCGAGCACCAGCTGCTGCGGGAGGAAGTTGTTCACGCTGTCGGTCTGCAGGTCGTAGTACGCGGTCGTCAGGCCCGAGATGTTTCCGCGGAGCTTCGCGTTGAGATCGAGCGAGAGCGAGAACTGCCCGCGGTACACCACGGCCACCGCCCAGTTTTTCGCCGGCGCGATCCGCACGCCGAGCTCGGGGTAACGGATCGCCGTGAGGTCGGCGTCGACCGAGTGGCGCACCTGCGAGTTGTCCGTCTGGAAGATGTCGAGCTGCCCGCTGATGTCGATGGCCCCGGTGGTCGACGACATGAACGACAGCCCGCCGCCGATCTGAAGCCACGGCACCGGGCTCACCGCCAGGCTCGCCGCGAGATAGAGGCGCTGGTTGCGGTTGTCGTAGAGCTCCCAGCGCGGCTGATCCTGCTGCTCGGCGCGTACGCGCGACAGACGATCGTCGGGCAAGTGGATCGCGAACCCGAACGCGAACGGAACGCCGGCGATCACCCCCGGCGCCACGAGCCCGCCGACGAGTCCGCGAACGGGATCCACGCCCGAGTCGCGCCCGTTGATCTTGAGCGCGTGGTTCACGCTCATGTAGCCGACGGACAGCTCGAGGCGCCGCGCGAGCGCGAGCCCCGCGGGGTTGTAGTAGTTCGCGCTGAAGTCGTGCACGTCGGCGGAGCTCGCGCCGGCCATCGCCGTCTCGCGCGAGCCGAAGCCGAACGCATCGAGCGGATTGGCGCGCGCCGGAGAGGCGAACGCGCACGCGAAGACGCACGCCAGGCTAGACGCGAAAGGCTTGATCCGCGCGCGCATCAGAAGCTCACCCCAACGAGCAGCCCCGCCGCGATCACCGTCCCGCTCACGCGCCCCACGCTGTTGTCGGGCGGCGCCGTCGTGCCGTTCGGTGCGTCGGACTCGATCGTCCGCGGCAGCAGCACGTGCGCCTGCGCGAACAGATCGATCGTCAAAGGCGGCAGCGGATCGCGAAACGCCATCCCATAGCCCACGGTCGCCACGAACCGATTCGCGTCGAAGTACCGGGTCGGCACCTCGACCGCCTTGGTCACCGCGTCGTTGTACGCCAGCGACGACGGCAGCTTCGACGGCAACGGCGACGGCTCGTAGTAGGCCCCGGCGCGAACGTGCACGAGCACCTTCTTCGACGCTTCGATCGCGTACTCCGCGCCGACGCGCGGGACGAACGTGTTGGTGTACTTGATCGTCGGCGGCGTGAGCGCGCTGCACCCCGTGTCGTCGCTGGGGCACGGGAGCGTCGGCTCGAGCGGCCCGGGATACGCGCTCCAGTGCTTCAACGTCGCGCCGACGGCCAGCGCCAGCGGCCCGCTCGTGCGCGCCAGCTCGAACGCCATCTGCGACGGGTCGTACTGCGCCATGCCGGCGATGTTGAGCACCGGGATGTTCAGCGTCGACAGCTTGGTGGCGTCGATCGTCACGTCGAAGCGCGCGGCGAGCGCGCCGCGGTACGTGAATCCGACGCGCGTGGTGGCGCCGTCCTTGAAAGGAATGTCGAACGACGCGCCGAAGGTCGGCGAGTACGTGGCGATGAGCTGGTCCTCGACGTGCGCGCCGACCTTCCCGGTCGCGTCCGTGGCCACCACCGCGCTCCCCTCGATCTGCGCGAGCGCGCCGAACCCCGCGCCGATCCGGATCCCCCACCCGAGGTCGATGCCGAAGCCTGCGCGCACCGAGACCGACTGCGTGCGATCGGGGAGGAGCGGGAACTGCGGCACCTCGGGGTAACTGATGCGACCGCGGACGATGAGGTTCGTCGGCGTCGAGAGCGCGAGCCCCGCGCCGATGCGATCGGTGAGCGCGCCACGGAGCGGGATGGGCACGTCGACGCCGATGACGATCGACTTCATCGCGTCGTAGCCGACCGTGCCCGGGAGCTTCACGCCGTTGGCGTGCAGGTCGAACGAAGCCTCTTCGATCCCGAGCGTCAGCTTCTGATCGCGGATGCGCGAGAGGAGCGCGGGGTTCGTGTAGACGGCCTCGAACCCTTCGGAGTGCGCGGTCCCCGTCCCACCCATGGCGGGCGATCGCGTCCCGTACCCGAGCACGTCTTCGGGTGACGCCGACGCTTCGCCGCCGAGCACACACGTGCACGCCAACGCCAGGACGGATGCGGCGAACGCCGCGACAGCTCGCATCGAAGTGGCGCGAGCATCGCAAACTCGCGCGCGCTTCGAAACGAAATCGTCACGCCCTCATGTCGATGACGACGCGGCGACTCCGGCCAGCTGCCCGCAGGCCGCCGCGATGTCCCCCTCCCCGCTGTACCGCCGGTGCGAGTGGACGCCGCGCGCCGACATCGCGTCGCGGAAGGCGGCGAGCGTCGCGTCGGACGCGCGGGTGAAAGGGTCGTTCGCTCCGATCGAGTTGTAGGGGATCACGCTGATCCGCGGGCGCACGCCGGCGCGCTCGGCGAAGCAGAGCGCGCGCTCGGCCAGCGCGTGCGCGTCGTCGATCGAGTCGTTCACCCCCGCGAGCGGCGTCACGGCCCACATCGGCGCGAGCCCGGTCGTCTTCGCGTGCTCCACGGCGGCGTCCATCACGTCGTCGAGCGAGTGCGCGCGATCGATCGGCATCAGCGTCCGCCGCACGAAGGGCCGCGCGCTCCCGATCGAGATCGCGAGCCGCACCTTCGGAGCTTCGCGCGCCAGCCTGCGAATCCCGGTCGGCAACCCCGAGGTGCACACCGTCATGCACCGCGCGTCGATCGCCATCGCGCTCGGCTCGCACATGACCGCGATCGCCTCGAGCACGTGATCGAGGTTCGCCATCGGCTCGCCCATCCCCTGAAAGACGACGCCGTGCACGCGGTCTCTACTCCCCTCTCCCGTTGCGGGAGAGGGGCCGGGGGTGAGGGTTCGCAGCCCAGCGCGCACGATCCGCACCTGCTCCACGATCTCCCACGTCTCCAGGTTGCGCTTCAGACCGAGCCGCCCGGTCGCGCAGAACGTACACGCCAGCGCGCACCCCGCCTGCGAGCTCACGCACACCGAGAATCGCCCCGCGCGCTCGAGCGGAATGCGCACGGTCTCCACGACCTCGCCGTCGTGCGTCTTTACGACGTACTTCACGAACGGATCGACGCGGCTCGCGCTGGTCTCGATCACGCGCAACGACGGCAGGACGCCGCGCGCGCGCACCTGATCCATCGTCGCCCGCCGGACGCCGACGAGCGGCCCCAGCGGGAGATCGCGATGCGCCGCGCTCACGATCTTCCGCGCCTCCCCCAGCTCGCACCCCAGCGCCAGCGCGAGCGCCTCTGGCGTGATCGCGCGGAGGGCGAGCGCGTCGCGCGCGATCGGGAGGGCGTCGGTCGTCACGCGCTGGTCCTTAGCCGAGGCGCGGGGATCGCGCCACGTTGGAGGGGTCGCTCACGACTCCCCGCGATGCGTCATCTACCCAGGGTATCGTCGGGCGACCATGAGACGCCCTGTGCGCTTTCCGTTCGCCTTCGTGACCAGTGCGTTGCTTCTCGCGTGCGGCAGCGGCGACGACGGTTCGTCGTCCCCGTCCGACTCGGGCGCGCCCGACGAAGACGCCACCACGGCAAACGACGCGACGACGAGCGGCGACGGCGCCGCGCCGGAAGGCGCTGCGGGCGACGACGCGACGACGAGCGGCGACGACTCTGCGCTGGGCCAAGACGCGGGGACGGACGCGAACGGCGACGCGAACGATGCAGGCGACGCGAGCGATGCAGCTCACGCGACGGACGCGAACGACGCCGCCCTGAGCGACGCCGATGCGGGCGACGCGAGCTCCGACGCCGGCGCGATCGACTTCGTCCCCGGCGTACAGGTCGCGACGCTCGCGGGCTCCGACGTCTCCGGCTCGCAGGACGGAACCGGCGCCGCCGCCGAGTTCGACAATCCGACCGGCATCGCCATCGACGCCAACGGCAACCTCCTCGTCACCGACTACGACGGCGCGCGCGTTCGCCTCGTCACGTCGCTCGGCGCGGTCACCACGATCGCGTCGGCCACGGGCTTCGCCGGACCGTTCGCCGCCGCCGTCGCCACCGACGGCGCCTATTACATCTCCACCGACTTCAACAGCGCAGGCACGAAGAACACGACCTCGGGGACGATCTGGCGGGTCGTCCCGATCGACGGCGGCATCGCCACGCCGACCGTCGTCGCAGCGGGGTTCGGTCGACCGCGCGGGATCGCGGCGATCGCCGGCGGCAATCTCTTCCTCGCCGATCGACTTCACGACACGGTCGCCGACCTGAATGTCACCATCGGCGACGCCTCGTTCCTCGCCGGCCAGGTCGACGACGCGGGATTTCACGACGGCACCGGCGCAGCCGCGAAATTCGACTCGCCCATCGGAGCCGCCGCGCTCTCCGACGGCAGCGTCCTCGTGGCCGACGCCAACAACAACCGCATCCGCCAGATCTCGTCGACGGGGGACGTCACGACGTTCGCCGGCGACGGCACCGCCGCGATCAAGGACGGCCCGCGCCTCACCGCGCAGCTCAGCGCCCCGCGCGATGTCGCCACCGACGCCGCCGGCAACGTCTACGTGAGCGACACCGGCAACCACTGCATCCGTCGCATTCGAACCGACGGCACGGTCGACACGCTCGCAGGCAACGGCACCCAGGGCTTCGCGAACGGCGCCGGCGATCAGGCGGAGTTCTACGGGCAAGAGGGGATCGACGTGAGCCCCGACGGCAAGACCGTCTGGGTGGCCGACGGGAACGGCGGCGATGGGTCTGCGTTTCACCGGATCCGGGTGATCACGATTCCGTAATGATGGAATCGCCCTCCGTATCCGCGCCACACGATCGCCGATCTCGTCCTACGAGACCCGCGCTCTCGTCGAGCAGCTCCGAGATCTCGTCCCACAGGACCGGCGATCCCGTCCTACGAGATGCGCGGTCTCCTAGGACGAGACCCGAGGTCCTGTGGCACAGGACCGGCGATCCCGTCCTACGAGATGCGCGGTCCTGTGCCACAGGACCGGCGGTCCCGTAGTACAGGACCGGCGAGCTCCTCGACCAGCTCCGAGGTCCTGTGCCACAGGACCCGAGGTCTCGTAGTACAGGACCGGCGGTCTCGTGGAGCAGCTCCGAGATCTCGTCTCACACGATCGCCGATCTCGTAGGACACGATCCGAGATCTCGTCCTACACGATCGCCGACCTAGCTCACCGCGGCGACGGCCTCGCGCAGAACCCGTTGATGCAGTCGTACCCCTGCGTCGCTCCGCAGCAGTCCGCCGCCGTCTTGCACGCCTCGCTCTCCTGCGAGCACCCCGTCGGCGGCGTCACGCACATGAACGCGATCCCGCCGTCCGCCGCGGTCGACTGCCGGCAGAACCCGCTGCAGCACTCGTCGCCGGTCTCGCACGACAGGCCGTTCTGCTCGCACGGATCGAGCGCCCAGAACGCGCGCATGTTCCCCGCCGCGAGCTCCTGCCCGTCGAGGTAGAACGCGGGGTGCGTGATGTCCGTCGCCGCCGTGACCGGCGCTTCCCCGCTGCCGCCGGGAATGCTCACGGCCGAGACCCACAGCTTCTTCCGCGAGCTCGGCGTGCCGCCGGCGCCCACGTAGGCGTTCCCGTTGATCGTGTTGCCGTAGTTCCGTCGCGTCGTGAAGACGACCCAGTAGTAGCCGCCCGACGCCACCGGCAAGATCGTCGGCTCGAAGTTCAGGTGCGGGTCGTCAGCGAACGGCAGGTACGAAGCCCCGGCGCGAATGCCGTTGAGCTGGTCGGCCGTGGCGATGGTCTTCGAGGGGATGTGCGCGATGTACAGATCGCCGGTCGGTTGCGACGCCGCGTTCGGGTCGTCCAAGATCGTGTCGTACTCGGCGTCCGAGCCGCTCGCGAAGAACAGGTACTGGTCGTCGGGCGTGAACGTGGGCCACCCCGCGTACGCGGTCGGAGGCAACGTCGCCACGTCGCGAAGGTTGCTGAACGTGTTCGTCGCGTCGTTGAAGTCCATGACGGCGATCGTGTGCCCCAACCCCGTGTCGTAGTGGTTGAACGCGACCTCTTTTCCGTCGGGCGAGAACGTCGGCATCATCATGTTGAGCGAAGGACCGCCGTCCACGGCGTCGAGCCCCGGCGCCGGGATCGGCGTCCCCGTTCGCGGGTCGAAGAGCGCCGACGGCACGTCGGTCGACCCGTTCCCCATTCCGCGCACGTCGGGGATCCACGCCGCGGTCGACACGGTCCAGGGGACGGCTCCGTAGCGCAGGAACTTCTTCCCATCGGGCGTGAACGCACCGAAGTCCCACGTGCGATCGGCCGTGCTGAACACCTTCCCGCCGCCGTCGAGCAAGTCGTAGATGCTGTCCTGGGCGGGGTTCGATCCGCCGTTCGGCTCATCGGCCGCTTCCATGATCGATCCGTTCGCCGCGACGGCGTGGCAAACGTGGCACTCGCCCTGGTTGTTCGACGAGACGACGACGCTCAGCTGCTGCTCTGCCGGACGGAGCTTGAGCACGGCGCCGGTGACGGCGGGGAAACCGCTCGTCGGAGCCGGCGCCGCGAGCGCCGAGTTGTAGGAGTTGTAGAAGATCGACCCGCGCAAGTTCCCCGACGCGATCGTCCACGTCTCGGTGATCGGCCCGGTGACTTGCCCGCCGACGAGCTTCGTCACCTGCACCTTCACCGCGTCCGATCCCAGCGCCGACATCGAGATCGCCTTCCACGCCGTCGGCGTCAGCGGGATCTGCGACGGCAACGTGCTCGGCCCGTAGAACCCCTGGTAGTCGAGCCCCGCGAACGTCACGTGCACGAACGCCGCGTCGAACCCGGGCGCGCCCGCGTCGGCCCCGGCCGCGAACTGCAGCGTCGGCGACGGGAGGTCGCGCGGGAAGACGGTCTGGTCGTACGGATAGAGCCAGGTGAAGCCAGGGTCCGCGGTGCCGCCGCCGGTGAGCTTGGTCTGCGACCCGCCGTCGATGTTGCCGGGGTTCTCCGTGAGATGGAGATGGATGGTGAGCGAGGTCGACGCCGTGAGCGCGCCCGACGTCGCCGTGACCTCGACCTGCCCGCCGAGGAGCCCCGACGCGGTGAAGAGGCCGTTGTTGTCGATCGTCCCCACGCCCGCCGCGTCGATCGTCCACTGCGCCGTGACCGGCTGGCCGAGGACGAGCGCCTGGTACTGTTCAGTCACGCCCGACGCGGTCACGTCGAGCGTCGCGTTCTGCGGTTGGATGACGAGCGTCTGCGCGCTGCCGTCGTCGTCGCCGAGATGAAGGCCACCCCCTTCACCGCTGCCGAACCCGCCGTCGCCCGCGCCGCCGCCGTTCTTGGTCGACGTGTCGTTCCCGCATCCGCTCGCGGTCGATGCGCCCCACGCCAGCATCCCGATCAAGACAAGGGTCAAGCCTCTGCGCATGGCGAAGGAACCTCCACGCCAGAAGCGTGTCACGCACTCGGGTGGCGGCGCCACTTGCTCTCTCCTCCCACCAGGTGCGCTCGCCCGTTGGCGGCGTGCTAGGGTCACCACGTGTTCGGCTTCAGCTTCGGCGAGCTCGTCGTGCTCATCATCGTCGGCATCGTCGTGCTCGGCCCCAAGGAGCTGCCGGCGGTCCTCCGAAAGCTCGGCATGTGGTCGGGGAAGCTGCGGCGAATGGCGTCCGACATCCGCGCGCAGAGCGGCATCGACGAAGTGCTCCGGAGCGAAGGCATCGGCGAGAACATCGCCGAGATCCGGAAGCTCGCGCGCGGCGAGCTCGACCACATTACGCGCGAAGCGTCGGTCGACCTCCGCGGCACCTCCCCGGCGCGCGGCTCCAACGGCCGCCCCGCCCCTGCGCTCTCGGCGCACGATCCGTACGGCGACGTGGACCTCGTCCCCATCGTGCGCGAGCGCGAGTATCCGCGCGAAGGGGCCGACTCGTACCGCGCGGTCTCCGACACCGCGATCGTCTACGCCGACACGCTCCCCCCCTCCCCGCTCGCCACCAGCACGCTGTACCTCACGGGTGACGCATGACGAGCGCGGCCACGCCGGATCCGGACAGCGGCGATCTCAAGATGACGATCTGGGAGCACCTCACGGAGCTCCGGAAGCGCGTCGTGCGCGCGGCGATCGCGCTCTTCCTCTCCGCGGCCGGATGCTGGGTGTACCGGCAACAGCTCCTCGCGTGGCTCGTTCATCCGTACGAGAAGGCGTGGGTCGCGCGCCACTTCCCCGGCGTGCCCGAGCTTCAGACACTGGCGCCGGCCGACGTCTTCGTCGGCTACTTGCAGCTGTCGCTGGTGGGCGGCGTGGTCATCGCCATCCCGGTCATCTTCTACCAACTGTGGGCGTTCATCTCGCCGGGGCTCTACGCCAAAGAGAAGCGGCTCATCGTGCCGTTCGTTCTCTTCTCGAGCACGCTGTTCATCTCGGGCGTGATGTTCGCGTACTACGTCGCGTTCCCGTTCACGCTGAACTACTTCTTCTCGCTGCTCGGGCAGGTCGACCAGGCGGGGACGGTGCTCACGCAGCGGCCGACGCTCGAGTTCTATCTCGACTTCTCGACGCAGATGCTCCTGGCGTTCGGGTTCGTCTTCGAGCTGCCGCTGTTCATCTCGTTCCTCGTGCTCGCGGGGATCGTCACCCCGAAGCAGCTGCTCAAGTTCAGCCGATGGGCCGTCTTGTGCGCCTTCGCGCTCGGCGCCGTGGTGACGCCGGGGCCGGAGATCTCGAGCCAGATCGCCGTGAGCGGCGCGCTCGTGGGGCTCTACTTCATGTCGATCGCGATCGCGTTCATCCTGCGACCCACGTCGCGGAAGGACGGGTCGAAATCCGGGACGTGACCGCGCTCAGTCCCTGAGCGGGTCGTCGCCGCCGCGCGCGCCTTCGGGGATCGGGATCGGGATCCGCCGCGCGTCGAGCCAGAGGCCGTCGATGTCGTAGAGGCTCCGCGCGTCGTCCTGGAAGACGTGAACGACGACGTCGCCGTAGTCCATCAGGATCCAGGTCGCGTGGTTCTGCCCCTCGACCGAAAGCGGACGCTTGTTCTTCTTTCGAAGCGCCTCTTCGATCCCTTGCGCCAGCGCGGCCACTTGCCGATCGCTCCGCCCGGTCATCAGGACGAGGAAGTCCGCGTAGTCGACCTTGCCGGCCACATCGAGGATCTCGAGGCCGACGGCCTTCTTCTCGATGCCCGCGACCGCGATGGCGAGCGCGATGGCGCGCGACTCGTCGCTGGCGACCGACGAGCTTCCGGTCGGCTGCTGCGGCGGGCGCGCCTTCTTGGTGCGCGGACCTTGGGTGTGCGAGATCGCGACGCTCGGGACCGCGGGGCGCCGTGCTTCGGGGCGCTTCGCTTCTACGCGCTTCGCGGGAGCGGGCTTCGGGCGCTTGGCGCGCGGCGCGAAACCGCCGTCGTGCGACGAGTGAATGCGCGGTCGGCGCTTGTCACTGTCCGAGCCGCTCTTCTCACCACCACCACCACCACGCTTCGTCGTCGCCAATCGATTCCGTCTCCTCTTGTGTTGCTCGCCGTCCGCCGCCGCCGCGTGCGAACGAGCATGTTCGCGATCGCTCACCCGCGTCAACCGCGGGATTGCCCGTCCCCGTCGATCACCCATTTCATCGTCGTCAGCGACTCGAGCCCCATGGGCCCGCGCCAGTGGAGGCGGCTCGTCGCGATCCCGATCTCGGCGCCGAGGCCGAGCTCGCCGCCGTCGTGGAAGCGCGTCGAGGCGTTCACCACGACACACGCCGCATCGACCTCGCGCCGCCATCGCTCGGCGCGCGCCGTGTCGCGCGTGCAGATCGCTTCCGTGTGCCCCGAGCCGTAACGCGCGACGTGCGCCAGCGCGCCGTCGAGCCCATCGACCACGCGCACGGCCAGGACCGGCGCGAGGAACTCGTGCCCCCAGTCGTCGTCGGTGGCGACCAACGCCCGCGGGACGAGCGCGCGCGTGCGATCGCATCCGCGAAGCTCGCAGCCCAGGGCCAGGAGCTCCGCCGCGATCGGCGGCAAGAGGCGCGCGGCGTCGCTCGCATCCACGAGCAGACATTCGAGCGCGTTGCACACGCCCGTGCGCGACATCTTCGAATCGAGCGTGAGGCGCTTCGCGGTCTCGAGGTCGGCGCCCGCGTCGAGGAAGAGGTGGCAAACGCCCATGTAGTGCTGCACGACCGGGACGCGCGCGTTCTCGGTGACGAATCGGATGAGCGCCTCGCCGCCGCGCGGGATGGCGAGGTCGATCGCCTGGCATTGAACGAGCGCGCGCACGCCGTCGCGATCCGTGAACGGAACGATCTGGACGGCGTCCCGCGGAAGCCCCGACGACGCGAGCGCGCGCGCGATCACCTCGGCCAGCGCCCCGTTCGACTCGCGCGCCTCCGAGCCGCCGCGAAGGACCACCGCGTTCCCCGCTTTCAAGGTGAGCGCGCTCGCTTCGATCGTCACGTTGGGGCGCGCTTCGTAGATCATGGCGATGACGCCGATCGGCACGCGCACGCGCGTCACGTGAATCCCGCTCGGCGGCTCGGTGCGGGCGATCACCTCGCCCACCGGATCGGGCAACGCGGCGATCGACTCCACGCTGGCGGCCATCGCCTCGACGCGCGCGTCGTCCAGCGCGAGGCGATCGAGCATCGCGCCGCTCGTCCCCGCGGCCCGCGCCGCCTTCAGGTCACGCGCGTTCGCGGCGAGCACCGCGGCGCGCGAGGCCCGCAGCTCGCGCGCGATCGCCCGGAGGCCCGCGTCTTTCGAGGCCCGATTCCTAGGCCCGAGGGCCCGAGCCGCTTCCTTTGCGCGCGCGCCGATGGCGGCGATTTCCCTGTCCACTTCCACGCGCGAGTCCTTACTCCGAAGCCGCAGTCCATGCCACACACCGTGGAATCGCCCGGCGCGCCCCCCTTCGGCTATCCTCCGCGCCAATGTCTCTTTCGTGGCGGACCAGCGTCTCGGGCGCTCTCTCGCGGCTCGCGCTCGTCGCAGCCGCCGCAGCGCTCACGCCGTCGCTCGCCTACGCCGACGGCCCCTCGAAAACGAGCCCCGAGGCGGCCGCGGCCGCGAAGCAACACTTCGCCCACGCACGCGAGCTCTACCAACAAGGGGCGTACCGCGAAGCCATCGGCGAGCTCGACGCGGCGCTGGCGCTCGATCCCAGCGCGAAGGATCTCGTCTTCAACCTCGGCGTCGTGCACGAGAAGCTCGGCGACATCGAAGACGCCCTCAAGTACTTCCAGCAGTACGAGACGATGGACCTCGACACGCAGGAGCGCGCGAAGGCCGACGCTTACGTGAAGCGCCTCCAGGGCGCGCGCCACGAGGTCGAGAAGCCGCCGGAGACCGTCGTGGTGGCTCCCGCTCCCGCGCCCGCACCACCCCCTCCGCCGCAGCACGGGCGCATCGACGCCTTCACGATCACCGCGGCCTCCCTGGCCGTCGCCGGCTACGGGGTCGGCGTCTTCTTCGGGCTGCGGGCGCTGTCGGAGCGGCCGAAGGCGGGCTTCGTGACCGGGCGCGACGGGTCGTACGACCAGCTCCAGTTCGACGCGAACCGTGCGCACCACGCGGCCGTCATCTCGGATGTCGCCTTCGTCGCGGGCGTCGCCGCGACCGGTGTCGCTGCGTATCTTTACTTCGGGCGGACGAGACCCTCGCCCAGCGACGGGCGTGACCACGGAAAGACGGGCGAGAGCGAAGCCCCGGTCGTAGTCTACGGCACGGCAATTCCCGGGGGCGGGGCCCTCTTCCTTGGCGCGCGATTCTGAAGCAGCACACACGATGAAGCTCTCTCGCCTCGGTACATGTCTCGCGCTCGCCGCCATCGCGCTCGTCGCGGCGGCGGCCGGCGGCGGCTGCGAAGCGATCGTGTCGAACGACGTGCCTGCGTACACGTGCTCGATGGTGCAGTTCCTCAACCCTGGCAACGGCTCCTGCCCTCAGGGGATGTTCTGCGAAGGAGCCGGGTGCGTCGCGTGCAGCCCCAAGGGCGACGACCCGTGCGACGGCTACGACAACGACTGCGACGGCGTCATCGACAACGGGCCGAAGAGCGATCACGACGGCGACGGCTACACGTACTGCGGCAAGGTCGACCCCACGACCGGCGCGCCCGTCGATATCGACTGCAACGACGACGACAAGACGATCTCGCCGGCCGGCAAAGAGGTCTGCAACGGCAAAGACGACAACTGCGACGGCATCATCGACAACGCGAACCTCGTCTGCGCCGCGGGCAAGACGTGCGTCCCGTCGACCGGCGCGTGCATCTCGAACGCGCAGACGTGCAGCCCGACGAACTGCCCCGCGCCGAAGAAGTGCGACCCGCAGACGCAGCAGTGCGTCCTCCCGAGCTCGCAGGACGCAGGCACCACGGGGTGCACGAGCAACGAGCAGTGCACGACCGGGATCTGCGCGACCTCCACCGAGCTCCCCGGCCAGCAACCCGTCTGCACGCAGCCTTGCTGCGTCTCGAACGACTGCCCGACCGGGTACGTCTGCTACGGCGCGGGGACCGGCGGGAACTACTGCGTCGCGCCCGCGTCCGCGAGCCGCACCGCGCTCGGCGAGAACGCCGCCGGCCAGGCGTGCAGCGGCAACGGCGACTGCCGCTCCGGCGTGTGCACCGCGAACAAGTGCGAAGACACGTGCTGCAACGCCTCGAACTGCACGAACGGCACGAGCTGCGCGGTCACGGCGTTCCAGGGCAACACGACGTTCGCCTGCGTTCCGCCCCCCGGCAACACGGCGGCGAACCACACGTGCAACTCCAACTCCGATTGCGCGTCGGGTTACTGCCAGAGCTACACGACCGGGTTCGGGAGCACCGTCAGCCTCTGTATCCCTTCGTGCTGCAGCTCCAACGACTGCGGCACGTACGGCCTGAATCAGTTCCTCTGTTACGACGACTACATCCCGCCGGCGCTGAGCGGCCCGGGCCCGGTCGTGCCGGTCTGTGACTATCCGCAGCCGAGCTCGGGACCGTCGAAGGGCGCCGGGGGGAGCAACGTCGGCGACGCCTGCACGAGGAACACCGACTGCTACAGCAACCGCTGCCTGATCTTCAGCACGGGGCACTTCTGCAGCGACGTGTGCTGCGTCGATGCCAACTGCGGCGGCGGCTACGTCTGCCGGCCGACGCCCGACGGGCCCGGCACGTTCCTGCGCTGCGTTCCTCCCGGTGGTTGAGCGGTGACCGATCGCGCGACCACCGAAAGCAAGGGGCGCTACCGCGCCGTCTTCCGCTGCTTCAACGGCTGCGCGGGTGACCACGCGCTGACGACGCCGATCTACCGCTGCCCCACGTGCGACGGACTGCTCGTCGTGGCGCACGACATGAACGCGCTCGGCGATCGCACGGCCGCCGAGTGGAAGAAGCTCTTCGACGATCGCTACATGCGGACGACGTGGCCGTACGGCTCGGGCGTGTGGGGGAAGCGCGAATGGATCGCCCCCGAGGTCGGCGACGACGCGATCGTCTCGACGAGCGAAGGGGGCTCGAACCTGTTCTGGGCCGAGCGCCTCGGGCGCGAAGTCGGAATGCGTGACCTCTGGATCAAGCAGTGCGGCAACGCGCACTCGGGGTCGTTCAAGGACCTCGGCATGACGGTGCTGGTGAGCGTCGTGCGGCAAGGGATGGCGCTGGGGACGATCAAGTCGCGCGTGATCGCCTGCGCGAGCACGGGCGACACGTCGGCGTCGCTGGCGGCGTATGGCGCGACGGCGGGGTTGCCGGTGGCGGTGCTCCTGCCGCGCGGGCTCGTGTCGCTGGCGCAGCTCGTTCAGCCTCTGGCCCACGGCGCGACGGTGCTCGCGCTCGAGACCGACTTCGACGGCTGCATGGCGATCGTGAAAGAGCTCGCGAAGCGCGACCTCGTGTACCTCGCCAACTCGATGAACCCGCTCCGCATCGAGGGGCAGAAGACGGTCGCCATCGAGATCGTCCAGCAGTTCGACTGGGAGGTCCCCGACTGGGTCGTGCTCCCCAGCGGCAACCTCGGTAACGCCGCCGCGCTCTACGCGGGGTTCCGCATGATGAAGGAGCTCGGGCTCGTCACGAAGATGCCGCGGCTCTGCGTGGCGCAAGCCGCCAACGCCAACCCGATGTATCGCGCGTTCGTCGCCGGCAAGGAGACGGTCGACCCGATCGTCGCCGCGAAGAGCCACGCCAGCGCGATCCAGATCGGCAACCCGGTGAGCGCGCCGCGCGCGATGGCGGCGCTGAAGGCCATGAACGGCGTCGTCGAGCAGGCGACCGAAGACGAGCTGGCCGACGCCTGCGCGCGAGCCGATCGCACCGGGCTCTTCACGTGCCCGCACACCGGCGTCGCGCTGGCCTGCCTCTTCAAGCTGCGCGAGCGCGGCGTCATCGGCGCGGACGATCGCGTCGTCGTCATCTCCACCGCGAACGCGCTGAAGTTCACCGAGTTCAAGCTCGGCTACCACGAGCGCACGCTGGCGAACGTCGACTCGCGCCGCGCAGGGACGCCGATCGTGTTGCCGCCGGACGTGGAGAAAGTCGCCAGCGCGATCGCGGCGCTCTAGGTCGCCGTCACGCGCGCGCTGCGCCCTTAGTCCGCCCCGCCGCCGTCGTCGCCGGTATCGGGCCCGTTCGAGTCGGGTTGATTCACGTCGCTCGTATCGGGCGCATTCGAGTCGCTCGCGTCCGGCTGGTTCGCGTCGCCGCTGTCCGCCACGTTGGCGTCGCCGTCGGGCGCGTTCGCATCGAGACCGCCGTCCACTTGCGACGAGTCGCCCCCTTCGTTCGCGCTCGCCTCGGACGGCGGCGTGTTCGCATCGACGCCCGGCGATGCGTCCGACCCGGGGTACTGCGCGTCGTAAAGCGCCGCGTCTTCGAACGTGTCGCCGCCGGCGTCGATCTTGGTGCGATCGAAGTCCGCGATGATCTCGCACCCCGACGCCGCAGCGGCCGCAGCGAGCGCGAGAGCGAGTGCCGAGGCGATCGAAGTCCGCGAGCGACGGGAGCGAATGGAGCGCTTCATGCGGCGCTCAACCTAGCACGAGTCAGTTGTACGGCAGCGACTGGGTCGCGGTTCCGCCCGGTCCGGTCACGACCAGCGTGATCGTGTCGCCGCACGTCGCCGTCGGGGTGGTGAAGCTCGCGGCCGTGTCGTTCCCGTTCGGAGACTCGGTGAGCTCGGAGTTCTTCGTGGCGCCGGTGAAGTCCTGAAGGACCGCCGTGAGGCCGTTGGTCGACGTCCAGGTGAACGTGTCGGTCGCCGGCGGGTCGGCGCACGTGGCCGAGGCCGTGAACGTCTGGATCGTCGGCGCGTTGAACGTCACAGAGGCGTTCATCGTGGTGAGCTGCCCGTCCGCGCCGTTCGCGGTGAGCGTGTACGTCGTGTTCACCGTGGGGCTGACGATCTGGTTGCCGGTGCAGGCCACGCTCTGCGGGCCCGAGCCGTCGCTGAGCGTGCAGCTCGTTCCGTTCACCACGGTCCACGCGAGCGTCGAAGACCCGCCGACGTCGATCTTCGTGGGCGTCGCGCTGAACGACGTGATCGAAGTATCGACGCACGCGTTGGTCGGGACGTCGCACTTGCACGAGCCCGTCGCGCACACGCTGCACTCGCTGTTTTGGGTGCATCCACACGCGCTGCCGACGCACGCGGTCCCCACGGCCGATGCCGTGCAGTCGGCGCACGCAGTTCCTGGCTTGCCGCACGACGCGGGGTCGGCCGTTCCTGCGACGCACGTGTGAGCGCTGTCGCAGCACCCGCCGTTGCACACGGGGTTCGTCGAACAGTCCGACGAGCACTTGCCGTTCTCGCACGCCTCGTTCGCCCCGCACTCGCTCGAGTTGCTGCAGCCGCACGCGCTCGCGACGCAGACGTGGCCGTTCGCGGCACCGGTACAGTCCGAGCACGCGCCCCCGGCGGCGCCGCACGACGCCGCCTGGGTGTCGTCTGCGGCGCACGTTCCGAGGTTGCAACATGTGCCGTTGCACACGTCGGTCCCGGAGCACGTCGTCGTGCACGTGTTCTTCGTGGCGTCGTTGTTCGTGTCGCACGCCTTGCCGCTCGGGCACTGCGTGCTGTTGGTGCAGCCGCAGGTGCCGCCGCCGGTGACCACGAGGCACGAGCTGCCGGTCGGGCCGCACGTATCGCACGAGCCACCGCCGGTGCCGCACGCCAGGGCCGACGTTCCGCCGACGCACGTCTTGGTGCTGTCGCAGCAGCCGGTGTTGCACGGATCGGTCGCGCACGACGTCGTGCACTTCCCTCCCGTGCAGGCGTTGTTCGCGGGGCAGTCGTTCGCCGTGACGCACCCGCAGGCCGTGCCGCTGCACACGTGACCGTTGGTGCTAGTCGAGCAGTCGAGGCACAAGGCTCCCGCCGCGCCGCACGCGCCCGGCGTTCCACCGCCGCACGTGCCCGTCGAGCTTCCGTTCGGGATGTTGCAGCACGACCCGGTGCACGCCTGGCTCGCGGAGCACGCCGTCGTGCACTGACGAGGAGTCCCCGTCGCGCTGCACGACGCGCCGGCGTCGCCTGACGCCGTGCAATCGCCAGGGCCCGCGCACCCGCACGCGCCGCCGTTCGTGATCACGACGCACTTGGTGCCGACGCTGTCGCCCGCGCACGTTCCGCACGTCGTGCCCGAAGCGCCGCACGCATCGTCCGCCGTGCCTGTCACACACGTTCCGCCCGAGCCGCAGCAGCCGCCGTGGCACGCTTCGCTTCCGGAGCACGCGGTCGTGCACACGTGCGAGGCGCTGCACGCTTCGCCGACGGCGCAGTCGTCGGCGTTGTTGCAGCCGCAGGCGCCTGCGACACACGTCGTTCCCGCGTCCGCCGCCGTGCAGCTCGCGCACACCGTGCCGCCGGCGCCGCAGGCCGTCGGTGACTCGGTCTGCTGACAGGTCGTGCCGCTGCAGCACGTCCCGTTGCACGGCTGGCTCGCGGTGCACGCTGTCGTGCACAGGTGCGAGGTCAGGTTGCACGCTTCGCCGACGGGGCAGCCGCTCGCCCCCGTGCAGCCGGCGTCGGCCGCGTCGGGACCCGAGTCGGCGATCGCGCCGTCGTTCGCGTCGGTGCCGGTGTCGTTGCCGGTGTCGTTCGCAGAGTCCTCGGCGGCGTCTTCTCCGCCGTCGGGCGGGAGCGAAGTGTCGCTACCGGCGTCGGCGGGGGGGGCGGAGTCAGTCTCGGGCGTGCCGCTGTCCGGAGCCTCGCTGTCTGCCACCTGGGTGGTGCCGCCGTCGATCTTCGATCGATCGAAGTCGGCGATCAGCTCGCAACCGGCGGTCGCCGAGCTGATGATCCCAAGAATCCCGACGAGCAGAAGCGCGCGATTCCGTAGCGTCATCGCTATCCTCCCGAGAAGGTCAGAACCGAATCAATGCACCGGCACCCGCACCGTGAGCCGTGACGATCGGCGCCGGCGTAATCGTGAACTTGTTCGCCGCTTCGTTCCGCTCGCGCGCGGCCTGTGCCGTGGCCGGCGGCGGCGTCTCGTCGTGCGAGAGGAAGAGAACGGCGCTCGTCACGCCGAGCGTGACCGCGACGCCGAACGCCATGTCGGCGATGAGCGCCTTGTTCTCGCCGTCGTCCGCCGTCGACTCGAGCGGCGTCTTGTCGAACTTGCTCTTGTCGCTGAGCGCCATGATTCCGAACGCCGTGCCGACGCCCGCCGCTGCAACGGCGAGCCCGCCGGTGATCCACGCCGGGAGCATGCTGTGCTGCGCGGGCGGAGGGGGCGTGGGCTCGGGCGGAGGCGCGGGAGCGGGCTCGGGAGTCACGACGGCCACCGGAACCGGCAGCGGCGCAGCGGTCGTCGGGAGCGTGACCTTCACGTCCTGGCGCGAGGCGAACGTCACGTCGACGTCCTTGTCGACCGGGTCGTGACCCGGCGCCGTGAGATGGAGCGTGTGGTGCCCGGGCGCGACGTCGACGTCGGCCGGCGTCCCGTTCGCCTGGGGCTTGCCGTCGAGCGCGATCGCGGCGCCCGCGGGCTCGGAGGCGACGTGCACCTTGCCGGGGAGCTGCTTGATCGCCGCGACGCGCGCGCGAATCTCGTCCCCTTGCGCCGCCATCTTCGGCGGCACGTTGGCGAGGAAGCGCTCGTACATCGTGACGGCGTCCTGGAAGTGGCCGAGGTTGTCGTGGCAGAGGCCGATGTAGCGCGCGGTCTGCGGCGTCGCCTTGATGTTGTCGGCCGCCTGGAATTCGACGAGCGCGCCGGCGTAGTCGCCCGCTTTGAATTTCGTGTCGCCGTCGCCGTAGTGCTTCTTCGCATCGGCGAGCTGCTTCTTGTCGAGCGCGTCACCGGTCGGCGCGGCGGCCGCAGCGGCGGCGGGCTTCGGCTTCGGTTTCTGCGCGTAGGCGCACGGCACGACGCTCGTGAGCACGAGCGAGCTTGCGACGACTCCTGCGATCACCCTCGCGCGCATGTCAGCATTCCGCGTCTTCAAGAGGCGCCTCCCTGATCCGGCTTGCGCGCTCGAACCGCGCGTCATCCCAGAGAGAAAGGTACAGGAGCGCGACGCGCGAAAACAAGAAGCGAAAACAAGAAGCGAAAACAAGAACGGAGGTGACTCACCCCTGAACGGGTGGGCGTTGAGCGCGGGTCGCCGCGTCGTCCCCACATGCGCGATTGGCCGGCAGCGCCTCGTCGATCTTCTTCGGTCGAGGCAGGTGCAAGGCCGCCATCAAGGCGACGAACGACTCGCGTGTCGCCTGTCCGCCGAGGCGCGGATTGCACCGGCGCTCTTCGCCGATGGTCGTCACGGTCATCCCTTTGTAGTCGTGCGCCGGGAACACGAGCGTCGCGTCTCCCAGCCCAAAGAGCTTCGAGGTGACCGACTCCCAGAGCTTCCCTGCGTCGCCCCCCTGGAAGTCGGTGCGCCCGCACCCGCGCACGAGCAGCGCGTCGCCGGTGAGCACGCGATCCTCGGTGCCGCCGAAGCCGACCACGTACGAGAGGCAACCCGCGGTGTGCCCCGGCGTCGCCAGCGCGCGAAGCGTCACGTCCCCCACGCGCACCAGGCTCCCCTCGACCAGCCCTTCATCGGCACACCGCGGACCGTCCTCACGCGTGACGAGCGTGCGCGCGCCCGTGCGCCTTCGAATCTCGCCGGCCGCCGTCACGTGATCGGCGTGCACGTGCGTCTCGATCGCGTACGCCAGCGTGAGCCCGAGCTCGGCAACGAGCGTGAGGTCGCGATCGATCTGCTCTCTCACCGGATCGACGATGGCCGCCACGCGCGCGCGCTCGCACCCGACGAGGTACGTGTACGTCGACGACTCGGCATCGAAGAGCTGGCGAAAGATCATTCGTGATTCGGCTCCACCAGCTCGATCAATACACCGCCCGTCGCCTTGGGATGGACGAACGCCACCTTGTGACCGCGCGCGCCGGAGCGCGGCGTCTCGTCGATGAGCGGCACGCCGATCCCTTTCAGGAACGCGAGCGCTTGCTCGATCCCTTCCACTTCGATCGCGATGTGATGCAGCCCCGGCCCTCGCTTCTCGAGAAACTTCACGAGCCCGTCGTTCCCGCGCGGCGAGATGAGCTCGATGTTGCTGTCGCCGATCGGCAGGAGCACCGCTTCCGTCTTCTGCGAAGCGACCGTCTCGCGCTCCCGCCCCTCGAGGCCGAGCACTTCCTTGTATTTCGCGGCGGCCGCGTCGATGTCGCTCACGACCACGGCGACGTGATCGATCTTCTTGATGCGGAAGCCAAACGAGGAAGCCGAGGTCGGAGTCGGGGATGACATGGTGGGTGCTCTCTTCTATCCACGAAATACCTACACGCGCCACGCGCATCGAAGCGCTCGCGCGGCTTCCGCTTCAGTTATTCTAGTCGATCATGGAGCTTGTACTTGGTGGGAGGGCGCGCCGCTTCGTGTGGAGCAGCGCAGTGGCGGCGGGGGTCGCGTTCGTGCTCATCGCCTGCGGCGCGGTGAAGCAGCGGGGCGAGCTGATGCTCGCGATGCAAACCGATCTCGAGCTCCCCAAGGACGTCGACACCGTCCGCATCGAAGTGACGTCATTCGGCAAGACGCTCTTCGCGCAGGATTATCCGGTCGGCCCCGACGGCGTGAAGATCCCGGCGACCCTCGGCGTGGTCGGAGACCCATCGAGCCCCTCGACGCCGATCGAGGTGCGCGTCATCGCCAAGCAAGAAGGCGCGCTACGCGTGCTCCGCAACGTGACGACGACGGTGCCGCCCGATCGCACCGCCATCCTGCGCATGCCGCTCGCGTGGCTCTGCTGGAACCAGGTGACCACCGACACCAACAACGCGCCGCAGTCGTCGTGCCCCGCGGGGCAGACGTGCATCGCCGGCGAGTGCACGACGAATGTCGTCGACTCGACGTTGCTGAAGGAGTTCGACCCGTCGCAGGTCTTCGGCGGAAGCAACGACGCCAGCGGCGGCGCGTGCCTCGATACGATCGCGTGCTTCGCGCAAGGGATCGTGGCCGCGGTCGACACCACCGATTGCTCGATCGCAAAGCCTGCGAGCACCGGCCTCGGGATCAACGTGGGGATGATCCGACCGCCCGGCGTGCCCGGCATCTGCAGCGCCGACGCTTGCTACGTGCCGCTCGACGAAGACAAAGACGAAGGGTGGGTCGACGCTGGCGACAAGATTCTCCTCCCCCCCGCGGTGTGCAATCGCCTGACCAATCCGTCGTCACCGAAGCTGTCGATCTCCGGCGTCGTGGTGACGACGACGTGCGCGACGAAGACCTCGTCGACGCCCACGTGCGGACCTTGGTCGTCGGTCGGCGGGAGCAGCGGAACGTTCGAAGCGGGAACCCCCGCCGGGTTCGACGCGGGCCCGCGCACGGACTTCGACGGCACGTGGATCGGCGAAGGGGCCGCCGGTGAGACGGGGTGCAACGGGCAACCGTTCACGACGCAGCTGACGATCCAGCAAGACGCCAAAGGAGCGTACTCGGTCGACGAGACCGTCGGCCCGCTCGACGCGCTCGACGGCACTTGCCAGATGGTGTCGCAGTCCGGCATCGCAGCGACCCTCCAACCCGACGGGACGCTCACGTACACGCCGTCGCTCACGTCATTTTGCTCGTGCTCCTCGTCGGCGCTCACGGTCTCGCTCTCGCTCGGCACGGACGGCTTGCTCACGACGTCCGAGAACTACAGTGGCGTGAATCAGTGCCCGTCGTCGACCTCGAACGCCATCGACGCGAGCGCCCCCGCGACCGATGCGACCGTTGCCCCGGACGGCGACACGGGAGGCGGGAGCGGCAGCGGCGGTTCGAGCTCGGGGAGCAGCTCGGGTTCCGGAAGCGGTTCCAGCTCGGGGAGCGGCAGCAGCTCGGGCGGCACCGGCGGCGCGAGCTTCTGCTCTACGTGCGGAGACGTCTCGTGCACGGTCTCCGTCGTCTTGAGCCGCGAGGGGAACGTGGGCAACGGCGACGGTGGAACCATCGGCTTGCCGGATTCGTCGGTGCCGGCGAAGGATGGAGGCGCAACGGGGGGGGTCGATTCGGGCACCGGCCCCCAATGCAACGGCTCCAACTGCTCGGGCTGTTGCGCCACCGACGGCAGTTGCCAGTTCGGAGCAGCGAACAGCGCGTGCGGCATCAACGGCGAGAGTTGCACCGACTGCACGCTGCTCGGTGGGACGTGCAACGCCGCCGAGCAATGCGTGAAGGGGGCGAGCGACGCGGGACCCCTGCCGGACGGCGGCTGATCAGGGGCGCCTTCGCATCAGCACGGTGCGATCGATCTCGAAGACCTTCTCCTTCACCTTCGTGCTCGGCTCTTTCTTCGAGAGCTCGCTGGTGAAGAGGTCGGCGCCTTGCGTGATCAGATCCGCCGCGCGCACGTTCTTCGTGCCGACGAGGCGGAACGTGACGAACGACGTGTGCGGATCGTGCGGCGTGACCGCGAGCACCTTCGATGCCGCGAAGAGCGTGTCCCCGGCGACGACGCCGCTCGGGTGCGCGCCGTTGTCGTAGCGCGTCTCCCACACGACGTTGCCGCACGTGTCGCGGCTGGCGAGCGACGCGACCCACGCGAAGACAAGCCCGCCGTACACGACGCGCGTACCGGCGAAGCTCGCTGCGGCCTGGTTCCCCCCCGCATTCGGAGCGGGGAGCTTGCAGTAGACCTCGTCGAAGTGGAGCGGGTGCGAGTTGCGAAAGAGAAACGCGAGCTGCATGTGCTCGGCGTCGCTCACCGTCTTGCCGATGGAGTGCGCGATGACGTCGCCCGGCGCGAAATCTTCGACGAACCCCGCGAACCCCGCCTTCCGCGACGCGGGGAGGACCCCTTCGCGCATTCCGGGCGGCAGCGTGTGCGCGTCGTCCTTCTTCGGCGACGCCGCGGGATACGGCGGATCGGGGCGGTTCGTGAGCTTGCCGGCGCGCACGAGCGCTTTGCGCTCGAACGTGCACACGACGTGATCGTGCTGGTTCACGAGCACCGTGCGCACGTGAACGACTCCCCGATCGCCCGAGCTCGCGGGCTTCGATCCGAGCACGGTGCTCGACGCCGTGAGCGTGTCGCCCGCGAAGCACGGCTCGGGGAAGCGCAGGTCGATGTACGCGAGGTGCGCGATGGCCTGCTCGCTCACGTCGTGCACGCTGAACGAGAGTCCGAAGTTGAGCAGCAGCGTCGGATGCATCGGCCGATCGCGCAGCCCGAGCTCACGCGCGTAGCGCGCGCTGGCGAAGGTGGGACAGGCGTCCTGGAAGTTCGCTTGAAACTGCGCGACCGTCCCGGCGTCGACGGTGACGTCCCACGGATGCTCGTAGGTCGCGCCGACCTCGAAGTCTTCGAGCAGTCGACCGTACTGAAATGTCTTCGCGCTCATGCTCGTGTCACTCCAGGAGGCGCCGCGCGATCACGTGCGCCTGAATTTCGTTGGCCCCTTCGAAGATGGAGAGGACGCGCGCATCGACGAGCAGTCGACTCGCCGTGTATTCCTCGGCGAAGCCGTTGCCGCCGTGGATCTGTACGCACGCATCGGCCGCTTCCCACGCCGCGCGCGTGGCCAGGAGCTTCGCCATCCCCGCTTCGAGATCGCAGCGCTTGCCGCCATCTTTGCGCTTGGCCGCGTAGTACGTGAGCTGACGCGCGGCCTGGATACGGCACACGATGCGCGCGATCTTCCGCGCCACGCGCGGGAACTCGACGATCGGTTTTCCGAACTGAACGCGCTGCTGCGCGTAGCCGATCGCTTCCTCGAGCGCGGCCTGCGCCACGCCGACGCCACGCGCCGCGGTCTGGATGCGCGCGCTCTCGAACGTCGCCATCAGCTGCTTGAACCCCTGCCCTTCGACGCCGCCCAGGAGCGCGTTCTCGGGGACCGCGAAGCCGTCGAACGAGAGCTCGTACTCCTTCATCCCGCGGTACCCGAGCACCTTGATCTCGGTGCCCGAGAGCCCTTCGTCGACGAAGGCCGCGTCGTCGCGCGTCTTGGTCGCGAGCAGCATGGAGAGCCCGCCGTAGCCCGTGTCGTCGGGCTTGGTGCGCGCGAGGAGGGTCATGAGATCGGCGCGCGAGGCGTGCGTGATCCACGTCTTCTGCCCCTGCACGCGCCACGTGCCGTCCTTGAGGACGGCGCGCGTTTGAATGTGCGCGAGGTCCGATCCGTGATTGGGCTCGGTGAACACCGCGGTCGGCAGCACCTCACCCGCGGCGATCTTCGGGAGCCAGTGGTTCTTCTGCTCGTCGGTCCCGCCGCCGAGGATCAGCTCCGCGGCGATCTCGGCGCGCGTGCCGAGCGAGCCCACGCCGATGTACCCGCGCGAGAGCTCCTCGGTGACGACGCACATCGCGATCTTGCCGAGCCCCAGGCCGCCGTACTGCTCGGGGATCGTCAGCGCGAACACGCCGAGCTCGCTCATCTTGGTGAGGAGCTCCATCGGGATGAGGACGTCGCGCCGGTGGACGTCCTGCGCGATCGGCTTCACCTCTTTGTCGACGAACTTCCGGAACTCCTTCTGCGACTGCACGAGCGTGTCGTCGCCGAGCCCGAGCACACCGCCGCCACGCTCGCGCGCCGTCCGCGCGATGGCCATCCATGCGCTGGCCTTCGTTCGCTCTTGGCTCCACTTCGAGAGCGCGTCGCCGGCGATCGTCTCGCGCACGAAGGCGTCGTCGATCCCCATCTCGGCCAGCGGCACGAGCTCGGTCTGCCCGAGGTCCACGCCGCCACGCAGCGCGCGAACGAGCTCCGCCACGTACGTCTCGGCGATCCGCGTCTCGTACTCGCCCCCCTCTCCGCTCGCGTTCACCGCCGCGGCCCACGCCACGATCTGCTGCGCGGCGTGAAGCTCCGACGCGAGGAACGCCAGCGCGTGCGCCGCGAGCTGCTCCTCGTCGAGCTTCTTCGCGTTGATCTTCCCCGCTTCGGTGACGCGCGCTTTCACGCGATCGCGCGCCGCCGTGTAGAGCCTCTCGATCTGCGCGAGCGCGAGCTCGGCGCTCATGCGAGGTGCAGCTCCCTGGCCGTCGCCTCGTCGATTCGACCGAGCGCGTACGCCACCTTCAGTGCCACGCGGTAGATGCGATCGGTCGCGCGATCGCTCATCTTCCCCTTGATCATGACCGCGCCGCGCCCTTCCTTCTCCGCCTGAAGGAACGCCTTGGCCGCTTCGATGGCCTCGTTGATGACGTCGTCGCCCATCGAGAACACGTCGAGCGCGATCTGCGTCTGCGCCGGGATGCCGGTCCACTTGCCGTTGAAGCCCATCTCCTTGGCGTAGACCGCGTCGCGCCGACACTCCTCGAGCGCTTCCTTCTGCTCGGCTTCGCTCTTCTCTTTCGTCGGGTAGTTCAGCGTCATCTCGGCGATCGACGGGATGCCGACGCTCGCCGCCGCCTTCACGATTCGCGCGCGCGCGTGATCGACCAGCGCGTGATCCGTCCGGTACGGCACTCCGACCATGCGGAGCGACCCCCAGTAATCGAACGCGCCGAAGATCAACGCGACGAGCCGCTTGCTCGATCGCGCGATCTCGAACACGCGCTCCTCGGCGTTGGCGCTCTCGATGAGCACCTCGATCTTGATCTTCCCCTTCGGGAGCTTCAGGGCCTCCTCGAGCGACGTGAGCGTGTGGTCGATCGACACGACCTCGTCGGGGCTCTCGATCTTCGGATAGACGAGGCCGTCCAGCTTCGCTCCGCAGCGCGTGACGACGTCGATGATGTCGGTGTGCCCCGGGTCGAGCGCCAGGCCGCGCGGGCGGAAGAAGCGGAGGCGGCGCCCCCAGTCGAGCGTGTTCACGGCGTTGACGACGTTGTCGCGCCCTTGCTTCAACAGGTCGTGGTTGCCGCGCGGGATCGAGTCTTCGAGGTCGAGCATCACGAGGTTCGCGGCGCTCTTGGTGGCCGCGGTCTCGACATACTTGGCGACCGTCGCCGGCGTCGTGAGGTGCGCCATCTGGACGAGGTACTTCGCCTCGAGATCGACGATTCGCTCGGCCTCGTGGGCGATGAGCTTCATGTTCCGGTCGCGGGCGGCGTTCTCGATCGTGATGCTCACGCGGTCCTCCTCAGGCTTTCGTCGGCTTCGCCGGCGTTCGTCTTCGTCGGCGCGAGTGGTCGCGGACCGATCGAAGCGAGCAAAACCATAGTGCCCGTGCTGCAATGCGGCAACCCGGGTCCCCGAGTACCCCAGTCTGGTGCCGCTCGAGCACCGTCCCCGCCGGCTCGCGGCTGGGCTAGTTCCGCGAAGTATTCGATTCCTGCAGAACCTTGTAGCCTCCCTGAGCCCATGTCGCGCGAGACCGTGAGCGATGAGGCGGTGACCGTGCCGCCGCCGGCTTCGATCACCGTCACCGCGGAGATCGCCGTCCCGGAACGACTCACCGAAGAGTCGGCGACGGCGTTCGGCGTCGAGCTGGCCGATGGCGTGCGTGGCGCGAGCCGGCGCGCGTTCCTCCTGGTGCACCAAGGTTACGGTCCGCGGGCGATCGAGATGAACGACGGCAACGAGGTGACCTTCGGGCGCGCCGGCACGTCGACGGTGGTGGTCGACGACCCGCGCGTCTCGCGGCATCACGCGCGCATCTTCCGCCAGGGGCCCATCCTCTTGTGCGAAGACCTGGCGAGCCGCAACGGCACGAAGGTGAACGGCGCCACGCTGAAGAATCAGCGGCGCATGGTCGTGAGCGGAGACGCGATCCGCGTCGGGGTGTGCGAGGTGTTCGTCGCCTCGGCGATCGCGCCGTCGCCGACGCGGCAGCCCAGTGTGCACACGGTCGACGCTTCGGCCGAGGACGAAGAGGGCTCCATCGGCGTCGTCGTGGCCGACGCGAAGATGCGCGACGTGTTCGCGCTGGCCAAGCAGCTCGCGGGGGCCGACACCTCGGTGCTGGTGCAAGGCGAAGCCGGCGTCGGCAAGAACGTGGTCGCGCAGCAGATCCACAGATGGAGCGCGCGCGAAGACAGACCGTTCGTCCGCATCGACTGCGGGAACCTCCCCGACATGCTCCTCGAGGGGGCGCTGTTCGGCTACGAAGGCGGCAGCGGAACGGCGCGCGAGATCGGCCTGCTCGAAGCGGCCAGCGGTGGGACGTTGCTCCTCGATGGCGTGGGCGAGCTCTCCCCCGGCGCGCAGACGAAGCTGATGGCCGCGCTCGAGTCGCGGCGGATCGTTCGGCTCGGCGGGAAGAAGGAAGTGGCGATCGATGTGCGCGTGCTGGGCGCCACGCACAGAGATCTCCCGTCGGAGGTCGCGGCCAAGCGCTTCCGCGAAGACCTCTACTACTCCATCAGCTCGTTCACCCTCCGCGTGCCGCCGCTGCGCGAGCGCGCGGTGGAGATCGATCTGTTCGCGCACCTGTTCGTCGTGCGCTTCGCGGCGCAGGGCGGGCGCATCGGCACCGAGCTCACCGACGCGGCGGCCGCCGCGCTGGCGAAATACGAGTGGCCCGGCAACGTGACCGAGTTGCGCGCGGCGATCCGCGACGCGGTAACGGCGTCGCAAGCGTCGAACGTGATCGACGTGACGAGCCTGCCCGAAGCGATTCGCCATCGACAGAGCGTCCGCGCGCAGCACGTCTAGGTCTCTCATCGGTCGGCGTGCGCGCTCGTTCGGTTGCGCTCGCGGTGTTCGCGTTCCCGCGCGATGCGCACTATCCTCCCGCCGCTCTCCCTGGAGGCTTCACGCATGCACCTTTCCGCCCGTCTGATCGCTCCCCTCGCCCTCGTCGCGTTTGCCGCAGTCGCCGCGCTCGACGGCTGCGCGCCGACGCTCGCGCAGCCGTTCGACCAGTGGAAGGGGGCGACGATCACGATGTACCGCCTCCAGAACTACGAGCCGCCGCCCGCGCAGGCCGGGGCGACGCTCACCATCCCGCCGCAGATCCAATCGTGGATCCAGGGGGCCGCAGCGCTCCTCCCGCCGGGGCTCTTGCCGCCGGGGCTCATTCCGGGGAGCGCGCCCGCGCCGGCCGCCACGGCACAAGACCTCCGCTTCCACGGCTTCCGCGTCCTTCAGTGGAAGACGATCACCGATCAGAAATCGCACGACGAGGTCCTCGACATCCTCGGCCACGCCTCGAACTACGTCGCGCCGCGCGCGGTGTGCCCGTACGACGAGTTCGGGTTCGCGGTTCAGCCCGCGCCCGGCGCGCCGACGAACGACGTGCTCGTCTCGCTCTCGTGCGAGCAGATTCAGGCGTTCAACTTCCAGTGGCCGTACGCGCAAGCCGGACTCGCGCCCGACACCGCGAAGCGCATCATCGCCGTCGCGCAGACCACGTTCAGCCAGTAGCCCCGTAGCTTCGCCGTGACGACGCGCCCCCTCGTCTCCTACGAGCCGAACCCGCTCCTGGCGTGGCTCTACCACCGCTTCTTCGAGCACATCGAGGTCGACGCGGCGTGGGTCTCGGCGGTGCGCGAAGCGTCGTCGCGCGGGACGGTCGTCTATGCGCTGCGGAGCCTATCGTTCGTCGACTTCTTCGCGCTCGATTACCTGACCAAGCGCTACATGCTCCCGCAGGTTCGCTTCGCGAACGATCTCGGGCTGTGGATCCTGGAGCCGATGGGGCGCGGCTGGTTGCAGGCGCTGAAGCCGCGCGACGATCTCGGCGACGCGGAGGATCTGCGGCAGGCGGTGCTCGAGGGATCGTCCGCCGCGCTCTTCCTGAAGAAGCCGCCGGCGCCGGTGTTCGGATCGCGGCGCGGAAAGATCGAAGGCGATCCGTATCTGCGCGCGCTCTTCGAGGCGCAGCGGGCCAGCGACAAACCGATCTTGATCGTGCCGCAGGTGTTCGTCTGGTCGCGCAGCCCGGACCGCGCGCAGCACTCGATCGTCGACTCCGTGCTCGGCCCGCGCGAGTGGCCGGGCAAAGTGCGAACGGTCGCCCAGTTCCTCTCCAACTACCGCGACGTGACGCTCCGCGCGGGCGAGCCGGTCGACCTGCGTCAGTTTCTGGAGCAAGAGGCGAACGCCACGCCGTCTGACGACGTCATCGTGCGTCGCCTCACGTACACGCTCCTCCGGCGCCTGGAGCGCGAACGACGCGCGGTCATCGGCCCCACGAAGAAGCCCGCCGATCGCCTGCGCGACGAGGTCATTCGCAGCCCGAAGCTCCAGAAGATCATCGCCGACATGGCCGGCGAAGGGGACGCCGAGCGCCAAGTGATCACGCTGCGCGCGCTCGCCATGCTGCGCGAGATGGAGTCGGCGCTCGACATGGGCGCTGTGAAGGCGATCGAGCCGTGGTTCCAAGGGGCGATGACCCGCATGTACGCGGACATCGAGCTCGACGAAGAAGGGCTCGCGCGCCTGCGTGAGAAGTCGAAGGACGGGACGCTCGTGCTGCTGCCGAGCCACAAGTCGCACGTCGACTACATGGTGCTCACGCACGTCTTCCTGAACCACCACCTGCAGCTCCCGCTCATCGCCGCGGGCGACAACCTGAACTTCTTCCCGCTGGGCGCGATCTTCCGGCGCGCAGGCGCGTTCTACATCCGGCGCAGCTTCGGCGCCGACCGCCTCTACGGTGCGGTCGTCGATGCGTACGTGCGCCGCTTGATCAAGGACGGTTGGTCGCTCGAGTTCTTCCTCGAAGGGGGGCGCTCGCGCAGCGGCAAGCTCCTGTCGCCGAAGGTCGGGCTCCTCTCGCTGGTCGTCGATGCGGCGCTCGCCGTATCGGAAAAGACCGTCTATTTCGTGCCGATCTCGATCGGCTACGAGCGCGTGGTCGAGGAGAAGTCGTACGTGCGCGAGCTCACCGGCGGCGAGAAGTCGAAGGAAGACATCGGCGGGCTGCTCGCCGGCGCCAACGCGATCGCGCAGCGCTACGGTCGGCTCAACGTCCAGTTCGGCGAGACGTTCACGCTGCGCGACGTGCTCCGCGAGGTCGATCCGAAGGCGACGATCGACGGCGACACGAAGCTCGCTCCGCCCAAGCGCCGCGCGCTCGTGACGCGGCTCGCGTACCTGGCGATGAACGAGATCAACCGCGTGACCGCGGTGACTCCCGGCGCACTGGTGGCGATGGCGCTGCTCACGCACGGCAAGCGCGGGATGCCTCACGCCGATCTGGTGGAGGCGTGCGAGCGGCTCGCGTCGATCCTGTTTCGCTTCGGCGCGCGGTTCACCCCGTCGCTGTCGTCGCCCGGCGACGTGCGCGCGATCCGGGTCGATGCCGTCCGCGAAGCGTGCGAGCTCTTCGTGCGCGCGGGGAACCTCGTCGTGCGAACGCCGGGCGACCCGAGCGGAACGCACGATGGGAAGTGGAACAAGAAGAACGCGCGCCCTGGGCCCGATGCGATCTATGTGGTCCCCGACGAGGCGCGCCTGTCGCTCGATCTGTCGAAGAACATCGTGGTCCACTTCTTCGTGTCGCGCGCGATGATCGCGACGCCGCTCGTCGCCTCCCCTTCACCGCTGTCGGTCACCGATCTCCGCGAGCGCGTGCAGGCCCTGTCGCGCCTCTTCAAGTACGAGTTCCAGTTCCGCGCCGACGCGCCGTTCGATCAGATCTTCGACGAGACGATCTCCGCGATGGAAGCCGACGGCGAGATCACGCGCAGCGGCGACACGATCGCGCTCGCGGAAGGCGACGCGCGCACGAACGTCCTCCTCTACGCGGAGATCGTGCGCACGTTCGTCGAGGGGTACCGCGTCGCCGCGCGCGGGCTGGCGCCGCTCCTCAAGGGCCCGCTTCCGCCGAAGGATCTCGTGAAGCGCGCCATCTCACTCGGCGATCGGATGTTCCTCGCCGGCGAGATCGAGCGACGCGAGGCGGTGAGCCGCCCGCTGTTCGAGAACGCGCAGATGGCGTTCGTCGATCAGGGGTACCTGACGCGCATCGAAGGGAAGCTCGGGCTCGCCGCGTCGTACGACATGCAAGCGGCCGTGAAGACGATCGAAGCGCGCGTGGCGGGGTTCCTCCCGCGCCGCGGCGAGCTCTGAACGCTCAGCCGAGCTTGGTTCGGCGGTTGTCGCGCGAGAGGTCGGAGAGCTGATCGATGAGGCTGCGCGTGATGGCGCGGGCGATCTTGCGGCCGTACGGCTCGCGCGCGCCGCTCTCGTCCGTGAACGGCGCGAGGAGTCGCTCGATCTCGCAGGCCAGACGGTGGGCGTCGTCGATCGCGTCGTGCGGCCGCTCAGTGGCAAAGGTGCCGCTGGTCATGTCGGTCACTTCGAGTGCTCGCGTCGCTTGCATCGCCATGGTCGGTCCCACCCTCTTCACGTTTCGCTGCTCTTCACACGTCGTGTCTCGCTCGAATCGAGCGCCGCGCGAGATCGCGCGGGAGCGCCATACTCCTTTGCGATCAACGATCGCGCAAGCTCGAGAGCGGAACTTTTCGATGACAGTCGCGCGTCATTCCGTTTGGGTCGCCAGGTCCCGGCCCGGCTCCAGTGTGTGCTGGATCGCTGCGTCATCGAGCGACGCGCTGCGGCTCTTACGGAGTCGTGCGCGTCATACCGACGAGGAGATCGAAGCGCGCAAAGTCGTATGCGCCGGCCGATCCTTGCTAGTTTGCTTTGAAAGATCGTGAAGGCGTCGCACCTCACTCCCGCTCTCGCCCTCGTCGCACTCGCGTCGGTCGCCTGCACGCGGACGCCGTCGCCGCTCACGCCTGGGATGTCAGGGTCGATCGGTATGCCGCACCGTGGCGTGCTCACGAACCCGATCGAGCTGCCGAAGGATGCGCCCGGGGTCCGCTGGCTGCGCGCCAACGATCGTCACTGGGCGACGCCGCGGTTCGTCGGTGCGCTCGAGCGCGCTGCTCTCCGGGTGTCGCTCGAGCGGCCGGGCCCGCCGCTCGTGGTCGGCGACCTGTCGGCGCGAACCGGCGGCGAGATCTCGCGGCACATGTCGCATCGCACGGGGCACGACGTCGACCTGCTCCTCTTCGCGACCACGCTGAGCGGCGCGCCGGTCGCGAGCCCGGGGTTCGTGCGCTTCGATTCGGACGGCCTCGGGTGGGACGAAGAGCATCAACGCTTCTTGCGCCTCGACGTGGCGCGCACGTGGCTGCTCGTGAAGGCGCTCGTGGAAGACAGCGAAGCGCGCATCGAGTGGATCTTCTCGAGCAAGGCCGTTCAAGGAATGCTCATCGAATGGGCGCGCGCGCGCGGCGAGCCGACCGAGACGTTGCTCCGCGCCGAGCACGTCCTCTTGCAACCGGGCCCTCCCGCCGAAGAGCACGACGATCACCTTCACGTGCGAACCGGCTGCGACGACGACGAGATGGCGCGCGGCTGCGAACCGACCGGGCCGGCGCGTCCGTGGATCCGCGACGCGAACCGCGCGGCCATGCGCGCGCGCGATCTCGTGCGCGAGGACGACGCGTCGCTGGCGATGGAGCTCATGACGCCGCGGGGCGACGGCGAAGCGGCCGACGACGCGCGCAGCGGCGGCGGAGCGCGATCGAACGGAATGAAGCCGTGAACCGGCTCGTGCGCGGCGACGCGATCGATCTCGCGCGACGGGTCTCTGCCAGCGCGCAGCTCGCCTACCTCGATCCGCCGTTCGCCGTCGGGACGACGTTCGGTGCGCGCACCAAGGCGAGCGAGAGCCGCGCCGATGGCCCCGTGGCGTACGACGATCGATGGCCGTCGATCGACGCTTACCTCGCGTGGCTCGAGCCGCGCATTCGAGCCGCGCGCGCGTGCCTGTCGTCGCGCGGCACGATGTGGCTTCACCTCGATCATCGCGCCGTGCACGAAGCGAAGGCGATCTGCGACTCCGCCTTCGATCGCGCGTCGTTCCTCGGCGAGATCATCTGGGTCCCGGGCAACGGCGCGAAGGGGCGGCGCGGTCTCGGCGTCACGCACCAGACGATCCTCGTCTACGCGGCGGGCGAAGATCCGGTGTGGAACGCGAGCGATCCCGTGATGCGCGCGCCGTTCGCCCGCACGAGCTTGTCGATGCATTTCACGAAGAAGGACGCCGACGGTCGCGCTTTCCGCGAGCGGACGATCGGCGGGCGCACGTACCGCTACTACGCCGACGTCGGGCGCGCGATCGGGAGCGTGTGGACCGACTGCCCGGCGATGGTCGCCAACACGCCGCTGCGCCGCGAGACGACCGGCTACCCCACGCAGAAGCCGCTGAAGCTCCTCGATCGCATCGTGCGCGCCGCGAGCGAGCCGGGCGCGCTGGTGGTCGATCCGTTCTGTGGTTCGGGCACCACGCTCGAAGCAGCGGCCCGCGCGGGGCGAACGTTCTTCGGGGGCGACATTGGCGAGCTCGCGATCGCCACCACCGCCAAGCGCCTCGGCGATGCGGGGATCGACTTCGAGCTCGAGGGGAGAGGGGCCGCGAAACGGGGCGCAAATCGCGCGCGGGCGTGAGGGCCGTTCGTGCGCTAAGCCACGCGCATGACCGGGCGTGACAGCGAAGCGCCGCTTCACCCAATCTTCCTGAAGCTGGAAGGGCGCGACGTGCTCGTCGTCGGCGCCGGAAAGGTCGCCGAGCGGAAGATCGCCGAGCTGGTGGAGGCGAAGGCGCGCGTGCGCGTCGTGGCTCCGGAGGCGACCGAGGCGGTGAGAGCGCTGGCCGCCGCGCGCGCCGTGCGGTGGGAGCCGCGCGGGTTCGAAGAAGCGGACGCGGACGGCGCGTGGCTGATCTTGGCGTCGACCGGCGACGCCGAGGTGCAGAGGCGCGTCGCGGACGCGGGCGACGCGCGGAAGACGTTCGTGATCGCGGTGGACGACAAGAAGAACGCGTCGGCCTACGGAGGCGCGGTCGTTCGGCGCGGCGCGGTGGCGATCGCCATCTCGACGTCGGGCGAGTCGCCGGCGCTGGCGCGTCTGCTCCGCGAAGTGCTGGAGCACGCGCTGCCTGAGCGCGAGTGGATCGACGCGGCGCGGGCGCTTCGCGATCGATGGCGCGCCGACGGGACGCCGTTCGAGTCGCGGTTCGCGGAGCTCGTGACCGCGCTCAAAGAGCGATCGCGAGAGGGATGAGCCGCGCGAGATCGGCGCGCGTCTCCACGCGACGATCGGCATCGCGCGGCACGGCGCGCGCGACGACCTCGCCGAGAATCACGATCGCCGGCGCCGGGAGCCCCGCTTCGCGCACGCGATCGCCGAGCGTCGCCAGGGTGCCGAACACGACGCGCTCGTCTTCCCACGTCGCCCGCGCGATCGCGACGGCCGGAAGGTTTGCGCCGCGAACGCGGGCAATCGCCGCCATCGTGCGATCGAGCGTGCCGAGCCCCATGTAGAGAACGACGGTCCCGTGCGGAGGCAACGAGGCCACGAGCTCCGCGCCGCCGTCGTCTTCGCCGTCGGGCCCCTTCAAGTGCGCGGTGGCGAACGTCACCGACGACGCGCAATCGCGGTGCGTGAGCGGGACGCGCGCCGACGCCGCTGCGCCGAGCGCCGCCGAAACCCCCGGGACCACTTCGAACGGAACGCGCGCCGCGTCGAGCTCTTCGGCCTCTTCGCCACCGCGACCGAAGATATACGGATCGCCGCACTTCACGCGCACGACGTCGATGCCCGCGAGCGCGCGCTCGATCACGACGGGATGAATGCGCGCCTCGTGATGCCGGCAACCGCGCGCGCGACGACCGACGGGGATGCGCTCGGCGTCCGCGGGCGCGAGATCGAGGACGGCCTTCGGGACGAGCTCGTCGTACGCCACGACGCGCGCCCCGGCGATCACGCGCGCGGCGCGCACCGTCAGGAGATCCGGATCTCCCGGTCCGGCACCGACGAGCCACACCTTGCCGCGCCGAATCGCGCGCACGCCTTCGACCACGCTCATCGGATTCTCCTCGCCGCTCATGCCGTTCCCCAGCGCCGCGCGATCAAACGATCGACGCGACCGAACAGCAACACCTCGCTCGCGCGACCGATGACGACGATCACGAGCACGATGGCCACGACGAGCGCCGTGTCGCCGAGATCGCGCCCCGTTTCCAGCATCTGCCCGAGCCCGCCCGAGACGAACAGGAGCTCGCCCGCCATGAGCGATCGCAACGCGAACGTCCATCCGAGCTTCGCGCCCGCCAGGATCCCGGGGAGCGCCGCGGGGAGCGTCACCGTCAGAAGAAGCCGCGTCCCTCGCGCCCCCATCGTGCGCGCCGCGCGATCGATCGACGGCGGGACCTGCGAGACCGCGCTCTCCGTCGCGATGGCGATCGGCAGGACCGCACCGCACACCACGACGACCTGAATCGCCAGCTCCGACAGGCCGAACCAGAGGATCGCCAGCGGCAGCCAGCAGATCGACGGGACCGCGCTCATCCCGAGCACGATCGGCCCGAGCGTTTCCTTCACGAAGCGCACGCGCGCCAGGGCCACGCCGAGCGGCACGCCGATCACGAGCGCGACGACGTAACCGACGCCGAGTCGCGCCAACGTCCTCAGGATCGCGGCCGGCAGCGTCCCGTCGGCCACCGACGACAAGAGCGCGCGCGTCACGGCCGCAGGGCCGGGGAGCAGTGGCGAACCGCGACTAGTGAGCAGTGCCCACAGCGCGATCACCACTGCGCTGAACGCGATCGTCCGCACCGTGCGCATCGTCGGCCTCCTCACTCGCCACTTTTTCGACCTCGTGCGCGATCCGACGAGCGATGTCCGCCGCGATCCGCGCCACCGCTTCGTCGTTCGCACCGCGCGGGCGCGGGAGATCGATCGTGCGCTCTTCGAGGATTCGCCCGGGGCGGGTCCCGAGGAGCACGACGCGATCGGCGAGGCGCACCGCCTCGCGGACGTTGTGCGTCACGAAAACGATCGTCTTCTTCGTCGCCGCCCAGATCCGCTCCACCTCACCGTGCAGGATCTCGCGCGTCTGCGCATCGAGCGCGGCGAACGGCTCGTCCATCAGGAGCACCGCCGGATCGTTGGCCAGCGCGCGCGCGATCCCGCCCCGCTGGCGCATTCCGCCCGACAGCTCGTGGGGGTAGGAGTCGCGAAATTTCCACAGGTGAACGAGCCGGAGGAGGCTCTCGCTCTTCGCTGTGCGCGTCGCCGCAGAGGCCCCCTTCACGCGGAGCGGGAACTCGACGTTCTGTCTCAGCGTCAGCCACGGGAACAGCGCCGCGTCCTGAAAAACGACGGCGCGTTCCGGCCCGGGCCCCTTGATCTGGGAACCGCCGGCGGCGACCGAACCGCGGACGGGCTTCACGAGACCGGCGACGACGTTCAAGATCGTCGACTTGCCGCTCCCCGACGGACCCAGGAGGCAGACGAACTCGCCCGGCGCGATCCGCAGTGAAACGTCGGTCAGAGCGAGGGTGGACGCGGCCCCGTAAGCCACGGTGACGTGGTCGAGGGCGATGCTGGTCCCGCCGCTGGCGATGCCAGGGGGCGCTTCAATCGCGGTCGCGGCGGGGCGCGCGAAAGGATTCGTAATCACGAACACGCATTCGTTTTACAGGACAACCTGCTTGCGTCAAGGCACGAACGACGGCTCAGCGCTCGTACACGATCACGTTGTGGTACCGCGAGTCGGAGGCGCTGGGGTTCTCGTACGAGTGCGGGCGGTCGGCGGCGAAGGCGATGGAGTCGCCGGCGGCGAGATCGTGGACCTCGTCGCCCACGCGAAGGCGCACGGTTCCCGTGAGCACGACCAGAAGCTCACGCGTCCCTGCGGCGTGCGCTTCCGACGAGTGCGTCGATCGCGCCGAGAGGCGAAGCTCGTAGAGCTCGACGAACGGCGACGCGCCCGCGGGGGTCAGCGGCCGGCTCTCCAGCTTTCCGTCGAGCGATCGCAGGACCTGCGCGTCCCCACGGCGCAGCACAGCCGCGCCCGCGCGCCGCTCGCCGATCAGCTCGGACATCGGCACGCCCAGCCCCACGGCGATCTTCCACAAGAGCCCCAGGGTCGGGTTCGACTTGTGCGTCTCGACCTGCGACAGCGCGGCGCGGCTCACGCCCGAGGCGCGGGCCAGAT
Source organism: Myxococcales bacterium (assembly GCA_003151595.1). The sequence continues at coordinate 98,034 of PLXW01000030.1, forward strand.
CGTCGAGCGACATTCCGCGGGTGCGGCGCCGCTCCCGCAGCTGATCGGCCACGCGCCTCCCCATCTCGGCCGCGCCCACGTCGTCTCCCGGAGAGGCCAGCGGGCGCTCGCGGGACGAACGTGGTTCCGCCGTCGCGGAGCCCTCCGCGTCGCTCTTTTTCTTCACCTTGTGTACGTCCTGCTTGCGCGCCGCCACATCGTCCTCCATTATCTTGGACACGATGAACACCATATCGAACAACGGCGAACCGTCTGCGGCCAACGTAACACGCCCTCGCGGCGCCCAACCAATCGGCGTCAGGCCTCATGGCGGAACGCTGGTCGATCGCCTCGTGACCGACGGCGAAGCGCAGGAAGTGCTGGCAAGAGCGGCTCGCCTGACCCCCATCCCGCTCGACGCGCGGACTTCGGCCGACGCCGAGCTGATCGCCACGGGGGCGTTCTCGCCGCTGCGCGGATTCGTCGGGCACGACGACTACGCTTCCATCATAACGAACATGCGGCTGGCCAACGGCGCCGTCTTCTCCATCCCCATCACGCTCACCGCCCCGCGCGAGCGCGCGCGCTCGCTCCGCGTCGGAGAGGAGGCCTCGCTGGTCGAGGCCTCCGGCGAGCCCGTCGGAACCATCGCCGTGGAGGACGTGTTCGAGCTCGAGCCGGAGCGTGAAGCGCGCGAGGTCTACAAGACGACCGACGCCAGCCACCCGGGCGTGGCGTACCTGCAGTCGCGCGGCGATGCGCTCGGCATCGGCGGGGCGATCACGCTCGCCCGTCGCACGATCGAGCGCCGCTTCCCGCTTCATCATCGCGACCCATCCGAGCTCCGCGCGCTCCTCACGGCGCGCGGATGGCGGCGCACCGTCGCCTTCCAGACGCGCAACCCGATCCACCGCGCGCACGAGTACCTGCTCCGCTCGGCGCTCGAGATCGCCGACGGGCTCGTGGTTCACCCGCTCGTCGGCGAGACGAAGGGGGACGACGTGCCGGCCGACGTCCGCATGCGCTGCTACGAGACGCTCCTCTCGAAGTACTTCCCCGCCGATCGCGCGCTCCTCTCGGTGTTCCCCTTCGCGATGCGCTACGCCGGTCCGCGCGAGGCCGTGCTCCATGCCGTCGCTCGGCAGAACTACGGCTTTTCGCACTTCATCGTGGGGCGCGATCACGCCGGTGTCGGGAAGTTCTACGGGACGTACGACGCGCAGAAGATCTTCGACGAGATCGCGCCGGGCGAGCTCGAGATCACTCCGCTCTTCTTCGAGCACAGCTTCTGGTGCAACGCCTGCGGCCAGGTCGCGTCGCTGAAGACGTGCCCGCACCCCGAGTCTTCGCACCTGATCCTCTCCGGGACGCGCGTGCGTGAGCTCCTTTCGAAGGGCGAGCTTCCGCCCGTCGAGTTCTCGCGCCCCGAGGTCGCCGAGATCCTCGGCGCCGCTTATCGCGCAGCAGCCAGCTGATCGCGCGAATCCCAAGACGAACGAAGACCATCGAAGACGAGACGACGAAGAGGAGACTGACGATGTCCAAGCAGGAGCGCGGGTTCGTGGTGTGGTTCACGGGGTTGTCGGGCGCCGGGAAGTCGACGCTGGCCGAGGCGCTGATTCCGCAGCTGCGCGCCCAAGGGAGGAAGGTCGAGATCCTCGACGGCGACGTCGTGCGCACGCACCTGTCGAAGGGGCTTGGCTTCTCGCGCGAAGATCGCGACACGAACATCGCGCGCATCGCGTTCGTCGCGCACTTGCTCGCGCGAAACGGCGTCGTCGTTCTCGTCGCTGCCATTTCGCCGTTCCGCGAGGCGCGCGACGCGGCGCGAAAGCAGATCGGCGAGTTCGTCGAGGTACACGTAGCTCCGCCGCTCGAGGAGTGCATCAAGCGTGACGTGAAGGGGCTCTACAAGAAGGCGCTGGCCGGCGAGATCGCGCAGTTCACCGGCGTGAACGATCCGTACGAGGAGCCGCTCTCGGCCGAGATCACGATCGATACGAGCAAGGTCTCGCTCGAAGGCGGGGTGAGCGCGCTCACCGCGTCGCTTCGCATGCTCGGCTACCTCGCCACGCACGATGGGCAGGCGAGCTCGGCGTCCGCGGAGTAAACCCATGTCCGCCGAAGCGTTCCTGCCGCGATTCTCGGACCCGAGGGATGTCGATACCTTCGTGGAGATGCTCTCGCAGTTCGAGAGCGGCGCCATCACGAGCGAGCAGTTCCGCGCGTTCCGTCTGCTTCGTGGCGTGTATGGCCAGCGGCAGACGGACGTGCAGATGATCCGCGTGAAGATCCCCTTCGGGCGGCTCTATCCGGTGCAGCTCGAGGCGCTCGCGCAGGTTGGCGAGAGGTTCTCGCGCGGCTTCGGGCACGTGACCACGCGGCAGAACGTGCAGTTCCATTTCATCCAGATGAGGGACGTCGAGACGGCGATGCGCCTGCTCGACGAGGCGGGGCTGACGACGCGCGAGGCATGCGGCAACTCCGTGCGCACGGTGACGGCGTGCGAGGTGGCGAGCGTGTGCGACGGCGCGGCGTTCGACGTGACGCCGTACGCGGAGGCGCTCACGCGGATGCTCCTGCGGCACCCGCTGTCGAGCAGCTTGCCGCGCAAGTTCAAGATCGCGTTCAGCGGGTGCGGCGACGACTGCGCCATGGGCGCGATCAACGACATCGGGTTCGTGGCGAAGGTGAAGGACGGCGAGCGCGGGTTCAAGGTGCTCGCGGCCGGAGGTCTGTCGACCTCGCCGCAAGCGGCCATCGTGCTCCACGAGTTCGTTCGCGCCGGAGAGATCTCGCGCGTCGCCGAGTCGGTCGTGCGCCTCTTCCACGCGCTCGGGAATCGCGACAACAAAGCGCGCGCGCGCCTCAAGTACGTGCTCCGCAAGCTTGGCGAGCCCGCGTTTCGCGCCGCGTACCAGACGCAGCGTGACGCGGTCGACGCCGAGGCGCTCGCCGAGATCGTGGAAGCGCCGCAGCCCGCGGTGTCTCCGGCGCCGCCCGTCGTCGAAGCAGGGCCGCGCGCCGCCGGGTATCTCGCGTGGAAAGCGTCGGCGACGTTCGCGCAGAAGCAAGCCGGGTTCAGCGCGGTCTACGTTCGCCTGCCGCTCGGCGACGTGACGTCGACTCAGCTCCGCGCGCTCGCGTCGATCGCCGCGCGCTTCGGCGACGGGAGCGTTCGCCTGTCGATCGATCAGAACCTCGTCATCCCGTGGGTCGACACGCGCTCCCTCCCTGCCCTTCACCGCGAGCTCGCGGCGCTCGATCTCGCGGAGCTCGATCGCGGCACGGCGCGCGACGTCACGTCGTGCCCCGGCGCCGAGACCTGCAACCTCGCCGTCACCGGATCGCGATCGCTGGCGCGCGCCATCACCGATCGCATCGGCGAGAGCGACGCGCGCGCGCTGGCCGCCTTCGCAGACACGACGATCAAGATCTCCGGTTGCCCCAACAGTTGCGGCCAGCACCACGTGGCCGACCTCGGCTTTCACGGCGCCGCCAAGACGAACAACGGCCTCACGGTTCCCATGTACCAGCTTCACCTCGGCGGCGGCATCGACGAGAACGGCGCGCGCTTCGGGCGTCAGGTCGTGAAGATCATCGCGCGGCGTGTCCCCGAGGCGGTCGTCGGGCTCTTGCAGCTGTTCGAGTCGGATCACGCCAAGAACGAGACTCCCGCCACGTTCTTCCATCGCGTCGATCCGAAGCGCGTCGTCGAAGCGCTTGCGTCAGTGCTCGGCCCTCCTGCGGCGGGCGATGAATCGGACATCGGTCAGACGAGCGGATTTCAGATCGCGATCGGCGCAGGCGAATGCGCGGCGTAGACGAAATCGATCTCGTGCACGAGAACGCGGAGCTCGAACGCTCGAGCCCCGAGGCGCGTCTGGCGTACGCCGTCGAGCGTTACGGGACGAAGCTCCTCTTCACATCGTCGTTCGGCGCGGGGAGCGGCGTGCTTCTCCATCTGTGGAGCCGCGTCGCCGGTAAGCTCCCGGTCGTCTTCATCGACACCGGGTTCCTGTTCGAAGAGACGCTCCGCTACCGCGACGAGCTCGTCGAGCAGCTCGGGCTCACGCTTCTCGTCGTCCGCCCGAAGATCGCGCGCGCCGCGTTCGTGCAGACGCACGGCGAGGACATCCAGCGAACCAACCCGGATCTCTGCTGCGCGCACAACAAGGTCGATCCGCTCGCGCCGCTGAAGGCCGACGCGGAGGCGTGGGTCTCGGGGCTGCGCCGCGATCAGAGCGAGACGCGCGCGAACGTCCCCATCTTGCTGGCGTCCGACGGCGAGCCGCTCAAGGTGCACCCCGTCGCGACGATGACCGCGCGCGACGTCGAGACGTACATGCGAACGCACGGCGTGCCGGAGCATCCGTTGAAGGAGCGCGGCTTCAAATCGATCGGCTGCGAGCCGTGCACTCGCGCGGTTCGCGACGGCGAGGACGAGCGTGCGGGGCGCTGGGCGTGGTCGAACAAGACGGAGTGCGGGCTCCACGCGCGATCGCTCCCGGTCCTCGCGCGACGCGATCGCGGGGCCGCGTGATCTCGCGACGCACGTTCCTGGCCGGCGCGGGCGCGGCGCTGCTGTCTTCCGCGTGCGCCGATCCGGCGGGCGACACGGGCGTCATACGCATCGGGCTCCTGTCGAACCTGACGCACGCGCCGGTGCTGGCCGGTCTCGCTTCCGGGCGCATCGCGAAGGCGCTGGCGCCGGTGCGGGTCGAGTCGCGCGTCTTTCGCGCGGGGCCGCGCGTGGTGGAGGCGCTTGGCGGGCTGGCGATCGACTTCGGCGTGAGCGGGCCTGCGCCGCTCGTCATCGCGGTGGCGCATCACGGCCCCGACGCGCTTCGCGTGACGACCGGGTGCGCGTCGGGCGGTGCGTCGCTGGTCGTGTCGCGCGAATCGAACGCTACGACCGCGGCCGGTCTTCACGGCAAGGCGCTGGCGGTGACGCAGCTCGGCTCGACGCAAGACGTGTCGCTCCGGAAGTACCTGCGCGCGCACGGGCTCGACGCCACGACGCGCGGAGGCGACGTGACGATGCACGCGCTGGCCGCGTCCGACATTCGCGCGCAGATGATGAAGGGACGGATCGACGGCGCGTGGTTGCCGGAGCCTTGGGCCACGCGGTTCGTGCGCGAGCTCGGCGCGACGCGCCTGGTCGACGAGCGCGATCTGTGGCCGAAGGGGCAGTTCGCCAGCGCCCTCGTCGTCGCGCGCGGCGCGTTCCTTCGCGCGCGCGCTGGCGACGCGGCTCGACTCACCGCCGCCATCGCCGACGAGATCGATCGCGCGCGCCGCGATCCCGAGACCGCCCGCACCGAAGCCTACGACGCCATCCAGCACCTCACGACCAACGCCGGCAAGCGCGCCTGGTTCGACGAGGCCTGGGGCAAGATCGAGTTCACGAGCGATCCGCTTCAAGTCGCCGTCGAATCGTTCGCGGCCGACGCAGCATCGCTCGGGGTCATGCCTCACGTGGAGTGCGCAGGGCTCTTCGCCAGGGCGTGAGACTCACGCCCTCGGCACGATCCGCCCGCGCACTTCCCAGAGGCACCGCTTCCCGCCGCGCGCGCGACACTGAATGTGCGTCGCGCGGCCGTCCTTGATCCCGAGCGCGCGCGTCATCTCGAAGCACCACCCCGTGAGCACGCAGCAGAACGACGCGCGCGGATTCGTCACGCCGGTCACTTCGAGCTTCACGTCGTGATCGGTCATGTCCTGGACCGTCATGGTCCCTTCGTCGTTGAACTGCCGCCAGATGCCGGCGACGCGCCTCATCAAGTACTCGGGCTTGCCGAGGTAGAAGGCGGCGCGAAGGAGCGTCCCCTTCAAGTTCGCGCGCGCGCCCGCCGCGCCGATCGCCTCCGCGAGCTTCCCCGCAGGCTGCTCGAGAATGGTCTCCGCCGTCTCGATGAACTCGCAGAGCTCGTCGAGCTCCTGCCAGTCGATCGCGATCAGAGACGTGTAGTGCTCGCGCACGTCATCACTGCAAGCGCGCAGCACCTTGGCAAGACTGTCGCGCCCGTACGTCTCCTGGATGTACTCCGCGGCGTTGAGAAATCCCTGCGCTTTGACCTTCATTCGAGTGCGGAGCGCGACCAGAGCGCAGCTCCTCCTCTCAAGTGAAGCAAGGCGTGCTCCAAGTCGAGAGTCGCGCAGCGAGCGGGAGCGTGGAGTCCGCGACCTCTCTCCCCTTCGGCTCGCCACGGGGGCCCGCATCCGCGAGGTCACCCTTCTCGGCGACGACGCGCGCTCGAATCGCATCGGTCGGCGCCAGCGCCCTCGCCAGCGCGAACCGGGTCTTCCCCAGGTCATAGGGATCACCCGGGTTCGCTTCGCGCAGCGCGAGCGCACGCGTCCAGCGGCGCTCGCGCGCGCGAGGGCTTCCTTGCGTCGAGCCATGTCTCGCCGATCCCGGTCAGTGTGTCGGCCAGGTCCGGATGCGCGGGGCCCAGCGCCTTCTCGCGCGCGGCGAGGGCGCGGTCGAACGTGGCGAGCGCCAGCGGGGTGTTCCCTTTCGCCCGCTACACCTCGGCGAGCCCGTCGAGACGTCGATGCCGACCTGGTCCGCGTCAACGCCGACGTCGCGCACGTCGGCATCGAGGTCATTGGCGTCGACGACTACGTCGCAGCCACCACGCCTCGCGACACCGACGCGAGCGGCGCACTCGCCAGCCACGCATCGATCCCCACGAGCGCCCTCTCCGCCAGCGCGCCATAACGATCGCGCTTCTTCAGCTTCCGATTCTCGTGCGGCGGCAAGCACGCCCACGTGATGTTCGACGGCTGGAAGCTCGGCTGCGGTCGCGACAGGTGCGTGCGAATCCCGCCGAGCGCGGTCGACTCGGGCGGCGGCGTGATCGCCTCCCCCTTCAGCGCCTGCGCCAGCATCACCGCGCAGAGAAGGCCGCACGCGCAGCTCTCGACGTACCCCTCGACCCCGGTCACCTGCCCGGCGAGGAACACGTTCGGTCGCGCGCGGAGCTGCATGCGTTCGTCGAGGAGTACCGGCGCGTTCACGAACGTGTTCCGGTGGACGCTCCCGAACCGCAGGATCTCGCACTCCTCTAGCCCCGGGATCATCCGGAAGACGCGCGCTTGCTCGCCGTACGTCATGCGTGTCTGGAAGCCGACGAGATTGTACGCCGTCATCGCGCCGTCCTCGGGGCGAAGCTGCACCACCGCGTGCGGGCGCCTCCCGGTCTTCGGATCTGTGAGCCCCACCGGCTTCATCGGACCGAACGAGAGCGTCATCGGCCCGCGCGACGCCATCACTTCGATCGGCAGGCACCCTTCGAAGTACTTCGTCTCTTCGAACGCGCGCGGGTTCACCTTCTCGGCGCCGACGATGGCGCTCACGAAGGCGTCGTACTGCTCCTTGTCGAACGGGCAGTTCACATACGCCTCGTCGCCGAGCGCGGTCGCGTCGAGCTGCTCCCCTTCTGCCGCTTCGACTCCCCCCTTGCCCCAGCGCGACTGCTTGAAGACCTTCTCCCAGGCGATCGAGTCGGCGCTGATGATCGGCGCGATGGCGTCGTAGTACGCGAGGTGCTCGGCGCCGACGATGCGCGCCAGGTCCGCGGCCAACGCATCGCCCGTGAGCGGGCCGGTGGCGAGGATCACAGGGTTTTCGGCGGTGCCTTCCGGAATCGCTTCCACCACGCGCGCTTCGATCGTGATCCGCGGGTGGCTCTGCATCACCTGCGTCACGCGCGCCGCGAACTCTTCGCGATCGACCGCCAGCGCGCCGCCGGCCGGGACCTTCGTCTCTTCGGCGCAGCGCATGATGAGCGACCCCGCGCGCCGCAGCTCCTCTTTGAGGAGCCCGACCGCGTTCACCAGCGCCGCTCCGCGCATCGAGTTCGAGCACACCAGCTCGCAGAGCTTGTCGCTCGTCTGCGCCGGCGTCCGCGCGAGCGGCTTCTGCTCGACCAGCGTGACGTCGATCCCACGCTCGGCCAGCTGCCACGCCGCTTCACACCCGGCGAGCCCGGCGCCAATGATCGTCACCCGCATGGGCGCTGCTCTAGCACGTCTCCCGAGGTGCGCGTCCTTAGGCCCGTTCGACGGCGACCACGCCCTGCACCTTCTGCAGGGCCCGCATCACGCTCTTCAATTGCGTGAGATCGGAGCAGACGAACGTGAACACGTTCACCGCGCGCCCGTCGTCGCCGGCGCGGCAGTTCGCTTCGCTGATGTTGATCCCCTGCGCGCTGAAGGTCGATCCCACGGTGGCCAGGATCCCCGGACGGTTCGCCGTCACCACGCGGAGCTGCACCGCGCGGTTGATCTTCGCCTTCGTGTCCCAGCTGATCTCGACCCGACGGTCGGGATCGGTGTCGAACGCCTTCGAGCACCCGCGCCGGTGAATCGTGACCCCGCGCCCGCGCGTGATGAACCCGAGGATGTCGTCGCCCGGGAGAGGGTTACAGCACTTGGCGTAGCGGACGAGAACGTCGTCGATCCCGTTGAGGCGAATGCCGCCATCGTCGCCCCCTTTGATGACCTTGCGAACGAGCCCGGCGAGCTTGCTCTCGCGAATCTGCTCGGGCGGGGTCGACTTCGCGCCATCGTCGGTGTCGGGCGCGACGGCTTTGCGCACGTCTTCGGCGTCGAGCCGGCCGTAGCCGATCGCGATCAGCATCTCTTCGGTGGTGCCGATGCGCAGATGCTCGAGGAGCTTTCGCACCTCGTTGTCGTTCTTCATCAGGCGGTTGAGCGACACGCCCGCCTTCTGCATCTCGCGCTCGAGGAGCTCCTGCCCGAGGCGCAACGACTTCTGCCTCTGCTCGGCGCGGAGGAACGTCCGGATCTTGGCGCGCGCGCGCGTCGTCCCGGTGAACTCGAGCCAGTCCTTCGACGGCTGCTGATTCGCCGACGACACGACCTCGACGACGTCGCCGTTGCGGAGCTTGTAGCGGAGCGGCTCGAGCTTGCCGTTCACGCGCGCGCCGGTGACGTGCTCACCGAGCTGCGAGTGGATCGCAAAGGCGAAATCGATCGGCGTCGCGCCGCGCGGAAAGACGCGCACGTCCCCCTTCGGAGTGAAGACGTAGACCTCGTCCTGGAAGAGATCGATCTTCACCCCTTCGAGGAACTCGGCCGGGTCCTTCAGCTCCTTCTGCCACTCCACGAGCTGCCGCAGCCACCCGAAGCGCTGCGCGTCGCTGTCGGCGATCCCGCCGCCGATCTCCTTGTACTTCCAGTGCGCGGCGATGCCTCGCTCGGCCACGCGATGCATCTCGCTGGTGCGAATCTGGATCTCGATCCGCTCGCGCCCCGGCCCGATGACCG